>JAYRDK010000007.1:0-81659 GCA_041909435.1 Lacunisphaera sp.
GAGTCCTTCTATGATCGCAGCGACCTCATCGGCCGTGCCATCGACACGCTGAAGCACGCGCTGACCGAGGAGATCATCCTCGTGACGCTCGCCCACATCCTCTTCCTCTTCCACTTCCGCAGCATCCTGATCGTCACGCTGCCCCTGCCGGCCTCGATCCTGATCTCGTTCATCCTGATGGACCGGTTCGGGATCCCGTCGCACATCATGTCGCTCACCGGCATCGCCATCTCCATCGGCGTGCTGGTGGACGCCGGCATCGTCATGACGGAAAACGTCATCCGCCACTGCGAGCGCGCCGAGGAGGAGTTGAAGCGGCGGCTGACCCCGCCCGAGGTGTTCACCCACACGCTGGAGGCCGCCACCCAGGTCGGCCGGCCGATGTTCTTCTCGATGCTGGTCATCATCCTGGCCTTTGTCCCGGTGTTCCTGCTGACCGGCCAGGAGGGCAAGCTCTTCCACCCGCTGGCCTACACCAAGAGCTTCGCGCTCCTCGGCGCCGTGCTGCTGGCCATCACGGCCGTCCCGGTGTTCTGCACCATCCTCGTGCGCGGCCCCTTCAAGCCGGAGAGCGAGAACTGGCTGATGAAGGCCCTGCTGAAAATCTACGAGCCGGTGCTCGACTGGGCGCTGGTCCACCGCAAGACCGTGCTGGGCTTCGCGGTCGCGCTGCTCGCCGCGTCCTGCATGGTCGCCTTCGGCCTGCCGCGCGCCTTCAACGCGCGCCTGCCCGACTCCATCGCCCGGCACACGTCCGGCTTCGGCAGCGAGTTCATGCCGACCCTCGAGGAAGGCTCGCTGCTCTTCATGCCCGTGCTGCTGCCCGCCACCTCGCTCACCGAGGTCCAGCGCATCATGGCCTGGCAGGACAAGGTCATGAGCGAGCACCCCGCCGTCGCCTCCGTCGCCGGCAAGCTCGGCCGCGCCGAGACCGCCACCGACCCCGCGCCGGTCGAGATGATCGAGACCACCATCATGCTGAAACCCGAGCGCCAGTGGCCCGCCGGCACGACCAAGGCCTCCATCATCACCGACCTCAGCGCCAAGCTCATGAACGTGCCGGGCTACGTGCCCGGTTTCCTGCAGCCCATCGAGAACCGGATCCTGATGACGAGCACCGGCATCCGCGCCCAGGTGGGCGTGAAGATCTACGGCGACAACCTCGATGCGCTCCAGCAGAAGGCCTTCGAGGTCGAGCGCGTGATCACCCGGATCCAGGGCGCCACCGGCGTCGCGCCGTCCCGCGTGCAGGGCAAGCCCTACCTCGAGATCGCCGTCCGCCGCGCCGACCTCGCGCGCTACGGGCTGAGCGTCCAGCAGGTCTATGAATACGTCGAGGCCGGCCTCGGCGGCGCCACCGTCGGCACCACGCTCAAGGGCCGCGAACGCTGGCCGCTGTCCGTCCGGCTCGAACAGGCCGACCGCGAGGACATCGACAAGCTCGGCGAACTGCCCCTGCCCACGCCGTCCGGCGCGAACATCCAGCTGCGGCAGGTGGCGGACATCAAGCGCACCGTCGGCCCCAACGAGATCCAGAGCGAGAACGGCCGCCTGCGCGTCTTCGTGCAGGCCAACGTGGCCGACCGCGACCTCGGCGGCTTCGTGGACGACATCAAGGCCAGCATCACCCGCGACGTGAAACTCGATCCCGGCATGTCCATCGAGTATTCCGGCCAATACGAGCACCAGCTCCGCGCGCGCCAGACCCTGCTCTACGTGTTCCCGGCCGTCATCCTCATCATCTTCGTGCTGCTGGTGATGACCTTCCGGTCCGTCCCCGAGGCGGCGCACGTGCTGCTCGCCGTGCCGTTCGCCCTCACCGGCGGCGTTTTGCTGCAGGCCCTGCTCGGCTACAACTTCAGCGTCGCCGTCTGGGTCGGCTACATCGCCCTCTTCGGCACCGCCATCCAGACCGGTGTCGTCATGGTCGTCTACCTCGAGGAGGCCGTCGCGAAAAAGCGCGCCGACCTCGGGGGGGGTCTGACGCACGACGGACTCATCGCCGCCATCAAGGAAGGCGCCCGTCTCCGCCTGCGCCCGAAGGTCATGACCGTCGCCACCACCGTGGCCTCCCTCCTCCCGATCTTCTGGCTCGACCGCACCGGCGTGGAGATCATGCGCCCGCTTGCAGCCCCCGTGGTCGGGGGTATGCTGTCCAGCCTCGTCCATATCCTGATCGTCACCCCGGTCATCTTCGCCTGGCTGCGGGAACGGCACCTCAACCATACGTCCTGATTTTTTCTCCATGAAAACCAAACAGCTCCTCCCGCTGCTGGCGCTCGTCGCCGGCCTCGTGCTCAACGCCTTCGCCGCCCCCGCCGCGCCCGCGGCGGGCCGCCTCGACGAACCCACCGACCAGGACGCCGCCTGGCTCGCGCAGGCGCGCAAGGATTACCCGCTCAAGACCTGCGTGATCTCCAAGGAAGACCTCGGCACCATGGGCGAGCCCACCGACCTGATCTACCGCGCGGAGGGATCACCCGACCGCCTCGTGCGCTTCTGCTGCGAGTCCTGCATCAAGGACTTCAAGAAGGACCCGGCCGCCGCGCTGAAGCGCATCGACGACGCCGGCAAGCCCGCCGCCAAGCCACATCACTGAGATGGCCGCCCGCGCCGACACGCTCGCCCGCGAACTCAACGCGCAAAGGAATGCCTTCAAGGCGTTCCTTTGCGCGCGCGTGGGCAGCGCGGCCGAGGCGGAGGACATCCTGCAGAACGGCCTGCTCAAGGCCGTGCAGCGCGCCGGCGAAATCCAGGACGACACCAAGCTCACCGCCTGGTTCTACCAGCTGCTGCGCAACGCCATCGTCGACCACTACCGCGCCCGCGGCGCCCGCCGGCGGCGCGACGATGCGCTCGGCACCCTTGTGGCCAGCCTTGGCGAGGATGTCGCCCCGGCCCCCAAGGCCTGGGAGGCCCGGCTCTGCGGCTGCCTCGGCCCCGTGATCGACACGCTGAAGCCGCCATACGCGGCACTCCTGCGCCGGGTCGACCTGAACGGCGAATCCGTGCAGGTCGCCGCCCGGGCCCTGAAGATGACGCCGAACAACGCCAGCGTCACCCTGCACCGGGCCCGCAAGGAGCTGCGCACCAGGCTCGTGGCCTTCTGCGGCGCCTGCGCCGAGGGGGCCTGTCTCGACTGCAACTGCGCACCCGTGCCCGAAAAGAAACAAAGCCTGTAAGATTCACCGGCGGAGCCCGTCTCCGGGATGAAACCCATCATCCCATGACCAAAAACAAAGAGACCATCCCTCCCTGCGGCTGCCAGAACTGCTCCTGCCGGCGCGGCCCGCGCTGCCGCTGTCACGACTACAACGCCCTGCTGGCCCTCGCCCTCTGGGATTTCGGCCGGATGGTTCGCCGCCGCCAAGCCTCCCCCCTCAGCCGTGCGCGCCGTTGAGCTGAAAATTCCGCCCGTCGTCATCGTCCTGTTGCTGGGCGCGGTGATGTTTGCCACCGCCCGCCTCGCGCCCGCCTTCGGCTTCGCCCTGCCCGCGAGCCGGATCATCGCGGCCGCCGTGGCGGGGTTCGGGGTCATTGTCGCCGTTCTGGGCGTGGTTTCGTTCCGCCGGGCGGGGACCACCGTCGATCCCCTGCATCCCGCGGCCGCCTCGCAGCTGGTCGTGTCCGGTATCTACCGCCGGACGCGCAACCCGATGTATCTCGGCATGCTGCTTTTGTTGGTGGGCTGGGGCGTGTTCCTTGGCAACGGGCTCGCGTTTATTTCCGCCGCGGCGTTTATTCCCCTGATGAACCGCCTGCAGATCGGCCCCGAGGAGCGGATCCTGACCGCGACCTTCGGGCCGGCCTTCACCGCCTATCAATCCGCCGTGCGTCGCTGGCTCTGAGTCGCCCGGCACCTCAACCCACTGAACCCCATGGAATATCTCATTGGCCTGGGCCTGGCGCTGGCCGTCGGCCTGTTCGCCCGCTTCGTCGGACTGGACCGGGACCGGGCCTTTTATCCGACCGTGATGATCTTCATCGCCGTGCTTTACGGACTCTTCGCCATCTTGGGAAAATCGATGACGGTGCTGGGCCTGGAATCGGTGATCGGCGCCGGGTTCATCCTCACGGCCGTCCTGGGCTTCAAGCGCAACCTCTGGCTCGTGGTCACGGCCTTGGCCGGCCATGGCGTGTTTGATTTTTTCCACGGCCACCTGTTCGCCAATCCCGGGGTGCCGGTGTGGTATCCGGGTTTCTGCGGGACCTATGATGTCGTGGCAGCCGGCTGGCTGGCTTGGATGATCCGGAGCGGCCGCACCGCCGCCCGGATTTAAGCAGGCAATCTTGGGGAGGCAGCGGGGCAATCCGGCTGGAATGTAAGATGTCCCCTTCGACTTCGTCTCCCAGGGAAAGAAACAAGACCATGAAACACTCCTCCCCCGCTCCCTCCGGCCACGCCGTCCCGGTTTCGTCCGCCAGCCACGGCCACCACCACGGCCACGCCGCCCCGCCCGATGCCGGCCCCATGCCCGCGCCCGACGAGCCGGTTTACATGGGCCTGCCCCATGAACGCTACCTGCGGCCGAAGCTCTATGTCGCCGCGGCGCTGACCGTGCCGGTCCTCTTCCTCGCGATGGGCGAGATGTTCGCCCCCGACCTCGTGCACCGCATTACGCCACGCATGAGCGGCTGGCTGCAGTTCATCCTGACGACCCCCGTCTTCTTCTGGGCCGGCGCGCCGTTCATCGGCCGCTGGTGGAAGTCCATCCGCGAGCGCGACCCGAACATGTTCACGCTCACGGTCACCGGCACGGGCGCGGCCTATTTCTACAGCACGGCGGCCATCTGCTTCTGGTCCTTATTCCCGCCGGAATACCAGACCCACCACGGCGTGCCGCTTTATTTCGAGGCGGCCGCCTTCATCACCACCGTCGTCCTCCTCGGCCAGATCATCGAGCAGCGCGCCCACGCGCGCACCGACGCCGCCATCCGCGCCCTGATGGACCTCGCACCCAAGGTCGCGCACCGTCTCCGGACCGACGGCACCGAGGAGGATGTGCCGCTGGAAGCCGTGCAACCGGGCGACCGGCTCCGCGTCCGTCCGGGCGAGAACCTGCCGGTGGACGGCACGCTCGAAACCGGTCCGGCCGAGATCGACGAATCCATGCTCACCGGCGAACCCCTGCCCGTGGCCAAGGCCGCCGGCGACCGGCTCAGCGCGGGCACGCTCAACACCACCGGCTCCTTCGTCCTCCGCGCCGAGCGCGTCGGCGCCGACACGATGCTCGCCCAGATCGTGCGGCTGGTGCAGCAGGCCACCGAGAGCGAGGCGCCCATCGCCCGCCTGGCCGACCGCGTCTCCGCCTGGTTCGCCCCGGTCGTGCTGACGATCGCCGCGACAACCTTTCTTGCGTGGGGCCTGTTCGCCCCGGCGCAGGGCTGGCTCTACGGCCTGCTCAACGCCGTGGCCGTGCTGATCATCGCCTGCCCCTGCGCCCTCGGCCTCGCCACGCCTGTCTCCCTCGTCACCGGCATCGGTCGCGGCGCCCAGGCCGGCGTGCTCGTGAAGGACGCCGCCGCCCTCGAGGCGCTGGCCGGGGCCACCACGCTGTTGATCGACAAGACCGGCACGCTCACCGGGGGCCGGCCCCACCTGGTGGCGGTCCAGCCCGCCGCCGGATTCTCCGGGGACGACCTGCTGGCCCTGGCCGCCGCCGCGGAGAGCGCCAGCGAGCACCCGCTCGCCCGCGCCATCGTGCACGCCGCACAGGCGCGGTCACTGGCTGTGCCCGCCGCCTCCGGTTTCGTCGCCGAGCCGGGCGCCGGCGTTCGCACCACCGTCAACGGCCGCATCGTATTCGTCGGCCGGGCGCCCGCCGACGCCACGCTGCACCCGACGGCCACGCTGGTCGGCGTCACGGTCGATGGCCGCGCGGCCGGTTTGCTCGCACTGGCCGACACCATCAAGGCCACCACGCCCGCCGCCATCCGCGACCTGCAGCAGCACGGCTTGCAGGTCGTGATGGTCTCCGGTGACCGCGCGGCGGCCGCGCAGGCCGTCGCCGACGAACTCCGGCTCGACGGGTTTCATGCCGGCGTCACGCCCGCCCGGAAACAGGAGCTGGTGCGCGAGCACCAGGCGTGCGGCGAACGCGTCGTCTTCGCCGGCGACGGCCTCAACGACGCCCCCGCGCTCGCCGCCGCCGACGTCGGCATCGCCATGGGCACGGGCACCGATGTCGCCATGCACAGCGCCGGCCTGGTGCTGGTGAAGGGGGACCTCGCCGCGCTGGTCCGGGCCGTGCACCTGAGCCGCGCTGTCATGCGCAACATCCGCCAGAACCTCTTCTGGGCCTTCGCCTACAACGTCGCCGGCCTGCCCCTCGCCGCGGGCGCGCTCTTCCCGTTCACCGGCTGGCTCCTGAGTCCGATGTTCGCCGGCGCCGCCATGAGCCTGAGCTCGATCAGCGTCGTCGCCAACGCCCTGCGCCTGCGCCGCCTGAAACTGTGAGGCCCGGCGGCGATTTTGTGTAACCGGTCGCAAACCCGGCGGTTAACTCCGCGACTCTCCTCATTTCCGGATTCCCCCCGCCTGGGAATCCGTTTTTGCTGCGAGCCCCCTATGCACCACCGTCTCCTCCTGGTGGCCGCCGCAGCTTTGCTCGCGGCGCCGCTCGCCTTCAGCCAGACCGCTCCCAGCGCGCCGCCGTCGCTGGACGTCCGCGCCACGACCACGCCGCCGAAGATCGACGGCGTCCTCAGCCCGGGCGAGTGGGAGGGCGTCGCGCACACGGACGCCCTGCGGATGGTCGAACCCGACGAGGGCGGCGTGCCGACCGAGCGCACCGAGTTCTGGGTGACCTACGATCCCGACAACATCTACGTCGCCGTCCGCTCCCACGACTCCGCCGGCCCCGCCGGCATCCGCGCCTACTCCATGCAGCGCGACCAGGACAACGGTTCCGACGACCTCATCCGCATCGTCTTTGACACCTTCCACCGGCAGAATGACGGCTATTACTTCGCGCTGACCCCGGTCGGCGGCAAACACGATGGCCTCATCCAGAACAAGGATCAGGCGAACGAGCAGTGGGACACCGTCTGGCTCGGCCGCTCCACCATCGACGCCGGCGGCTGGACCGCCGAGTTCGCCATCCCGGTCAAGAGCCTCGCCTTCGATCCCGCCAACGACACTTGGGGTTTCAACGTCGCGCGCGCCGTCCGCCGCAAGCAGGAGGTCATGCGCTGGACCGGCATCGCCCGCAACCGCCCGACCATCGCCCTGCCCCTGCTGGGTGAACTGCGCGGCATCACCGGCCTGCGCCAGGGCCGCGGCCTCGACTTCAAGCCTTACGCGAGCCTCACCCGGCGCTCAAACCCCGCCCCCGACGAGAAGGAGTTCGAGTTCAAGCCGGGCTTCGACGTCATCTGGCAGGTCACGCCCTCCCTCGCCGCCACGCTCACCGTCAACACCGACTTCGCCGACGCCGAGGTGGACGAGCGCCAGGTCAACCTCGGGCGCTTCTCGCTTTTCTTCCCGGAAAAACGCGCGTTCTTCACGCAGGACGCCTCGCTCTTCACCTTCGCCGGCATCAACCAGGATCCGCTGCCGTTTTTCTCGCGCCGCATCGGCCTCGCGGATGACGGCACCAAGGTCGACGTCCTCGGCGGCCTCAAGCTCACCGGCCGCGCCGGCCCGTGGACCGTCGGCCTGCTCGACGCGCAGATCGACGAGCACGCCGGGATCGCCTCGAAGAATCTGTTCGCCGGCCGCGTCGCCCGGCAGGTGCTCGACGAGTCCAGCGTGGGGATCGTGTTCACCCACGGCGACCCGCGCATCGACGGTGACAACACGCTCGTTGGCGCCGACTTCAACTACGTCAACAACCACGTCCTCGGCAAAAAATCGCTCACCGTCCGCACCGCCGTCCAATATACCGACGGCGACTACACCGGCCGCGACGGCACCGCCACCACGCTCGCCGTCCGGTTCCCCAACGAACCCTACGAGGGTTCGTTCGAGTTCAACCGCATCGACGAGCACTACGATCCCGCGCTGGGCTTCGTCTCGCGCGCCGGCATCCAGCAGATGCATTCCTGGAACCGCTACCGCTGGTATTTCGACCAAAAGCCCATCCGCCGCCTCGACCTGTTCGCCGAGGGCGACCTGGTGACCGACCTCAACGGCCGGCGGCTGGACCGCAGCTACTGGTTCGGCGGCGAGGCCGCCACGCCGGCCAACGACTACCTTGTGGCTTTCTGGCAGCCGACGGTCGAGCGGCTCGACGCTCCGTTTGCCATCCGGCCGGGCATTATCATCCCCGCCGGCGACCACCGGTGGAACCGCACCCATGTGGAAATGGGAACGAACAACTCACGCCCCGTGAGCCTCGAGCTTGAGCTGCACACGGGCGGATTCTTCACCGGCCGCCGCGACGACTACGAGGCCGAGCTCGGCTGGCGTCCCTCCAACCGCCTCGAGCTCGGCGCCAACTTCCGCTTCACCCACGTAAGTCTGCCGCAGGGCCATTTCGACGTGCGGGTCGCCGCGGCGAAGGCCGTCTACACTTTCAGCCCCGACCTGCAGGTCAGCATGCTCGGCCAATACGACAACCTTTCCGCCGAACTCGGCATGAACTTCCGCCTCAAGTGGATCGTCCAGCCCGGCAACGAGGTCTTCTTCATCGTCAACCAAGGCTACGACACGAGCTTCGACCGCTTCCGCCCGACCGAAAACGAGACCTCGATGAAAGCGGCGTGGACTTTCCGGTTCTGAATGGTGGGAGGGGCCTTATGCCCCGACTGCCCCGGTGGAGGGTCGGTCTCCCGACCGACCGCGACCGGCCCCCCCCGGCCGGCCCCCAACTCCGCCGCGCTTCTTGACAACGCCGCTTCAAATGCAGAACTTCCCACCGTGTCCCGCCTGATGAAACTAGCCGCGCTGCTTCTGGCCACCCTGTGGCTGCCGGCGACGCTGCATTGTCAGCTGGAAAGCCTGGGCCTCGACACCCTTTTCGCCTGCGCCGACCAGCCGGCCGGCACCGCGCACACTGGCGGTGACACCTGCTCCGATGATGGCTGCCAATCCATTGAGTCCGGCCAGTTCGCCACCAGCAAGGTCCGCCACGACCTCGCGACCTGGCCGGCCCTCGCAACCGTCTGCCATTTCTGCCTGTTTGAGATTTCCGCGCCTGAACCGGCCGCGGAAATGCTCGCTATCGTCCAGGACACGACACTGCCCTTGCAGCGCACCTGGCAATTCGACCGCCGCGCGGCCTTGCCTGCGCGAGCGCCTGACTTCGTAGCCTGACCCGTCCCTGCGCGGACGGAGTTTTGCGGCATTCCACGCCTTGAGGACGCCTGCGCGCGTCCGTTTGGGGCTTAGTCACCCTCGTTAGACCATTCCCAACCCACCATGTCTTCGTCTCATTTCACTCTTCGGCCGCGCCTGCTCGTCGGGACGGCCCTCTTCTTCACCCTTGCGGGCGCACAAGCCCAGGACTCTGCGCCGTCTCCGCTTTCCCTCGGCGATGCCCTGCAACGGGCCTCCGCCCAAAACCCGGCCCTTGTCGCCCAAGGCTACGCCGAACGCGCGGCGGACGCTCTTATCGAGCAGGCCGGTCTCCGGCCCAATCCCACCGTGGACCTTTCGCTGGAGAACTTCGTCGGCACCGGTTCCCGGCAAGGTGTGCGCGGTCTCGAAGCCACCGTGCAGGCCAGTCAGACCTTGGAACGCGGCGGCAAGCGCGACAAGCGCGTCGCCCTCGCCGGCCGCGAGCGGGAATCCGCCGCCAAGGAATACGCCGTGCGCCGGGCGGAGATCCTGGCCGCGACCGCGACCGCCTACCTTGAAGTGCTCGCGGCCCAGCAAAAGCTCGCGCTTGCCGGCGAGCCTTTGCGCCTGGCACGCGAAACCGTCGCCGCCGTTGACCACCGTGTGCAGGCTGGTGCCGCCTCGCCCGCGGAATCCGCCCGCGCACGGGCTGCTCTCGCCGCCGCCGAGGCCGAACATGCCCGCGCCGAGGCCGCGTTGGCATCCGCCCGAACCGCACTCTCGGCCTCCTGGGGCGGCGATCCCGCGGAAGTCCCCACCGTAGCCGGCACCCTGCGCCTGCCCGAAAGCCTGCCAACCCAGGAAAACCTGCTCGCCCGTCTGGCCGCCAACCCCCGCCTCGAGCTCCAACAGAGCCTCGTCGCTGGTCGCCGGGCCGCGCTCGACCTTGAACAAGCCCAGGCGGTGCAGGACGTGAGCGTGGGCGGCGGCGTGAGATTCCTGCGCGACGGCTCGGATGCCGCGTTTGTTGCGGGCGTCTCCGTGCCGCTGCCGGTGCGCAATCGCAACCAAGGCAACATCCGCGCGGCCCGTGAGACCCTGTCCGGGGCCGAGCAGGGCATTCGTGCCGTGGAGGTCGAGCTGCGCACGGCCTTCACCGCCGCTTGTCAGGACCTGAACGCCGCACACAAGGCCGCGCAAAACCTCCGCCGGCAGGCCCTGCCCGCCACTGAAGAGGCCTACGCCACCGTGCGTCGAGCCTATGAACAAGGCCAGTTGCCGATCATCGACGTGCTCGATGCCCAGCGCGCCCTCAGCGGGCTTCGCCGCGACCTCCTCGACGCCGAAGCCGCCTACGCTCTCGCGCTCGTCCGTTTGGACACGCTCACCGACGCCAGCTACGGCGCGGTTTCCTCCCTTATCACCCAACCCTGATCCCTTAACGACCTGTGAACATGAAACTCAAACTTCCCCTCACCATCCTCGCGGTGCTGGCCCTCGGCGGCGGCCTCGCCTACTACCTCATCGAAAGCGGCCACGACCACGCCGCCACCGCCGACGCCGGCCATGACGACCACGGCTCCGGCGGCTACGACGACCACGCCGCCGAGGAAGGCGAAAAAGGTCCCCACGGCGGACGCCTCCTCAAGGATGGCGACTTCGCGCTGGAACTCACGATCTTCGAAACCGGCGTCCCGCCGGAATTCCGCGCCTGGTTCACCCAGGGCGGCAAACCGGTCGCAGCCTCGGCCGTGAAACTGGCCGTCGAACTCAAGCGCCCGGGCGGCGTGATCGATCAGCATACCTTCACCACCGAGGCCGACTACGCCCGCGGCACCGCCGAGGTGTATGAACCGCACTCGTTCGACTACACCATCGTGGCCGAGCATGCCGGACGCGCCCATCGCTGGGAGGTTTCCGCGCCGGAGATGCAGACCACCATCACCGCCGAGGCCGCCCAGCGCGGCGGCGTTGCGACCGAACCGGCCGGTCCGGCCGCGATGAGCGAAGCGATCTCCGTTTACGGGGCCGTGAAGCTCAACGCCAACCGGATCGCCCGCGCCGTGCCGCGCTTCGGCGGCATCGTGCGCGAGGCCCGCAAGGCGCTCGGCGACACCGTCGGCGCCGAAGAAACCGTGGCTCTGCTCGAAACCAACCAGTCGCTGACGACCATCGAAGTAAAGGCCCCGATCGCCGGGATCATCGTGGACCGCGACGTGAACGCCGGCGAAACCGTCGGCGACGGCGTGGCGCTCTACACCATCGCCGACCTCTCCGAGGTCTGGGTCGATCTCAACGTGCCGAAGCGCGACCAGGCCCGCGTCAAGGTCGGCCAGGTGGTCGTGATCCACGCCGACGACGGCGGCAGCGAAGCCCGGGGAACCATTTCCTGGATTTCTCCGGTCAGTTCGCCCGAGGCCCAGACGCTCATCGCCCGGGTGGTGCTGCCCAATCCCGAGCAGCGCTGGCGCCCGGGCCTCTACGTGAAGGCAGAGATCACCCTCGCGGAGGAGACGGTTCCCGTGGCTGTCAAGGAATCGGCGCTCCAAACGCTCTTCGATTTCACCGTGGTGTTTTCTCAGCACGGCGACCTCTACCAGGCCCGTCCGCTGGAACTGGGCCGCCGCGGCGGCGGGTATGTCGAGGTGCGCAAGGGCCTCAAACCGGGAGAGCGCTACGTCACCGAGAACAGTTTCCTGATCAAGGCCGACATCGGCAAGTCCGGCGCTTCGCACGACCACTGAGCCAGGGAGAACCCGCCATGAAAGAAATCACCGCCATCATCCAGCCGCACACGCTTTCGCACGTGATGCACGCGCTCCACGCCCTGCCGCACTTCCCCGGAGCCTCGCTCCTCGACGCCCACGGCCAGGGCCGCGGCCGCGGCACCGGCGGAGCCTACCGCCCCACGGAAGACAACTTCACGTTCCACAGGAAGCTCGTGCTTCTCGTCACCTGCGAAGCCGCCCAGGCCGATGCGATTGTGGAAGCCATCGTGCGCTCCGCCCGCACCGGCAACAAGGGCGACGGCCTCGTCACCATCAAGGATGTCGCCCGCGCCATCCGTATCCGCACCGGCGAAACTTCCGCCGCAGCCCTCTGACCCCCTTCCCGCAATGTTGGAAAAAATCATCCAATTCGCGATCCGGCAGCGCTGGATCATCCTCGTCATCACGCTCGGCATGGGCGCGATCGGCGCCTACAACTACCAGCACCTGCCCATCGACGCGGTGCCCGACATCACCAACGTCCAGGTGCAGATCAACACCGAGGCGCCCGGCTTCTCCCCGCTGGAGGCCGAACAACGCGTCACCTTCCCGGTCGAGACCGCGATGGCCGGGCTGCCCGCCCTGGACCACTCCCGCTCGATCTCGCGCTACGGCCTGTCGCAGGTGACGGTCGTCTTCAAGGACGGCACGGACATCTACTTCGCCCGGCAGCTCGTCAACGAGCGCATCCAGGAGGTGAAGTCCCAGCTCCCGCCCGGCCTCGAACCGACCATGGGCCCGATCTCAACCGGCCTGGGCGAGATTTTCATGTTCACCGTCGAGCCGGAGTCCGGCGCGAAAAAGACCGACGGCACCGCCTACACCCCCACCGACCTGCGCGAGATCCAGGACTGGGTCGTGCGTCCGCAGCTCCGCAACCTGCCAGGCGTCACCGAGGTCAACACCATCGGCGGCTTCGTGAAGCAGTATCACGTCACGCCCCGGCCCGACCAGCTCATGGCCTACGGGCTGACGCTGCGCGACGTGATGGACGCCCTCGCCCGCAACAACGCCAACGTCGGCGCGGGCTACATCGAGCGCCACGGCGAGCAATACCTCATCCGCGTGCCCGGCCAGGTCAGCGGCATCCCGGAGATCGAGAACATCGTCGTCGCCCGCCGCGGCGGCCAGCCCGTGCGCGTGCATGATGTGGCCGACGTGATCCTCGGCGAGGAGCTGCGCACCGGTGCGGCGACCGAGAACGGCAAGGAGGTCGTCCTCGGCACCGTGTTCATGCTCATCGGCGAAAACTCCCGCGACGTCTCCACCCGCGTCGCGGCCAAGCTGCAAGACGTGAACCGCAGCCTGCCCGAGGGCATTGTGGCGAAGACCGTCTATGACCGCACCGCGCTCGTGGACCGCACCATCGCCACCGTCCAGAAGAACCTCGTGGAAGGCGCGCTGCTCGTCATCGTCATCCTGTTCCTCCTGCTCGGGAACTTCCGCGCGGCGCTCATCACCGCCGCAGTCATCCCGCTTTCCATGCTCTTCACGATCACGGGCATGGTGACCAACAAGGTGTCGGGCAACCTGATGAGCCTCGGCGCCCTCGACTTCGGCCTCATCGTGGACGGTGCGGTCATCATCATCGAGAACTGCCTGCGCCGTTTTGGCCACGAGCAACACCGGCTCGGTCGCCTGCTCAGCCGGCCGGAGCGCTTCGCCCTCGCCGCCGAGGCGACCACCGAGGTGATCAAGCCGTCGATCTTCGGTGTCTTCATCATCACCGTGGTTTACATCCCGATCTTTGCGCTCACCGGCGTGGAGGGGAAGATGTTCCACCCGATGGCCTTTACGGTCGTAACCGCGCTGCTCGGCGCGATGGCGCTGTCTGTCACCTTTGTCCCCGCCGCCGTCGCGATCTTCGTGACCGGCCGGGTTTCCGAGAAGGACAACTTCGCCATCCGGGGCGCCAAATCGCTCTACCGGCCGGTCCTGCGCTTCGTCATGTCGGTGCGTCCCGCGGCCGCGACGGTCGCGGTGGTTCTGATCGGCCTGGCCGCTCTTGCCGCCTCGAAGATGGGCACCGAGTTCATCCCCAGTCTGGATGAAGGCGACATCGCCCTCCACGCCCTGCGCATCCCGGGCACCAGCCTGACCCAGTCGCTGAAGATGCAGGAAGCGGTCGAAGCGGCCGTGAAGTCGTTCCCGGAGGTGGACAAGGTCATCGGCAAGATCGGCACGGCCGAGGTGGCGACCGACCCGATGCCGCCAAGTGTCGCCGACACCTATGTGATGCTGAAGCCGCGCGACCGGTGGCCCGATCCCCGGCGCAGCAAGGCTGACCTCGTCGCGGCGATGGAAGCGGCTGCCGCGAAGGTTCCCGGCAACAACTACGAGTTCACCCAGCCCATCCAGATGCGCTTCAACGAGCTCATCTCCGGCGTCCGCTCCGATGTGGCCGTGAAGGTCTACGGCGACGATCTCGAAGTGATGAACGAGGTCGGCGGCCAGATCGAAAGCGTGCTCGGCAGCGTGGCCGGCGCCGCCGACGTGAAGATCGAGCAGACCACCGGCCTGCCGCTGCTCACCGTCCAGCTCGACCGCGAGGCCATCGCCCGCTACGGCCTCGCCGTGGGCGAGGTGCAGGAAATCGTCTCCACCGCGCTCGGCGGCACGCCGGTCGGCCAGGTGTTTGAGGGCGACCGGCGCTTCGACCTCGTCGTGCGCCTGCCCGAGAAGCTGCGCACCGACCTCGCCGCCCTCGGCAACCTGCCCGTGCCCTTGCCCAGGTTGCACGACGACCAGGCCCAGGTGTTGCCCGCCATGCTTCGTGCCGGCGGTCACGGCGCCACCGACGATGAGCTGGCCCTGTCGTTCATCCCGTTGCGCGAGGTCGCCAGGATCGACATCGCCCCCGGCCCCAACCAGATCAGCCGTGAAAACGGCAAGCGCCGCGTCGTCGTGACTGCCAACGTGCGCGGCCGCGACCTCGGTGGCTTCGTGACCGAGGCCCAGCAGCGCATCCAGACCGCCGTCAAGGTGCCGGCCGGCTACTGGCTCGAATACGGCGGCACGTTCGAGCAGCTCATCTCGGCCAGCAAGCGCCTGCAGGTCGTCGTGCCCGTGGCCCTGCTGCTGATCTTCGGCTTGCTCTTCATGAGCTTCGGCAACGCCAAGGATGCGCTCCTCGTGTTCACTGGCGTGCCGCTCGCCCTCACGGGCGGCATCGCGGCCCTCTGGTTGCGCGACATCCCGCTGTCCATCTCGGCCGGCGTAGGTTTCATCGCCCTCTCCGGTGTCGCCGTGCTCAACGGCCTCGTGATGATCTCCTTCATCCGCAGCCTGCGGGAGGAAGGGAAGCCCATTGACGAGGCCGTGGAGGAAGGCTGCCTCACCCGCCTGCGCCCGGTGCTCATGACCGCGCTCGTGGCCAGCCTCGGCTTCGTGCCGATGGCCCTCGCCACCGGCGCCGGTGCCGAGGTGCAGCGCCCGCTGGCGACCGTCGTCATCGGCGGCATCATCAGTTCCACTCTGCTCACCCTCGTCGTGTTGCCCGCGCTCTACCGCATGGCCCACCACGACAGCGATGTGCGCGAAGTTGAAGTTTAACCCCAACCGATCATGAAATCCCTGCCGTTAATTCTCGGTGCGGCCGGCATCCTCCTTGCCGGCTGCGCCACCCCGTTTCGGGCTCCGCCCGACGTGGCCCACATCCAACTTGCCCGGGTTCATTCACCGGTCGTCGAGGTTGAAAAAATCTGGCTGGAACGGAAATCCGGCCCGCTGGTGGTGAAGGGCTACGTCATCAAGAAACTGAAGGCGGAGGACACTACTCAAACGCACCTTGACGTAACGCTCTATGGTGCAGCTGGCGAAGTGCTGCGGACCACCGTGGAACACTTTGAGCCTCGCCAGATCCTCCCGCGCTACCGCCGGCACAGCGATGCCCTCTACCGGGTGGCGCTTGATCCGTTGCCTGCCGGCACCGTGCGCATCGAAGTGCGCGCGCACGAAGGTAACCACTACTGAATTCCAAGCCCCCGGCGTTCCCCATGAGTAGCAGCGCCTCTGTTCCTTCCGAGCAGCTCATGACCGGAGATCAGTAGGTAGTAAGTGCGAGCTGCGCCACCGGCCATCTTCCCGCTCCATGAAACTTCGTGAAAGCGGCATGCCGTCGCAGGATTACTGGGAGGCGCTGCTCGATGTGCCGCGCATCCTCGACGCATTCGGCTTCGGCCCGACGACGGGCGACGTGGCCGAGCTGGGCTGCGGCTACGGCACCTTCACCCTGCCGCTGGCCCGGCGCATCGGCGGCACCGTGCATACCCTCGACATCGATCCGGACATGGTCGCCACCACCCGGCAGCGAGCCACGGAAACCGACATCACAAATATCCGCGTTGAAACCCGCGATGTGCTGGCCGCCGGCTTCGGCCGCCCTGCCGGGTCCTGTGATGCGGCCCTCCTCTTCAACATCCTGCACGCCGAGGAACCGGTCGCCCTGTTGCGCGCCGCCCGCGACGTGGTGCGGCCCGGCGGTTTGGTCGCCGTGATCCATTGGCGGAGCGACCTCACCACCCCGCGCGGTCCCTCGCTCGCCATCCGCCCGCGCCCGGAACAGATCGCCGTCTGGGCCACGGAGGCCGGCCTGCAAGTCGACGGCCTGGCGTTTTTGTTGCCGCCTTGGCACTTCGGCCTGAAGCTCCGGCCGGCATGAATCAGGATCCTAGCACCGCACCCGGTTTTTGGGACCAGCGCTATACCGCCGGCAAGACGCCATGGGACCAGCATGGCGTGCCCAAGCGCCTCGACGAATACCTCGCACGCACCTCCGTTGCCGGCCGGGCACTCGTGCCGGGCTGCGGTTCGGGATACGAGATCAGACGTTTGCATGAATGCGGCTGGCCGGTGCTGGGCATCGATTTCAGCCCGGCAGCGGTGACCCGGGCGCAGGAGGAACTCGGCCCGCTGGCGCACCTCGTGCGCGTCGCTGACTTTTTCGCACCTGCCGCCGACATGGGTGGCTTCAGCCTCGTTTACGAGCGCACGTTCCTGTGCGCCTTGACCCCGGAACTCCACCGGCCCTATGCCCGGCGCATGGCGGAGATCATTCTGCTCGGCGGCGTGCTTTGCGGATCATTCTTCCTCGGGCCGGAGGACGAACCGCCACCCTACCCTTTGACCCAAAACCAGCTCGATACCTTGCTCGGAACCAACTTCCAGCGAACCGAGGATCTGACGGTGCCGGATTCCCTGCCGCTGTTCAACGGCAAGGAACGCTGGCAGGTTTGGCGGCGCCGCTAATCCCCCACCCGCGCGAACCGCGGCACGCGCCGGCCGCCGACCTCCACCGTTTCCACAAACATCCCCGCCGGCCGCACGAAGAGCCCGCCGTCGCCATAAAGCGCCTCATACACGACCAGCCACTCGCGGGTCTCGGAGTGCAGGGCCAGCCCGATCACCCGATAGGGGTTGTCCTTGTAGTGGCGGTAGAGTCCGGGACGGGGTTCGGGGGGCTTGGGCGGGGCGTCACGCATGCATCCAGCACAGGCCAAATCCGCCGGGTTGCAAACCCGCGATGGACGGCTTTTCTTCACCCTCCCCACTTTCACTCTCCCTTTCACTTCCCGATGTCCCTCCCGCCCATTCCCGTCACCGTCCTCACCGGCTTCCTCGGCGCCGGCAAGACCACCCTCCTCAACCGCATCCTGACCGAACAGCACGGGAAGAAGATCGCCGTCATCGAGAACGAGTTCGGCGAGGTCGGCGTCGACAACCAGCTCGTCATCCAGTCCGACGAGGAGATCTTCGAGATGAACAACGGCTGCATCTGCTGCACCGTCCGCGGCGACCTCCTCCGCATCCTCGGCCGCCTCATGAAGCGCAAGGACCGGCTCGACGCCATCCTGATCGAGACCACCGGCCTGGCCAATCCCGCGCCCGTCGCCCAGACCTTCTTCACCGACCCCGAGATGAAGGAGCAGTTCAGCCTCGACGCCATCGTCACCCTCGTCGACGCCAAGCACATCTCCCTCCACCTCGACGACTCGCCCGAGGCGAAGAAACAGGTCGGCTTCGCCGACATCATCGTCCTCAACAAGACCGACCTCGTCACCCCGGCCGAGCTCGACGCCCTGGAGAAGCGCCTGCACCTGATCAACGGCGTCGCGAAGATCCACCGCGCGAAGAACGCCGACATCGCCATCGACAAGGTGCTCAACGTCGGCGGCTTCAACCTCGACCGCGCCGTCGAGGTCGACCCGCAGTTCCTCGAGACCGAATATCCCTTTGAATGGGCCGGCGCCTACGAACTCACGCCCGGCACCTACGACCTCGGCATCGGCGCGCATCACCACGGCGACCACGACCATGCCCACGACCACGAGTGCGGCGAGGCCTGCGGCCACGACCACAATTCGCTCGATGTCGTCGTCGCGCCTGTAGCCGTGGTCGGCGACCCCGGACCGGGCTCCCCGAGCCCGGCTACAATTGATGCGGTTATCAAAAAGACCGTCCTCGCCTACTCCGACTGGGAGAAGATCACGCTGCCCGGCGAGACCGTCGCCGCCGACGGCAGGATGCACCGCCTGAAGCTCAAGGATGAGAGCGGCCACTTCCCCGTGAAGATCGAGCAGGCCGGCCACTATGTCCTCTTCACCGGCCACGACGTGCCGACCCATCTCCATGCCCCCGACGGCAAATTGATCCGCTACGGCTGGGACAAGACCTTCCGCCACGAACACTCGCACGACGAGGAGGTGTCGTCCGTCGGCCTCAGCGTCGAGGGCGAGCTCGACGGCAAGAAACTCAACGACTGGATTTCCAAGCTCCTCGAGACGAAGGGTGGCGACATTTTCCGCATGAAGGGCGTGCTCGTCGTCAAGGGCACCAAGAAGCGCCTCGTCTTCCAGGGCGTGCACATGCTCTTCGACGCCAAGTTCGACCGCGAGTGGAAGGACGGCGAGAACCGCACGAACACCCTCGTCTTCATCGGCAAGCACCTCGACCGTGCCGCGCTCACCGAAGGCTTCAAGGCCTGCCTGGCGGCAGGCTGATTGCAGATTGATGATTGTGGATTTCGGATTGGCCGAAGCGGGCTTGCCCGTAAAGCGAACTCAGGTTCCGCTTTGTCTCATCAATCCCCAATCCGCATTCCGCAATCATGCAATTCAGTAAGCACTGGGCGGCCACCCTCGACGACTACGCCATCGACCTCGCCTGGTCGCCGGATGGCACGCTGCTGGCCGTCGCGTCCGCCGCCGGTGGCATCACCCTTTACGACGCAGCGACCGGCGCGGTGAAGCACGCGCTGGCCGGCCATGCGAACGGCGCGAATGCGCTGGCGTGGGGTCCGGATGGCCTGCTCGCCACCGGCGGCCAGGATGGCTGCGTGCGTTTCTGGCAGACAAACTTTGGCCAGCAAACTGCGGAGGTAAAGCTGGGCAATGCCTGGGTGGAGCATCTCGCTTGGTCGCCATTGCATAGTTCCGCGCCATTGTTTGCTGCCGCCGGCAGGAAATTGATGGCCATCAGCCCTGATGGAGTGCCAGCGCATACATTTCCTGACGCCCCCAAGACCATTTCCGCTCTGGCCATTCGTGCCTCGACGCTCAATTCGCAACCTTCAACCTTACTCGCTGCCGCTTGTTTTGGTCATGTGACGGTGTGGGATACCACGACGTTCGGCCTGCAAAAGGAGTTTCCCTACGGCAACGCGATCTACGCGCTGACCTGGTCGCCCGACGGGCGCTGGCTGGTCGCCGGGTGCCACGACAACGCCGTGCACCTCTGGGCGCCGGCCGAGGATCTTGAATTGCACATGAGCGGCTACGAAACGCGCCTGAAAGAACTCTCCTTCAGCCACGACTCGAAGTGGCTGGCCACCGGCGGCGGCAAGGACGTCTGCGTGTGGGACTGCGCCGGCGCCGGTCCCGAGGGCCGCGAACCGCTGCAGCTGCCGCAGACCGGCCGCACCACCGCCGTGGCGTTCCAGAACGGGCACGGCCTGCTTGCCACCGGCGATGCGGGCGGCGTGTTCACGCTCTGGGGCCCGACGCGCAAGAACCCGATGGTCGCCGAGGTGAAGATGCCGTCCGCCGCGACGAAGTTCGCCTGGTCCGCCGACGACTCGCTCCTCGCCGTCGGCACCGAGAAGGGTGTCGTCTACGTCTTCAAGACCGCCTGATGCTTTTTTGGAGGCGGGGCCATCAGCCCCGCGAGGCATGGGCGGCGTAGCCGGCAACCCGCGGGACTGATGGTCCCGCCCCCCATCTACGTCGGGCGTAAAGCCCGACCGATAAAAGACTGATTGCCGCTTCGTGCCCCCACTGTGCCGGTCCTGTGCCGGTCACATTAGCCGGAAGCCGTATGCCGCAGGCACAGAAATCCATTGCGAGGTGCCACCGTCGGCGGACGCTGTTGCCATGCCGGCCGCCCTGCCCATCCGCCACCTACTGCTCGCCCTCCTGACCGTCACCATCTGGGGGAGCAACTTCGTGGCCATCAAGCTGGCGCTGCGCGACCTGCCGCCGCTGCTGCTGTGCACGCTGCGCTTCCTTTTCGTGGCGCTGCCGCTGGTATTTTTCCTGCCGCGGCCGGCGATCGCGTGGCGGCAGCTGTTCCTCTACGGTCTCACGATGTTCGGGCTGCAGTTCAGCTTCATGTTCTTCGGGATGAAGCTCGGCGTGTCCGCCGGCCTCGCCTCGGTCATGCTCCAGCTCCAGGTGTTCGTGACGCTGGCCCTCTCGGCCGTCTTCCTGCGCGAGCGGATCAGCTTCCTGCAGATCGCCGGCTCGCTCATCGCGCTGGCCGGTTTCGCGGTGGTCGCGATGCATTCCGGCGGTGAGGTGTCGCTGGCCGGCCTGGGCTGCATCTTGCTGGCCGCCTGCTCCTGGGCCTACGGCAACTTCATGTCCCGTGGCCTCGGCAAGGTGAACCCGCTGGCGCTCGTGGTCTGGGGCAGCCTCGTGGTGCCGCTGCCGATGGGGCTCGCCTCCCTGGTGATCGAGGGCCCGGCGGTCATCGCCCACCGCCTCGCCCATGTCGGCCTGCCGGCGGGACTGGCCCTCGCGTTCATCGTCTACGCCTCGACCCATGTCGGCTATTCGTTGTGGAGCTGGTTGCTGGCCCGCCACGCGGCGTCGGCCATCACCCCGTTCGCCCTGCTCGTGCCGGTCGTCGGCATGCTCAGCTCGGCGCTGATCCTCGGCGAGGCCCTGCCCGCGTGGAAGTTGGTCGCAGCCGGACTCGTGATGGGCGGACTGCTGGTCAACCTGTTTGGTGCCCGCCTGTGGCGCCTCCTGCCGCGGCCGAACCCGGCCTGACCCGGCCCGCGGGACCCTCATTGCCTTGACCCGCCCCGGGGGCTCGGCGAGGTTTCCGCCACCATGCCGGGCGATGCCCCAGATCCCACGCCGCCGCTTCCGTCGGTTTTCCTCAGCTACGCGTCCGCCGACCGGGCTGCGGCCCGGTTGTTGCGCGACTGCCTGGCGGAGGCCGGGCTCGACGTCTGGCTCGACGAGGAGGAGCTCGCCGGCGGCGAGGCCTGGGACGCCAAGATCCGCAACCAGATCCGCACCTGCACCTACTTCATGCCCATCATCTCGGCCACGACCGAGGTCCGGCGCGAGGGCTACTTCCGCCGCGAATGGCGCCTCGCGGTCGAGCGCACCCTCGATCTCGCCGACGACGTGATGTTCCTCGTGCCGGTTGTGATCGACGACACACGCGATGCCGGCGCCCGCGTGCCGGAGAAATTCTTCACCGTGCAGTGGCTGCGCGTCCCCGGCGGCGAACCGACCCCGGCCCTGCGGGAACTCGCCGGCCGGCTCGTGCGGGGCGAAGCCATGGCGTTGGACGCCGGCCCGCCGGCCGCCGCCGCTCCCGCGGGCAAGACCGGCAAACCGGGCAAGCACACCGAGCCTCCGCCCTTCCCGAAATTCCCCGCCTACCCCGAGCACGGCAACAAGGGCCGCTTTCTTTACGACCTCGTCACCTGGTTCGGCCACCTGCTGCATTCGCTCTGGTGCCACCTGCCGCGCTGGCTCCGCGTCGTCGCCGCGGTCTTCATCATCTTCAACCTGATCTCCTGGGTTTTCCGGGTCAGCCAGTCGGACGGCCCGCCCCGCCGGAGCAAGTCGGAGGTCACCGACCAGGTGAAAAAATCCCTCGGCGACGCCGCCCGCGCCCCCGAGGGCAAGGACAAGGCCGCCGCGGCGATCGAGTCGCTCGTGGGCGCGGCCGCCGATGCCATCCAGTCCGGCCGGCCGGTCACCCTGATCCCGTTCAGCGGCGACGGCGACGCGGGCGAAACGCTGGCCGACGGCGTCTTCGATGATATTTGCGAACTCCTCAAGCAGGAGGACAAACCCTTGTGGGGCGTCAGCCCGCTGCCGCTCAAGCCCGACGCCCCTGAGTCCGAGATCATCGGCCGCGGCCTCCGGATGAAGAGCCGCTTCGTGCTCACCGGCCACGTGGGTGCGCCCGTGCCGGGACTGGCGACCGTCTTCACCGCGCGCCTGTTCGAGGCGGCCAAGGGCGAACTGGTCTGGAAGGAAACCTTTGAGACCGCGACGCATGACGCCGCCACCATCGCCCGGCGCATCGCCGACGAAGTCAAAAAGCGGCTGGAGGCGGTGCCGCCGCCGGCCCCGCCGCCGATTCCGGGCGGTTGAGCCGGCCCTTAGAAATCCAAGCCGAGCAGCAGGCGCAGGCGCGTGTAGTCCTGCGCGGTGCCATCAGGGCTGCCCTGCCGGGTCTCGTGCCGGATCGCGGCACTCAGCGTCTCGGTGAACTTCTTCGTCAGCTCGATGCGGTTTTCCCAGCCGTCGTTCCGGGACACGAAGGAATAATAGTAGACGCCGCGGTCGCTCAGCAACAGGCCCCACGGCAGCCGCCACTCCGTCTCGATAAAGGCGGATTCCACGGTGCGCGAGGTGTGCGCGGTGGGCGGCGAGGTGGTCCAGACATCAAACAAGTTCTCGGACACGCCCACGCGCAGCTTGCGTTCCGGGCGCGTGAGCAGGCTGATGCCGTAGCCGATCTCCTGCTGCAGCAGGAGATAGTCGGCGGCCAGCCCCGCTTTGCGGCTGGCGCGGTTCCATTCCAGCGTGGGCCGGTATTGCACGAAGCTGTTTCGCTTTTTGCTGAAACTGTGCCGCCAGAGGGCGTCCGCCTTCAGCATGTCGGTCGTCGTGAGCGCGTTGGTCTCGCTGTAGTCATAGCGGCCGTTCAGCTGCACCTCGTCGGACGCCCATTTGCGGCTCAACCGGCCCTCGAGCGAGACCGTGCTGCGGTCCGAGGTGTCCGTGACCACCTCGGTGGAGAAGGCGACCCGGCCGCGCCAGGGTCCGAAAAAATTGCGCAGGCGGGACGCCAGGACTGCGGGGTAAAACCAGTCATCGTTCGCGGCCTGGGCCGCCTTCGGCTTCTCCGGCTTGCCCGGGAGATCCGCGGTGACGGGCACCAGCGGGGGGGTGCCGGCGGTGGCCGTCCCCGGCGGTTTTTCGCCCTTGATCACGACGGCCGACTCCTGCGGCACACGCAGCAGCCCGAAACGGTCGGATTGGAACACCAGGATGTTTTCCGCCTTTTCCACCAGCCGGCCCTGCACCCGGTCACCGTCGCGGTAAACCAGCACGTCGCGCGCCGCCGGCTCGGGTTCAGTCGCGCGGCCGCCCGTCCCGATGAGCATAAGACCCAGGACGAGCAGGCCCATGAAATTTCTTGGTTTCTCTCCGCTCATGCAGCTTCGACGTAACTACTTGGCGGTTGTTTCAAAGTTTTTTCTTCCGCCATCCGAAAATAATTCCGCGAGGCCGTTGCCCGGGAAAAGATTTGCACGCGCCGTCGCTTCGGCGCGTCATCGCTGCGTGATGAATAATCAGCCGTTCCCCCGCCTCTGCCTCGTTGCCGCGCTCGGCTTGTTTGCGATCGCGGGCCTGCGCGCGGCCGCACCGGCGACCGACCTGTCGGCGCCGGCCGCGCCGGGGGCGATGGGCTCGTCCCTCGTGCTCGGCCCGGACGGCACGCCGTGGCTGTCTTGGCTGGAGCCCGCCGGGAGCGAGGCCTGGGCGATGAAGGTCAGCCGCTACGACGTGAAAAACCGGGGCTGGTCCGCCCCGCGCACCGTCGCGCAGGGCGCCGACCTGATGGCCAACTGGGCGGATTTCCCGCAGCTGGCCGTCGGCCACGACGGCCGCCTGACCGCCGTGTGGTTCATCAACAATCCCGCGCATCATGCGGCCGCCGGCGACGGCCACCACGGTCCGGGGTATCGCGCCATCTACCGCAGCTCGGCCGACGGCGGCATCACCTGGAGCCCCGACCTGCCCGTCAGCGACGAGGCCCTGGCGGTCGAGTTTGTCGCCCTGCAACCGCTGAGCGACGGCCGGATGCTCGCCGCGTGGCTTGACGGCCGGAACCACGGCCGCATGGCGCTTTACGCCCGCGTGCTCGACGGCCGGCCGGGGCCGGGACCCGATACCCTCGTGGACGGCTCGGTGTGCGACTGCTGCCAGCTCTCCTTCGTGCCCGCGACCGACGGCGGCGCCCTCCTCGCCTACCGCGGCCGCACCAAGGATGAGATCCGCGACATGCAGCTCGCCCGCTTTGACGGCCAAGGCTGGAGGCGGCTCGGACCATTGCACGCCGACGGCTGGAAGATCGCCGGCTGTCCGGTCAACGGCCCGCAACTGGCCGAGTGCGGCGATCTGGTCGGTGCCGTCTGGTTCACGGCCCCGGACAATCAGGCCCGGGTGCTGGCCCGGGTGTCGGACAACGCCGGCGATTCCTTCGGTCCGGTGGTGCGCATGGACCTAGGCCGGCCGCAGGGCCGGGTGGACAGTGTAATGCTCGCCGACGGCACACTGGTCGTGAGCTGGCTGGAAATGACCGGTGGTGAAACGGGAAAACAAGGCGGCATCTATCTTCGCACACTGACCCTCGAAGGCAGGTTGTCGGAACCGCAGCTGGTCATCCCCAGCAGCACCTCGCGCATGAGCGGCTTTCCCCGGATGGTCCTGCTCGGCGGCCGGCAGGTGTTGCTCACCTGCACCCAGGACGGCGAGCCCACGCGCGTCCTGACCCTCGTGGTTGACGTGAAGTGATCCACACCCTGCGCGGATTGTCACAAAACAAGACGCGCGCCGACCCGGGCGTTGATGTCAACCAATAGTTGACATCAACTCAAACCACACGGCTGGGATAACGTCACAAAGAAATGCGTGCACCGGGGAAGTCCGGCTGCTTGATTCCGCCCGATGCCGCCGCGCCCGTCGCTGTCTGAAATTTTCCTCGTCGCGCTGCGGCTGGGCTGCACGTCTTTTGGCGGGCCCGTCGCCCACCTGGCGTTCTTCCGCGAGGAATACGTGGTGAAGCGCCGGTGGCTCGACGAGGCGCATTACGCCGACCTCGTGGCGTTGTGCCAGTTCCTGCCCGGGCCCGCGAGCAGCCAGACCGGCTTCGGCATCGGTTACCTGCAGCGCGGGCTGGCCGGCGGGCTCGCCGCTTGGCTCGGCTTCACCCTGCCGTCGGCGCTGCTGATGATCGGATTCGCGCTGGGCGTGGCCTCGGTCGGCGACCTCGGCTCCGCGGGCTGGCTGAAGGGCCTGAAGGTCGCGGCGGTCGCGGTCGTGGCCCAGGCGGTGTGGATGATGGGCCGGAACCTGTGTCCCGACTGGCCGCGGCGCGCTCTGGCGCTGGTGGCCGCCGGGCTGGTGCTGGGGCTGCCTTGGGTCTGGAGCCAGATCGCGATAATCGCGGCGGGAGCATTGATCGGATGGATGTTCCTGCCGGAGACCCAAATCCATCGCGGAAACACGGAGGAGCGGAAAAATGCAGAGTCCGGTTCCGCGTCACCGTCCTTCCGCGTTTCCGCGATTTGCCTCGGATTGTTTTTCGCCCTCTTGCTGGCGTTGCCGGTGGCATCAAGCACCTTGGCCAATCCGTGGCTCGACGTCTTCGACCGTTTCTACCGGGCCGGAGCGCTGGTGTTCGGCGGCGGGCATGTGGTGCTGCCGCTGCTCGAGCGCGAGGTGGTGGCGCCGGGCTGGCTGACACCGGACCAGTTCCTGGCCGGCTATGGGGCCGCGCAGGCCCTGCCCGGTCCGCTGTTCACGCTCAGCGCCTACCTCGGCGCGGTGATGCAGCATGGCCCGGGCGGCGTGCCCGGTGGCGCTTGGGCGCTGCTCGCGATCTTCCTGCCGGCCCTGCTGCTGGTCGCGGGCGCGCTGCCGTTCTGGTCGGCGCTGCGCCACCAGCCGGCCGCGCAGGCGGCACTGCGCGGCGCCAACGCCACCGTGGTCGGCGTGTTGCTCGCCGCCCTCTGCCAACCGGTGGGCACCGCGGGCATCGTTGACGCGGGCACGCTCGTCGCGGTCGTGGGTGGTTTCATCGCATTGTTGTCCGGAAAAGTCCCCACCTGGGCCGTGGTCATCGCGGCCGCGGGCGCGGGTGCGATCTGGTTCTGACACACGCGGCGCTTGCCAGACGCATCCGGGGCGCTTTGCTGCCGGCGTCACCCCTCATGCCGAATCCGGCCCCCACCCTGCCTCCTCCCAGCCTGTTGATCGCCGTGACTGGCGGCCCCGGCACCAGCAAGACCCGCGTCATGGCGGAGCTGGCGGCGGCCCAGCTGGCCCGCGGCCAGCGGGTCGAGGGCGTGCTGTCGATCGCCGGCAACCGGGCCTCGCCCCATCAGGGCGCGAACGAATACTGGCTGCGCATCATCGGCAGCGACTTCGAGCTGCCGTGGGCGATGCGCGACGAGGCGCTGAACCCGCCGTATTTCTTCGAACCCGGCACGGCCAAGAAGGTCCAGGCCTGGGCCGAGCGCCTGTGCAACCTCCCGCCCCCGCCGCTGTTGCTGCTCGATGAGTTCGGCAAGTTCGAGCTCCGCGGCCTCGGCCTGATGCCCGTCTGGCCCCTGCTCGTCGCGACCTCGCCCCATGTTGTGGTCATCACCGTGCGCGACGACCTGGTCGAGACCATCGAGGGGCTGCTCGGGCGGAAATTTGACGTGCGCATCGTGGCGCAGGAACCCGCCGCGCTCGCCCGGCTGCAGCGGATCTGCGAGGATTTCGGCGAATGGACCCGCATCGGCCTCTTCGGCGGGGCCGCCGGCGGCCTCGAGATGACCGTCGGGGCGGCGCTCCATGTGGCCAAGATCCCGCTGCGCGGGCTGGCGATGTCGTCGCTGCAGGCGGCGATGATGGTGT
Source organism: Lacunisphaera sp. (assembly GCA_041909435.1). Taxonomy (GTDB): domain Bacteria; phylum Verrucomicrobiota; class Verrucomicrobiia; order Opitutales; family Opitutaceae; genus Lacunisphaera. The sequence continues at coordinate 27,147 of JAYRDK010000007.1, forward strand.
TCGCCGGCACCGGGCTGGGCCAGCCGGGCCGCGTGGTGTGGGTGCCGTTCATCTCCGGCGGCCTGAAGGCGCTCTCCCCCGCGGGCAACCGCGTGCGGCCGATGATCGCCATCATCATGCAGGGCCTGCTGTTCGGCGGGACCGTGCAGGCGCTCGGCTGGAACTTCCTCGCGATCGGCCTGGGCGGCGCGCTGGTGGGCGCGTGGGCCGCGCTGCAGGGATTTTTCCTGCAATACCTGCTGCTGGGCGACGAGCTCGTCCGCGCCTACGACACCGTGGTGCTCTGGCTGGCCGACCGCTGGCACATCACCGCGCCGGGCCTGCCCTGGCTGGTCGGCGCATGGGCGGTGCTGCACGCCCTCGTGGCGGGAGGCATCGCCGTGACCGCCTGGTATCTGCGCCGGCCGCCGGCCGCGCTGCAACGCATCATCGACCAGGAAACGACCCGGAGCTCCGCCCCCGCGGGCGCCGGGGCGGAACGGCCCGCCTGGGTGCAGCGCCTGCGCGAGTTCGGCCGCTGGCAGTTCTGGCTGCCGCTGCTGGTGGTCGCGGGCATCCTGCTGGGCAGCGGCCGGCCGTGGGAGACGGTCGCGTGGCTGGTGCTGCGGTTCTTCGCCGTCGGCTGCGTGCTGATCGCGCTGGTCTCGCTCCTGCGCCCCGCGCGTTGGGCCGAGGCCATGCGGCGACGCGGCTGGTGGGGCCCGGCCCTGGCGCTCTCGGGCGCACTGAAGCGCCGCGACCAGGCCAAATAAAAAGCGGGGCCGGTGAGGACCCCGCTTGGGAATGGCGGCTGGCCGCGCCGTAGCCCGCCAGCGCGAAGGCGGGCTTACTTCCAGTTCAGGATCAGGCTGGTGAAATAGAGCGTGTCGAGCCGGTCGATGCCGGGCTGCGGGATGCTGGTGTAGTCGTTGCTGATGCCGGTCTTCAGCTTCCACAGCGAGGCCGTGAGCGGCAGCTCGTAGGTCGTCTCGTGGTGCAGGCGGTAGTTGTTGAAATCCTTGAAGGTCGGCGTGTAGGTCAGGACGTTGTTCATCTTGCCCGTCTTGAAGGTGTAGGCGTGGATGAAGGCGACATCGAGACCGGGCGAGTCGAACTTCGTGCCGTTGGCGTAGGTCTCGTAGATGTAGCTCATACCGGCGCGCAGCTCGAGGTCCTGCAGGTCCTTCTTGATGAGCTTGCGACCGATACCGAAGGCGGTCGACGAGCGGAGGTCGAGGGCCTTGATCGTGTCCTTCTCGATCGAGGTGCGGGCATACCAGACGTTGTTCGCGGAGAAGAAGGAGGAGTAGTCGGCGCCGGCGAACTGGCGGTTGGCGGTCTCGACGCCGTTGTCCTCGGCCTTCTCGGCCAGGAGGGTGAAGATGAGCTTGTCCTGCGCGCTCTCGAGCGTGGCCTTGAGGCCGATGGCGCCGGCGAATTTCTCGCTGCCGCCGGTGCGGCCGTTGATGGCGGCCGAGGCCTCGTAGGCCCACTTGCGCTCGGCCTTGGCGGCCTGCTCCTTGAGCTTGCGGGTCTCGGGGCTGTCGGCGCCCGTGCGCCAGACGGCGGCCACCTTGCCGGTGGCGGCGGACAACTGGCCGTCCTTGGCGACCACCGCGATACCAGCCTCGGCGGCCTGCACCTGCCCGAGCACCGTGCTGCCGGCGGCCAGCTGGACGTTCACGGCCTCGTCGGTCGTGAAGGCCTTGATCTTGTCCTGGGCGATCTCGATCGTGCCGGCGAAGCCGGTCTCGACCTTGAACTTGCCTGCCTCGGCGGACACGAGCTTGCCGAGGACGACTGAGCCGTCGGTCAGCTCGATGCGGTCGGCGCGGGCGGCGAGGGCCAGCCCGAGGGCGAAAGCGAGGCACAGGAGGTGCTTGATGATGGTGTGTTTCATGATGGGTCGGAGGTTCAAGCAAGGGGCCGGGGCGCTTACAATCCAAAAGCCGGACGGCGGCTTCCGGGTTGCGCTTTCGCCGGACAGTCAGTTGGTTACCCCACATGCCAACCCGCGCCTGGTTCCCCACCCTGATTTATCACGAACCGCTGCTCGGCGCCGGCCTGGAGCGCTTCAACGCCGGGCTCGCCGACGAATGTCGCAACCTCCGCGATTACGACACCGCCGGCCGCCGCTGGTCGGCGAAGAACTACCCGGGCGGCTACACCTCCTACGCCTCGCTCAACCAGCTGCACAAGTTCTCGTCCACCTTCGCCGGGCTGGAGCGGAAGCTCACGGCGCACGTGCGGAAATTCGCCGCCGCGCTCGACATGGACCTGCGCGGCCGGACGGTCGCGATGACGGACTTTTGGGTGAACATCATGCCCGAGCACGCCGCGCACAGCCTGCACCTGCACCCGCTCTCCTTTATCAGCGGCACCTACTACGTGGCCACGCCCCCCGGCTGCCCGGGCCTGAAGTTCGAGGATCCGCGCCTGAGCAAGTTCATGGCCGCGCCGCCCAAGACCGCCTCCGCCAGGCCCGCCAACCGGCCGCACATCACCTACCCCGCCAAGGCCGGCCATGTCATCCTCTTCGAGAGCTGGCTCCGCCACGAGGTCGCCGCCAACCGGATGACCGCCGAGCGGATCAGCGTCAGCTTTAATTACAACTGGAGCTGAGCTGCTTTGCCGAGGTAGGGCGAGTCGTCCCGACGAGCCGCAGCTACGAACGGCTCATCCGGAGGATTCGCCCTACCCTCAACCGATCGGATTTCCGGCAACCTTTTCCGCCGGCCGGCGTCAGACTCCGCCCATGACACGCACGCTTGCAGGTGGAACGCGGCCTCCCGCCTTCGCCAAGGCTACGGCGGGCACAGCCGGACGCGTCCGGCCTGTCATCCGTAGCCTTTGGCGAAGGATGAAGGCCGGGTTCCACCTCCGATCCCAGCACACTCGGCGCGCCGGCTTGGTGCCGGTGGCGATGATTCTCCTGGTGCTGGTCGCCGGCTGCAGCAGCGACCCCGGCCCGGCCCGCCGCGGGGGGCCGGCCGGTGCACGCGCCAAACCACCGGCGCCGATGGCCGGACAGGACATCTTTTTCGACGGCGCCATCCTGGCCGAGATCCATGTCGGCACCGACGGCATGCCGGACCCCGCCTCCGACGGGAGCGGTCCCGGCGGAGGTGAAGGTCGCCGGCGGCGCGGCGGGGGCAGCGGCCGGATGAGCGTCGCGGGCGGCTCGGGTGGGTTTGGCGGCAACATCGCCGGCGGCGTGCCGTTCGGCGAGGGCGGCCGGCCGGCGCGGGATTTCGGCGGTGCTCCCGCCGCCGGCCCGCGCCCGATGATGGGCGGCGGACGCCCCGTGATGATCCACCTGCGCTTCACGAACCGCGGGACCGCAACGGTTGAACTCCAGATTGCCGATTTTCTTTCGCCGCTGGGGAATTTTGTCGTCCGCCCGGAAAAACTGACCGTGGAGCCCGGCCAGTCGCTCGAGACCGAGCCGATGACCTCGCAGCTCGCCGGGGCTTTCAGCGAGGTGACGGCCACGCTCGTCCTGCGGCTCGACAGCCGCACCGAGCGAAAGAGTTTTCCGCTCAAGGCCCTGCCGGCCCCGGCCGATCAGGCGCCGAATCCGCCCAGGTCCTGAATCTCGTCGGACGGGAACACCAGCAGCCCCTGGCCAGGCCGGCCGAACGAGCAGCGCAGCATGGCGCGGGCCACCACCCCGGCCTCGATGGGCCGGTATTTGCGCAGCCGCCCGAACAGCAGGGGCTCGGCCAGCCAGAGCACGGCGCTCATGCACTTTTCGCCCGCCCGCGACTGCGCACGCCGGCCCAGCAGCAGGCTGGGCTGGAAAATGGCCAGGGTCTCGAAACCCAGCACCTGCAGCGCCTCCTCCGTCTCGCCCTTCACCCGGGTGTAGAAGACGCGTGATCCGGCGTCCGCCCCGAGCGACGACACGAGGAAGAAACGCCGGGCGCCATTGCGCCGGGCCGCCCAGGCCAGGGCCAGCACCGCCGCATGGTCCACGGCCCGGAAGGCCTCGCGCGAGCCGGCGGCCTTGATCGTGGTGCCGAGGCAGCAGAAGGCATCATCACAACGCAGATCGGCGGTCACCTTCTCCAGCGCCGCGAAATCCGCGGTCACCTGCACCAGCTTCGGATGCGTCAGATCCAGGGGCCGGCGGCCGAGCGCGATCACGCGATCATACTCCGCCGCGGCGAGGAGCTGCGTCAGCAACTCCCGGCCCACCAGTCCGCTCGCACCTGCAATCAATGCCGTGGCCATAGGGCCTGAGATTTGTGAGCGACCCAATCAGGGCAACCCTGTAGCGGCGGTCTATGCCCGCCGACCGCCCCCTCCTTGTAGGTGGCGTGCTCGCGCGCCACGTTGCCCGCGAGCGGGCAACCTGCACTGAAATCAAGCAACCCGCCTGAAATCCCGCTTCCGGGAAAAGGGGGATGACCGCAGGCCGCGGCATTTTCGTCCCGAACTTCGGGGAGTTCACCGATCCTGGGTTGCACCGGGACGGCCGGGGAATAGGTTGGTGCCATGAAAAAGCTCGTCGAGCTGAACGATGAGACTTACGCGGCCCTGCAACGGCTCGCGGTGGCCAAGAACCTGTCCCCCGCCGAGGTCATCGCCGCGATGGTCGGCGACGGCCGCCCGCCGCTCGGCGGCGACCACCTGCTGTTCTATCTCCTCGGCCCGGAATTCCCCGCCGCGGCCGACCCGACCGAGCGCTACCTCGCGCTGCTCGCGTGGTGCGCGACGAACTACGCCACGGATTTCGCGGACTTCATCTCCCACCAGGAAAGCGGGCTGCATTACCTGATGTTCAACCGCGACGAGATCAACGAGGTCCGCGCCCGCAACCACGCCCGCCAGATCGATGGCACCCAGTTCTGGGCCGTCATGACGATCGACGACGCCACCCGCCGCCGCTTCGTGTGCCGCCTGCTCGAGTTCATCGGCTGCCACGACGAGACCGTGGTGCAGGCCTGCCGCTCGCTCGGCTTCGCCGAGCCGTCCGGCTTCCGGCGGCTGAGCGCGTGAGCCTGATGGAGGGTCGGTCTCCTGACCGACCGCGCGGTCGGCCGGGAGGCCGACCCTCCCAAAAGGCGCCGATACCGGCCAACAAATAGATTTGTCGGCCGTATGGGATGTCGCGACACTCCCGGCGTGAGCGAGCCCATCCCTCCGCCCGAGAACAAGCAGCGCGACTTCCGGAATTTCTTCGCGTCGGTCCAATATGCCGTGGAGGGATTCTGGGCGGCGGTGCGGCACGAGCCGTCGTTCCGCGAGGACCTGATCTTCGTCCTCATCCTGACGCCGTTCGCCATCATCCTGCCGGTCAACGCCGTGTCGACCGCGCTGATGATCGCCGTGCTCTTCCTGATCGTGATCGCCGAGCTGCTGAACTCCGCCATCGAGTGGACGATCGACGATATCTCGCTGGAGAAACGCCCGTTCGCCAAGCGCGCGAAGGACATGGGCAGCGCCGCCGTCTTCCTCGCCTACATCAACTGCGTCGTGGTCTGGGGCATCATCCTGTTTTCCAACTGGGACCGCATCGCAAAACTTGAATTCCTCCGCTGGCCGCCGCCGTTCCTGCCTTAGGCGCCGCGCGGCTGTAATATCTTAGGCCGTAGTAAACCTACCGCATCCGCCCGAAGAAATAGGCCGCGAGGCCGACCATCGCCAGGTTCGGCATCAGCGCCGCCCAGACCGGCTCGAGATAACCGCGGCCGCCAAGCACCGTCGCGAGGTTGGTCAGGACATAATAGAGGAAGAACAGGCCGATCGACTTCGAGACCCCGACCGCCGGGCTCACCCGCATGCCGGACACGGCAAAGGGGATGGAGATGGCGATGATGATGAGCGGTCCGATCGTCTCGAACAGCAGGCTGTAGTAGCGCACCTCGTAGCGGACCAGCTTGGGGTTGTTGTCGCTGGAGAAATACTCGGTGATGCGCCGGAGCTCGTTGAACGACAGGTCGCCGGGCTTGCGGTCGATGAGCAGCATCAGCGTCGGGTCCTCGTTGAAGTGCGCCACGGTCTTCGTGGCGAACGTCACCGTGCGCACCAGCTCGCCCTGCTCGGGATCAAAGGTCATCTCGCGGCCGCCGGTGAACGTCCAGCCTCCGCGCAGCGGGTCGAACCGTCCCTCGCGCGCCATGATGCGGGTTTTTTCCCGGCGGCCATGGTCGAGCTCCGACACGGTGACGCCGTAGGCCGTCCCGGAGAAACGGCTGTAGCGGTTGATGAACCACATGCGGTTGTCCCGCTGGTTGTCGAAGGTCACGCCCGACACCACGCCGAGCGTGCCGCCGGGCATGACCTTGGCCTCGGCGCGGAACTCGAAGCTCTCGAGCAGGCTGCGCGAGGTCTCGACCGACCACGGCACCACGCGGGCGTTGAGGAGGAGCGACACGCCGCAGAGCACCACGCCGGCCAGCCAGAGCGAGCGGGTGGTGGCGAAGATGTTCAGGCCGGCGGCGCGCACCGCCGTGAGCTCGTTGTTGCGGTGCAGCTTGCTCAGCACGAAGAGCAGCGAGAGCAGCATGGAGAGCGGCAGCACCACGTTGAAATAGCTGGGCATCAGCGTGGAGTAATACAGCAGCATGTCCCCCGCGTTGGCCTCGGCCTGGATGAGGTCGCGGAAGTTGTCGTAGAGCGCCGCCATGAGGAGCAGGCCCATCGTCGCCGCGAGCAGGAGCCCGAGCATTTTCAGCCATTCGCCGAGGAGGTAGCGGTCGAGGAGGTTCATCCGGTCCCGGTGAGACAACCAACCGGCCGGTCGGTGGCAAAGCTCAATCGTCCGTAGGTGGAACCCGGCCTCTGGACGGGTTTGTGCAACGTGCGTCCTGAAAACCCGTCCGGAGGCCGGGTTCCACCACCGTCCCCGGAACAACTCCTGCTCCCGCCCCTCTTATATTACCGCAGTTGCGGGTTGAAAGCCCCGGCCGGCTTCTTCTCACTTTCCAGCCTCCCCCCTATGCCCACCCGTCCCTTGTCCCAGGTGCTCCGGTCCGTCCTCGGCGCCGGCCTGCTGGCCGCCACCCTCGCCGCCCAGGAAACCATCAAGATCGGCGAGTTCGCCTCGCTCACCGGCAAGGAGGCCGTCTTCGGCCAGAACGCCCACAAGGGCACCCTCCTCGCCATCGAGGAGGTCAACGCCGCCGGCGGCGTCCTCGGGCGCCAGCTCGAGCTCATCACCGAGGACAACCAGTCCAAGGCCGGCGAGTCCGCCACGGTCGTCAAGAAGCTCATCTCCCGCGACAAGGTCGTCGCCGTCCTCGGCGAGATCGTCTCCGGCCGCACCCTTGAGGCCGCCCCCATCGCCCAGCAGGCGAAGATCCCCCTGATCTCGCCGGGCGCGACCAACGTCGCCGTCACCGCCAAGGGCAACTACATCTTCCGCGTCTGCTTCATCGACGACTTCCAGGGCACCGTGATGGCCAAGTTCGCCCGGGACTCGCTCAAGCTCAAGCAGGTCGCCATCCTCTCCTCCGTCTCCTCCGCCCAGGCCGTCGGCCTGGCCAGGTATTTCAAGGAGGGCTTCACCGCGGCGGGCGGCACAATCGCCGTCGAGCAGCGCTACGGCGAAGGCGACAAGGATTTCCGCGCCCAGCTCACCGCCATCAGGTCCGCCGGCGCCGACGGAATATTCGTGCCGGGCTACTACGCGGAGGCCGCGCTGATCTGCAAGCAGGCCCGCGAACTCGGGCTCACCGTGCCGATGTTCGGCGTCGACGGCTGGGAATCCCCCGAGCTCATCCAGATCGGCGGCGCCGCCGTCGAGGGCACCTATTTCTCCACCCACTACTCCGTGGACAACCAGTCGGCCGCCGTCGTCTCGTTCAACGACCGCTTCAAGCAGCGCTGGGGCATCGACTCCAACGCCCTCTCCGCCCTCGGCTATGATTCCGCCATGGTCCTGGTCGACGCGCTCAGGCGGGCCGGCACCACCGACGGCCCCAGGCTCCGCGACGCCCTCGCCGCGACCAAGGACTTCGCCGGTGCCACCGGCCGCATCACCTTCGACGCCCAGCGCAACCCGACCAAGTCCGCCGTCGTCCTTACCGTGAAGAACGGCCGCTACGCCTTCGTCCAGGACGTCCATCCCTGAACCACCTTCCCCTTATGAAAACCCCCGCCCTCCTCCTCGCCCTCGTTGCCGCCGCCGCGGCCCATGCCGCCGACCCCATCAAGATCGGCGAATACGCCTCCCTCACCGGCAAGGAAGCCGGCTTCGGCCAGACCTCCCACCAGGGCGTCATCCTCGCCATCGAGGAGATCAACGCCGCCGGCGGCGTGCTCGGCCGCCAGCTGGAGCTCATCCACGAGGACAACCAGACCAAGCCCGGCGAGTCCGCCACGGTCGTGAAGAAGCTCATCTCCCGCGACAAGGTCGTCGCCCTCATCGGCGAGGTCTCCTCCGGCCGCTCGCTCGAGGCCGCGCCCATCGCCCAGCAGGCGAAGATCCCGATGGTCGCCCCCGCCGCCACCAACCCGAAGGTCACCCAGACCGGCAACTACATCTTCCGCGTGTGCTTCATCGACCCGTTCCAGGGCACCGTGATGGCCAAGTTCGCCAAGGAGGACCTGAAGGCCAGGCGCGTCGCCATCCTCTCCAGCGTGTCCAACGCCTACAGCCTCGGCCTCGCCAAGTTCTTCAAGGAGACCTTCGTCCCCGCCGGCGGCGAGATCGCCACCGAGAAGAACTTCTCCGAGGGCGACAAGGACTTCCGCGCCCAGCTCACCGCGGTCAAGGCCTCCGGCGCCGACGCCGTCTTCGTCCCCGGCTACTACACCGAGTCCGCCCTCATCGTCCGCCAGGCCCGCGACCTCGGCCTGACGATGCCGTTCTTCGGCGGCGACGGCTGGGAGGACGAGCAGCTCCTCAAGATCGGCGGCGAGGCCCTCAACGGCTGCTACTACTCCACCCACTTCTCGGCCGAGAACACCGACCCGGTCGTCGCGGCCTTCACCGCGAAATACAAGGCCCGCTGGAACGGCGAGCTGCCCGGCGCCTTCTCCGCCCTCGGCTACGACGCCGTCTACGTCCTCGCCGACGCCATCAAGCGCGCCGGCGGCACCGAGGGCCCCAAGCTCCGCGACGCCCTCGCCGCCACCAAGGACTTCCCCGGCGTCAGCGGCACGACGACCATCGACAAGGACCGCAACGCCTCCAAGTCCGCCACCATCATCGCCCTCAAAAACGGCAAGGCCACCTTCCACAAGACCGTCTCCCCGTAACACGCAAGGCTCTCACCGATCCATGAATCCCCTTGTTTGTCATTCTGAACGCCGTGAAGAATCCAGCAGCATCGCCGCCAGCGTCCATCATTCTGGATCCTTCGTTTCACTCAGGATGACAGGCATGCGGATGTTGGCCGTAGTCGCAACCTGCGCACTGGCCACGGCCGCCGGTGCCGCCGAGCCGATCAAGATCGGCGAATACGGCGCGTTCTCCGGCAAGGAGGCCGCCTTCGGCACCTCCGCCCGCAAGGGCGTCATCCTCGCCTTCGAGGAGGCCAACGCCGCCGGCGGCGTGCTCGGCCGGCCGGTCGAGCTCATCGCGGAGGACAACCAGTCCAAGCACGGCGAGTCCGCCACCATCGCCAAGAAGTTCGTCTCGCGCGACAAGGTCGTCGCCGTCCTCGGGGGCAACCCCTCGACCAACTCGCTCGAGGCCGCGCCCATCCTGCAGAACGCGAGGATCCCGATGATCGCGATCTCGTCCACCAACCCGAAGGTCACCGAGATGGGCAATTACATCTTCCGGGTCTGCTTCATCGACCCGTTCCAGGGCGCCGTGCTGGCGAAGTTCGCCCGCGAGACGCTGAAGGCGCAGCGCGCCGCCATCCTCACCTCGGTCAACAACCCCTACAGCGTCGGCATCTCCAAGGTCTTCCGCGAGAAGTTCGCCGAGGCCGGCGGCGTGATCGCCATCGAGCAGAAGCACAGCGAGGGCGACAAGGACTTCCGCGCCCAGCTCACCGCCATCAAGAACGCCAACGTCGACGTCATCTTCCACTCCAGCAACTACACCGAGGGCGCGCTGGTCTGCATCCAGGCCCGCCAGCTCGGCTTCACCGGCCCGCTCTTCGGCGGCGACGCCTGGGAGGCCCCGCAGCTGATCGAGATCGGCGGCAAGGCCGTCGAGGGCACGTATTACTCCACCCACGCCTCGCCCGAGTCCACCGCGCCGGAGATGGTTAATTTCATCGCCAAGTTCCGCGCCCGCTGGAACGGCGAGACCCCCGACAGCATCGCCGCCCTCGGCTATGACGCCGCCACCATGCTCTTCGACGCCCTGAAGCGCGCCGGCACCACCGACAGCGCCCCGCTGCGCGACGCGATTGCGACGACCAGGGATTTTTCCGGGGTGACCGGCCGCATTACCATCGACCAGGACCGCAACGCCACCAAGTCGGCCGTGATCCTGACGGTGAAGGACGGCAAGTTCGCGTTTGTCGAAACCGTAAATCCGTGAGTGCGGAAGACCGCAGAGAGTGATTTTAACCACTAATGAATTTCGCCAAAGGCGAAATTTAATGACCGCGGCTCCGGCTGATCGCCTGCGCGGGAATGACAGGGGCTGCTGATCGCAGCCGGAAAGCCCGCGATTAGCGGGCCCCAAACCAAAAGCGAAGGCGATTAGCCGGAGCGACACCCCGTAGATTCCGCCGTTGGCGGAATCCTTTTAGTGGTCAAATCCACCCGCCTGCCCTGAGGTTCCGGCAAAAGGATTAATCATCCGTTTTATCCGTGAAATCCGTGGTTAAAATGCTTGGAACAGAGCCGTTCCGCCCCTCAACTCTCAGCCCTCAACTCTCAACTGCCTTTTGTCGGAATTTCTCCAGCAACTTCTTAACGGCCTGTCCCTCGGGGCCATCTATGCGCTCATCGCGCTCGGCTACACGATGGTCTACGGCGTCCTGCGCTTCATCAACTTCGCGCATTCGGACGTGTTCATGGTCGGCGCCTTCATCGGCTATTACATGGGCAAGCTCGTGCCGGAGAACACGGTCTGGGGCGGCCTCGTCGTCCTGATCGTCGCCATGCTCGGCTGCGCCGTGCTGGGCATGGTCATCGAGCGGCTGGCCTACCGCCCCCTGCGCGGCGCCGCCACCCTCAACGTCCTGATCACCGCCATCGGCGTCTCCCTGCTGCTCGAGTATTCCGGCCAGGTCTTCTTCGGCGCCACCCCGCGCACCTTCCCGGCGGTGTTCCCCTCGGTCAATTTCACCCTCGGCCACCTCGTCATCTCCTCCAACCAGGTCGTCGTCATCGTGGTCACCGCCCTGCTCATGGTCGGCCTGCAGTTCATCGTCTACCGCACCAAGATCGGCACCGCCATGCGCGCCGTCTCGCTCAACCCGAAGGCCGCCCAGCTGGTCGGCGTGAACAACGACATCGTCATCTCCTTCACCTTCGGCCTCGGCTCCGCCCTCGCGGCCGCCGGCGGCATCCTTTACGCGCTCAACTACCCGTCGATCGACCCGCTGATGGGCGTCATGCCCGGCCTCAAGGCCTTCGTCGCCGCCGTCCTTGGCGGCATCGGCAACATTCCCGGCGCCGCCCTCGGCGGCCTGCTGCTGGGCACGGTCGAGACCTTCGTGAACGGCAGCCAGTGGTCGACCTACAAGGACGCCATCGCCTTCGCGATCCTCATCATCATCCTGCTCTTCCGGCCCGCCGGCCTGCTGGGCAAGGCCACCGTCGAGAAGGTCTGAGCCATGCCGCGCCCGCACCTCTATCTCCTCCTCGGTCTGCTCGCCGCCTACGGCGTCTCGTATTTCTCGGACCGGATCGATCCCTACCACCTCGACATCCTGATCGGCGTCGGGATCAACATCATCCTCGCCGTCTCGCTCAACCTGGTGAACGGCTACACCGGCCAGTTCTCCCTCGGCCACGCGGGCTTCATGTCCGTCGGCGCCTACCTCGCCGCCGCCGTCTCGCTTTTCCTCGGCCCGAAATTCCTCGGCGAGGAGGGCGGCACCGCCTTCCAGCAGGGCCTGATGTTCCTCGCGGCCCTCACCGCCGGCGGCCTCGGCGCCGCGCTGGCCGGCCTCGCGGTCGGCATCCCCTCGCTGCGCCTCAAGGGCGACTACCTCGCCCTCGTCACCCTCGGCTTCGGCGAGATCATCCGGGTCATCTTCCAGAACGTCGAGTTCCTCGGCGGCGCCCTCGGCCTCAACGGCATCCCGGCCTACACCTCCATCTTCTGGGTCATGTCCTTCGTCGCCCTGAGCGTGTTCACCGTCACCAGCCTCGTCCACTCGACCTACGGCCGCGGCTTCCTCGCCACCCACGACGACGAGGTGGCCTCCGAGGCCGTCGGTCTCAACACCACGCGCTACAAGATCGTGGCCTTCGTCATCGGCGCCTTCTTCGCCGGCGCGGCGGGCGGCCTCTACGGCCACTTCAAGATGACCATCACGCCGACGGGCTTCGACTTCACCAAGAGCATCGAGATCGTTGTCATGGTCATCCTCGGCGGCATGGGCAACACCATCGGCGTCATCCTCGCCGCCATCCTGCTCACCCTGCTGCCCGAGGTCCTGCGCCCGATCGCCGAATACCGCATGATCATCTACTCGCTGCTCCTGATCGTGCTGATGATCGTGCGGCCGCAGGGGCTCTTTAATTTCAAGTTCGGCAAAACCAAGCTCTGATGCCCGCGCTCCTCCAGCTCAACCAGGCGACGATCAGGTTCGGCGGCCTCACCGCCGTCAACGCGGTCGACTTCACCGTCAACGATGGCGAGCTCGTCGGTCTCATCGGCCCCAACGGCGCGGGCAAGACCACCGTCTTCAACCTCATGACCGGCGTCTACCAGCCGACGTCCGGCTCGGTCCACTTCGCCGGCCAGCCGCTGGCCGGCCTGCGGGTCAACGAGATCGTCGAGCGCGGCATCGCCCGCACCTTCCAGAACATCCGCCTCTTCGGCTCGCTCTCGGTCTTCGACAACGTCCGCGTCGCCTGCAACCTCCACCGCGAGACCGCCGCCGTCCACTCCCTGATCCGCCTGGGCGCCTTCCAGCGCGACGAAGCCGCGATCACGCGGCGCGCCGAGGAACTGCTCGACATCTTCAACCTCCGCCGCTTCCGCGACGCCCCGGCCAAGAGCCTCCCCTACGGCGAACAGCGGCGTCTGGAGATCGTCCGCTGCCTCGCGACCAAGCCCAAGCTCCTCCTCCTCGACGAGCCGGCCGCCGGCATGAACCCGACCGAGAAGGTCGACCTCATCCGCCTGATCCAGCAGGTCCAGAAACAGTTCGGTCTCTCCATCCTGCTCGTCGAGCACTCGATGAAGGTCGTCATGGGCGTCTGCCAGCGCATCGCCGTCCTCGACTACGGCGTCAAGATCGCCGAGGGCAACCCGGCCCAGATCCAGTCCGACCCGAAGGTCATCGAGGCCTACCTCGGCGAGGACCATCAAAAGTCACTTTCTCACCACTGATGGCCACTAATTTCTCACTAATGAAATTCCTCCGCCTTGTTCGGATTGGTGCCTGATTAGTGTGGATTAGTGGTTAACCAAAATGCTCTCCGTCAAAAATCTCGAGGTCTGCTACGGCGCCATCAGCGCGCTGCGGGACGTGTCGTTCCACATCGAGGCCGGCCGCATCGTCACGCTCATCGGCGGCAACGGCGCGGGCAAGACCACCACGCTGCGCACGATCTCCGGCCTGCTCCGCGCGAGGCAGGGCGGCATCACCTTCAAGGGCGAGGACATCTCGAAGCTCCCGCCGCACCAGATCGTCGCCCGCGGCCTCTGCCACGTGCCCGAGGGCCGCATGGTGTTTTCCAATCTCTCCGTCGACGAGAACCTCGCGATGGGCGCCTACCTCAAGACCGACCAGGCGAAGATCGCGGAGAACCGCGACTACGTCTTCAGCGTCTTCCCCCGCCTGAAGGAGCGCCTCGCGCAGGCGGCCGGCACGCTCTCCGGCGGCGAGCAGCAGATGCTGGCCATCGGCCGCGCGCTCATGGGCGAGCCGCAGTTGCTCATGCTCGACGAGCCCTCGCTCGGCATCGCGCCCAAGCTCATCAGCACCATTTTCGAGAAGATCGTGGAGATCAACAAGAGCCACGGCATCACCATCCTGCTCGTCGAGCAAAACGCCAACCTCGCGCTCGAGATCTCGCATGACGCCTACGTCCTCGAGACCGGCGTGGTCGCGATGCAGGGCCCGTCCGCCGAGCTCCGGAACAACCCGGACCTGAAGGCCGCCTACCTCGGCGGGTGAAGTATTTGTGGGCCAGCGAGCTTGCTCGCGCTCTGCTGATGCGCGTGCCAGCACGCCGCCCACGAAATTCCCTCTGACTGTCCGTTAACTGCTCCATTGCCGCCGGCCGGCCGGCGCCCAAGCTGGCCGGACCCCTATGAAGACCCCGCGCGTGCTTGTTGCCCTGCTGACCTGCGTCGTTTTTTCCGGCCCGCTGGCGGCCTCCGTCACCGCCTGGCCCGAGGTCACCCGTGAGAACAAGCCCTGGACGCGCTGGTGGTGGCCCGGCAGCGGCGTCGATCCCGCAAGCCTCACCGCGGAACTCCAGTCGTTCCAGGACGCGGGCCTCGGTGGCGTGGAGATCACGCCCATCTACGGCGCCAAGGGCTACGAGAGCCGCTACATCGATTTCCTCACGCCCAAGTGGATGCAGATGCTCGAGCACACCGGCCGCGAGGCGCAGCGCCTCGGGCTCGGCGTGGACATGGCCACCGGCACCGGCTGGCCCTTCGGCGGCCCGTGGACCATCCCGGCCGACGGCTCCGCCAAGCTCGCGCTGGTCGACGGCCGGCTCACCGGCACGCCCACCAAGATGATGGTCAAGCGCGCCGCCCCCGGCGACGAGGGCCTCGTCGTCGATCCCTATTCCACCGGCGCCCTCGAGCGCTACCTGGCCCCGTTCGGCGCCGCGTTCGAAAAATTCCCGCGCGAACTCATCCGCAGCCAGTTCCACGACTCCTTTGAATATTACGGTTCCGAGTGGACCCCCGGCCTGCCCGCCGCCTTCCATGAGCTGCACGGCTACGACATCCAGACCTATGCCGCCGAGTTGATGAGCCAGAAGCCGGCCGATGCCGACACCCTCGCCCGCCTCAAGAGCGACTACCGCGCAACGCTCGCCCAGCTGCACCTCGATTACCTCACCACCTGGGCGAAATGGTCGCACGACCGCGGCTTCAAGGTCCGCAACCAGTCACACGGCGCGCCGGCCAACCTGCTCGACCTCTACGGCGCCGTCGACATGGCCGAGACCGAGACCTTCGGCTCGACGCCCTTCCCCATCCCGGGCCTGCGCCGCCTCCAGAGCGAGGTGCGCGGCAACGACCAGGACCTGCCCGAGCCGCTGGTCATGCGCATGGCCTCGTCCGCCGGACACGTGATGGGCCACCCGCTCACCTCCAGCGAGACCTGCACCTGGCTGCGCGAGCACTGGAAGGTCGCGCTCTCCTACGCCAAGCCCGAGATCGACCGGCTCTTTGTCAACGGCATCAACCACATCTTCTACCACGGCACGGCGTTCTCGCCGCAGGATGCGCCGTGGCCGGGCTGGCTGTTCTACGCCTCGACCCAGTTCAACCCGCGCAACACCTGGTGGCAGGAGTTCGGCGCGCTCAATGCCTACGTCGCCCGCGTCCAGTCCATCCTGCAGCGCGGTTCGCCCGACAACGAGATCCTCATTTACTGGCCGGCCGCCGACATCTGGGACGACACCTCCGGCCCGCTCATGCAGCAGCTCGGCGTGCACAACGTGAAATGGCTCACCGCCAAACCCACGGGCCTCCTCGCCCAGAAACTCCTCAACACCGGCTACGGTTTCGACTACATCTCCGACGCCCAGCTGCAGCAGACCAAGGTGGAGCAAGGCGCGCTCGTGACGCCTGGCGCCCGCTACAAGGTGCTGCTCGTCCCGGCCACGCGCCGGATGCCCGTGGCCACGCTCCAGCGCATCGCCCAGTTTTCCCGCGACGGCGCGAAGGTGATTTTCGAGTCCCTGCCCGAGGATGTCCCCGGCCTCAGCCGCCTCGAGGCGCGCCGCGCCGAGTTCGCCGCCGCCAAGGCGCTGTTCACCGCGAATCTCGTGGAGGCTGACCCGACGAGGACACTGCCCCTGCTGCAAATCGCCCGCGAGGCCGTCGCCGAAACCGGCGTGAGCTTCATCCGTCGCGCAACCGAAAAGGGCTACGACTATTTCCTCACCAACCTCACCGCGCAACCGCACGACGGCTGGGTCACCCTGGGCCGCAAGGCCCGCACGGTGCTGATCTTCGATCCCTTGACGGGCCACCGAGGCCTCTCTCCCGTTCGCCACACCGTCGGAGGTATCACCGACTTTTACCTGCAACTCGCCCCGGGCGAGTCCTTGATCGTCCGCACCACCTCCGAAGCTGTCCCCGCGGACACCCCGCGCTGGCCCTACCGCTCAGCCGCCGGCCAGCCGGTTGTGCTGGATGGCGCATGGTCCGTCTCGGCGGTCCGCGGCGGCCCGGAGCTCCCGCCGGCCTTCAAGCAAACCGGCTTCGGCTCGTGGACCGCGCAGGGTGGCGAGTGGGAACGTTTCGGGGGCACGGCCCGCTACGAGACCGAGTTCACGCTGCCCGCGGACACCAAGGCCGCCGACTGGCTGCTCGATCTCGGCGAGGTCCGCGAAAGCGCGCGGGTCATCGTCAACGGCCAGGACGCCGGCACGGCCTGGTCCCTGCCGCTGCAGGTCCGGATCGGTTCCCTGCTGAAACCCGGCAGGAACACCCTCGCCCTCGAGGTCACCAATCTCGCCGCCAACCGCATCCGCGACCTGGACCGGCGCAAGGTGGACTGGAAGATCATGCGGGAAATCAACTTCGTGAACATCAGCTACCGGCCCTTCAACGCCGCCGACTGGGACCTCACCCCCGCCGGCCTCCTCGGCCCGGTGCGGCTGGTGCCGCTGCAG
Source organism: Lacunisphaera sp. (assembly GCA_041909435.1). Classification (GTDB taxonomy): domain Bacteria; phylum Verrucomicrobiota; class Verrucomicrobiia; order Opitutales; family Opitutaceae; genus Lacunisphaera. The sequence goes on from JAYRDK010000007.1 coordinate 44,028, forward strand.
GCGGTCAAGCCGTAGGTTGCGCGCTTGCGCGCAACGTGGCGTGCAAGCACGCCACCTACAATTTTTGGCGCAGACGCCGGCTTGCGAAATGCCCCGCCCGGGCTAGTTTTTCGCCATGATCCGCCGAATCCTCCCCCTCTTCGCCGGGCTGCTCACCGTGCAGGCCGCGGCCGTGATCGTCGACGTCAACCTGCCCTACAAGGAGCTCCGCCTGAAGGACGGCATGCTCTTCACCGACGCGGCCGTGCGCAGCATCAACACCTCCGCCGGCACGGTCATGCTGATGGTGAACAAGGAACTCGTCAGCGTGCGCACCTCGATGCTGCCGGACGAGGTCACCGCGCGCCTCAAGGACCTCGCCCCGGCCCAGACCAGGGAGGAAATGGAGGCCGAGAAACTGCAGGAGGCCGCCGACCGCAAGAAAGCCGCCGAGAACGCCGATCGCCGCCAACGCATGCTCGAGGACGAAGCCTTGTCCGTCCGCACCGCCAGCCGGACCCTGAACGTGAAAGTCGCCGCCGAGGAGGCCGCCCGGGTCGAGGCCCTCCCGGGCGACGTGGCCAAGTTCGCCGAGTCGCGGGCCCGGGCCTTCTTCAAATACCAGGACTCTCCGCATTCCAACATCGGCGCCGTGATCAGCTCCGACATCTTCCTGGAAAATCCCGAGCCCGTGCCCGGCTGGGGCGGCCGCTACCGGGTCACAGGCGTGGCCTACCGCCAGTTCATCAACAACCAGGCCAGCGGCTTCGGCCGCTCGGGCCAGGAGTTCGAAATCATGATCCAGACCCACGAGCACAAGAAGCCCGAGATCGTCGAGATCCGGATCAAGTAGCTCAGCCAAGGTGGAACCCGGCCTCCGGACGGGTTGGCTGGAACATGCGCAGGCACCCGGCGGCATCCGCACGCCTCGAAAACCCGTCCGGAGGCCGGGTTCCACCTGCCAATCCCCCTGTCGCATGACCCAAAGGGCCGCCCCTTGATTTTTCCCGGCTGACTGGTAAATTGGCAGCCCTTTTCATTTTTAACTCCCAGCTCCCGACCACCCGCTCTCAACTCCCCATGTCCACCACCACACCGCAGAAATTCGAGTTCCAGGCCGAGATCAAGCAGCTCCTCGATATCGTCATCCACTCGCTCTACACGGAGAAGGAAATCTTCGTGCGCGAGCTGGTCTCCAACGCCTCCGACGCCCTCGAGAAGCTCCGCCACACCCAGCTGACCGAAAAGGACATCTTCGGCGACCAGCCGCTGGAGATCAACGTCACCACCGACGACCAGGCCAAGACCCTCACGATCCAGGATTTCGGCATCGGCATGACGCGCGCCGAGCTCATCGAGAACCTCGGCACCATCGCCCACTCCGGCTCCAAGGCCTTCCTCAAGGCCCTCGGCGAAGGCGGCGCCAAGAACTCCAACCTCATCGGCCAGTTCGGCGTCGGCTTCTACTCGGCGTTCATGGTCGCGAAGTCCGTGAAGGTTTATTCGCACTCCTACAAGGCGGACGAGCCCGGCCACGTCTGGTCGAGCGACGGCTCCGGCAGCTACGAGATCGAGGAGGCCGCCGACGTCGCGCGCGGCACCAAGATCGTCATCGAGCTGAAGGACGACTGCGCCGAATACGCCACCGAGGGCCGGATCAAGGACATCGTCGAGCGCTACAGCGCCTTCGTGTCCTTCCCGATCAACCTCGCCGGCAAGCGGATCAACACCGTCCAGGCCCTCTGGCTGCGCTCGAAGAACGAGATCAAGGACGAGGAATACACCGAGTTCTACAAGTTCCAGGCCCACGCCTACGACGACCCGCTCCTGCGCCTGCACTTCTCGGCCGACGCCCCGCTCTCGATCAACGCCCTGCTCTTCGTCCCGCAGGAGAACACCGAGAGGTTCGGCTTCGCCCGCTTCGAGCCCGCCGTCTCGCTCTACTGCCGCAAGGTCCTGATCGACGCCGCGCCGAAGGACCTGCTCCCCGAGTGGCTGCGCTTCCTCAAGGGCGTCGTGGACAGCGAGGACCTCCCGCTGAATATCTCGCGCGAGACCATGCAGGACAAGGCCCTGCTCGAGAAGCTGGGCAAGGTCATCACCAAGCGCTTCCTCAAGTTCCTCGACGAGGAGGCCACCCAGCGTCCCGACGGTTATGTGAAGTTTTATTCAAACTTCGGCATCTTCCTGAAGGAGGGCGCCGCGCTCGACCACGCCCACAAGGAACAGCTCATGAAGCTGCTCCGCTTCGAGTCTTCGCTCACCGACAAGACCAAGCAGACCTCCCTCGCCGACTACGTCTCGCGCATGGGCAGCGAGCAGAAGGAGATCTATTACCTCGTCGGCAAGGACCGCACCGCCATCGAGAGCGGCCCGTATCTGGAGGGTTTCAAGGCCCGCAACCTTGAGGTGCTCTTCTGTTACGAGCCCGTCGACGAATACGTGATGAACAACGCCCGCGAGTTCGACGGCAAGAAGCTCATCGCCGCCGACCACGCCGACGTGAAGCTCAGCGACATCCCGCGGCCCGAGGGCGCCCTGTCCGAGGAGGACACCAAGAAGCTCACCGCCTGGCTCAAGGAATCGCTCGGCGACCGCGTGGCCGAGGTGAAGGCCAGCGACCGCCTGGTGGACTCCCCCGCGCTCGCGATCAATGCCGATGCCTTCATGTCCGCCCACATGCGCCGCATGATGAAGGCGATGAACAAGGAGGGCTCCGACCTGCCGCAGAAGGCGAACCTCGAGATCAACCCGCGCTCCGCCGTGATCAAGCGCCTCTTCGAGATCCACACCGCGTCACCGGACAAGGCGAAGCTCGTCGCCGAGCAGATCCTCGACAACGCCCTCATCTCCGCCGGCATGCTGGAGGACGCGACCCCCATGGTCGCCCGGATGTATAAGCTCCTCGAAACGGTCTAAAGCCGCGCCTGCCCCTGCAGCCCTCCGTAGCTCAGTCCGCTGAGCGAAGGAGGGCATACTGGAGGACGCGACCCCGATGGTCGCTCGCATGTATAAACTTCTCAGACGGTCTGACCCCGACTTGTCCGCGGTAGCCTTGGCGAAGGCGGATGGTCGCCCGCCTCTACAAGCTGCTCGAGAACGTCTGATGCGCCCTCCGAGAGTGTCACGTATTGCGTGACACTCTTCGCCGCCGCCAGACCGCGAGTCCCAATGCTGCCAAGCCGGCGAAGGCGGCATACGTGGACGGCTCGGGGATGGCGGTGCCGGAGACCTGCAGAGCAAAGGCCCGGTATTCACCATCGGTGTGCAGTCCGTAGCCGACGATCCAGCCGTTGTCATTGATGTCATAGGCATAACGCAGGTCGGTGAAACCGGCACCGCCCAGATAGCTGGCGGCGAGCGAGTTCAGGTCGTGCATTGTGCCATCCGTAAAAAGAAAAGCTCGCTCCTGCCCGGAGCCGTTTCGCGCCGTGCCGACGACGTTGCCGAATGAATCGATGCCATAGGCCGCACTGCTGGTGCCGCCGAGTGTGCCGAGGTCGGTCATCGATCCGCCACTGTGGAGAAAAGCATGAATCTGGCCGGACCCGTTGCGGGCTTCGCCAACGATTTGATCGGAATCGTTGATGGCATAAGCTTCGCTGTAATTGCCACCCAGCGTGCCCAGCCCGGTCATGACGCCGCCGGTGTAACGGAAGGCATGATAGGTGGATCCTCCGCTGTTGTCCGAGCCGCCGACAATCGTGCCGGCCGAGTTGATCCCATACGCCTTGCTGTTGGTGCCGCCAAGCGTGCCGAGATCCGTCATCACCCCCCCGCTGTAGCTGAAGGCCCGGTAGGCGGTGTTATCCGTGATGTTGGAGATGCCAACCACAACTCCGGAATTGTTGATGCCCTCCGCCTGGCTAACGTTGCCACCCAGGGTGCCCAGGCTGGTGTAACCGCTGCCATCGTTGACGTAGGCAACATATAGGCTGGGCCCCAGATAGTTCATCCTTCCCGCCACTACGCCGGAATCGTTGATCGCGGTGCCATAGGAATAACCGTAGTCACCCGCACCTGACGGGCCGAAGCTGGTCATCACTCCGCTCTCGTAGCGAAAGGCCAGATACCGGCCGCTGATATAGCCCTGCCCGGCGATCTGGCCCGAGTCGTTGATGGCTTGGGCGATGCTGTCTGACCCGATTTTGCCCAAATTGACAAAGCTCGTGACCGTCACCTGCGCGCCGGCCACGGTCGCCAGCAGACAGCTGACCGCGATGATGGCGATAAACCGGAGGCTGAATTTCATGGGGCTGGGCGGCACGAGGTGCCGCTATCCGGGTCTATTGGAAATCCGTGGGAACATTTCGAGAAACTTCCCGCTTCCGCCGCCAGGCCGCCAGACCCAGCGCCGCCAGCCCGGCCACCGCGGCATAAGTCGACGGCTCGGGGATGGCCGACGCGGTGATCCAGTCGCCCGTGGACTGGATGCTGATCCCTGAGAGCGGATTATCGCTTTCATCCAGGACCTCGGTGACCCCCAGCCAGTTCAGGTTGAAGGTTGCCGAGGCGGTCAGCGAGTCATTCATGCCCCGCGGCTGCACAAAACTGGCCGCCCGGCCGGTGATGGTCAACGTGAAGGCATCACCAAAGGTGAACGGGATGTAGAGATCATAGACTTGGAAATTGGCGCTGCCGCTCAGGACACTCTCCGGATTGCCCCCGATCAGGTCGATGTAAAGTTGCCGCGATCCGTCCACCTGGCCCTCGCCACCAAACTGGTAATTTGGATTGGCCCCAAGGCTCCAGGATACGTTGACCGGCTGCGCACCGGTAAAGGTCGAGTTGACCGAGCCCGGCAGGTTGAGGCTGCCGCTGGCTTGAAACTGTGCGTGCAGTCTTCCCTGGGTTCCGGCCAGACCCGCCCCCGTGACCAGAATGGAATCCGCCCAAACCGCCTTTGCATACGTGCTGGTCGTGACCGTGTCGCCATGCCCGTCCTGCGGGTCGGCCCAGGATAAGGCATAAAGCTGCATGGAGCCGAACGTGGAGGAGGCCTGCGCCGCGCCGTAGGTCGTGGAAACGCTAGCGGTGGCCAAGGCATCCGACGGCCCGTAGGTCTGCTGTTCCACGGTTTCAACGGCCGGAACATAGGTGATTGATTCCAATTCAAGTGACACCTGCGCGGCCGCTGGAATGACCCCGCCGAAGAAAAGACACACGCCGAGAACCGAACAGGACCGACTAAAATTGGTTTGGCAGAATTTCATGGGTGGGTCTGGCGGGAGATAACAAGTCGGGGGCGGTTACTGCAATTTATTGACTCCCCCAGCGGGAATTACGAAAAACCTGCCGATGCCGCCGCCGGAATCCAGCCCCCCCGCCCAGGAGGTAAATGGCCGGCCGGGCGGACTTTTCGAGACGACCGACTGGAGTATCGTTCTCGACGCGGGCACGGACGGCGCGCGCAAACGCCGGGCCTTGGAGAAGTTATGTCGGATTTATTGGCGGCCGGTCTATGTCTTCGTCCGCCGGCTGGGCCACGACCCGGAGTCGGCCAAGGACCTCACCCAAGCTTTCTTTGCCCATCTGTTGGAGAGCGATTTTTTTGCCACAGCCGACCCCGAGCGGGGGCGGTTCCGCGGCTACCTCCGCCAGACCTGCCGCCATTTCCTCGGCAACGAATGGCAGAAGCGCACCGCGGATAAACGCGGCGGGGGCCAGTCCATCATTCCCTGGGAAAATTTGACTCCGGCCGACGAACAGCAATTCGCCGTGCCGGCCGACCCGAGCACCGAGTTCGACCGCCAGTGGGCGCTCGCGCTGTTGCGCAACGCGCTGGAACAGCTCGAAGCGGAGCAAGCTGCGGCGGGCGGGCGTCGCGCCTTCGAATCACTCCGGCCCTATCTCACCCTGCGGCCCGGGGCCGGCGACTACGATCGCCTCGCGGCCGAGCTGGGCGTGGCACGCGGCTCCGTGCCGGTGCTGGTCCATCGACTGAGCCGCCGCTACCAGGAGTTGATTCGCGCCCAAGTTGCCGCCACCGTGGCCAACCGCACCGAGGTCGATGACGAGCTTCGCCATTGCCTCAAGTCGATCGGTTGAAGCGATTCCGCGCAAGCGACGCCGGAAAATCCAATAGAACTGTTGTGACCCCGGCCTGCATGACCACCTGCCCTCTCTGCTCGCTCGACTATGATGCGACCGCCACCGGCGGGCCGTGTCCGCGCTGCTCGCTCGCCCTTGCCCTGGCCGCAACCGGACCGGCCCCGGAGGGAGACTATGAATTCGTGGGCGAGCTGGGGCGCGGCGGCATGGGCGTGGTCTCGCTCGTCCGCCAGCGCAGCCTCGAGCGGCTCGTCGCCCTCAAGGTCATTGCCGCGACTGCCGATGCGGCGGCCCCCGCCCGGCTGCTGAAGGAAGCGCGCGCCGCCGCCGCCATTGCCCACCCGCATGTCGTCGCCGTGCACGAGGTCGGCCAGGGCCCGTCCGGCGCCTTCATCGCGATGGAATACTGCGAGGGCGGCGACCTGCGCGCGCGGCTGCGGGACGGCCCGCTGGCGCCCCGCGCCGCCGCGGAACTGGGCCGGAAGCTGGCGGACGCCGTGGCGCGGGCCCACGCCGCCGGCGTGCTCCACCGCGACCTCAAGCCCTCCAACGTCCTCCTCACCGTCACCGGCGAGCCCAAGCTGTCCGACTTCGGCCTCAGCGGTTCCGCCGCCGGCGCCGCCTCGGAGCACACACGCACCGGTGTCCTCGCCGGTTCCCCTTCCTATCTCGCGCCCGAGCTGCTCACCGGCGGCGCACCCGCACCCGCGATGGATGTCTATGGCCTCGGCGCCATCCTCTACGAATGCGTCACCGGCCGGCCGCCGTTCACCGGCGACACGCCCGCCACCGTGCTGGCCCAGATCGGGACGACCGAACCCGTGTCGCCGCGCTCGCTCAGCCCCGCGGTGGCCGCCGACCTCGACACCATCATCCTCAAGTGCCTCGAGAAGGATCCGGCCGCGCGTTACGCCGGTGCCGCCGCTCTGCGGGACGACTTGGAAAACTACCTCGCCGGCCGGCCGATCCACGCGCGGCCGCCTTCACCCGCCGGCCGGCTCTGGCGCTGGGCAAAACGCAGTCCCGCGCTGGCTGGCACCAGCGCCGCCACCCTGCTACTGTTGCTCACCGTCGCCGCCGGCTCCTCCCTCGCCGCGTGGCAACTCAAGCACGAGCGCGACCGGGCCGCCGCCGGCGAGGCCCGCGCCATGAGTGCCGAGGCCGAGACCCGTCACCAGCTCCGCGCCGCCCTGCTCGCCCAGTCCCGCGCCACGCGCCTCACGGCCCGCGAGGGCCAGCGCTTTGCCGCCTTGGGCGCGCTCCAGCAGGCCGCGGCCATCTCCGCCGACGCCGCGGCCCGCAGCGAAGCCATCTCCGCCCTGGCGCTGCCGGACTGGGCGGAACGCCGGGAATACCCCGGCCAGTGGACGGACGGCACCCCGCACACCTCCATCACCCCGGTGTCAGACTTCTCCGCCTTCATCCATGAGACCGACCAGGGGGTCTTCACCCGCCGCACTTTTCCCGGCGGGGAGATCGTCTGGACCTGGCCCGGCGTCGGTTCGCCGCGCGCCGGCACCACTGTCGTCTCGCCCGACGGCCGCTGGGTCGCGGCCCGGCTGCAGAATGACGAGATCCATGTGCTCGACGCCGCAACCGGCGCACCGGTTTTCAAACTCACCGGCCGGCCCTTCGCCTTCAAGGCCTCGCGGATCTGGGGTTACGGCACCGATATGGCCTTCTCGCCCGACGGCACCCTCTTCGCCACGACCCGACCCGAAGGTGGCGTGACTTTTCACCGCATGCCCGGAGGCGCGGAAACTGCGGTTTGGACCACACCCGAATGGATCACTTCGCTGGCCTTTGCGCATGACGGCGCCCGCCTGGCCGCCGGTGGCAGCGCGAAAGCGGGAGAAAACGTGCTGGCGGTGATCGATGCCGCCTCCGGCGAGACCCTCGCCCGCATCAGGCCCGAGACCCGGGTCGAATTTGTGGCCTGGTCGGCCGATGATCGCTGGATTGCCGCCGGCACCCGGCCGCTGCAGGTCCACGCCTCGCACGATCTGGCCCTTCGCGCCGTGCTGCCTGAGCGCACCGCTTTACACGGTCACTTTCTCCCGGATGGGCGTCATCTGCTCATCAGCGAACAGATCGGCCAGACGCGCCTCTGGGAAATCGACAGCGGCCGCTTGGTGCTGACCAAGGCCGACAGCGGCCGGCCCGGCGTGTGGTTCGCCCCGGGAGAGCCGCTGCGCCAGTGGCGTTATTTCACCGGCGGCACGGTGGTGATCCAGGAACTGCACGGGAGTGCGATCTTTCGCGCGGTGCCGCCGCCATATCCGCGCTACACGACCCCCAGCATCGTGAATCCGCTGGACATTTCCTCCGACGGCCGGTGGCTGTGCCTGGGTGGCTGGAGAGGACCAAGCCTTTACGACCTGTTGAATCACCAATGGCGGTTTGTTCCGCCACATGGAGCCGAGGGCTCCCTGAGCAGCGCACGTTTTGCGCCCGACAGCAAGTCCCTCTGGACCGGCCAGTCCCGCGGACCGCTGCGCCGCGACCTGCTCGACCCGGGCACCCGCCTTCCCGTCGAAGGCGAGCCCGTGTCGGGCCATGACAACTTCCTGCCCGCCGACCTGCACGGGAAGAGCGGCCTGCTTGCGCTCGCCGACTATTACGGCGGCCGCTACCGCCTGCTCGACACAACCACAAGTGCCGTCGTCTCCGAATGGCCGGTCCCGCGCGCGGCATTTGCGGCCTTTTCACCGGATGGTCGCTGGCTTGCCACCGGTCCGGAACCCGGTCCGGGCGCCCGGAGCGAAGTGCGCGAATTGTCCTCGGGCCGCGTCGTGCGCACCCTGAGCGAGACCGGCGGACAGTTGGTTGCCTGGAGTCCTGACGGCCGGTGGCTGGTCGCGAACGAAGGCCCCACCGTCACCCGCCTCTGGCGCACGGCGGACTGGAGCGCGGGACCGAAGCTGCCCGCCATCGCCCAAGGCCCCAGCTGCAGGGCCGCATTCTCTCCCGACAGCCGCCTGCTCGCCGTGAACGAAAACAATTTCATCCTGCTGCTGCGGACCGAGACCGGCGAGGAAATCGCCCGGCTCGAGGCCCCGGAGCAAAACCGTTTCTCGCCCGTCCTGCGCTTCACCCCCGACGGCCGCACCCTGGTCGTGCCGCGCCTCGACGGCAGCCTGCACCTGTGGTCCATGGACGCGATCCGGACCGAACTGGGCAGGCTCGGGCTCGGCTGGCCCGACTGAACAAGGCGCAGCCAACGCGTCGTGTGGCGCAATCCGCCACCGGCGCGCCCCCCGGCTTCCGCCGGGGGACGCGAGGCGACCAAAAACCCGGCCCAATCAGGCCAGGAGATGCTGCCACTGGTCCTCGCGGGCGGACCGCGCGGCCTTGAGGGCGCCCACGGCGACGAAGCGTTTGTATTCGGGGCCGGCGAGCCTGACCTTCGGCGACTCGTAGCCGTCGGCCGCGAGCTTCTCCTGCAACACCGTGTCGAAGCCCCGGATGCGGCTGCCGCCACCGGTGACCACGATGTTCTGCAGCAGCTGCGCGACCGAGTCGGACGACGCCCGGCTGATGAGCGTGGTCAGCGCCGGGTAGATTTTTTCCAGGAGCCGGTTGCAGGCCCGGCCGATGGTCTCGCCGAGCTCGAGCGTGTGGTTCTTGCCGCCGATGAGCACCTTGACGTCGATCGGCTTGCGGATCGGCCCGACGTAGGAGTGCTCCTCCTTGATCTGGCGCACGCTGGCGCGGGACAGGCCGTTGTTCGGGTAGGTGCGCTGCAGGTCGTCCTCGATCAGCTTGTCCACCGCATCGCCGGCGAAGGCCAGGCTGATCTGGTCGTCGGCCGTCGGGAAATAACCCTGGATGAGGCAGAGGTCGCTGGTGCCGCCGCCGATGTCGATGAAGAGCGAGTTCATGACAGGATCGACGTAGTTGGGCTGGCCGAGGCGCGAGTCGTCGCGGAAGCCGAGCGCGGCGAGGAACGGCTCGGGGATGAGCAGCACGCGGTCGAAGACGCCGGCCGCGCAGTTGCGGATGTCCTCGCGCGCCGTCTGGCCGGCGTTGGCGGGGACGCCGATGACGGCGCGGATCTCGGCCGCGTTGGTCGGGTCGATCACGGTGCGCACGCGGCGGATGAAGTCGCGCGCGGGCTCGGCGTGGGCGATGATGCCGTCCTCCAGCGGCGCGATCATCTTCATCTGCAGGCGGTGCGTGAGCGCCTCCTCGCCGATGAGCGTGGTGGCGTTGTTGGCGACGATCCCGTCGACCAGGCCCTCGCGGGCATAACCGACGATCGTCGGGATGATCTTGCTGACGGTGATGTCCTTGCCGTCGGCCGGGCCGGCGAGGACGCAGGAGGCGTTGGTGCCGAGGTCGAAGCCGACGAGGATTTTCCGGCGGTCGCCGGCCCGGCGGGGCGGCGGCGTGTCGAGCGTGACGGTGGCGGGGCGGTCGGAGGGTTTTTTGTCAATCGTTGTGGTGGTCATGTGATGGAGCGGGTTCAGGACTCTCGGGCTAAGGCCGGCGCCGGGCGGCGGCCGGTGCGCTCGGCCGCCAGCATGGCGTCGAGCAAATCGGGAATGGCGGGCGAACCCGATGAAGCCGCCGGCGTCCGCGGCCGGGCGGGCGCGGGTGACGCCGGGACGGGTTTCGCCGGGACCGGCGGCCGGCCGCCGACCAGTTGCGGGATCAGCAGCTCGGCCAACACGACCGCCTCGGCCACCCGCTGTTCCTCGGCGGCGAACAACCGGCGCAGCTCGTCGTCGGACAAGGCCTCCGCGCCGTGGGCCGCGCGCCACTCACGCACCGCGTCCGCCAGCTCGGTGGCCTGCAGCGCCGACGCCCGGCCGGCATCGTCCTGCTCGCGCAGCAGGCAGATCCGCCGCATGAGACGCGTGATGCCGGCCAGGCGCCCCGCGGCGGCCGGCTCCAGATGGGTGGATGGTGAGATCAACAAGGCTGGGCCCTACCGACCGGCCTTGTTTTCTTTGGTTCAAAAAAATTCCCGGCTCCCAAGGGAAACCGGGAATCGTCCCTAGACGGGGCGGGAATTCCGCTCAGGTCACTTCTTGATGCCGATGTATTCGAGGAAGGGCTCCTGCGAGCGCGGGCGGCCGAGGAACTTCTCGACGGACACGGTGACGTCGCGGCTGTGGCCGACGCCGTAGACCTCGTCGCGCAGGCGGCGGCCGACCTTCTCGTCAAGGAAACCGCCGGGGGCCTTCTGGAACTCGCTGGCCATGTCGAGCGCCATGACCTTGGCCCAGAGATAGCCGTAGTAGCCGGCGTCGTAGCCGCCGGCGATGTGCCCGAAGTAGGCGACGAACGCCGTGTCCGGCGGCGGGGCGATGGCCACGCGCTTGAGCACGGCATTCGTGACGGCGACGACATCCAGGCGGGCGGCCTCGTCCGTCGGCACGGCGTGCAGGGCGAGGTCGAGCAGGCCGAGCGAGAGCTGGCGGCGGGTGGCGTAACCCTCGGTGGCCTGGCGGGCGGCCACCAGCGCGGCGATCGTCTCGGCGGGGATCTTCTTGGTCGCGTCCCGATAGTCGGCGGCGAAGGTGTCGAGCACGGCCTTGTCCCAGACCCAGTTCTCCAGCATCTGCGACGGGGCCTCGACGAAATCCTGCGGCACGGCGAAACCGGTCTGCGCCACGAAGCGCGAGCGGCTGAGGATGCCGTGCATCACGTGGCCGAACTCGTGGAAGAGCGTGACGACGTCGCTCTGCTTGAGCAGCGAGGGCTTGTCGGCGGACGGCGCCGGGAAATTGCACATGAGGGCCACGACCGGCAGGTCGTAGCGGCCGTCGGCCAGCACCCCGCCGGCCTTCTGCGGGAAGCAGGCGAAATGGTTGAACTTCCCGTCGCGCGGGAACATGTCGAGGTAGAAGGCCCCCATCGGCGTGCCGGTGGCGGAATCCTGCACGACGTAGAGCTGCACGCCCGGCGCCCACACGTAGGGCGGCGTCACCTCGGTGAACTTCAGGCCGAAGATCTTCTGGTAGATGGTGAACATGCCCTCGAGCGTGGCCTGGTAGGGGAAGTAGACGCGCAGCGCCTCGGTATCGACGGCGTAGCGGTCCTTGAGGAGCTTGTTCGTGTAGTAGCTGATGTCCCAGGACTCGAGCCGGGCGTCGGCCTGGCCGGTGTGCTTCGCCTTCAGGCCGCGCAGCGTCTCCATCTCGGCGGCGAACTTGGGCTGCAGGCCCAGGCTCAGCTCCTCCTCGAACTTGACCGCGGTCGCGCCGGTCTTGGCCATCTTGACCTCGGTCTGGTAGTCGGCCCAGGTCGCGTAGCCCAGGCGGCGGGCGATCTCGCCGCGCAGGGCGACAAGCTTGCTGAGGACGGGCACGTTGGTCTCGCGGGCGAGCGAGTTGCGGGCGACGTTCACGGCGCGGCGGGTCCCGGCGTTGTCGGCGTTCTCGGCGATAGCGACGGCGTGCCAGGTGACGTTGGCCAGCACGCGGTATTTGCCGTCCGCCTGCTTCACGCCGGGGCTGTCGAGGAAGCTCTGGGGCACGCCGGCCATCTCCTCGGCGGTGAAGTCGAGCGGGGCGCGGGCGTTGTTGATGTTGATGGCGAACTCGGTGGTCAGGCCGGCGAGGTCCTTGCGGAGCTTCTCGACCTCGGTGCGCTCGGCGGCGGGCAGGCTCAGGCCGGCGCGGCGGTAGGCGCGCATCTGGTCGTCCACGAGCCGCTGTTCCTGGGCATCGAGCTTCGGCTTGGTGTCGGCGAAGGCCTTGAGGATCTTGTAGAGGTCGGCGCGGTAATCGAGGCCGACGCTCCACTCCTGCAGCTTCACCGACATCTCGTTGGCGGTGTCGCGCATGGTCTTGTCGATCGCGGACTCGGCGACCGTGCCGGCGATGGCGTAGGCGTCGCCGACGCGCGCGGTGATGGCGTCATAGGCGGCGAAGGTGCTGGCGAAGGTGGCCTGGGCGGGATCCTGCGCCGCGAGGGCGGTCAGGGCGGCATCAGCGGTCTTGATGGCGGTCTCGGCCTGGGCCTTCACCTCGTCCGGGGTCAGCGGATAGGTCGGCAGCACCAGCGCCATGCGGTTGGCGGCGGCCTGGGCCTGGAACGGCGCGAGGTCGGCGGGTTTGGCCCAGCCCTGGACCAACAGGGAGACGGGCAGGAGCAGGCCCAGGGCCTGGCGGAGGAGACGGGAGGGGAATCGCATAGGGGGGATGATTGCCCTCAGGCTAGGCAACCCCCGACAGCCGGCTCAACCCCTAAACGACCAGCCGCCCTACATCGGCGGCCGGCTGCCATGCTCCTCGATCTCGCGCTCAAAGATCCTCTGCAGGCGGTGCGAGGAAACCCGCAGTTTCAGGACGCTGCGCAGCAACCCGCGGTTGTGCGGGTGATAGTGATATTCCGCCGCCTCGTTGCGAAACTCGCGCCGGTTGCGCAATTCGCCCACGCCGCGCACGAAATCATAATCCGGGGAGGCATAGTTGCCGTTCAGGCGCAGCAGCCAATAAAGCGGCCACGCGTGCCGGTGCAGGCTGCGGTTGACGAGTTCGCGCTCGAACCGCCCCGGGGGAATCGCGTGCTGGGCACAGTAGAGTTCGCGGAAAGTCTTCAAGTCGGCCATGGGCGGAGCAGGAAAAATGCCGCAGGTTCCGGAACGCCGACAACACAGGAAAGCCCCTAGTCGGACCGGGTGGCCGGCCTTCGCCGCGGAAAGCCGGGCGCTCGTCACAATGGGCTGCCGGTGCCCACTTCGCCAAGGCTTCGTGGGCCACCCTTGCGATGGTTTGTCCAGCTGCCCCACACGCATCCTCGGACGACACTGGCCGTGCCACCCGAAGCTTAAGCGAAGGGTGGCGGAGAGGGAGGGATTCGAACCCCCGGGACCTTGCGGCCCACCTGATTTCGAGTCAGGGCGTGAACGTTGAATACCTTGTAGTTACTGACTGTTTTTAAGCGGCGCTTTAATGATTTTCGCGTCATCAACCAACTCACTCGGTCTTCGGTAATTTTTCCCTGTATTCGGTTAGTTGACAAAAGACGGCCCCTTGGGCGGCAGCCGGACAATGACCTCAAAAAGGACTTGGGGTAAAGTGGCCAAATTGTCCTTGACTTGTGGCCAAATAGGCCACAACCTCTGCTTGTTAGACTATGAAACCGCAACCAAAGGATTAAACATGAGCACCTGTCATCGACCTACGCCACCGATCAATGAGAATTATCACCGAAAAGCGCCTTCGGGAGGCCGCATCTAAGTATCCCCAAATCGAATCAGCTATCAAACGCTGGATTCTTACCGTTCGGAAATCGAACTGGTCTAATCTAACCGAGACAAAAACCGTCTATTCACATGCGGACCAATTCAAAACCCGCAAAGGTCGGCTTCTAACAATTTTTAATACTAGCCACGGATTTCGGATAATTACCGCAATTCACTACAATACTAAGCTGGTCTTTATACGCTCCGTGCTTACGCACGCCGAATACGATAAAGGCCACTGGAAAGAACATGATTAAAACGGGCACTGCTCATTCGCCCAATAATCTTCCTAAGACGTATCAGGAACTGGTGGAACTGCTTGTTCCCCGCCCGATTCACGACGAGGTTGATTATAGTAACGTAATGGAACTGATCGATGCACTTTCCGGTGCGCGGCTGAATCGCGCCCAGGAGGACTATCTCGAGATACTTGCTACTCTTGTTGAGGCTTACGAGCGGGATACGCTCAAGCCTATCGCGACACTCCCCGCCAACGAGATTCTCGTGCACATACTCGAGGAAAGTGGGCTTAAGAAGGAAGACTTGGCCAAACTACTTGGCGTCGACCGCTCTACAGCTTTCAAGATCCTTAAAGGAACACGCAATCTGACAGCAGAGCATATTCGCAAACTCTGCGAACGGTTTAGAGTAAGCGCAGATCTATTTCTACTCGGTTAACAGGCGCTAGATTTGCCTCAATAAACCACAATGAAATGCCCCCACTGCAGTGAGAATTTTCACAGCGCACCTAGTGAGTTTTCGACTCAAAAGGATATCGATGGATTCTGGGGTGTAGCTTACGAAACGTGTCCGGCTTGTCAGCGACTTATCTTTTTACTCCATAACTTCAATCTGACAGCAAGCGGACGAAAACCGATATCCACACGTATTGTTCGTCCACTCGGCTCACAACGTCCACCACCGCCCGCAGCTGTAATATCACCTTATCGTGATGACTACGTGGAAGCGAGCGCGGTTCTTCCGATTAGCGCGAAGGCAAGCGCCGCCTTAAGTCGCCGTTGCCTGCAGGCCGTGTTGAAGGACAAAGGTAAATTCACTCAGCAAAACCTGATCGATCAGATCACAGCTGCAGAAAGCAGTGGGCTGCCCTCGCATATCACAGAGTCTTTGCATGCGGTGCGACAGATCGGAAATTTTGCGGCCCATCCGATGAAAAGCACGGCGTCGGGACAAGTTCTCGACGTGGAGCCGAATGAGGCTGAATGGAATCTTGATACGCTCGATGCCCTTTTCGATTTCTTCTTCGTGCAACCAGACTTGGTCACGAAGAAAAAAGCGGCCCTTAACGCGAAACTAGCGGCCGCAGGGAAGCCACAGATAGCATAGGAGTTCTGTTAGCGCACCTGACGTTCGTCAGGTGCAATTTGATTTTGCCGGGGATTCCCGGGGCTAGGCGGGGAGAATCGGGGAGAACGTCACGGCTCGGCCGAAACCCGCCCTAAAAAGCTTCACGCGTTCTAATTGCGTAAGCCCCTGAATGATAAAATGGCGGAGCGATTGGTTTTTTAATACGAAATCTGCCGGTAGAAATATTTTTGTAATGTCGTGTCTTCGGCGTGAATTATCTACTAAATGGGGATCGGATCCGTTTCCCGCCATCATTGGGTCCCGTTACACACATACTCTCATTCCTTGCTGCATGAAGCCTGCATCGGCGATGAGATGCCGCCGCAAAGACCGGTTCAAGTTAGTTTGGCATCTCAACCATGTGCCAGTCAGACCCCGAGGAAAGTAAGCACGTCTGCGGCCGTATAGGATTGCCGACCTCCGGTAAGCAGTGCCCGCAAATCGCGCACCGTGTCGCCGGCGGTCACGAGTGGCGGCTCCGCTCGCCCATCGGCCAACGCCTGACTGTAGCCGACGGTCGCCATCAGCCCGTTGCAGAGGCAGCGACGGCCGATAGTGTCGGCCAGGGTTCCGCCCTTGCGGACAAAATCCTTCTCAGGTTCGCCAGGACAACGGTAGCCGATAGTGCCATCTGGTTTCTGATAGGGTTGCCGCAGATAGCCGAGATCACAGATCCGCTCACGGGCGGCATAGACTTCGGGGTCCGACAGAGACCCGGCCACCCCGACGACCTTGAAGGGCATGCCGGTTGGCGAGACTCGCGGATCGGTGCGCACTTCGAGCTGACCGATGGCGCTGCCCAGCAGCACCGTGCGCCGGATTCCGGGATCGATCCCAGACTCTTCGCAAAATGCGAAGGCCGTGCCGATCTGCACTCCCGCGGCCCCTTGCTCCTGCGCCTCGGCCAGGGCGCCCGGATGCGTCCGCGAGCCCGCCAGCCAGAAGGGCCGGCCTAAGGCGCGAATTGCCGCTAGATCAACCTGGTCACGCGGCCCGTAAACGGGTTCGCCGCGCTCATTGAGGAGCAGGCCGCCGCGTGGCGGCGCGTTGTGTCCGCCAGCGGTGGCATTTTCCACCACGAAACCGTCGACATACCCAGTCGCTTTTCTGGCCAACGAGACCGCTAGGACGGACGAAGAGACAATCGCCAAGAAACTCGGTCGGTGCAGCGCAGGGTGTGATGGTTCCATGAAGGCGCCCGGCTCGAACCTGAGTCGGTGGTCATGCTTGGACGGGGCGTCGAGCACATCGACGGTGAGTTCAGCCGGTTCCCACGCGGCAAGTCGGTCGAGGACCCCGGGAATGGCGCGCGGAATGCCGGCCCCCATCAACACGTAGTCGACTCCGGCCAACATGGCCCCAAACAATGTGGGCAGCGTGGGTAGCTGGATTTTCTCCAAAAGGTTGATCCCGACGCAACCTTCATGGCCTTCCTTGGCGAGAAAGACCTCGACGAATGCCGCGACCGCCGTGAGCTCAAGCAACTCACGCGTGGGCGATATCGTGAACATTGGCGACAGTCGGTAAGGCTGTCCCGGTATTCTTCCCTCGGGTTGGAAATAACTCGCCTCAATCCGGGCCGCCGCCACCCGCAGCGGACATTGGGCGAGCGCCCGACGTTGGCTGCCGTCCTTATCACCGTCCTGCAACCGGCGCACCAGCACGGTGTTCAAGCCGGTGCCAGACACCACGCCGAGCTGGCCGTGGCTAGCCACGGCCCGGGCCAGCCGCCAGTGGGATACTCCGACACCCATACCGCCTTGGATGACTCGGGGAAACGGTTTGGAGCGGTCAGAAGGAGGCATTCGGACGAATCGGTGACCTGGGAACGCGTTCAGGGCTGGAAGAAGGGGAAGCCGCCCAGCCGTGCGCTGGCACCGGCGAGCACAAACAGGACAGAGAAAACTGTCACGCCGCCGATGTGCCAGGCCATCACCGGCAGGTTGTCGTCGCACAGACGAGGTATCACACGGGTTTTGGCGTGGATGGCCAGAGCCGCAGTGCCAACGAGGCACATGAACTTGAACTGCACCACATGCGCTATTGGGGTAGCGTCCAGCCAGTGCGTCGGAGGTCCGAGCAATCGGTGCGCTAGCCAGAGCCCCGTGAAGACCTGCACGCCGAGCGCCGGCATTCCCAACCGCTCATAACCTCGCTCGAAATCCATGAGGATCGCCGCACGCCGCGCCCGTAGCGCGCGGGGTAGCACGGTCGTAGCCAGCACCAAATGTCCACCGGTCCAGACAGTCGCGCCGAGGAGGTGGAGGAGCAGCAGGATGTAGTAGGTGGCGGTGTCCATGACTGGATGAGCACCGTCACGCTACACCGCGTTGGCTCCCACCGCCTTGACGCAGATCATGGTTTGGGCGGGGCGGGCATTAGGAAAACCTCTGCAATGCACCGAGCTGCGCACGCGCCGTCGTTCGGACAGACATCGTGCTCCCTCGGAAATCATTCCCGCGTTGCGCCGGCCCCCACTCAGTTCTCCACTAATCGACGCGAACCATGCCGCAGCGATGGGACTCCCCTATGGGGGATGGGGACGACATCAACGGCGAGGTTGAGCCTGCATCCTTTGTGCGCGCCATTGCCCTGTAGATCATTGTTATTTCGTTCTTGTAGCACTATTTGCGCGACCCTGCTTGCGTTCCAGCGGTCGTCATATTCACCACTTGATCTGGATCAATGCACGAAAGAGGACGAAGGCGTAAGCTGGACCGAAATGAGCACGGCTACTGCCCCAGTTCATATTCCTCTCGATGAGTTGGCACTGGATGGAAACGCTCAACGGGAGGTGCTCAGACGCCTGGGGATCCACCCCGAGCGCGATGGCCGGAAATCGACCACCGAACTGTGCCGCGCACGAATGCTCGATCCAGTCACGCTTTTGCGCGTGCTCGCCATCATCGGTGAATCTGCGGCCGAGGAGGATGTGCCCGAGCTGATGGCGCTGCCGGAGCTGTGTGAACGCTGGGAACGTCACCATCACGGCCGACTGAAGTCGGAATTGGATGCAATTCGCACCCAGCTCGCCGTGTTGCGCGAATCGGCGGGCCGGGATGACATGGCCTTCGTCACGCGCACCGAACGATTCCGACTTTTGGTCAGTCGGCATCTGAAATGGGAGCGACAATTCTGGCGCTCGGTGCACCGAGCGCCTCGGGCGACCAAGCCGACCCGTGATACAATGACGTGCGCGGCAACACGTGCTCGTAAGGAGCACGCCCGCATCGATGAAACGCTGACGTTCCTCATTGAGGAATTGGGGGCTCGATGTGCGCGGAGCGACACGCCGCCCGATTGGCGTCGTCTGCCCCGTGCGCTCGAACGCCTGCAACTGCTGCTGCACGCTCAGATATATCGCGAGCAGCGATGGATATTTCCCCGGCTCGTGGCAACGGCGCCGATGGTATAGGGCCGTCCGAACATAACAGAGGAGCCAATCGACTGACCCGCCCGTATCGTGTCGAAACCCGCACAGCCATCTCCGGAATCCGCATCGTCGGTGCTTTCGCCGCCGGAGGCGCAGTCGGCGGCCCAGAATGTTCCGACGGGCATCAGCCCATCCCAACCTCTGATCTACGCCTGCTCGGGATGTTCGAGTGCAGCGCAGCTGACGAATCACCTGGCCCTGCGCATGGACCGCGAGGGCCACGCCGAGATGTCGTGCATCGTTGGCCTGGGCGGTGATGTAAAGTCGCTGGTGCGGCTGGCAAAATCCGGTCGCGCGATCGTGATGCTCGATGGTTGCGCCTTGCACTGCGGAAAACACACGTTGGCCCGACACGCTTTGTCGCCGACACTGCATTGGGACCTGTCCCGGATGGGCGTCCGCAAACAGAAGCATATAGACTTCGATGCGACAGATGCAACGCGGCTCGAACCGTCATTGGCGCAGGCCATCAAGATCGCCGGGGCCGATTCCCTTGCGGCGGTGCAGCGGACAACCATCAGCGAGGTGGCGGAGCCGGAGAACGTAGGCCCGCGTGCCGTCGTGCACGCCGTGCTCGTGGGGAAAGCTGTCACTTTCACGCGCCCGGGCTCGCTCAGTGCGATCAACAAGCGACCGGTTACCGGCGCACTGCGCATCGGTTTGCTCGGACTGGAGGGAGACGAACAGGGAGACCGGCGCGTTCATGGTGGCCCGGACAAAGCCATTCACGCCTATCCGTCGGAACACTACGGGAAGTGGCGCGAGGAATTGGGTGCCCTGCCGATTCTCCGTGAGCCGGGAGCATTCGGGGAGAACCTCTGCACGGCAGGACTCGCGGAACGCGACGTTTGCCTGGGTGATCGTTACCGGGTTGGCGGAGCGTTGCTCGAGATTTCGCAATCGCGCCAACCCTGTTGGAAACTGAATGACCGATTTGGCGTCCCCGACATGGCGCGTCGGATGCAGGCGATGCGTCGCACTGGGTGGTATTTCCGCGTGCTGAAAGAAGGCGAAGTCGCGGCCGGCGACAAGTTCACGCTTGTGGATCGGCCCCATCCCGATTGGCCGCTCCTGCGGTTGATTGAATTGCTCTACGAACGGATGCTGGACCGAGACTCCTTGACGGCCGCGCTCGCGCTTCCACTGGTGCCGGGCTGGCGCAAACTGATCGAGCGAAGGCTGGCCAGCGGCACGGTCGAGGATTGGTCGCCCCGTATCGACGGACCGTCCTCGGCCGCGGTCTAAAAGCCACTCCGATTTCCCAGACGTGTCGGGTGCGTCCCGTGAACAGGACCGGCCGGCACTCGCGTCGGACGCATTTTGGCGAAGTGACATCGGGTGTCGGAAACAGGCAAAGTCTTGATCTGGATCAAGACTTTTAGCCAACCTGATTGAAGTAAGAACCACTATGGGTTGTGGTCCATGCCTGATGCCCCCACAACCTATTGACCAAGGCCCCCAGGGAGGCGGCCTAAGGGTGACTGTCGTCAAGCGCGATGGTCGGCTCGTTTCCTTCGACGAATCCAAGATAATTCAAGCCATTGCCAAGGCCGGCTTGGCCGCCCGCAGATTTGACGAAACTGTGGCCACCAAACTGGCTGCCGAAGTCACCTGCCGCCTGCTCGGCCGAGCCGCGGGCGAGACGATCGGCATCGAGCAGATCCAGGACGAGGTTGAACTCTGTCTGCTTCAAGCCGGCCATCTGACCACGGCCCGAGCCTACATCGCGTATCGCGAGAAGCGCAAAGCCGCCCGGGCGGAACAGCGCACGCAGGTGGACGTGGAGTCCTCCATCAACGAATACCTCCACCGACAGGATTGGCGCGTCAACGCCAACGCCAACCAAGGCTACAGCCTCGGCGGCCTGATCCTGAACGTCTCGGGCAAGGTCACCGCCAATTACTGGCTCAGCCACATCTATCCGTCCGAGGTCGGCGCGGCGCACCGCAACGGTGACATCCACATCCACGATCTCGACATGCTCTGCGGCTACTGCGCCGGCTGGTCGCTCCGCACGCTGCTGATCGAAGGGCTCAACGGCGTGCAGGGCAAGGTCGAGGCCGGCCCGCCCAAGCACTTTCATTCGGCGGTCGGCCAGATCGTCAATTTCCTCGGCACTCTCCAAAACGAGTGGGCCGGCGCACAGGCGTTCTCCTCCTTCGACACCTACATGGCGCCCTTCGTGCGCATTGACCGCATGAGCTATGAAGAGGTGCGCCAGTGCGTCCAGGAACTCATCTACAACCTCAACGTGCCGTCCCGTTGGGGCACGCAGACGCCCTTCACCAATCTCACCTTCGACTGGACGTGTCCGGAGGATCTCCGCGCGCAGGTGCCGATCATCGGCGGCAAGGAGCAGGCCTTCACCTACGGCGACCTGCAGGCGGAGATGGACATGATCAACCGCGCCTACATCGAGATCATGAGCGGCGGCGACGCCAAGGGCCGCGTGTTCACGTTTCCGATTCCCACCTACAACATGACGCGGGACTTCCCGTGGGACTCGGAGAACGCCGAGCGGCTCTTTGCCATGACCGCGAAATACGGCCTCCCGTATTTCCAGAACTTCATCAACTCCGAGCTGAAGCCCAACATGATCCGCTCCATGTGCTGCCGGCTCCAGCTCGACCTGCGCGAACTGCTCAAGCGCGGCAACGGCCTCTTCGGCTCCGCCGAGCAGACCGGCTCGCTCGGCGTCGTCACGATCAACTGCGCCCGCCTCGGCTACCTGCACAAAGGCGACGAGGCCGCGTTGTTCCGCCGCCTCGACGAGTTGATCGAGATCGGCCGCACCAGCCTGGAGATCAAGCGCAAGACCATCCAGCGCCTGATGGACCAGGGCCTGTTCCCGTTCACCAAGCGCTACCTCGGCACGCTGCGCAACCACTTCTCCACGCTCGGCGTGAACGGTCTCAACGAGATGGTCCGCAACTTCTCCGAGGACCGCGACGACATTACGACCGCCGCGGGCCGCGCCCTGGCCATCCGCCTGCTCGACCACATCCGCGCCCGCATCCTCGTGATCCAGGACCAGACCGGCCACATGTATAACCTCGAGGCGACGCCCGCCGAGGGCACGACCTATCGCTTTGCGAAGGAGGACCGCAAGCGCTGGCCCGACATCCTCCAGGCCGGCACCAAGGCAAATCCCTTCTACACCAACTCCTCGCAGCTGCCCGTGGGCTACACCGACGATCCGTTCGAGGCGCTGGAGCTGCAGGAGGAACTGCAGCGCAAATACACCGGCGGCACCGTGCTGCACCTCTACATGGCGCAGCGCGTCTCCGATGCGACCGCCTGCAAGAACCTCGTGCGCCGCTCCCTCGAGCGCTTCGCGCTGCCCTACATCACCATCACGCCCACCTTCTCGATCTGCCCTAAGCACGGCTATCTCGCCGGCGAGCACGCCTTCTGCCCGAAATGCGACGAGGAGCTGCTCGCGAAGAAGCAGGCCTCGCTCAACGACGCCAACTGATTTCCCCTTCAACCCCGAACACACAAAACCACATGATCGCCACCGAATCCCTGCCCTCCCTCGCTCCCGCCACCGCCATCCTCACCGACGCCGAGCGCCAGCGCTGCGAAGTCTGGACGCGCGTGATGGGCTACCACCGTCCCGTCTCCAGCTTCAACATCGGCAAGAAGGGCGAGCACCAGGAACGTCGCTTCTTCCAGGAAGACCGTTGCAACCTCCGCTGACCACTCCGCCCGAGCGGCCCCCGGCCGGCGTCGGGGCGGAAGTGGATCTGCCGGTCGGCGGCTTCGAGAAACTCTCGACCGTGGACTGGCCCGGGCAATTGGCTGCCGTCGTCTTCTGCCAGGGCTGTGCCTGGCGCTGCGGCTATTGCCACAACCCGCACTTGATTCCCTTCGCGCGCACCGCCGACGGCCCGGCCTGGTCCAAGGTGCTCGCCTGGCTCGGCCGCCGCCAAGGCCTGCTCGACGCCGTCGTCTTCAGCGGCGGCGAACCGACTTGGCACGTCGAACTCGGCGAGGCCATGCGCCAGACCCGCGCACTCGGCTTCAAGATCGGCCTGCACACCGGCGGCCCCTCACCCGAACGCATGGAACCGCTGCTGCCGTTGCTCGATTGGGTGGGCTTTGATTTCAAGGCGCCCTTCGCGGATTACGCAAAAGTCACCGGCCGGGACGATGGCGCTCTCGCGCGTCGCAGCCTGGAAGCGATCCGCGCCATGCGGATTCCCTGCGAAATCCGCACCACCTGGCACCCGGCGCTTCTGCCCGAGGCCGACCTGCGGATCATGGCCGACTCGCTCGCCGAACTTGGTTGCCCCGAGTGGGTGATCCAACGCTTCCGTGCCGAGGGCTGTGATGACGACGCGTTGCGGCACCATCCCGTCGGCAACGTGCCGCAATCCGTGGTCCGGCATGCCCGGCTCCGCGTATGCATCCGATGACCGGCAAGCAGGGCGGAGTCATCGACGGAGAATTGGCGGGGAGGGCGAAGCAACCCCGCCTGATTCAAGACGGGATCAGCGTCCCACCCTGCAGATCCGGCAGTTTTAATGTCAAACGAAGAGGCACTCGGTATCAATCGTCAGCCGGGACGAGCGCCGTCACCTCCCCGGGGAAGACCGCCCCGCATTCCGGACAAGGAAGTTTGCGCGTCCGCCCAGCA
Organism: Lacunisphaera sp.; assembly: GCA_041909435.1. GTDB lineage: Bacteria > Verrucomicrobiota > Verrucomicrobiia > Opitutales > Opitutaceae > Lacunisphaera. The sequence continues at coordinate 67,695 of JAYRDK010000007.1, forward strand.
GGGTCATGTGGCCGGAGCGATTGCGGCTCGCCAAGGGCTAAGGGTCTGATTTCGCTATGCCCGGCAATCCCGCCTTTGTTACCGGTCGACTGATTTCTGCCATCCGATGCCACACAACCGCGCCCCGTTGGCCACCGGCGACGACGCCCGCCGGATGTTCGAGACCCTCCTCGGCAACCTGCCGGGGCTGGTCTACCGGTGCCGCAATGACACGCAATGGACCGCGGAGTTCTTCAGCGAGGGCACTCTCGCTCTCACGGGCTACCCGGCAGTGGATTTCAACGGACACCGCCGGCACTACGCCGACATCATCCATCCCGCCGATCGCGGCCGCGTGTGGGCCGAAGTGCAGGCCGCGCTAAGCCGACGCGAGCGCTTCAGCTTGGACTACCGCATCGTCACCGCTTCCGGCACCGAACGCCATGTCCATGAACAAGGCTGCGGTATTTTCGACGACGACGGGTGTCTGACCGCGTTGGAAGGCTTCATTACCGACGTAACCGGGCGACACCGAGCCGAGGTCATCCGCCGTGAGAATGAGGAGCGTCTCGCCGCCCTCTTCGAATCGCTGCCCGTGCCGACCTGGGTGGAGGATTTCTCCGCCGTCAAGGCTCACCTCGCCGACCTTGGCCTCCTCGGTCGCCCGGTGCTGGAGGTTGAAGCCTACTTCGCGGCTCGGCCTGAGGCGCTCGCCGCCTGCGTCGCCCGCGTGCGGATACTCGAAGTTAACCGAGAAACCCTGCGGCTCCATGGCGCCACGGACAAGGCGGAATTGCTCGCCGGGCTTGATCGCCTCGTCACGCCCGAATCCCACGCCGCCCTGATCGGACAGCTCGCCTGCATCGCCGCCGGTCTCGACCGGTTCGAAACCGCCACCAGCGTGCGCACACTCGCCGGCAACACGCGGCGAATCCACCTTTGCTGGACGGTCGATCCCGGCGCCCAGCAAGACCTGAGCCGCGTGATCGTCATCACGCCGGACATCACGGAACAGCGCCGCGCCCAGGAAGAGGCCGCGCTGCTCCAGCATCTTACCCGCGGCATCGCCGAGGCCGAGGACGAACACCGGGCGATCGAATTCGTGCTGCGGCATGTCTGCGAGACGGCCGGCTGGGTGGTTGGCGAAGCTTGGCGGCCCGCAGCGGAGAACGCGCACTTGGAGTGCGACCGCGTGTGGTCGGCGGCGGAGCCCGCGTTGGAGGAGTTCGCCCGGGTGACCCGCGCGCACACCTTCGCCCCCGCGGAAGGACTGCCCGGCACCGTCTATTCCAACGGGAAGCCTGTCTGGATAGAAAACGTGCAGCAGGCCGTCAACTTTCCCCGAAGGGGAGCCGCGGCGTCAGCCGGACTCAAGGCTGCCCTGGGGGTGCCCGTCGTAGCCCATGGCAAGATCGTGCTTGTCGTGGTGTTTTTTCTGAGGGCGCCCCGCCCGTATGATCAGCACTTCGTTGCGCTGCTCGCTGCCGCCGCGGCCCAGATCGGTCTTCTGATCGAGCGCAAGCGCGCCACCGATGCCCTAGCCCGCGAGAGGGCGCTCGCTGCATCCACCCTCCGGAGCTTGCCCGGCATATTTTACCTTTACGACACCGACGGGCGTCTCGTGCAGTGGAACGACAACTTTGCCCGCGAGACCGGCTATTCGGCGCGGGAGCTGGCCGGCAAGGCGCCCTTTGATTTTCTCGCTCCGGAAGACCACGCGATCATGCGCGAACGCATCGCGGAGGCTTTTGCCTCCGGGTCCTCGACCGTCGAGGCCTCCCTGCTGGCCCGCGACGGCACCCGCACGCCCTACTACTTCACCGGCGAGCGCGTGATGTTGGACGGCCAGTCCCACCTCGTCGGCATCGGTTTCGATCTCACGTCGCTGCGGCAGGCCCGGGATTCGCTGGCGCACAGCGTGGAGGAATTCGCGGCGCTCCATCAACTCGGGCGCCGGCTGGCGACGGAACCCGATCTCGGCCGTCTCGTGCCCGTCGCAATCGAGCAAGTCGTGGCGGCGACACATGCCGATTTCGTCGTCATGTTCCAGCAGACCGCAAGCGGTCTTGCCCCGTTGGGCTCGGGTCCGGCAGGCGCCCCCCGGTGTGCCATCCAAACACCCTGCCTGTCCTTCGGGGAGTGCCTCTGCGGCCATTCGGCGGCCCAACGGACACCCTATTATTGTCCGGACATCCACCACGATCACCGTTGCAACCGCGGTGAATGCAAGGCCGCCGGGCTGCGCTCTTTTGCCTCCCTGCCGCTGGTGGTGGATAATGAGCTGATCGGCGTGCTGGGGCTCGGCTCCATCGCGGTTCGGGATTTTTCCGATCAGGCAACATTTCTGGAGGCCATCGCCTCGAACCTCACGCTGAGCCTGCGCAATGCGAGCCTTCTCCAAAGGGTCCGTCAGCAAGTCGCAGAACTCGAGCGTGAGACCACCGGCCGCCGCCAACGCGATCATGATCACCGATCACGAGGGGGGCATCCAATGGGTCAACCCTGCCTGGACGCGCCTCACCGGCTATGCCGCCGAGGAAGCGCTCGGCCGGAATCCCCGGTTTCTCAAATCGGGCCGGCAAGACGGGGCATTCTACGCCGATGTTTGGCGCCGAATCCTGGCCGGTGAGGTTGTGCAGGGAGATTTGGTCAACCGTCGCAAGGACGGCACGCTCTATCATGAGCGCGAGACGATCACCCCAATCGCAGACGCCGACGGAAAGATCACCCATTTCATCGCCATCAAGCAGGACATCACCGAACGGCTGGCTCTTGAAGAGCAACTGCGCCAGTCGCAAAAAATGGAAGCCATCGGCCAGCTCGCCGGCGGTGTGGCCCATGATTTCAATAACCTGCTCACCGTCATCCAGGGCAACGCCAGCCTCGCCCGCATGCCCGGCACGAGCGAGGCGGAGCTGACCACCGCGCTCGACGAGATCGGCCGCGCCTCCACCCGCGCGGCCACGCTTACCCACCAACTGCTTGCTTTCAGCCGCCGGCAGGAGATTCAGCCGCGCACCCTCGATCTCAACGAAGCCGTGACCGGTGTCACGCGCATGCTCCAGCGCCTGATCGGCGAGGACGTGCGGTTGAGGCTGCAGCTGCACACCCGGCCCGTCTTCATCCGCGCCGATCCGGGCATGCTGGACCAGGTGCTCATGAACCTTGCCGTCAACGCCCGCGACGCCATGCCCGGCGGTGGGGATCTGACTGTCGCCACCGAAATTGTGCAACCCGGGGAGGAGCTGCGCCGCCGCCACCCAGAAATGACCGGAACCATGCACGCCAGACTGCAGATGGCCGACACCGGCTGCGGCATCGCCCCGGAGGTCCTGACCCGGATTTTCGAGCCGTTTTTCACCACCAAGGCTCCCGGCAAGGGCACGGGGCTGGGGCTCGCCACGGTCTTCGGCGTCGTGCGTCAGCACGGCGGCTTCATCAACGTCACCAGCGAGCCCGGTCATGGGACCGCTTTCGAGGTGCTGCTGCCCTTGGACAATCGCGACCGGCAGGAGCTGGTGCCGGACGCCGGCAACTCACCGGTTGGAGCCCGCGGGGAAACCGTGCTCGTGATCGAGGACGATTCCGCGGTTCGCGAACTGGCCGTGCGGGCACTAAAGATGCACGGCTACCGGGTGCGGGAAGCAGCGAATGGTCCGGAAGCACTCGCGGTTGCCGCCGAACTGCCTGCGCTCGACCTTCTGCTCACCGACGTGATCATGCCGGGCGGGCTCGACGGCCAGCAGGTGGCCGACCGCCTGCGCGCGGATCGGCCCGGGTTGCGCGTGGTGTTCATGAGCGGCTACACCGCCGACCGCATCCGCCACGACCAGCTGCTGCAGGAAGGATTCAATTTTATCCGCAAACCTTTCACGCCAGACGATCTGGCCCGCTGCGTGCGGGCCCGCCTCGACCTCATCGTATGTGTCCGACGGGGGTCCCCATTGACGCTCATAGTAGCCACTACTCTGGCAGAGGTTCTGTCGGAGATAACGGCTAGTGCCTACGAGCGGTTCTCGTAGTAGCCGTTACGTGCAGAGCGACCAACGAGCGGGCGTCAGAGCGGCGATGTCGTCCTGGTTGGTCATCCGCGGCAGGCGCGTGAGCACATCGCGTAGATAAGCGAGCGGGTCCTTCCCGTGCCGCTGGCAGGAGACGACGATCGAGTAGATGATGGCGGAGCGCTGGCCGGCGTCGGGGTGGCCGATGAAGAGCCAGTTCTTCTTCCCTATGGCCGAAGGGCGGATCGCGTTTTCGACGAGGTTGTTGTCGAGCCGGCTCTCGCTGTGGCGCAGATGCGCGGTGAGCGGCTCCCAGTTATCGAGCAGATACGCGCAGGCCTTGCCGATCAGCGAGCGCGGCAGATGACGCGTGCGCAGGCCGATGGCGAGTCGCCGCAGCCAACGCAGCGGTCGAGCAAAGTGTTCCTGGCGCAGCGCGGCGCGGGCCGCGCCGACCTTCGCCGCGTCCCATTCGCGCTCTCGCAGGTAAAGTTCGCCGATCAACCGCAGCACCAGGTTCACCGCCCGCGGCGATTCCGCGATCGCTTCGACGAAGTAGCGCCGCGCGTGCGCCCAGCAACCAAGCCAGACGACGCCGTCGCGTTCGCGAGCGAACGACGGATAGGCCCCATACGCGTCCGACTGAAGCAGTCCGCGATAATCGCCGAGCAAGGACGTGAGTTCGCCATGACGGCGCGACAGCCGCCAATCGAAGACGACATCGCCGCCGGGACGACTGATCGCCCACAGCCAACCTTGAGTTGTCCCGCCGCGCTTTTCATCGGGGTCGTTACATCGCACCGGCGTCTCGTCGGCTTGCACGTAACCGCCGGCCAGCAGCTCGCGCTGCATCTGCCGATAAATCGGTTCCAGCCATTGCGCGGTGATCCCGACCCAGTCGGCCATCGTCTGCCGCGAGATCGAGGCACCCCACCGCGCTGACATCTGCTCCAATCGGTGAAGAGGTGCGTGATCAACGTATTTGCTGAGCGCGATCCAGGCGAGCAAACCGGCCGAGGCGTAACCGCCCTGCACGGGACGCGCCGGAGCGGGCGCAATCACCGGCGGCTGCTCGCGATCGTCACGACGCTTGAACTTCGGCCGCACGATCTCGCGCTTGAAGAGCTGCGGCGGCACCACATCCACCTCGAAGGTCCGCTCTTCGCCGATGCGCTCGTAGGCTTGCGGCTCTGCCTGCACCGGCTCCGGCACGATCTCGATCGTCTCTTTGACGGGCAGCTTCGCGAAGGTTTCTGCGGCAAGCGGACGCTTCTCCCGCGGCGCACTGGTGCGCTCGTAGGTGATCGTCTGCTTCGGGGCTTCCGCCGCGGCCGTGAGCTTTTCCAGCTCGGCTAACTTCAAGAGCAGCTGCGCCCGATCGAGCTTCTCGCTCTTGCCCGCGCCGTAGAGCTGCTTCTTCAGCCACTCGATCTGCGCCCGCAATACCGGAACCTGCGCGCGCAACTCGTTCAGCTCCTCGCGCAGGAGTTGGATTTCTTCGGGGTTGATCACCGCGGCGCTCACGTCAGCGCCGATGAGAGCAGGCCGCACACCAAAATTTACGCGCCGCTATATTATTTTTGCTCAGCGTTCATACCACGCCTTGAGCGAACCTTGCTTCAACTCAACTCCACCGACGAGCAGCGCCAACGCCTCCGGTGCGAGCGAGAGCTTCTTGCGCGCCTCACTCGGGGTCGGCCACGAGAACCGGCCTTTCTCGAGTCGCTTCGCCAGCACCCACACGCCGGTGCCGTCCCAATAAAGCATCTTCAGTCGCGTGCGGTCCTTGTTGATGAAGCAGTAGACCGCACCGCTGCGCGGATCTTCTTCGAGCTGCTCGGCCACCGCGCTCCACAGCCCGTTGAACTGCTTTCTCATGTCCACGGGCTGCACCGCCACGTAGATCCGCACTGCCGCAGGGAAGGCGAGCATCGCTTCAGCTCCGCAACGCCCGCACCAGCGCGGCGAGCTTTTGCACGTCGTCACCACGCACGACCACGCCGTCGCGCAACTCCACGGCCAGATTGCCGGCGCGGCTCTCCGCCGCCGACGCCGGCAACTGCACCTGAGCGAACTGAATCGCGCCTTCTCGCGCCGGCGTCACGCACGGCATACGCAACTCGCCCCGGTCAGCCTTTTGCACCCAGTGGCAAAACGTCGAGTAGCGTAAACCCTCGCGCCTCGCGAACGCTCGCTGGCTCATGCCGCTCCCGCGATACGCCTGGACGTAGTCCCAGCGCTGCACCGCCGATACCCGGCGCCGCCCACTCGCATCGCGTTTCCCCGTGTCGATGACCTCAGCAACAATCGTTCCCATCACGCCACTCTACCGCGCTCAACCTGCTGCGCCTAGGAGGTCGCCGGTCGGACACTTACGGCTGGCGGATACGATGCGGTCTGCCTATCGGGTGATCTGTTGGACATGTTCGGTGCCGCAAAGACGCCTCTGCGGACGCAGTCCAAATGGGTGCGCGACTGGCTGCGGGAATTCCCCGGCCGGCTGTTCGTCTGCTCCGGCAATCATGATTGGTGGGATGCGGACGGAGTCGTGGACACTGACGCCCACTGCGGCTGGCTGGACAAGATGGCCAGGCCCGGGGTGACGGTTGACGGCCAGGGCGCCTACTGTGGCGACTATCATATTTTCTGTCATCCCTTTCGGTTCCCGGCGGTCTGGCCGCAAGCTCCTCACGGAAAGTGGATTTTACTCCACCATATTCCGACGGCATTGGCTGCGACTGCCGTAGGAGGCAGCGGTGGCAACGACAATGGCTGCCGGGAACTAGCCAGCGCACTGACCACGGCTGCGCGCCCACCTTGGATCGTCCTGTCAGGCCACCTGCACAAGCCGAAGTCGTGGCGCGGCCAGTGTGGCCAGGCTTGGTCGTTCAACCCGACTTGCGATGAAGCCGCCGTCTTCCCCAACCACATCGAACTCGATCTTGGCGAGGGCGTGGCGACCTGGGTGACGGAACGGGCCGGTCGTTGGCCACTGCGTGTTCTGTAGCGATCACCCCAGCGAGCGAACACCACGGCCTCAAGTGTGCGCTCCACCGGCTGTATTTCTTCCCCAGAAACCGCAGAGTGCGCCCATGCAATTGTCTGCCCGCCACGACGCTTGGATTGGCCTCGGAAGGGAATGTGAGCCCCAGAACGAACTCGCGAGAGACAAAGGATTTGAGCCTTCAATTTTAGATTATAACTACCAGCTATTTGGTTGATATGTCCTCTATTTTGATTTTACTACCAATATGTTAGCATTAGAGACAGAGCTAGAGGTAGCCCAGGAACTGGCCATGCGCATTCGCGACGCGAGGCTGCAACTGGGCTGGTCACAAAACGAACTGGCCTGTCGGGCCGGGCTGCGCCCGGCTACCTATCGTCTGTTTGAGCAGACCGGCCAGATTGCCCTGATCCGTCTGCTGCGGGTGCTTTCCATTCTGGGCCACCTGCAGGATTTTGACCTCGTGTGTGCACCGAGTGAAGCCCCTCGCACGCTCGCCGAATTGCACCAGCCGAAGCGACAGCGCGCCCGGAGAACCAAACATGCTTAACGTATCCTACCACGGACAGCGGGTCGGCCAACTGGACGAGGGCAAAGGCCGGGTCTACTTCGAGTATGACCCGGCCTGGCTCGCACACGGGCATGAACTTTCCCCGCTGCATCTGGCCCGCAAACCCGGCGCGCTCTACCATCACGGCAAGGCCTTCGACGGCCTGCCCGGGCTTTTCTGGGACTCGTTGCCAGATTCGTGGGGTGCCAAACTGATGGAGCTGCGCTTTGCGGAAAAGGGCATCGAACCCAAAAACGTCACCCGGTTGATGCGCCTCGCTTACGTTGGCCAGCGGGGCATCGGCGCCCTGACCTACGAGCCGTCGTGGCCCGAGACCGACCAACGCCCCGCAGTGCAGCAGACCAAGCTCATCGTGCTCGAACGCGAATCCCGCGAGGTGGTCGCGGGAGCCGCCGGCAAGGTGCTTCCCCATTTGCTGGAGGCCGGCGGCACGGCCGGCGGTGCTCATCCGAAAGTTCTCGTCGGCATCAACGACCGGGCGGCCAACGAAGTGGTCTACGGCAGCAACCGCTATCCGGCCGGTTACACGCCTTGGCTGATCAAGTTTGACCTGAGCGAGCGCAACAGTGTCGCGCCGCTGGAACAGGCGTATGCGGCCATGGCGCGTTCAGCCGGCATTGCCATGCCGGAGACCCGGCTTTTCACCGTTCACGACCAGACGACTGGCGGACTCCGGCAGCATTTCGGGGTCAAGCGCTTCGATCGCGACGGCGAGGAGGCCGTGCATGTCCATTCCTACGCCGGGGTGACCCACCGCGATCCCGACAAGGGCGACTACCGCGAATTGCTGCTCGTCACCAAAACCCTCACCCGCGACATGACCCAGGTCACGGAGGCTTTCCGGCGGATGGTGTTCAACGTCGTGGCCAGCAACCGCGACGACCATGGCAAGAATCACGCCTTCCTCTACCGGAACGGCCAGTGGACGCTCTCGCCGGCCTTTGACGTCACCTACGTTTCGCCCGTGACCCAATCGATGCGTGGCATGGCGGTTGCGGGTGAGTGGCGTGCCCCCGGATGGGGTCAGTTGCAGGGCGTAGCCCAGGATGCCGGCCTTGAACCGCGAGTGGTCCGCGCCGTGACCGAGCAGGTGGCGCAGGCCGTCACCCTCTGGCCGTATTATGCGGAGCAGGCGGGGGTTGGTGCGGAGAAGACGGCGGAAGTGAAGACTGTGCTTACCGGCCAAAGGGAAATCTTGGCCAGAGGCCAGCAGATCAGCGTGCCGCCGCCCGCGATGGATCACACCCCGAAGCAATCCCCATCCATCCAAGCACCACGTCAGGGCCCTCGGATGAGCCTGTGAGCCCGAATCACCGCCTAACCCCAACAACGTGGCTTATCTCGACACCCAGCGTTTTGACCGTCTGAGCGAGGAGGAAGTTTTGAACCGCATCGGCGCGCTGCTCGCCGTCGCGATCGGGCGTAGCGAGCAACAGCGGCGGCTCAACGCGCTGACTGGCTCATCGCAAGTTGCCTCGAACGGTGATCCGGATCTCGCGCCACTCGATCTCACCCAACTCGTCACCGATCCGCTGGAGGCACGGATCATCAGGCACCTGCGTGTGACCGGCCGCGCGAATGCCCGCGAGTTGGCGGCGGCCCTCGGAGTGGCTTCGTCCGTGGCCGCTCAAAAGCTTGCGCGGTTGTGTGCCGCGGGTCTGTGCCGGGTTGAGGACCGCAGCCGGCCGGCGTGTTACCGGCTGCGGGTCGAGTTCAGCGCGAATTAAGTGCCGTTTTCCAGCTCGGCAAAGCGCCGGAGCTGTTCGTCCGGGGGCAGCTCCGCCAGGGCCTTCATCTGGTTCAGACTGAAGCGGCGCAGTTCCGCCGGGGTGCCCAGGTTGAGCAGCCGTTCCTGAATGGCAGGCACCAGTTGCAGGAGCTTCATGCCATGGGTGATCGCACCCGGCGTCAGGCCCTCGGCCGCCGCCAGGTCGATCCGCTTGAGCTTGGGCTCGGCTTCCAACCGCCGCTGCCACGCCCGGGCACGGCGCAGAGGGTGCTGGACCGGTGCGGGAGCCGGCTTGGGCGCTGTTGCCCTTTTGGACGTGAGGAGAGTCCGGGCAAAGGGACTCAGGAGCGCTACGCCGCCGGCCTGCCGCACGGCTACCTCGGTTTGCAGGAGCAGCGGCCGGGTCGCCGCTACGGCGGGCAAAGCCCCGCGATCACCGGCGTCAATGACCAGCCGCTCCTCCATGCCCTCGATCAGCCGATTCACGCGCACCTTGAGCCGCAGCTCGATGTGCCGCGCACAGGCATCCGGGGCGGGCTTGACCGCCGGCCGCACCTCGACTCGCTCCAGGAAGAGCAAGAGGAGATCGCGCTGCTGTTCCGACGACAGGGTGGGCATGAGTTCGCCAAAGCGGGCGAGCGAGCGGCGAACCCGCTCCGGGTCGAGGCAGCGCTGTTCGCAGGCGGCGAGATCCTGCCGGGCCTGTTCGCGTTCGACGAGGAGGGTTTGCTTTTGCTGGTGCAGGGCGGCGGCCTCCTGCCGGAGTTCGTCCCCGAGGAAGTCTATGCCGCCGCGGGCGACCGCCTGCGCGCAGTGCCGCAGTTGCTGGCTCAAGTCGGTGAGCGTGCGGTCCAATTCGGTCAGCTTCGCCCGCAGGGGAGCCCGCTCGGCCTCGCTTCGGCGCTGCGCCTGCACGGAGGTCGTGCGCAGCACGTCGGGATGTTGGCTGCATTCCGCCAAAAAACCGATGACGGCGGATTCGAGGGCAGAGGCCGAGACGTGCCGCACCGGGCAGCGCGCGTCCCCGCGCTCCTTGTGCGCGTGGCCGCAGGTGTAGTAGCGGTAGAGCTGACCGGAGGGGTCGCGCTTGCCGCTGGCATTCGGGACCATCGCCCGGCCGCAGCCGCCGCAGATTGCGATGCCCTTGAGCACATGGAAATGTTTGTCCCGGGCGCGCAGCCGGCAGCGGGCCGGTTGGAGCACTTTCGAGATCGCTGCATTGGCCCGCTCCCACAGCTCCTGTGAAACGATGGCCTCGTGTTGCCCCGGGTATTCGATGCCGTGCATCCGCACCCGCCCGACATAAAGGGGGCGCAGGATGAGCCGCCGCAGGATGTCCGTGCGGAAGCGCTTTTCGCCGATCGCATACTTGGTGCCGTCCCGGCGCTGGCGGATGCGCGCCCGGGTGCGGAGGCCTTGGTCATTGAGGGCGTTGGCGATGTCTGTCAGCGGGACGAGTTGCGCCGCCTGCTCGTAGATGCGGCGGAGCACCGCGGCCTCCTCAGGCAGTGGCTTCAAGCCCTGCAATTCGGCATCGTAGGTGTAGCCGTAGGGCACGTTGCCCCCGGTCCACATCCCGCGCTTGGCCTGCTCCACCAGCTTCAGGTGGATTTTCTCGGAGGTGTTGTCGCGCTCATATTCGTTCACGCTCATCACGATGTTGTTCTTGAGCCGCCCCGAGGGCGTCTCATCTGAAATATCCTCCGTGGCGCTCACCAGCCGGCAGCCGTGCTTGCGGAGGAAGGCCCGGAAGGGCACCCACTCGTGCGTGCTGCGCAGCACCCGCTCGAGCTTGAAGATCAGCACCACCTTGATCGCACCGGTTTCGATGTGGTGCATCAGCGCCTGCATCCCCGGTCGGTTCAGATTGGCCCCGGAGTAGGCCGCGTCCGTGAGGGTGATGAATTCGTGCCAGCCTTCCGCGGCGGCATGCTTGTTCAGATAGTCCCGGCACATGACCGCCTGGCTTTCGCAGGAGTCGAAGCGTCCGCCGACCTGGTTGAAGGTTGAAACGCGGGCATAGATTCCGACCGGCAGGGAGCTGGCGGAAACGCACGTAGCAGAGACTGAAATCGCAGGCATATTTTGGTTCTCCTTTTGCGTCGGGAAACCGGCGGCCTGATCCGATTTGATGCGACGTTTTGCTGTGGAAAAGCTTCGCAGAGCCCGCACGGAAATCAACGGAAGGATTTTAACGGCAGCGCACGCGACGCTCGCGCGCGTGCGATTTTCTTTCTCGTTTTTCCCCGAAAAGCCGAACCTTGGCTGGTTGCCTTCAAACGCACCCGCTGGAGTGTCCTTTCACATTCAGCGACTTGCGCCGATTTGAGTGATCGGCCACTCGGTTCGCAAAAATATGAAAGTGGCGGAGAGGGAGGGATTCGAACCCCCGGGACCTTGCGGCCCACCTGATTTCGAGTCAGGCGCGATCGACCACTCTGCCACCTCTCCGTGAACAGCCCTCCTTCGCCAAGGCTACGGAGGGCACAGGAGCCGGAACGTAGGTCCCGCCCGGCAAAACGGAAGCCGAAACTGGCGCGTTTTTCACCGGCGCCCGCCGGCGTAAAAATCAGACGTTTTCGTCCTCCAGCCCGCTGAGTTCCCGCCGGTTGGCGGGCAGGTGCTGGGGCAGGAAGTAATAATACAGCATCAGCTGCCAGCTGCGGGAGGAGCGATAAAGCGCCAGCGGGGCCAGCAGGGCCAGCGCCACGGCCAGGCCGATGGCCACCCGGCCGGACAGCACCTCCAGATACCAGAGGATGACCACGGGGGCGAGCAGGCCGAAACAGGTGACGCCGTAGTTGATGGCCATGGCCCCGAGGAAAAACCCCTCGTCCTTCTCGATCTTCAGGCCGCAATCGCGGCACGCCCGGTCGAGCTCGAAGAGCGTGCCGGCCTTGAACAGGGTGCGCCCGCCGCAGTTGGGACAGCGGTTGGCGAGGCCTCGGGCGATGATCTGGCCGCGGGTGACTTGCATGGGTGGAGGAGGCACCACTAATACACACTAATCAGCACTAATAAAGGCCGGGCGACGGGTAGTTGGCCCGGATTAGTGGATCATTAGTGAAGATTAGTGGTTAATAAAAAGGCGCCCCCTCGCGGGAGCGCCTTGGAAACTTTCGATGGATCAGCGCTTACGCGCCGAGCTGATAGCGGGTGAACCGGCGGATCGCCATGTTCTCGCCCAGCTTGCCGACCTGCTCGGTGAGGAGATCCTTGATCATCTTCTCCGGGTTCTTGACGAACGGCTGGTCGAGCAGGCAGACCTGCGAGTAATACTTCTCGAGCTTGCCCTCGACGATCTTCTGCACGGCGGCCGGCGGCTTGCCGGCCATCTGCGCGGCGGCGATGTCGCGCTCCTTGGTGAGCTCGGCCTCGGGGACTTCCTCGCGGCGGACATAGCTCGGGGACGCGGCGGCGATCTGCAGGCACACGTCCTGGCAGAACGCCTTGAAGTCGTCGGTCTTGGCGACGAAGTCGGTCTCGCAGTTGATCTCGACGAGCACGCCGACCTTGCCGCCCACGTGGATGTAGGAATGGACGAGGCCTTCCTTCGTCGCGCGGGAGGCGAGCTTGTCGATCTTGTTGCCGAGCTTCTTGCGAAGGATCGTGGTGGCCTCCTCGATGTTGCCCTGGGCCTCATCGAGAGCCTTCTTGACGTCGAGCAGCCCCGCGCCGGTCTTTTCCCGGAGCTCGCTGATCATGGAGGTGGTGACGGTAGCCATTGGTTTAAATGTGTGCTGCGCGGATCAGACCTCGTCGGTGGTGACGGCGGACTTCTTGGCGCCGGTGGTGCGGCTCGGGCGCTTCTTGGCGACCGGCTTCTCCTCGATGACGTCCTTGAGGTTCGCGGGGATGGCGACCTTGTCGAGGTCGACCTCGCCGGCGGCGTTGACGCCGGACGCGGCGGCCTTGGCCTCGGCGTGGGCGTTGCGGCGGGTCTCGCGGTGGGCCAGGCCCTGCGTGATGGCCTCGACGACGGTCTCGATGATGATGCGGACGGACTTCGCCGCGTCATCGTTGCCCGGGATCGGGTAGGTGAGCTGGGTCGGGTCGGAGTTGGTGTCGACCAGGCCGATCGAGGGGATGTTCATGCGCTTCGCCTCGGCGACCGCGATCTCCTCGTAGCTGGTGTCGATGACGAACATCGCGGCGGGCAGGCCGGTGAGGCCGATGATGCCGTCGAAGTTGCGGGTCATGCGGGCCATCTCGCGGCGGATGGCGGACTCCTCCTTGGAGGAGAACTTGGCCAGCTCGCCGCTGGCATCCATCGCCTGGTATTTCTTATACTTGGCGAGGGACTTCTTGATGGTCTCGAAATTGGTGAGCGTGCCACCCATCCAGCGGGTGGTGACGTAGGGCATGCCCGTGGCCTGGGCCGCTTCCTTGATCAGTTCGGTCGCCTGGCGCTTGGTGCCGACCAGGAGGACGTCGCCGCCGCCGGCAACGAGCTGCTCGATGAAGGCGCAGGCCTTGGCCAGCGCGGCGTGGGTCTTCTCGAGGTCGATGATCGTGATGCCCTGGCGGTGGTCGAACACGTAGGGCTTGGAGCGCGGGTTCCAACGCTTGGTCTGGTGACCGAGGTGGACGCCGGCATCGAGGAGGTCTTTGGGAGTGAGGTTCATGTGGATCTATGTCGTGACGAGACACAGGTCGGCCAACTGGGCCGCCTTGCGATCGT
>JAYRDK010000008.1:0-5053 GCA_041909435.1 Lacunisphaera sp.
TGCCAATAGGCTACTGCGGACGGAACCGCAGGTTCGATTTTATGGAGGTTTGTTCTTCATAGTTGAACGATTACTTGGGCGACCTGAGCTCCGACTTGCGTCAGAGCAGGCCCGCACCGCGGAAGCTGTAGTAGCCCCGGCCCTGCGGGTCGGCGCCGGGCCGGCCAACGATCACGTGGTCCAGCAGCTCGATGTCCACGGCCTTGGCGGCGTCACGGAGCTGGCGGGTGACCTGCACATCGGCCGCGCTGGGCGCCGGGTCACCGCTGGGGTGGTTGTGGACACACACGACGGCCGTGGCGCCCTGTCGGATCGCCTCGCGGAAGACCTCGCGCGGGTGGGCGAGGGAACTCGTGGCCGTGCCGGAGGTGACCTCGACCTGTTTCAGGAGCCGGTTCTTGCGGTTGAGGCAGAGCACCCAGAATTTCTCGACGGCGAGGCCGGAGATCAACGGCTTGAAATGCGCGTGGATGAGCTCGGGACGATTGAGGACACCGTCCTCGGGCGAGGCTCCTGCCGCCAGGCCGCGCCGCACGATCTCCATGACGGTGACGAGCTGCAGGGCCTTGACCCGGCCGATGCCGGTGAGGCGGCGGAAGTCGGACTCGTCCCACTTGACGAGCGCGGCGAGCGAACCCGCCTCGGCGATCAGGCGCTGGGCGATGCTGATGACGTTGTGGCCCTTGCTGCCGCTCCGGAGCAGCATGGCCAGCAGCTCGGTGTCGCTGAGCGCGGCGGGTCCGAGCTTTTCGAGGCGTTCCTGCGGCCGGTCGCTGACCGCGAGGTCCTTGACGCGGAGGGGCTGGTAGGATTCGTCGCTCATGGGCCGGGGGCTTCGCCCGCTGGCCCGCGAGCTAAGCACTTAGAAGTGCTTCACGTAGGCGTTGCGTCGGAGCTTTTCGAGCCAGCGCTCGGTGGCCTGGCGGGAGCCCTGCTGCACGAGCGTGCGCTCGATGTCGGGGCGGACCTCGTCGAGCGGCAGCACGCCGGCGTGCTTGCGGTCCTCGGCGTAGAAGATGAAGGCGCCCTCGGGCATGATGAGGGGCTCGCTGCGCTGGCCCTTCTCGAGGGTGAAGATGACGTCGCTGAATTCCTTGCGCAGGTCGGAGCGGCGCTGCCAGCCCCAGTCGCCCCCCTTGCCCTTGCGGGAGTCCTGGCTGTATTTGCGGGCGACGTCGCCGAACTCGGCGCCGGCGGCCAGCTCCGTCATGATGGTGGAGGCCTTGGCGCGGAGCGTGTCGTCCGTGTCGTCGGCGCCGCGGGAAACCTGGATGAGGCGGAGGTGGACGCTGTCCTCCTGGTAGAAGCGGTCCTTGTTCTCGGCGTAAAAGGCCTCGATCTTGACCGGGCTGATCGTGCTGGCGGACTTGGCCTTCTGCTGGCGCATGTAGCCGTAGATCATGTCCTCCTCCTGCTCCTTGCGGTAGTCCTTCTGGGAGATGCCGCGGGAGCGCAGATAGGCGAGGAACTTGCTGCGGTCGCCGTCGAACTGGGTGATGATCGTCTCGGCGACGGCGTTGTCCACGTAGCTGGCCGGGACCTGGCGTTTCTCGTCGGAGTAGAAATCCTTAACGATCAGGACGCGGTCGATGAGGTTCTGGACGATGTCCTCCTGCAGGGCCTCAAGCTTCTCGTTGAATTCGCGCTCGTTGCGGCTCTGTTTCTGGATCTCGGGGACCAGCGGGCCGATTTCGCGACGGACGTCGTCGACGGTGATGATCTTGTCCTCGGCGATGGCCACTATACCGTTGGCGTAACGCAGGTTAAGATTGTCCGGCGGGGTGGTGGCGAGCTGTCCACGGGCGGCGATCAGGCCCAGGAAGAGGCCGGCGAAAGCGAGCAGTGAAGTGGAAGAAACGCGGGAACCTCGGAGACTCATGGAACGGGTAGATTTTGCAGGAAAATAATTATTTCCCTCAACCTTGCAAGGGGGGTGGGGGCGGTCAAGCGGGGAAAGCGGCTGCTCAGTTGGATGAAGTCGTCGCGGCGGCCCGAGTTGCGGAGGCATTTCAGCCGGCTGCCCTGCGTCTCGACTGACAAAATGCCCTTTTGTTCCGCGCGGACCCGGATTTCGGTGACCAACAGCAGGGCCTTGACCGGTTCGCCGAACTTGCCGAAGCGGTCGCGCAGCTCGGCCTCGAGCTCCTTCACCTGCTTCGGGTTCTCGGTCATGGCCAGGCGGCGGTAAAAATCGATGCGCAGCCGGGTCTCGCCGATGTAGGCGGCCGGCAGGCGGGCCTGGATCTTGGCGATCTCGCCCTCGATGCGCTCGGCCTGCTTCAGGGCGCTGAAACTGTCGGTCGCCTCGCTGCGCGTCTCGGCGCCGGCGCCCTCGCCGACGAAGACGAAGTCGAGCTTCACGTTGGCGCGGAGGAGCGCGGCGTGCTTCTCGCCCTTCAGGCGGGCGACGCTCTGCCGCAGCAGCTGGCAATAAAGCTCGAACCCGACGCCCACGATGTGGCCGCTCTGCTCGGCGCCAAGCAGGTTGCCGGCGCCGCGCAGCTCGAGATCGCGCATGGCGATGCGGAAGCCGGCGCCGAGCTGGTTGTGCTGGCGCATCGCGGACAGGCGCTGGCGGGCGATGTCCAGCAGGCGCGTGTGCCGGTGCAGCAGCAGGTAGGCGTAGGCCTGGTGCTTGAACCGGCCGACGCGCCCGCGGAGCTGGTAGAGCTGCGACAGGCCGAAGCGGTCCGCGCCCTCGATGATGAGCGTATTGCAGTTCGGGATGTCGAGGCCGCTCTCGATGATCGTCGTGCAGACGAGCACCTGGTATTTGCCGGCGACGAAATCGGTCATCATCCGCTCGAGGCCGTCCGCGCCCATCTTGCCGTGGCCGACGCCCACGGTGGTGCCCGGCAGGAGCTCGCGCAGGCGCGCCGCGACGAGGTCGATGCTCATGACGCGGTTGTGGAGATAAAACACCTGCCCGCCGCGCCGGAGCTCGTGCTGGATCGCCTCGACGACGAGTTTCTCGTCGTAGCTCTTCACGATCGTCTGGATCGGCAGGCGGTTGGCCGGCGCGGTCTCGATCGTGCTGAGGTCGCGCGCGCCGGTGAGGGCGAGGTAGAGGGTGCGCGGGATCGGCGTGGCGCTCATCGAGAGCATGTCCACGTGCGCGCGCCAGCGCTTGAAGACCTCCTTGTGCTTCACGCCAAAGCGCTGCTCCTCGTCGATGATGACGAGGCCGAGCTCCCTGAACTTCACGTCCTCCTGGATCAGGCGGTGCGTGCCGATGAGGATGTCGATCTTGCCCTCGGCCACGGCGGCGAGGATGCCGTCCTGTTCCTTGCGGGTGCGGAAGCGGCTGAGCATCTCGACCGCCACCGGGTAGCCGGCCATGCGCTCACGGAAGGTGTTGAGGTGCTGCTGGGCGAGCACGGTCGTCGGCACGAGCACGGCCACCTGCTTGCCGCCCATGACGGCCTTGAACGCGCCGCGGATCGCGACCTCGGTCTTGCCGAAGCCGACGTCGCCGCAGACCAGGCGGTCCATCGGGCGGGTGCGCTCCATGTCGGCCTTGAGGTCCGCGATGGCCCTGGCCTGGTCGCGGGTCTCGGTGAAGGGGAAGGCGGCCTCGAACTCGCGCATCCAGACATTGTCCGGCGCAAACGCATGGCCCGGCTGCGCCTCGCGCTGGGCCTGGATCCGCAGCAGCTCCGCGGCGAGGTCGAGGGTCGAGCGCTCGGCGGACTGCCGGGCCTTTTCCCAGCGGCCCGAGCCGACGCGGCCGAGCTGCGGCTTGGCCTTGGTCAGGCCGACGTAGCGGCTGATGAGGTGCGACTCCTGCAGCGGCACGTGGAGCGTGACCTTGTCGTCGAACTCCAGCGAGATGACCTCGCGGATGCCGTCGCCCGACTCGAGCCGCGTCAGGCCGCGGTATTGCGCGATGCCGTGTTGGAGGTGCACCACGAAGTCGCCCTCGACGAGCTCGGAGAAGTCGAGCAACTGGTCCACGGCGGAGGTGGCGGCGACGGCGCGCTTGGCCAAGGTGCGGCGGGCGCGCTGGCGGCCGAAGAGCTCGGTCTCGGAGACAACGATTTTTCCCTTGGGTAGGGCGAGTCGTCCCGACGAGCCGTCAGCTCGCGGCTCATCCGGAGGATTCGCCCTACCGGCGCGAAACGTAACGCGAAACCCTTCGTTCAGCGTGCCGCGCAGGTAGCGGGGCTTGATCTTCCTGAGCGCCGTGTGCTCGTCGAGCAGTTCGCGGATGCGTTGTTCCTCGCCCTCCTTGGAGACGACGAAGTCGACGGCGTAGCCCTCTTGCTTCCAGGCGGCGACCTTTTCCAGGAACTGCCGGCGGGCGTCTTCCTCGGCGCTGAGCCGCTCGTGGGCGAGCAGGCGTTCCTCGGGATAGGAGCGGTGGTGGGAGAGTGATTCGGTGTCCCAGGTTTCCTCGTCGCCGGCGGGATCGAACAGGCGGGTGGCGAGGTCGAGGTCGCTGACGCCGAAGAGGCGGGTCGTGGCTTGCGCGAGTTTTTCTTCAAAAGGTAGGGCGAGTCGTCCCGACGAGCCGTTTGCCCGCGGCTCATCCGGAGGATTCGCCCTACCATCGTCCGGTGCCAGCGTGTCGAAGAGTTCCTCCAGCGCCTTGGGCTCCAGCAGCGCGGCGTGCGTGGCCGGGTTCAGGTAGTCGAGCAGCGAGGCCGCCAGGCCGGAAGTGTGCAGCCGGGGGGCCGCGGTGAGCGTGATGCACTCGACCGGCTCGCCCGAACGCTGCGTGACGGGATCGAGGGTCCGGATTTCCTCGAGGGTATCACCGAAGAAATCCAGCCGGTAGGGCTGGTGGGCGGTGATGGGATAGACGTCCACGATGCCGCCGCGCACGGCGTATTGGCCCGGTGCCTCGCAGACCGCCTCGCTGTCGTAGTCGAATGAGCGGATCAGATCGAGCAGGGCCTGGAAAGAGCGCCCTGCACCGCGCACCAGCTCGGCCTCGCGGCTGGCGAAGTCGGCCAGGGGCGGCACGGGTTGGAGCAGCGCGGCGGGAGTCGTCAGGATAAGCAGGGTCTCCTGGAGGCGGGGTGCCCTCACCCCGCCGGCCTTATCCTCGCGG
>JAYRDK010000008.1:5063-78985 GCA_041909435.1 Lacunisphaera sp.
GGCGGGGGGGGCCCCACCCCCCGCGGCCATAACCCCCGGGGGGTGAGGGCACCCCGCCTCCAACAGAGCGCACGCCGCGCAGCCTGCTCAGCACGGCGAGGCGGTCGCTGGCGGCGTTGAAGGCCTCGCGCATCTCGCCGGTCTGGGCCTCGGGGAAGGGCAGGATCTCCAGCCTGGTATTGCCGGGATGGGCGGCGTGGAAAAGGGCGATGTCCTCGGCGAGGGCGTCGGTTTTCTGGGCCTCCTCGTGGACGACGAGCCAGACCGGGGCGGGGTTCCGGCCGAGCAGTTCCGCCAGGGCATGGGTCTGCGCTGCCGGGCAAATGCCGGTGAGTTTGGTGCGTAGGGCAGCCACGGGTTCGGACACGGGAGGAAACAAGGTGTAGGTTGCACGCTTGTGTGCAACTCCCCAGGTGGCGGGCGGGCGCGCCCCCTACCGGGAGCCGGAGTCCGGATTTTCCGCCCGGAGAGTCGTCAGTGCGGCCCGGGCGGCGACCTCCTCAGCCACCTTCTTGGACGGGCCGGAGCCGGTGCCGAGCTGGCGGTCGTTCAGGAAAACGGCGACCTCGTATTCCCGGGCGTGACGCGGGCCGGAGGTGGACACCACCTCGTAGCGCAGGGCGGTGTTGCCGTGCGCGGGCTGGATGAGTTCCTGCAGGCGGCCCTTCGGGTTCTCGGCGTCCTCCGACGTGGCAAGGCGGGCGGCGAGCGGGCCATACCAGGCGAGGACACGCTCCCGGGTCGTGGGCAGGTCGCTGTCGAGATAGACAGCCCCGACCAGCGCCTCGAAGGCATCCTCCAGGATGGAGGCGCGGGTGCGGCCGCCGGTGTCTTCCTCGCTCCGGCTGAGGCGCAGGGCCGCGTCGAGGCCGAGGTCCCGGGCCATCTGGGTGAGGAAGCCGCCCTTGGACAGCACGGCGCGGCGGCGGCTGAGCACGCCCTCGCGCTCGGCGGTGAATTCGCCGAAGAGCGCCTCGGTCAGGATGAACTGGAGCACGGAGTCGCCGAGGAACTCGAGGCGCTGGTTGTGCGGGCCGGCCTTCGGGTGGTCCTGCAGGTAGGAGGGGTGGGTCAGCGCCTCGAGCAGCAGCGGGGCCGAGCGGAACTCGTAGCCGAGGCGTTGCTGGAGGGCGGCGATCTTCTGCGGCATGGGGTCAGGAGCTCGCGCTCGTGTAGCGGCGCAGGCCGCGGTGGAAGACGACGACGGCCAGGGTGAACCAGATGACGGTGGCGGCCAGCAGCCAGCCGACGGTCTTCAGGTCGAAGCCGTGGAGGAGGGTGCTGGCGGGGGCGTTGCTCACGATGACGACGGGCAGCACCCAGACGAAGGCGACCTGGGCCAGGCCCTTGAAGGCGGCGCGCGGCAGGCGGGAGAATTCGCTCAGCGTGAAATAGCTGCCCTCGATGCCCTGGGCGCTGGTGATCCAGAAGGCCGGGGCGATGCATAGCACGAGCATGCTGTAGTGGATGATCACGCCGCAGCCGACGAGCAGGGCGTAGAGGGCGAGGTCCGCGGCGCCGGGCTGCAGGCCGAGCTGGCGGGCGGAGTAGATGACGACGCCCAGCGCGACGAAGGAGTTGATCAGGCCGTCGGGGTCGAGCTTGCGGGTGGTGGCCATGAACATGACGTTGCCCGGCTGCGCGAGGAAGAAGTCGAAGTTGCCGCTGCGGATGTTGCGGCCCATCTCGAAGATGCTGCTCCAGAAGAAGCCCATCAGGTAGCGCTGGATGAGCAGCGAGGTGCCGACGAGGAGCATCATCTCGTATTTGCTCCAGCCGGCGACGGAGTCGGTGTGCTGGTAGATGACGGACACCATCAGCAGGTTCACCGTCATCCAGAACAGCTCGACCAGCGCCCAGACGAGGAAATCGCCGCGGAACATCAGCGTCCGCACGATCGAGTAGCGGGCGGAGGTGAGCCAGATGCGGGCGTAGTGCGCGAAATTCATGAAACGCTTGGAATCGGAGTTAACCACTAATCCACGCTAATGATCACTAATGGCTGAAACAGGACGCAGGCTTGGACACTGTAGGTGGCGTGCTTGCACGCCACGTTGCGCGCCAGCGCGCAACCTACATGGGCTCGCTGCATTAGTGTCCCGTTAGTGTTCATTAGTGGTGGAAAATCCGGACTCAGCCGCCGACCGCGGTGTGGAGGCGCAGGCCGCGGCGCCAGAGGAGCTGGCCGAGGGCGAGGATGATGACGACCCAGCAGGCCTGGATGCCGAGGCCGGTGACGGCGGCGGCGGGGTCGTTGAGCCGGCCGGTGAAGACCGCGACCGGGAAATACATCTGGTAGTAATACGGGAGGTATTGCGACAGGCGGAAGAGCCAGTCGGGCAGCAGGTCGAGCGGGAAGATCTGGCCGCCGAGCACGGACTCGATCGCCATGGAGAGGATGACGAGGCCCTGGATCTCGAGGAACCAGAAGCTCATCATCCCGAAACAGTAGGCGATGCCGAACTGGATGAGCGCGGACATGACGAGCGCGGGCAGGCCGACGGCGAGGCGCCAGCCGTCGAGCGGGATCGTCAGGTGGTCCTTGAGCAGCGGGAACAGCACGATCAGCGGCAGGAGGATGAGCAGGCCGGTGACGAGACGCGCGGAGAGGTAGATGCTGAAGCGGTAGGCGAAATAGTTGACCGGTTTCAGCAGGAACTGGTTGATCAGGCCGTTGCGGATCTCCTCGCTGATCTGGTAGTCCTCGTTGAACGCGCCGATCATGAACTGCACGACGATGAGCGCGACGAAGTAGGTGAAGGTCTGGGCGAAGCTGAAGCCGCCGATCAGCGGGCTGCCCGCGTAGGCGGAGCCCCAGAGGATGAACACCACGATCAGGTGGAAGAACGAAAAGAAGCCGCGGATGGCAAAGTTCACCCGGTAGACCAGGTTGCTTTGCAGGCCGACCGAGAAGGCGGCGCGGTATTTGTTCAGCGTGGCGAGCATGGCGGTCGGAAAGTAGTGGGTAGCGAGTAGCGGGTAGTGAGTAGGCCGAATACGGGCGAAGGCAAATTTCCTATGCTCGCTACCCGCTACTCGCTCCTCGCTACTGTCAGGCCCCGTTCTCCTTCAGGTTGAACCGCTCGGCCACTTCCTTGCCGAGCGCGCGGTAGGCGGTGGCGCCGGGGCCGTGCGGGTCGTAGGCGAAGATGGGCTTGCCGAAGCTCGGGGCCTCGCTGAGGCGGACGGTGCGCGGGATCAGGGTGTGGAAGATCTTGTCCGGCAGGTGCGAGCGCACCTCCTCGACGACCTGCTTGGCCAGGTTGATGCGGCTGTCGAACATCGTCATGATGATGCCGCCGACATCGAGGTTGGGGTTGACGCCCGCGCCCTTGAGGCGGTCGACGACCTTGAGGATCTGGCCGAGGCCCTCGAGGGCCATGTATTCGCACTGGAGGGCGATGAGGAGGTGGTCGGCCGCGGCGAGGGAGTTCATCGAGAGCATGCCGAGGGCCGGCGGGCAGTCGATGATGATGGCGCGGTAACCGCCCGAGTTGCGGACCGGCTCGAGGACGGAGCGCAGCTTCATCAGGTAGTTGGGCTGCTGGGCCAGCTCGATCTCGATGGCGGCGAGGTCGACTTCGGAGGGGATGAGGGCGAGGTGGGGCCACTGGGTCGGGGTGAGCATCTCGAAGGCGCTGCCTTCGCCATGGAGGGGGCGGTAGAGGCTCTTGCCCTCGAATTTCTCGACCCCGAGGGCGCTGGTGGCGTTGGCCTGCGGGTCGAGGTCCACGACGAGGGTGTGGATCTTGCGCTCGGCGAGCGCGGCCGCGAGGTTGACCGCGGTGGTGGTTTTGCCGACGCCGCCCTTTTGGTTGGCGATGGTGAAAACGGTGCAGGCCATGCGGGATTAACCGGAAAGGGGGCGCGGGAGTCTAGCCTGAATGCTGATTCCGGCTCAGGGGATTGATCAGCTACCACGAAACACACCAAATACACGAAAATCGGCCCGACCCCCTTTAACCACTAATGCTCCGCCTACCGGCTGCGCTTGGTTTAGACCTCCGCCTGATCGGCTCCGGATTTGGTTTCGGGGAGCGGCTAATCGCCGCTGGTAGGCTTGGCTGGTTTATCAGTCGGCGATCAGCCGACCCCCGGAAATCCATGGCGGAACCGATCAGGTGAAGCTCACCAAGTAGCAGAGCCGTTAGGCGATGCATTAGTGGTTAAAACCTGCTGTATTTCAGTTCTTGCCGAACCGGAAAAATTGACCCAAGTTGCGCGCTCGTTTCTGTCCGGCGCGGTAGCCAAGTGGTAAGGCCGAGCTCTGCAAAAGCTCTATCGGCGGTTCGATTCCGCCCCGCGCCTCCAAATCCAAGTGAGTGTTTCACTACGGGTTCTGGAAGTTCGAGGAGGAGACGGACACCAAAACGGACACCCGTTTTCCTACTCTGGGAGAACTGGGCGTAATCGGAACTAACCCGCCGACTACCCGCTAACCCTGCGGCACCGTTTCCGGCTATCGTCGTGTTTGCCCACACGACCATGAAAGCACGATTCCGCATCACACGCCGAGGCAGCCGGGGAGACACGTTTTATTGCGTGGATAGCCAGACCAGGAAGCGCACCAGCCTGAACACCAGCGACCCCCGCGAGGCCCGCCGCATCGTTGACGCCAAAAACGAGGCCGAGCACCAGCCGGCGCTTAACCTGCAGCTGGCGAAAGCCTACTTGGCCGGCACGGATCGCGAGGTCAACCGGCGCACCTGGCAGGAGGCCTTGGAAACGCTCACCAATCTAAAACAGGGCTCCAATAAGGAACGCTGGCAGCGGGCGGCCAAGGACAAGGCGCTTGCCCCGCTTTTGCCCAGGATCATCATCCAGACGCCGAACGAACTGCTTTTGAAGGTGCTCCAGGCGGGGACGGTATCGACGAACAACTTTCTTCGCCGGCTGCATAACTTTTGCGTGGATATGAACTGGCTGCCCTGGCCGCTGATTCCGAAGCGGCAATGGCCGGTCATTCGGTTCAAGGACAAACGGGCGATCACCTGGGACGAGCATTGCCGCATTGTCACCCGTGAGGGCAACGCCGAGCGCAAGGCGTTCTATCAACTGGCCTGGCATATCGGCGCATCACAGTCCGACTTGGCGCACCTAGAGGCTGAGGACGTGGATTGGGCGGCGCGGATCATCACCTTTGTGCGCATGAAGACCCGTTGGCGGGACAACCAGCAGCCGCCACAGATTCGCTTTGGCAAGGAGGTAGAGACAATCCTAGCCACTTTGCCCAAAACGGGGCCGCTCTTCCCCTATCTGCGAAGCCGTTTGCCAGGACACCGGGCAACGGAGTTCAGGCAGCGCTGTGTTGGATTGGGGATTCACGGCGTGACCTTACACAGCTACCGCTATGCTTGGGCGGAACGGGCGAAGGTGGTTGGCTACCCCGAGCGGTTCGCGCAGCTGGCCTTGGGGCACAACAGCAAAGCCGTGCACCGGGCCTATGCGAAGCGTGCCCAGGTCACACTGCCACCGCTGGAAGACTACGAACGCGACGCGAAGGCCGCGCAGGTGATTCCGCTGCCATTGCCTGCCGCTGGCTAAGTGCAACGAGCCACTTGCGCGCCTGCCGTAATGCGGCATCCTAACGTTCTATGACAGGCCCCACGGTTTATCTTATGATGTTTCTCGCCCTGTTCTCTTCGGCGCTAGCTGCGGAGCCCGAATATAAGCGGATGGGACCGGATATATTCGACCGACAAATTCAGGGAGAACTATTGATCGAGAAAGCCATCGAAAGGGCCGGCCGAGAGCACAAACACATTTTATTGTTCTTCGGTGCAAACTGGTGTCCTTGGTGCCGCCAGCTTCATCACGCACTCACAGAAGATAAGACGATAGTGGCCACGCTTCGAAAAGACTTCGTATTGGTCTACATTGATGCCAACACTCGCAACGATAAGAAGCGGAATGCCACAGTAATCGAACGCTACGGCAATCCACTCCAATATGGGTTGCCGGCGTGGGTGGTCCTCGATCAAGACGGCGTTCAGCTGGCGACGCAAGAAACCTCGTCACTATCGGCTCCGTCCGATGAAGAAGTAGCTCGACGAATCCTGGCAGTTTTGAAGAAATGGGCTCCGCCAAGTCCTCCCGGTGCGAATTAGAACTACCAGGGGCAACCAAGTGCGGTTAGCTATTTGGTGAGCATGCCTCTCCCGCAACTATGGGTTCAGCAACCTTGCGTTGATTCTTTTGCTTCCAGTGTTGGCTTACTGCATTCGTCACCTTCGCCAGCCAAGCGCGGTCCTTTGCGTGCTCCAAAACCTCCACGGTAGCGAAATACTTAACGCTATTGGGCTGGGGATTACCCAGCGGCTTGAGCAACCGGGCTACGACCAGAACCGGCACATCATGCGCCTGGCAATTCAACACCCAGGCCGCTTGCTCGGCCGTCAGCCTGGCCGGCAGCTGCCCCAGAAGGGTCAGGAAGCGGTGTTGGTCATCTCTCATCTCAACCGCCCGAAAGCTTGAAGCTGGCGAACTCAGGGTGCCGGGTGCCTAGGAGTTTCACATTCCACCAGGAACGCTCCTTGGCTACGTATTTGGCGCAATAGTCGGCCACATCGTCCCGGTTGTTGACCGGCTCGATCCTGGCACGGCCATAGCGGTTAAACCACGTCTGCCACACCTCCCGCCGCGACTTGCCCAGGCAATCGCACCACAGGGCATGGACATGATACCCGTCCCGGCTGGGGTTCTGCTCCAGGGCATAGAAATACGACACTCCCCGCATTTCCGACCGCATGAACTTCTCATAACACCGCTGGGCGGAATCAATGGACGCCTCCCAGGAGAAGGTCATATGCGAAATGACCTGCCAAGGGGCCAGCGAATGCACCCAATCGCCCATCTGGACATTCAAGGCGGCGACTTTCAGACGATCTTCCGGTTCTAGTTTTCTGGCTTTGTTCATGTTTCAATTCTGGTTGTTGGCATCTGGACACACCTCTCGGACAAGGATGGGTTGACGGCGGCGCGCGCTACGCGCGCATCCGCCGTCAATCCCAACCACGGGGCCGCGATGCGTGGCCACGTTACGAACTACTCCAGCGGCACCACCGAACCGGCACGAATGATGACGCCGTTTTTGGCGTCGAACGTGTTCGGCTCCATCAGGTCGAATTCGACCACGATTTTCTGTCCGTCCTTGAACGGGCACGGGAAAACCCTGGCGGCTTCTTCGATGGTTTGGATGTTGCGAGGACACCACACCTGGACGGTGGGGGCCTTCCCGTCGGCGCATTGAACTTCGTAAAGGTTCACGATGCCGACGACATGCTTGGACTTGTTCTGAACTTCCTTGAAGCGGTGAGCTACAAACTTGGCGATGACCACGCGGCGGCCAGCCAGGAAGTTTTCGACTGCGATCTGCTGTTTCATTTTCTACTTTCGGCTTCACTACGCGACAAGCGGCGCCAAGGCCTTCGCCGTTGGAGATACCAACGATGCATCCGTTGACCTCTGGAGTCCCGCTGGACGGGCGGGCAAAGGGTGCGCTGCCAAGCCCCGTTCTCGGCAGGAATATCCCCCGGGACCGCGACGTTGCTCTTCTGTTGAATTGGCAGGCACGCGCCGACCATAAGCGGCCATAACCCGCCGTCAGGAGATTGGGACAAGGGTGCTCCCCATATTGTCCTAAACTATTGACTCTCGTTCGGCTTGGGACCCGGCGGGCGTTTTGTTGTCAGCCCAAGACGCTCACGCTTTTTCTTTAGTGTGCCTGGCATCAATCGCTGTCCAGTCCTCACAAGAATCGCATCCGAAAGTTCGTTCTGAGTCAGAAGATTGTATTTCAAGCGAAGCCAATTGAAGGCCAGTTCGTATTTGATCGGGTCAACTTCTCGCTCTGGTTCGCTAAGCACGCGGGCAGATTCGCGCATCCATTCCGTCCCTAGGGGATTATTTTTTTGCCACGCCAGCAGTTCATCTTCGGTCCAGTGGTGCGCCAGCTCGGCATAATAGGCTGAAACAGCCTCCCGCGCTAGCTTCTGTCTTAACTGCGGGTCATTCGTTTCGTCGGCCTGCTTAATCAGATCAACGGTCTTAGGATGCAGGCCGGCCAAGACCTTGAGCCTGGCCGAGTATAGATCAGCCTCATCAATGGCCCCAGGGCTGGTCGGAGGTGACTGATAGTTTGGATAGCGATATTCGATGTAGGCCAGATCGTCGTCTGTAGCCTTGAAGCATTCCGACAGCGCCAGGAGCTCTTCTTTGCTCATAGAATAGAAATCGCTCATCCGCTTCATGGCGGCTTTGGCGTCGTCCTCCGTGGCTCGCCGCAAATGGCTGATGCTTCCTTGCTCTTCGTGGCCGTCCTCAAAACGGGTCCATTGCATCACGGCCCAGACCTCCTCGTCCTCCGTGCAGTCGTCCCAAAATTGCTCCGAGTTGGGATCGTCAGGGTCAACCTTCACGTCCTTGGCTTTCTTTTTCCCGTATGCGAAGAATTCCCGATAAGACGGGACCGGCGTCAGCGCGATATAGTCCCGGCATTCGATCAGCCGGACATTCGCGAAGGGTGGAACGTATATCGCCACTACGCTCTGCGAAGATTGCCGCTGTTCGCCCGTCTCTTCAGATCTGCATCTGACTCAACGAAAGCATGACTTTTTGGAAGCTTGGGGCGGCTGAATATCCAAAAGACAAGACCAATCGGGAGCATGCAGAACACGAGGAGAAACCATAGGATGCCCCAGCTATTCCGTTTTTTTGCATCACCGTATACCCAAATTCCACACGCCAAAGCCACGAGGAGATAGGTTACGGCGAACGCTAACGCTGTATATGTTGAGACCATCGTAGGGTTTTAATGAGCGAAATCTTTGTTCGAAGCGAGCATGCTGTGAACCTGAAATAAGGGTGGGAGCAGATTTCGAAATTGCTCTGCTATAATCTACGTTAGAGCGGACACCAAAACGGACACCAAAAGGCAGGGAAAGGCAGTCCAAAGGTAGTTCTAGTTTATGCTTGGTTAGCTCTAAGAAGTGGCCATTTTGGGGCTGCAAACACGTGATAGGCGGCCGATTCCGCCCCGCGCCTCCAGCCTTCTCCTAGCAAGGCTAACACGAAGGCTGTCCTCCGTAGCTTTGGCGTAGGAGGGCACATCAGCGGCGCCGCCACCCGAGTGGCCACGGCTGGCAGGCCAGCCTCAAGAGCGGGCAGTGGTCAGGAATAGGCCCTATATGTCGTATAGGGCCTATAGGTTTCCGATCCCCGCCGGCCTACACCGTCGGGAACGGGTGCTGCGTCTGCGCCTGCGAGACCGGGAGGTAGATGCGGAAGGTGGAACCCTTGCCGGCGGTGCTGAAGACCCGCAGCGAGCCGCCATGCGTGCGCACGATGCCGAGGACGGCGGCCAGGCCCAGGCCGCGCCCGGTGAACTTGGTGCTGAAAAAGGGATCAAAGATCCGGTTGAGCACCTCGGGCGGCATACCGCAGCCGGTGTCGGAGATTTCCACGCAGACGTAGGGGCCCGGCGGCAGGCTGGCGTCCGGCCCGGTCTCCGGCGCGCCCGGCAGCGGCAGCCGGACCACCGTGGTGGCGAGGCGGATGGTGCCGGCGCTCTGGTCCCCGATGGCCTCGGAGGCGTTGATCACCAGGTTCATGATGATCTGGCGCAGCTGGGAGGCATCGGCCTCGATCGGAGGCAGGACCGGCGTGAGGGCGAACTCCAGCCGCGCCTGCTTGCTGATGGAGAGCTCCAGCAGGCGGGTGGTCTCGGTGATGAGCTCGTTGAGGTTGAGGCGGGTGAGGGAAAAGCTGGCCTTGCCGGCGTAAGCGAGCAGCTGGCGGCAGAGGTCGGCGGCGCGGTTGGCGGCGGTGACGATGCTGTCGAGCCGGGCCGCGTTGGCCGGGGTCTCGGCGGCCTCGAGACGGGCGAGCGAGGCGTTGCCGAGGATGACGCTGAGCAGGTTGTTGAAATCGTGGGCGATGCCGCCGGCCAGCACGCCGAGGCTCTCGAGCTTCTGGGTCTCCTGCATCTTCTGCTCCAACCGGTCGGCGGCCTCCTCGGCCTGCTTGCGCGCGGTGATGTCGCTGTGGGTGCCGGTGATGCGGAGCGGCTTGCCGGTGGCCGGGTCGCGGGCGACAACCTTGCCGCGGTCGAGGATCCACTTCCACTCGCCCGACTTGGCGCGCATGCGGAATTCGTGGGCAAACTGGTCCTTGCCCTCCTCCATGAGCTTCTCGTCGGCGAGAATGTCCGGCAGGTCGTCGGGATGGATGTGGGCGAGGAAGGTCTCGCGCCCGGGATCGATCTCGTCGAGCGTGTAGCCGAGCATGCCGGCCCAGCGCGGGCTGCGCAGGATGCGGCCGGAGGTGGCGTCCCAGTCCCAGAAACCGTCCTGGCTGCCCTCGAACACGAGCTGGAGGCGCTCCTCGCTCTCGCGGAGGGCCTGCGCCTGGCTCGAGACCCGCCGCAGGAGCTGGCGCTGCCAGAGCAGGACGCCGAGCACGGCGATGAAGATGGCGGTCAGCGGGGGCAGGAAGCGCTGGAGGTCGCGCCAGCGCAGCTTCTGGGGGCCGAGGGGCCCCAGCCACTTTTCATGGAGGATGTCGTGCTCGCGGCTCAGCCGCAGGTTGAGGAGGCCCAGGTTGATCTTGGCGAGGAGCGCCTTGTTGCCGGGCTGCACGGCGTAGCAGAGGTTGTAGCTGATGTCGGGGAAAGCCAGGTCGCTGCGGGTGACGTGCGCGAGGCCCAGGACCTGGACCTGGTAGTCGGTCACGAGCTGGGTGCCGAGGGCGGCCTCCACCTCGCCGCGTTCCACCGCCTCCACGCACTCGCCGAGCGAATCATAGGGGCGGATGACCACGCCCCAGGGTCGCCGGAGGGCATATTCGTGGGTGATGGCGTTCTTGATCACGGCGAGCCGCAGGCCGCGGAGATCGGCGACGGTCCGGATCTCCACGCGGTCCCGGTGGTAATACACGCCGCAGACCAGCTTCTCGAAGGGCAGGGAGAAATCCATCAGCGCGGCCCGCTCCTCCGAGGAGGCGACGAGGCCGAGGATGTCGCCCTTGCCCTGCTGGAACTCGGCGTAGATCTGCTGCCAGGGGCGCAGGTCGAACTCGACCCGCAGGCCCTGTTCGGCGGCGACCGCCTTGAGCAGCTCCACGGCGAAGCCCTCGGGTTGCCCCGCCGCGTTCAACGCCGAGAAGGGCGGGCTCGCGTGCTCCATCATCACCCGCAGGGGCGGGGATTCGGCGCCCGGCAGGGAGGGCACGCAGGCGAGAAGAACGAGGAGGAGTCTGACTGGCCGGATCATCAAGTGCTGCTGAGTGATAGCAACGGACGGGGTAAATCAACTCTTTGCTGGAGGGTGGAGGGCTCAGCTCCAGCTGAGCCGCGGTCCAGCTGGAGCTGGACCCTCCAAGGCGGGATCAGCGATCCCGCCCTACACCTTCACCCGTGCCGGCCCTTGAAGGTCAGCTCGGCGACGCCGGACTTGTCGAGGCCGCCGAGGCCCAGCGCGACCATGCGGTCGAACTGCTCCTTGGTGGCCTGCGCCAGCGGCAGCTTCAGGCCGACATCGAGGCCGAGTTGCCAGGCGATGCCGGAGTCCTTGGCGGCGTGGGCGCCGGAGAAATAGCAGTCGTGCGCGCGGTTCTGCATGTCCTCGCCGTCGGTCTTGAGGACCTGCGAGTTGGCGCCGGTCTGGAGGAACACCTCGCGGAGCATGTTGAGGTCGAGCCCGAGCGCCTGGCCCAGGCCGAGGCCCTCGGCGAGGCCGGCGGTGTTGATGTTCATGACCATGTTGACGAGCGCCTTCACCTGCGCCGCGCTGCCGGCGGGCCCGATGTAGCGGAGGGCGGTGCTGAGTTTCTCGAGCACGGGCTTCACGCGCTCGAAGGTGGCCTGCTCGCCGCCGCACATGAGGTAGAGCGTGCCGTTGCGGGCCTGCGGGATGCTGGAGGCCATGCAACCCTCGAGGCTGGCGGCGCCGGCGGCGCGGGCGCGGCGCTCGCACTCGGCGTGGACCTTGGGCGTGAGCGTGGCGCAGTTGACGAAGGTCTTGCCCTTGGCGCCGGTCAGCAGCGAGTCGCCGGTCTCGGCGAACACCTTGAGCTGCGCGGCGTCGTCGGTGACGACGGTGATGATGAGGTCGGCCTTGGCCGTGACGGCGGCAAGGGTCGTGCAATGCGTGGCGCCGATCTCCTTCGCCAGCTCGGCGGCGATGGGGGCGTGGGCGTCATAGACGGCGGTGACGTTGTAGCCGCAGTCCTTGAGACGGCGGGCCATGTTGCCGCCCATGCGGCCGGTGCCAACGAAGGCGATGGTGGGAGTCAGCGTAGACATAGTGGGAAAGTGAGAGCGAAGGTGAGAGTGGGCGTTTTTTTTAGCCACGGATTACACGGATCGACACGGATAAATACCCGTTGCCTGTCATCCTGGTGTGATTGCAATTGGTTCTTGTGGGCCAGCGAGCTTGCTCGCGCCAATGTGCGCCAGCGAGCTGGCTGCCCACAAGTCGTTCAGCGCCGGTTTGCGTAGAAGGGGTTGTGTTGTTTTTCCTGCTTCAAGGTCGTCAGCGGGCCGTGGCCGCAGGCGAGGACGGTGTCGGCGGGGAGCGTGAGGATCTTCTGCTGGTTGTTGCGCAGCTGCATCTCGAAATGCGTCGGGCTGCCGCCCATCGAGCCGGCGAAGATGGAGTCGCCGACGATGGCCAGCGGCCAGGAGAGGCCGGTAATGAAGAAGGTCGTCATGCCCGGCGAGTGGCCCCAGGTGAAGAGGGTCTTGATGGAGAGTTCGCCGAGATGGAAGTGGGCGTTTTCCTGGAAGGTCTTGGCGCCGGGGCGGTCCGAGGGCTCGAGTTCGCTGGCCCAGACCTCGGCCCCGGTGGCGGCGAGGCGGTCGAGGTCGGCGATGTGGTCGGGGTGGGTGTGGGTGAGGAAGATGTTCCGCAGGGTCAGGCCCTCGGCGCTGATCGTGTCGAGCATGGCCTGGCAGTTCGCGCCCGTGTCAAAGGCGGCGGCGTGTCTGGTCTTCGCGTCCCAGACGAGGTAGCTGTTCACGGTCATGTCCTCGAAGGTCGTGTTGAACATGGCGAAGCCGCGCTTGAAGAGCGGTTGTTCCGGATACCACTCGCGGCGGGCGAGGGCGAGGAGGGCGTTGCGCTCGAGGCCGAGGGGGCGGGCGAGGGCGAGGAGGGTGTTCTCGCGGATCTCGCCTCCCTTCACGGCCTGGAGGTCGGCGACGGGGATGTGGGCGGCCGCGGCGAGGGCGTCGTCGGTCAGCCTGAGCCC
Source organism: Lacunisphaera sp. (assembly GCA_041909435.1). Lineage (GTDB taxonomy): Bacteria > Verrucomicrobiota > Verrucomicrobiia > Opitutales > Opitutaceae > Lacunisphaera. The sequence goes on from JAYRDK010000008.1 coordinate 18,309, forward strand.
CCGCTGGGTCTTGCCGATGATGTCGGTGAAATTATCTTCGAGAGGAATGCGCGGCATGGAGCGTCAGGCTCCGGAGAAATTTTGCATAGCGCAAGCCGGCTTTGTGCGCTGAAATTTCAGGCGGAAATATCCTGCCATGCTTTGCCCCGGCGAGACGGGGGGAAACACGGACGTTGCGCGCGAGCGCGCAACCTACAGGGGCTGGCAGCGGTGACCGCAGAGCGGCTCCGCAAAAAGCGGGGGCGGCGCCTTGCGGACGCCGCCCCCTCGGGGATGTAACTGACCAATGGTTTACTTCGGTGGCTCGACGTTGATGCGGAGCTTCTCGAGCGTCAGGCCGAGCTGGCGGTCGTATTCGGCGAGGGCCTTGGCGTAGTCGGACTGGGCGCCGGCCTCGCGGACTTCCGCGTTCGAAAGGATTTCCTGCTGCTGCGACACGAAGAACGTCGTGCTGGCGCCGGCGCGGAGGCGCTGCACTTCGGAGTCGAGGGTGGACTGGGCCAGCTCGCGCGCGCGGCGGGTGGCCTGCACGCGCTTCTGCGCGGTCTCGATCTGGCCGGCGGCGTTGCCGACGCGGACGACGATGTCCTGCTCGACGCGCTGGATCTCCGTCTCGGACTGGCGCTGCTGGAGCTTGGCGGCGCGGTAGCGGCCGCGCTCGGTGGTGAAGGTGAGCGGCACGGAGACGACGACGCCCCAGCTGTAGGCGCGGTAATCCTCGTCCTTGACCTGCTGGCGGCTGACGCCGAGCTCGGTGTCGTAGCCGTTGTAACCGTAGCTGCCGACGAGGTCGACGCGCGGCAGAAGCTGGTTGCGCTGGAGGCGGGCGCTGACGGTGTCGCGCTTGAGCGCGAGCTTGGCCTGCTGGTAGTCGGGGCGCTTCTCCAGGGCGGTGTGGAAATCGGTGGCGGCGTCGACCATCACGATCGGCGAGGGCGGCGGCGGCTCGATGGCGATGTGCTGCGAAAGCAGACCCGGGGTCTGGTCGTCGGTGATGAGCTGCTTGAGGAGGTTCTCCGCCTCGCGGACGCGGTTCTGGGCGAGGAGGATGGATTCCTCGCGGGTGGCGGCGCGCGACTCGGCGGAGGTGACGTCGAACTCGGAGATGCTGCCGACCCTGAAGCGCTTGCGGTTCTCCTCGAGGAGGTTCAGCGCGAGTTCGCGCGAGCGAATGGCGGAGCGGAGGTTGGCGTAGGCGAAGTTGAGGTCATGGTAGGCGAAGATGACGCGCGTGACGATGTCCATGACGGACTGCCGGAAGGCCCAGTGGCTGATGCCGCGGTTGGCCTGCGCGATGCGGATGGAGGCGAGGGTGGGGCCGAAGCCGAAGTTGCGGAGGAGCGGCTGGGTGCCGGAGATGCCGGCGAAGGTGTCGTAGTTGTCGGCGTAGCTGTTGAAGGTGCCGCGCGTGTTGTTGTTGCTGACGCCGAGGCGGTAGGTCATGCCCCAGGGGAGCAGGCCGCCGAGGCTGAGGTCGGCGGAGTCGGTCTTGCTGAAGCTGGCGGCCGGGCGGATGCCGGTGGTGGCGTCGGCCAGCGCGGGGTTGAAGCTCTCGGAGTAGGTGTAGCTGCCGTTGAAGACGGGATCGAACTTGCCGTAGGCCTCGGTGAGGCGGGCGGACGAGATGGCGGCGTCGAAGCCCTCGACCTTGATCAGGAAATTTTTGGCCAGCGCACGCTGGATGGCGTCATCGAGGGAGAGTTTCTCGCCCATCTCCTCAACCACCGGGGCGGATTGGGCGAAGGCCGAGAGGGCGAGAACCGGGAAAAAAAGCAGGGCGATGAGGCGCCGGGGGGAAAGCATGGTGGTTGGATTGCCGCCCCACTTTGCAACCCGCATGCCAGCGGAAAAACTAAAACTAAGACGCTGGGGGATAGCTATTTGCGATGGTGATGAAAAGCACCCTCGGGCGAGTTCGCCTCAGCATCGGGATTTCACAATCCCGGAAATGGGAAGGCGGGTTTAAGGTAAGTATCCCCTGACAACAGGTGAGCTATAACGCAGGCGTATCAGTGTAGTCGTTGACGCGCCAGCCGCGAAGCGTGCTAAACGTATTGGAAAATAGCCCCCGGTGGGGCCACAAACTCGCCAATCTCTGTCGCAAGACCAGCCTTTACCGCTTCTTCTGCGGTGAACCACAGTTCACCTGTTTCTATCTGTCGCCATCCACTTTCGTCCAAGCTGATCCGGCTTTTGAGGAGGGTCATAATCCTGGATTCTTCAATGGCGCAGCCATCCACTTTAGACCGCGCCATGGCGACAGTTGCGCGGTCGGGCATGTCCATGGTGACGGAATGCATCATGAAAGTGGAATGGGCCGACGCCACCCTTCGGGGACATGCGAGAAATGCGGTCATCCCCGCAGATTGGACGGTGCCGCCGTTGTAGATAACAAGGCTACCCGGATAGGAGCGCAGGAAATTGTAGAGGAAAACACCGTCATCCAGAATCCCGCCTTTAGAGTGGAACAACAGGTGAACCTTATCAGCCCTTTTTCCAGTGCTGGTTAGCGGATTCAAAACCAGCGTCAGTTGCTTTATTAGGCGCGAAACGGACTCCGTGGTGATGCGGTCGCAGAAACAAAGATAAACCTCATTGTGCGGTGCGGTATTCGGGGGTAGTGTTGTCATATGAAAGAGAACCCGATGGGCAGCACGGATAATAAATCATTTTTCAAACTGCTTGGGCGTGCCGCGCAGCCACACGGGAAACAAGCACCGGGAAAATCGGGGCCGCAGTCACAGCCGCCCGGTGGTTATAGCGGAAAGCAAACTCGTCCACATACCCCTGCAAGTGTTCGCGGGAAACCTGATGGAAAGTCCCGTTGATGGACCGCTTTAGCTGGCTCCAAAAGCCCTCGACGGAGTTGGTGTAAACCTCAGCGCGGACGTATTCGCTTTTGCTGTGGTTAACGGTCTGGTGGGAAACAAAACCGCTCACAAGACGGGGATAAAGGCGGCTGTCGTCCGTCATCAATTTGCTGTCGGTGTTCACGTTGGTATCAATAACCTGCTTTAGCTGCCAACTGTTGATGCGGGTGACGACCTTGGCGCGAACCTCGCCGCCACGCTTAACGGCAGCAATAACCGGAGTCTTGTTCTCCATCTTGCAGGACATGCGACGCTCGCCGCCGAAGTAGGATTCATCCACCTCGACAACGCCAGAAATCAGCCCTTCGCCTTGGGTCATCAGCTTGCGGATTTGATGGGCGATGCGCCAAGCCGTCTTGTATGTAACGCCGGTCATGCGCTCTAGCTCTTTGGCGGAAACGCCATTCTTGGAAGCCGTCATGTAAAACATGGCGAGGAACCACGTTTTGAGCTTCGTGCTGCTCTTGTGGAAGATGGTGCCCTCGCACGGGCTGATCTGGTGGCCGCACTCGCAGGAATAGCACTTGCGGGTCGTTACACGGGTATAGCGGTCAGCCTTGAAGCATTGGGGGCATGTAACGCCCTTGGGGAAGCGTTGAGCCCAGATGTAATCCAAGCAGGCGGCATCATCGGGAAACTGCTGGTTAAACTGGGTGATGGAAAAGCGGTCCTCTTTCATCCCCACACCATACTGGAAAGCCCCCTAACCGCATATTACAAGGGGGCATTACAAGTGCAGGACCGTTATTCCACCTGTCGTGAGGGGATACTTACCGGGTTTAACCGCAGAGAACGCAGAGGGCGCAGAGATTGGGGGTGTAGGTTGCGCGCTTGCGCGCAACGTGGTGCGCAAGCGCACCACCTACGAGGCGATCCCGCCCTACAATCTGAAGACTCACTTCGCCATGAGGGCGAGACCGTAGGGATGCAGCGTGGCGGTCATCACGCCGGCGGCGACGCAGGGGTCGGCGTTCATGAACTCGCGCGCGGCGGCCTCGTCGGGGGCGCTGAAGATGATCAGGCCCATGGTCCGGTCGAGCGGCTCGGTGGTGCGGCCGGCGAGAAGCACCTTGCCCTCGGCCACGGCGGCCTTGAGGCGGTTGAAATGCGCGCCGACGGCGGCGTTGTCCTCCTTGGTCCAGGCCTGCTCGTCGTGCAGGCGCGGCACGGGCTTGAGGACGATGAGAAAGTGCTTCGGCTTGGGTGCGGGCGCCGCGGGAGCCGGCGTGTCGGCCGCTACGGCGGCGGTGGCGAGCAACAATGAGGCGAGGGCGAGGCGGAGGAGTTTCATGTCAGAGGTGTGCGGACTGGCGCTATTCAGGGTGAGGTGAAACTGACGTCCGCGGGCACGGAAGCGGCCGTGACGAGGCGGACGACCTCGTAGCGCCAGGAGCCGTCGGGCATGGCGCCCCATTTCGGGTATTTGACGGCGCCGTTGCTGGCGAGCGGGCCGAAGGTGCCGCCGCTCTCGCTGTCCCAGGTGCCGAAGAGCATGGGCTCGCCGCGCGGGTTGAGGACGAACCAGTTCAGGCGCCGGCCGTCGGCGCGGAAGATCTCAAGCCGGTGCTCGCCCACGGCACGGGCGGTGAGGTCGGGGTCATTGATCGCGAGGCGGTGCAGCGTGCGATAAATGTTTGCCTCCCACCAGCGGCGGTCGCCCTCGACCTGCTCGGGCGTCAGCGGCAGGAGCTGGCCGTCGCGCTGGCGCCAGCCGGTGCCGCCGGTGATGGCGCGGCGGCGGTCGATCTGCGCGTTCTTCGCCTCGAAGCGCACGCGCGGGGCGGAGAAGTCGTTCCAGATCTTGTTCGTGAAGGTCTCGGGGAAGGCGAGGTCGTCGTGGACCGCCTCGACATGGGCGAACTTCACCTGCGCCCAGGCGACGCGACCGCCCATCGCGGCGAGAAAACGCTCGGCGCGCGCCGGCCCGGTCTCGGCGGTCTGGGCCGCGAGTGCTCCCGCGAGCAGGAGGAAGAGCAGAAGCGGTTTCATCACTCCTCTGTTTCCGGGCTGGTGCCGGCGGGCCAGGTGAAGGGGAGCGTCCGGCGCGAGACATCGGGCACGCCGCGGGCGATCAGCCAGTCGGCGACGGGCCGGGCCCTTTCGCCGCCTTCCCGCGCGCAATGCAGCAGGGTGAAGCCATGCGGTCCGTGGATCTCGTGGGCGTTGGGATAAAGCGCGAACGTGGCCTGCACGAAGCCGAGTTCGCCGAGCATGGCGGCGGCGAAGACGTCGAGCCGCGCGCCCTTGCCGAGGAGATATTCCGCGATCTCGCGCTGGCCCGTGTGGGCGGCGGCCTGGAGCGCGGTCTCGAAGTCGCCCCCGCCCCAGTCCCAGCAGGCGTTGGCGAGCAGTGGGGTCTCCTCGACGAGTTTCCTGACCGCGTCGAGGCTGCGGTGCGACTGGCCGACAGTGGCCTGGACCTTGTCGGGCGGCAGGGCCGGCGGCGGTCTCGGAGCCTTGGGACGCGGTGCGGCGGGGACGGCGGGCGCGGGCGAATCGGCCTGCTGGTTGAAGCGCGGGGAAATGAACGCGGCCAGCGGCGCGGCGGCCACCAGCGAGGCGGACGTGAGGAGGAAGCGGCGGCGGTTGAGGGGAGAGTTCATGGAAAAATACGCGGAGGACAGGACGGAACGGTCATTCGCTGCGGAGCGCGATGAGCGGGTCGACCTTGGTGGCGCGGCGGGTCACCCTTCGCCAAGGCTACGGGTGACTTCGCGGTGGAAATGGATTCGGGCGGGCTCATTCGCTTCGCAGGGCAATCAGGGGATCCACTTTGGTCGCCCGCTTCGCCGGGATGTAGCAGGCCAGCAGGGCGACGGCGGCGAGGAGCACGGCGATGACGGCGTAGGTCAGCGGGTCGCCGGCGGCGACGCCGATGAGGAAGTTCTGGAAGTAGCGCGCGACGAAATACGCCGCGCCCAGGCCGAAGACCAGGCCGGCCGCCGCGATGACGAGGCCGCGGTGCAGGATCATGCCCATGACGTCACCCGCCTGCGCCCCGATCGCCATGCGGATGCCGATCTCGCGGGCGCGGCGGTTGACGGTGTAGGACATGACGCCGTAAACACCGAGCGAGGCGAGGAGGACGGCCAGCAAGCCGAACGCGCCGAGCAGCGCGGCGCCGGTGCGCGGGGCCCAGAGGCCCTGCGAGATGTTCTCCTCGATGGTCGTGACGTTCACGAACGGCAGCGCGGTGTCGATGGTCTGGAGCTGCTTGCGCAGCAGGGGCGTCAGCGCGGCGGCGTCGGTCTGCGTGCGGACGTGGATGGTGGCGAAGCCACTGCCGCGGCTGCCTTCCTGCGCGATGGAGAAGAAGATGTAGGGCTTGGGGTCCTCGCCGATGTTGTCGAAGGTGACGTCGCGCACGACGCCAACCACCTCGAGGAGGGTCTCGGAGCCGAAGGCCTTCACGGTCTTGCCGAGGGGATTCTCGCCCGGCCAGCACAGCTTGGCGAAGTTCTCGTTGATGACGACAACCAGCGGGTGGCGCTCGTCGTCGGCCTCGGTGAAGTCGCGGCCCGCCACGAACGGGATGCCCATGGTCTTGAAGTAGCCCGGCAGCACGTGGCCGTAGCTCATGAGCTGGCCGGTGGTGCGGAGCTTGTCGTCGGGGCCCTGCGGGCGGATGGTGCGGAGCGCGCCGCCGCCGTTGAGCAGCACGGTGGTGGCGACGGTGGCGTCGGTCACGCCGGGGAGGCCGCGGACGAGCTCGACGGCCCGGCGGTAGTAGGCGAGGGAGCGCTCGGGGGTGTAGCCCTGGGCGGCGAGGTTGGCGCCGAAGAGCGCGACATTCTGCGTGTTCCAGCCCGGATTGACCTGCTGGGCGTGGCGCAGGCTGCGGATGAAGAGGCCCGCGATGACGAGGGCGATGACCGAGAGGGCGATCTGGGCGGCGACGAGGAAATTGCGGAAACTGTAGAGCGGCGTGGGCGAGGAACCCTTGCTCTCCTCCTTGAGCATCGTGGTCAGCTCCGGCTTCGTGGTGATCCAGGCCGGGGCGAGGCCGAAGAGCACGCCGGTGACGAGGGAGACGGCGAGGCCGAAGCCCAGCACGCGGCCGTCGAGGGAGACGGTGAGGCCGTCCGGCAGGAACGGCGGGCGGAGGGACCAGAGGAGATCCTTCGTCCAGAAGGCGAGGGCGAGGCCCGCAAGGCCGCCGAGCAGGGAGAGGAGCACGCTCTCGGTGACAAACTGCCGGATGAGCCGGCCGCGGCCCGCGCCGATGGCGAGGCGCACGGCGATCTCGCGCGAGCGGGCGGAGGCGCGCGCCAGGAGGAGATTGGCGACGTTGGCGCACGCGATGAGCAGCACGAGGCCGGAGAGGGAGAGGAGCAGGGCGCCGGCCTGGACGACGTTGGCGCGGAAGTTCGGCCCGATCATCGACTCGGCCAGGCCGACGAGGCGGATGGAACGGCCGGTGTTGGCGGCGGGGTGATCGGCGGCGAGCTTCGCGGCGATGGGCTTGAGGCCGGCCTCGGCGGAGGCGAGCGAGACGCCCGGCTTGAGGCGGGCGAAGACATTCCAGATGAGCGCGCGGCGCTCGGTGTAGAAGCCCTTCAGCAGCCCGGTGTAGACCTGGTCGTGCATCGTGCTCGGCACCCAGAAGGCGGGATTGTTGAAGGTGTTCAGCCCGCGGAAGCCGGGCGGCATCACGCCGATCACGGTGAAGCCGGTGCCGTTGATGGTGTAGGTGCGGCCGAGAATCTCCGGGTCGGCGTTGAGGCGGCTCGTCCAGAAGCTGTGGTTGAGGACGATGACGGGGCCGGAGCCGCTCGCCTGGTATTCCTCGGGACGGAAGGTGCGGCCCAGCGCAGGTTTCATTCCGAGCAGATCGAAGTAATTGCCGGAGACGAGCTCGCCCTGGACGGAGTTCGGCTCGGCGCCGATCATCATGCTCACCGGCACGAAGCCATAGCTGCCCATGGCGGTGAACACCTGGTTGTGGTCACGGAAGTCGGCGTAGTTGAGCGGCGAGACGGGCAGGAAGCCCGGGTTGCGCTCGTCGATGGTGTAGGCGCTGACCAGTTCCTCGGGCCGCTCGAAGGGGAGCGACTTGAAGAAGAAGGTGTTGATGAACGAAAAGATCGCCGTGTTGGCCCCGATGCCGAGACCCAGGGTGAGGACCGCGATCAGGGTGAAGCCGGGCGACTTGAGGAGCAAACGGAGCGCGAGGCGGAGGTCGGATAACATGTTGCGTGGGCTGACGAACGTGGGTGCCAGCCTTCGCCAAGGCTACGGCCGGCTCGTCCAGTCGCGCGGTGCGCGACAGGCGAGGCGGAAGGCGAGGCGGAGGTCGGTGAGCATGGGTTGTAGGTTCGTAGCAACCCGGTTGTGGAGCGTGTGTTGACCCGTAGGCCCGCGAAACCCTGCATTGGACATGCCACCGGCCGGGCAAAAAATAACCCGCAGGCGGCCAGCGGGTTACGCGGTGACTGCGGGTTGTTGAAAAACGAAATGTCCGGTCTTGAAATTCTATCGTCCCGGAAACGGGACAGTGGCCGGCTCAGAAAGTCATCGGGGAACCTACGGCCGTGCAGCCGGCGGCGCGCTCGGCCACCGTGTTCAGTTCTTCCCAAGCCGCGACCCGGTAGGGATTGCCGCCGAAGCTGCCCAGGGATTCGTCGTAGTGGAACGCGGCGTTGCCGGTAACCTTGATCACGTCGGCCACGATCGAACCCATGACATCGCCGTTGCCGACGATGGTGGTATCGCCTTGGGGCGCGTAAACGATGGCGCTGAGCACACCGTTGCCGGCGATGCTGATGTTTTGGGTGCCCGAGGTCTTGGTTCCCCAGATTTGAAAATTCTGCGGCTGGTTGGCGGTAGCCGTGGTTGTGCCGCCGTTCATGACCCCATTACCGCCGATGCTGATGTCGCCGGCCGTATAGACGATGAGTTTTCCGCCTGGCGCGATGTTGATGGCACCACTGCCGCCACCGGTGCTGAGGCCACCCGTGGTGATTTTCAGGACAACTTCCTTGTTCGCCTCGATGGCGAGGACCTTGTTGCTGCCACCGATGTCAGCGACTTCGATGTAATATTTGCCGTCGGCGGCGGCGGTTATCGTGCCGGGAAGAGTGGTGGTGCCGGGAGAGCTGCTGCCAATGGAGGCAATGGGGGTGTAGCTGTAGGTGGTGGGGGCCGCGACACTGTCGAAGCTGGCGCTGAAGTCGGTGGAGGAGTGGCCGGGGGCGATGGTGCCGGCCGTGGTGCCGAAGGGTCCCACCAGACCGTTCGGGCCCACGGTGGCAGGGGTGCCTCCGGTGGAGACGTAACCCCAGATGTCGGCGTTATTCACTGACACCGCGGCAGTCACGGAAATGCTGCCCACGCTGCCATTGTCGTTGTCGACGGCGGTGCTGTAGGGGATCGGGGCGGCGCCGCCGGGACCATCCGGGTCGGAATTCCAGCTGTTCACGCTGGCATTGGTGCCGGAGAAGGTGATGGTCCTTTTGGCGACGAGGCCGTTGGCGAATTTGGAGGTCATGGCGAGCTGGACCTTGATCCATTTCTCGATCGGCGCGCTGGTGGCTCCACCCAGGGTGACGGTCGAGCGAGCGAGGATGATGGGCGCCAGCACTCCGTCCGCATTCTTGACGTAAACCCGGACCGTGCCCCGGGCATTCTGGTCAAAGGTGTAGCCGGTCCACTTGCGGTAGGCATCAACGTTACTGTTGGCGCCCGTCCAGCCGTCCCCGGTCCAGCTGTAGGTGGAATCGGCGACCAGCTTGTTGATGGAATACATGGCCTCCTCCATGCCGTTTTCGGCGAGGTTCATGGCGCCGTTGTTATAAAGGGCCCGATTGGAGATGACCTGGCTGGTCTGGCCCAGCTTGATGTAGCTCGCGATGGAGATGCCGATGATCGCGCACATGATCATGGAGACGATCAGTAGGGAACCGCGCTGGGACTGGAGACGGGAGGGATGGGCGGGCATGGGCGGAGGGGGGTCAGACGGTGACGCGCTTGTTGCGCAGGACGAAACGGGCGGAGAGCACGGTGTTTGTAGCGGCCACCACGGTGGTATTAGAGCGGGCCGCTTCGAGGGAGATCTGCAGCTGCTTGGTAGTGCCGTTGGCCGCAGTGCGCTCAGCGGCGGTGCTCAGCGGCACGGAGGCCGCGGTGCCCGTGGCTGGATCGATAGTGATCTTATAAGCGCTGAAGGAGAAACTGGTGATGCCGGTGACCAGCACGCGGTCCGACGTGGTTACGTCGGGGTTCGGAAGGGTGTCCACGACCGTGCGACGAAAAGTCTTTGCGGTGCTGGAATAGGCGTAAGTGACCAGGTCCGAGCCGACCGTGAGCGTGACAGACTCCATGCTGTTCCAGACGACTCCGCTGGCTTGCCGCGCGTCTTGGGCGAAAACCTCCAGCGCAGTGCGGGCCTGCGACTCCATGTCGTTGTAATTTTGCACATTGGCGCCGCTGCGGCCCATGAACAAGAAGGTGGACAGCACTGCCGCCAGAATGAAGGCACCCAGCGTGGAGCCGATCATCAGCTCCACCAACGTGAATCCGCCTACGCCGGCCGGCTTCGGCGAGGCAAGCCCGCCCGAGGCGGAGCGACGGTTATGGGCGGGCATTGGTGTAATAGTAGTCATAAAGTCCATTTTTGGCATACATCGAGCGGAAGGAACGTGTGTGAGAGCGATTGTCATAGCCCCGCCACGTCACGGAGACGTTGATGAAATAAACATCGGAAGGGCGAGAGGAGTCGGCCCGGATGGTGCGGGTGACGACATATTTGCCGGCGACATCCGGGTTGGAGCTGAAGTAAGTGGCGCCGTCGAAAACCTCGACCCCGGCGGGACTGCCCGAAGGAAAGGGAGCAACGGAGTCGGTCGCCGTGCTGAGGTTCGTCATCGCGGTCCAGCTCATCATGCGGAGGCGCTCCATCTCGCTTTGGATGATCTGCGAGGCGAGGGTGGTGCCGCGGGCGAGGTCGATCGACTTGAAACCGGTCTGCATGGCGATGATCGAGGTCGCGATGCCGAAGGCCATGACGAAGGCGGACATGGCCACCTCCAGAATCGTGAAGGCCGAGTCCGCGCGGCGCCGACGGGCGCGACCGGACGGGGATAGCGGTGCGGGTTGCATGCCGCCACACTAGCGAAACAGGGTCCCGCCTGTAACAGGCGATGGACCCCGATTAATGGCCCTGATGACTAGGGCCGAATGTCACCGTGCCGCGCTGCGGCTGGAAGTATAGAGCACGGCGGCCTGGGAGCGGCGGCTGATTTTCAGCTTCTCGAAGATGTTGCTGAGGTAATTTTTGACGGTCTTGTCGCTCAGGCTCATCGACTCGGCGATTTCCTTGTTGGTCTTGCCCTCCGCGACCAGCGCGAGGACGCGCCGTTCCTGGGCCGAAAGCGTCGCGAGCTTGTCCTGCTCGTTGGGCGGGTTGCTGCCGCTGCGCACGAGGTTGAGGACGTGGGTGGTGACGGTGGGATCGAGGATGAACTTGCCGGCGGCGACATCGATGATGGCCTGGCAGAGCCCCTGGGCGTTGATCTCCTTCAACAGGTAGCCGTGGGCGCCGCTGCTCATGGCGTCGTAGACGAGATTGTCGTCGATCACGGAGGTGAGGATGAGGACCTTCGTGTCCGGGTCGCTGGCGAGAATCTTGCGGCAGGCCTCGAGGCCGGAGCCGTCGGGGAGGCGGATGTCCATCAGGACCACGTCGGGCTTGAGGCGGACGGTTTCCGAGACGGCGGCGTTGGCCGAGCTGGCCTCACCGACCATGCGGAGGTGGGTGCCGGCGGTCCGGGCATGGGCATCGAGGAGCGTCTTCAGGCCGGTGCGCACCAGTTCGCTGTCGTCAACGATGAGAATGTCGATGGATTTCAAGGCCGTCGTGGTCATGGCGGATAGGTTGGGTGGAAGGTCAGGGTGATACGAGTTCCTTTTCCGGGGGTGGAGTCGATTTGCAGGGCGCCGCCCATCTCGCGCGCCCGGATACCGAGGTTGACCAGGCCATGGCCACGGCCGGTCTGGACGGCGGGATCAAAACCGCAGCCGTCGTCGGCGATGGAGAGAACGGCGCGGTTTTCGGTGTCGGCCTGGAGGGACAGATGGATGGAGGAAGGCGCGGCGTGCCGCAGGGCGTTGCTGATGGACTCGCGGAGGATCTGGAGGACCTGCATCTCCTGCGCCGGGCTGATGCGGCGGGCGAGGTCCTCGTCCACGGCCAGGGTGATGTTGCCCGGCTGGATCGACTGCATGGTCGCGATCAGCGTGTCGAGGGTGTGGCGGAAGGGCCGGGTGGGGGCGGTTTCGGACTCCAGGCCGTTGATGAAGGTGCGGACGTCGCGGATGGTGTCGTTCAGCGCGGCCTGGCTGGCGGCCAACCGGCGGTCGGCGGCGGCGGGGTCCGACGCCAGCACGCTGCGCACGCCCTCGAGGCCGAGGCCGGCGGCGTAGATCGACTGGATGACGCCATCGTGGAGATCGCGGGCGAGCCGGTTGCGCAGCTCGATCGACTCGCGCAGGCGCGTGCCGGCCTCCTGCAGCGCCGCGGCCATGCGGCTGCGTTCCCGCACCTCATGTTCGAGCGCCGTGCGCTGGCTGAAGGACTGTTCGACGAGGCGCGCGAGGTGGCCGAATTCGTTCGGCTCGCGCTGGAGCGGTTGGAGTGGCTCCGGCCGGCCGCTTTCCAGGCTCTGCCCGAGCTGGTGCAGCGGGGTGAGCACCCAGCGCGACAGGCCCAGGCCGGTGACCACGATCATCACGAGCCCGAAAAGGAAGAGCACGGCGGTCTCATCCTGGTTGCCCTCCAGCAAGCGTTCGAGGGCCAGCGACTGGTATTGCACGTGCAGGGTGCGCACGCGGCGGCCGGTCCAGTCGGGCAGATCACGTTGCAGGTGGACGGTTGCGCGGTTGTCGGGTTGCTCCGCCCGCGGCGCAAAATCCACCTCGCTCTGGAGCGCCTCGGCCAGGGTCCGCACATGGGTGTCGCCCCAGAGGCGGGCGACCACCAGCCAGCCGCGGGCGGGGCTGGTGCGGGTGAGATCATCCGAGGGCTGGATGGGGGCGGTGCGGACCTCGAGCAGGCCGGCGGGCGACTCAAGGTAGAAGTGCATGGTCTTTTCGCGCCGCAGCGTTTCCACGAACGCCGGCTGCCCCAGCGGCATCACGGCCAGCGAGGCCGGGTCGAGCATGCCCGTCCGGTAAACCTCGCCGCCGTCGGGTCGCAGGACCCAGGCGGCCTGGATGCCGAAGTTCGGGAGGCTGGCGTCGAGGTTGATCTTCGCCCACGCGTGGTCGGCGGTCCGGACAAAGTGCACCATCTCGTCCCATGGCGCGTAGTCACTGGCAAAGCCGCGCAGGGACTGGCCGGTCAGGGCGATCACCCGGTCGAGGAGGCCGCTGCGCTGCTTCTCGACACTCGCGCGGATGGATTCCGCCTCGCGCCGGTGGGCGTCCTGCAGGACCCAGGTGGCCGCGGCGAAGAGGACCAGCAGGCAGCCGAGCAGGAGGAGGAGCCGGAGGCGGATTTTCATGCGCGGGCGGAGGATGACGGGCCGCAGCTTTCCGCAGGGCGGGCGCAAAAGCAAGCGACGGTGCTCACCAGCCGGCGAAGACGCCCGACCAGCGGGCCCGCTCCTCCGCCGTGGTCAGTTCGCGCCAGCGGCTGATGCCGAAGGGGGTGTTGTCCCCGAAGTTCGCCAGGGACTCGTCGTAATGGAAGGCGGCGTTGCCGGTGAAGGTGATGTCGCGGGCGACCACGGCGCCCATGATGTCGCCGTTGCCGTTGATCGTGGTCGTGGCGTTGGGCGCATAGATGACGGATTTCAGCGCGCCGTTGCCGGCGATCTGGATGCTCTGGCCGGCGGGACTGGTGCTGGTGCCCCAGATCTGGCAGCTGACCGGCCGACGGTTGGCGTTGGTGAGGCCGTTGCCGGCGACCTTGGCGTTGCCCTCGACGTAGACCACGAGGCTGGAGCCGTCGGGGATGATGATGGAGGCGTTGCCGGTGACATCCAGCGCGCTGCCGGTGCTGGCGGTGAGGACGAGGGTGACATCGCCCAGGATCGTGAGGGTCTTGTTGCCGTTGAGGGTGATGCTCGGCACGCGCCACTTGGTCGCGACGCCCGCGGTGCCGAGGGTGTCACCCACCTTGTCGAGCAGGGTGCCGTCGAGGGGCGCGGTGACGAGGGGCAGGTCCGCGACAAAGTCGGTGGAGACCCGGGCCGGGTCGATCCGCACGCCATCGGCCGTGTTTGCGCCGCGGATGGAGCCCTGCACGCCCACCTCGGGCTCGGCCCCGCCGGTGGCGACGTAGCCCCAGATGTGGGCCTGGTTGACGAGCATCGAGCTGCTCTCGACCGCGAGGGTGGCGACGCCGCCGTTGTCCCGCCGCACGGCCTCGCTGTAGGCCACGGGCGCGGTCGTCGCATCGTTGTCGGGATCGGAGTTCCAGCTGTCGACCGAGGTGTTGAGGCCGGAGAAGCGGAGGGTGTTCTTCGCCACGATGCCGTTGGCGAAGTAGGAGCGGCGGGACAGCGTGACCGAGACCATGCGGGTGGTGGGCGGCGTGCCCGGGGACTCGACGACGGCCAGGGCGACGACCGTGGGTTTTTCCGCGCCGGCGGGGCTGGTGTTGTTCACGTAGACCTTGATGGTGCCCGTGGTGTTGCCGCCGAGGTCGAAGCCGGTGAACTTGCGCCAGGCGGTGGTGTTTTCCGTCGACCAGCCCGCCCAGGCGGCGGCGTTCCGGGCGTTGGCCTGGTTGAACGACCACACGGCCTCCTCGGCGCCGGCCTCCGCGAGGTGGAAGGAGGTGCCCTGCTGGTAGCTCTGCCGGGCGAGGCGGGCGGTGCTCAGGTTGAGCGTGAGGTAGCTGCCAAGCGCGAGCGCGATGAGGGCCGTGATGAGCAACGCCACGATCAACACCGCGCCGCGGGCGGTCCGGGGAAGGGAGGATGGAGGGCGGCGGTGCATCAGTTGGCGACCCGCTTGTTGCGGAGCAGGTAGCGGGCGGAGATCGCGGAGTTGCTGGCGCCGACCGTCGCGACGCTGGTGCGCGCGGCGCGCAGGGTGAGCGACAGGAGCTTGGTCTCGCGGTCGCTGGCCGCGGCGTTGTCCGTCACGCCGGGTTGGGCGAGCTTGTAGCGCTGGAAGGCGAAATCCGGGGTCACGCCGCGGACGAGCACGACGCGGGGCCGGGCGGAGGCGGCGTCGCCCTCGAGGCGGTAGAAACTGCCGCCGGTGGAGCCCGCGGCGGAACCGTCGTAGGCGTAGGTCACGGGGCGGCCGTTCACGGTCAGCGTGATGCTCTGCGCGCTGTTCCAGCGCACATCGGTGGCGGTGCGGGTGTCGCGGGCGAAGGTGTCCAGCCCGCGCCGCATCTCCGCCTCCATCTCGCTGTAGCCGCTCGAGCGGAAGCTCGTGCGCGCGAGGAACAGGAACGCGCTCAGCACCCCGGCCAGCACGAAGGTGCTGAGGGTGGCCGCGATCAGCACCTCGACGAGGGTGAAGCCTTTGCCTGGGCGGCCGCCGAAGGACGGAGCGCCCGGGACAAACACCGGGCCGGCAGCTGAGCCGCAGCTTGGGCTGCGCGACTCATCCCGGGCTGGCAGCAGCCAGCACCAGGAAGCCGGCAACGGTGCCAATTCAGTGCGTGGTGTAGAAGTAGTCATTGAGGCCGCTCTTGCCGTAGCGGGTGATGACGCGCGCGGTGTGCTCGCGGCCGTCGTAGCCGCGCCACGCCGCCGTGAGCGTGATCTGTTTCATGTCCGTCCTGAGGTCGGTGATCTCCCGCGTGCAGGTGAAACGGGCGAGGCCGGCCGCGGTGGCCGCGGCCACCCGGGTGTCGCCGGTCTGCTGCAGGGCGCCGAGCTGGCTCCAGCTCAGCAGGCGGATGCGCTCCATCTCGGACTGCATGATCTGCGAGGCCGCGGTGAGGTTGCGCGCCGTGTCAAGCGCCTGCAGCCCGCGCTGGCTGGTGGTGACGGCGGTGACGATGCCGAACACGAGCACGGTGGACGCCACCATGACCTCCACGAGCGTGAACCCGCCTACGCCCAAGCGCTTCGGCGCGGCGAGCCCGCCTGCGCCTTTCGGCTTCGGCGAGGCGAGTCCGCTGGGGCGGACAGGGCGCAACAAGGCGGCGAGGCGGCGGATCATGACGGCACCTCCGTCAGGGGAAAGGTGATGATGACCGCGGAGCCGCGGCCGGGCGCGGAATCCAGGCGGAGGGAGCCGCCCATCTCGCGGGCCCGGGCGGCGAGGTTGTGCAGGCCGCTGCCCTGGCCGGTGACGGCGGCGGGGTCGAAGCCGCCGCCGTCGTCCTTGACCGTCAGGACGCCGCGCCCGGCGGCGTGCGTGAGCGTGATGAGAACCTTCTTGGCCTCGCCGTGCCGCAGCGCGTTGCTGATGCACTCGCGGGCGATCTGGAGGGCGTGCACCTCCTGGCCGATGCTGAGGCGGCCGGCGATCTGCGGGTCCACCTTGTGGACGATCCGCACGGGCCACAGGTCCTGCATCGTGCGGGCGAGGGCGGTGAGTTCCTGGGCGAAGCCGTGCCGTTGCATCTGCTCGGGCTCGAGGCCGCTGATGAAGCCGCGCACCTCGCGGATGACGCCGTTGAGGCTCTGCCGGCAGTGGGCGAGGCGGGTGCGGGCGGCCGGCTGGTCGCGTTCGAGCTCGGACATCGCGCTCTCCAGCCCGAGGCCGGCGGCGTAGATCGACTGGATGACGCCGTCGTGGAGGTCGCGGGCGAGGCGGGCGCGCAGCTCGAGGGAGCGGCGGACCAGTTCCTCGCTCTTGCGCAGGGCCTGCTCCGCGCGCTTGCGCTCCTCGTTTTCATGCAGGAGCGCGCGTTTCTGCTCAAAGGAGGCCGTGATCAGCCGGGCGATGCCGCCCAGCTCGTTCGGTTCCTGCTGCAGCCGGGCGATGAAGGCGACGTCCCCGTGCGCCAGGGTCCGGCTCACCTGGCGCAGCGGCCGCAGCACCCATTGGTGCACGCCGAGCCAGACGGTCGCGATGACGAGCAGGCCGAACAGCAGCAGCAGGCGGACGGCCAGCGTGTCGGCCGCCAGGCTTTCGGCATAATCGAGCGAGGGCAGGGAGGTCTGAAGCTGGCGCAGGGTCGTGCCCGACAGGTCGCGCAGGGGCAGGTGCAGGTGCGCGGCCCCGGCCGGGCTGTCGGCGGGCACGAGTTGCACGCGCAGCTCGGACAGGCGGCTCAGGGTGGCGAGGAACCGCGGGCCCCACCAGCGGGCAACGAGCAGCCAGCCGCGCGGATTTTTTCCCTGCGGGTCGAGGCCGATGGGTTCGCCCCAGACCTGCAGCAGGCCGTCGCGGCTCTCGGCGAAAAGATGCGGCCCCGCTCCCGCCGCGGTCAGGCTGGCGGGCGTGGCCGGCGGCGGCAGCGGCGGTCCCGGATGCTGCTGCGCCGAGTAGAGCAGGCCACCGTCTTCCGTCAGCACCCACAGCGCGTGGGCCTCGTAGGTGCCGAGGTTCTGCTTCAGGTTGCGCTCGGCCCAGGCCGGGTCGCGGCTCTCGAGAAACGCGCTCATCTCCGGCCACTCGCTGAAATCGCGGACAAAACGCTGCAGCGGCTGGTTGCTCAGGTTGATCCACTGCTGGAGGGACTGGAGGCTCATTTGCACCGCATCGCGGCGCAGCTCGATCACGCGCGCTTTTTCCGACTGTCGCAGGACCTGCATCACGCCGAGAAATGCCGCCAGCAGCACTCCCAACAATAGGGTCATTCGGACTTTGAGGCTCATGCAGACGGTTGGCGACTGCACGACGGGGAAATCACCTGAGCAACAGTATTCAATGACAATGACCTAAAGGCCTTATCATAATAGAGCCATATAGCTCTATTACCCGAGGCGCTCACGCGAGCATGGTTTGGCGGGCCGGGAGCCGGTCACTTCACCCACAGGCGGGCGGCGGCATAGACGAGAAAGACCGCGAAGGTGCGTTTGGCGTAGAGGGCCGGGATTTTCTGGATGAAGAGGGAGCCGAGCACGGCGCCGATGGCGCCGGCGAGGGCGCAGGCCCAGAACACCGGCCAGTTGATCTTGCCGAGGCTGAAGTTGGTGGCGCTGCCGGCCAGCGAGATGGGGATGATGAGGGCGAGCGAGGTGCCGACGGCGATGTGGTAGTCGATCTTGAACAGCAGCACGAGCACCGGGACGATGATGATGCCGCCGCCGATGCCGAAGCAGCCGCTGGCGAAACCGGCCAGAAGCCCGAGGAGCGCGTAGCCGAGCGTGGGATTCATGCCCGGTGGCTTAACGCCGCCGCGCCGGCCACGCAAGGCTGCGGCGCGAGGATTGACCGGCGGCGGATCGCGGCCAGAGTGGGGCCCGGCATGAGCTTCGATATTGCCAGGTGGAACGAATGCGCGGCGGTCAGCCGCTGCCTGCTGGAACTGGTGCACCGCACGCAAAAACGCCGCCTCGAGCCCGCCCGCTTCGTGGCGGAGCACCGGTCAAGATATCCGCACTGGGCGGAAGCGCCGGGCCGCGCCGACCTGCTGGTGGCATGCGAACTCATCCGGGAACTCGACCTGGCCGGCACGGCCCGCACCTCGATCGATCCCGACGAGATCATCCGCGAGTCCAAGCTGCCGGGTTACGTGGGCGCGCTGCTTTTCCTCGAGCGCTGGCCGGGCGCGGACGATCCGCGGCGGCTCGACCACGTGGAGCACTGTGTGCTGGCGGTCCAGTTCGACGAGAAATTCTTCAAGGTCTGGAACCCCTTCCAGGACGGCACGGCGAGCGAGAGCCCGTGGTCCTGGAAAAGCTGGCCGAAGCTGGAGATGCACGGGCTCGTGCTGGCGCGGTGAGCCGGGTGCACGGCGCCGGCGCCTAATCCACCAACAACCCGTCCGCGAGACGGACGACGCGGCTGCCGTAGGTGGCGTTCTCGGCGGAGTGCGTGACCTGGATGATGGTCGTCCCCTCCGCGTTGAGCTGCTTGAAGAGTTTCATGATCTCGCGGCCCTGGTCGGAGTGCAGGTTGCCGGTGGGCTCGTCCGCGAGGATGAGCGAGGGCTTGGCGATGAGCGCCCGGGCGACGCCGACGAGCTGCTGCTGGCCGCCGGACAGCTGGCTGGGATAGAGGTCCTTTTTCCCGACGATGCCGAACTTGTCGAGGACGTCGCAGACGACGGACTCGCGTTCCTTCTTCGGGATGTCGCGGTAGGAAAGCGGGATCTCCAGGTTCTCGTAGACGGTGAGGTCGTCGAGCAGGTGGTAGCTCTGGAAGACGAACCCGATGTGCTTTTTCTGCAGCTCGAAGCGTTTCTTTTTGTCGAGCTTGTGCACGGCCTCGCCCCTCAGGGTGTATTCGCCGCCCCAGGCGCTGTCGTGGAGGCCGAGGATGTGCAGCAGCGTGGACTTGCCGGAGCCGGAGTTGCCCATGATGGAGACGAACTCACCCTCGTTGATCGTGAGGCTGATGTTGCGCAGGGCATAGAAGACCCCGCCCTTGAGCGGGTAGACTTTTTCGACGTTACGGAGGGTGATCATGGGGGAGGAGAGGGAGATTTTTGAACCACTAATGGACACTAATGAACACTAATTTTGGGCGGGAAGTTACGGCATAAGCGTCACGGCATTTGGATCGGGGTGATGCGACCATTGGCGTGCGTCCAGCGGTGGAGCGCCGGGGCGGTGCCCTGCTTCAGGGCCTTGAACAGCTCCGGGGCGTCGCGCTTCTGGAGCATCAGTTCGGCCACGCCGGCGGCGTCGCAGGCGAAGACCTTGGCGTAACCCTTGTAGTGGCGGGGCTCGCCGAGGATGCGGGAGAGACCCGGGGTGGCGGCGAAGGGGCGGCGGTCGAGCACCAGGAACGAGTAAGGCAGCGCGCGCAGGTCGATGCCGGCGCGCTGGCCGAACTTCACCCAGTCGGAGTCGGCGTAGAGGCTGGCGGGCGGCGACGCGAATAAGTGGCACCAGTGCCGCTCGTTGCCGGCGGCGAGCACGCCGCACGCGGCATGGTGCGGACAGGGGGCGACCGCCTGCAGGCCGGCGGGTCGCAGTTTTTCGCGCCAGCCGCCGAGTGCGCGGCTGACCTCGTGGGTGCCCGGCTCGACCCACAGGATCGTCTGCGCGCGCGCGCAGAGTTCCGCGAGTTCGGCCCGGGCGGTCTCGTCGAGCTCGTTGAGCACATGGCTCAGCACGAGCACGCCGATGGGCCCGCTCCCGCGGAGGAAACGGGTGTCGGCCCGGCTGACGTCGAGCCGCGGATAAAGCTTCCGGCCGTGGTGTTCGGCGAAATCCATGGCGAGCTCCGAGTGGTCGTGCACGCGCAGGGCGGTGAAATTCTCCGGGCCAAAAAAATCAATGACGCGCCGTCCGGCCACGCCGCTGCCGCAGCCCCAGTCGAGCACGGTGGCGCCGGCGGGCGGGGTCCAGTTCCGCTGTTTCGCCTCGGTGAGCACGGCGTCCCATTTCCAGCCGATGCGCTCGCCGTAGGTCAGGTTGTAGCACTCGAGGTCGGTGATCGTGTGCCAGTAGGGGCCGGCGGACTTCGCGTCCGAGAGGAACGTCCCGCGCAGCCGGTCGAGGATCTCCCAGTCGAGCGTTTCCCAGTTCATGCGATCCCTCCGCGGGTGTCCTGAAATATGTAATATAATACGTTACACATTTCTGGCGGAGGGAATGCAGGTGGCCCGCTTGCGGGCCACGTTGCGCGCAAGCGCGCAACCTACAGGGATGCGCAAGCCCGTCGTCATGGCTGCAGGTCGAAATAGAATTGCCGGGCCAGGGCCTGCGTCTTGATGCCGTAGAACGCGGCCAGCTCGCGCACCTTCGCCGCGGCCTCCGCGGTGCGGGCGGGGCGGTGATGCTTGGTGGCGGCGATCATGAGGTTCTTCGCCGTGTGCTCGGTGGAGATGAACTCGAAGACCTTGGTGTCGTAACCGGCCCACTCGAGCAGGAGGGCGCGCAGGGCGTCGGTGGCGAACTCGGCGTGGCGTTCCTGGAAAATCCCATGGCGCAGCGCGGGGGCCAGCACCGGGGCCGCGGTGAGCTGCGCGCGCAGCTCCTTCTGGCAGCACGGCGAGACGACCAGCAGCGCGGCGCCGGCCTGCACGCCCTTGGCGAGCGCGTCATCGGTGGCGGTGTCGCAGGCGTGCAGCGCGATGAGCACGTCGAGGGCAGGCAGCTTCGCGGCCTCGATCGTGCCCTGGACGAAGGTGAGGTTCTCGCGTCCGGTCTCGCGGGCGATGCGGTTGCACAGCGCCACGAGTTCCTCGCGGGCCTCGAGGCCGCGGACATGGGCGGCGCGCCGGGCGACAAGGTTGAAGTAGTCGTGGGTGGCGAAGGTGAGGTAACCCTTGCCGCAGCCCATGTCGGCGATCTCGAGCGGGCGGTGTGTCGGCAAGGCCGCGTCCGCGGCGAGGTGGCTGAGGATCTCGGTGAACTTGTGGATCTGGCGGTGCTTGTCGGCGAGGCCCTCGCGGACGGAGCCGGTGGCGGTCGTCACACCGAGTTTCTCGAGCCACGTCTGGCTCGCGTCGGTCAGCAGGCGCTGTTTGGTTCGGTCGTGTCCGCCGTCCGCCTTTTCCGCCGCGGCCGGTCCGTAGGTGAGACGCGGCTCGCCCTTCTTGTTGAACTCGAGCTGGGCCATCCGGGTGGTCGTGAAGAGATGCGCGCTGTGGAAGTCGCCGCCGATGAGCGCGGCGAGCTCGGTGATGGCGTCCTCCGGGGCGCGGTTCTTGGTGATGTCCTGCCGGTCGTGCCGCCAGACGAAGGAGACATGCGGGGCGCCGCGCAGCGTGACGGGCCGCACGTGCAGGCTGCGCAGGGTGGGATCGGCGCCGCGCGGTTTGCCGAGGGTCAGCTTGACGAAGCTGCCGTCGCGCACGCTGGTGCCGAGCTGGGCCAGGAAATCCTCGCGGGGCGGGGTGGCGGTCATCGGCACGAGCATAGCGAAAACCCGGCGATTGCGAGCCGCGAAGCCGGGCGGGGCTCAGAGTTTCTTGAGCGACTCGATGGCTTGGGGGAACTTCGGGTCGACCTTGAGCGCGGCCTCGTAGGCGGCGCGGGCGCCGGGCCGGTCGTTCTGTTTTTCCAGGATGTTGCCGATGCGCCAGTGGGCGGCGGCATGGCCGGGCTGGTTCTCGGGCGGGGTCTGCGCCAGGCACTGCCGGAGCGCGGCGAGACCGCCGGCCAGGCGCTCGCCCGTGATGGCCGCGAGCCGGCCGGTCTGGAAGAGGGCGGCATAGTCACCGGGCTTCTCCCGCAGCGCCTCGTCGAACTCGGCGAAGGCCGCCGCGTATTTCTTCTCGATGACGTAGACGCCGGCGATGGCCATCCGGCCCCGGGCGGCGTCGAGGCGCTTGATTTCCTGCGCCTGGGCGAGGGCCTTGTCCAGGCCGCCGCCGACGATGCCCGGGGCCTGCTGGTAGAAACCGAGCAGGCTGAAGCGGGCGTCGATGCTCTTCGGGTCGAGCTCAACCGCCTTTTCGTAGGCCGCGCGGCATTTGCCGGCCAGGCCCATCTTGGAAAACATCCCGGCCTTCTGCGCCGAGCGGCCGTAGGCGTCGCCGAGCCGGTGGTGGTAACGGGCGTCGCCGGGCGCGAGGGCCACGGCCTTTTCGAGGTAGGCGACGGCCTTCTCGTGGTCGTCGTGCTGGAGGGCGATCCGGCCGAGGTAGAACTGGACGTCGGCGTTCCCGGCGTCGGTCGCGGCCAGGGCCTCGAAGGCCTTTTGCGCCTCGAGCGGCTTGCGCTGGCCGTAGAGCCCGACGGCGGCGTTGAAGGCGGCGGGGTCGACGGCCGCGGAGGCGAGGAGGGCAAGGGAGGAGAACGCCAGGGCGGCGGAGAATCGGTTCATGCGGTTGAGAGGGTTGGCCGGCGCGGAGGTTCCGTCAATCGGTGCGCAGCGCGACCATCGGGTCGGTCTTGGCGGCGCGGCGCACGGGGAGGATACAGGCGACGAGGCCGGTGGCGGCCAGCACGAGGGTGAGCGCGAAATAGGTCGGCGGGTCGCTCGGGCTGATGACATAGAGGAGGCTCGCCATCAGGCGGGTCACGCCGAGCGCGGAGACGACGCCGACGCCCATGCCGAGGGTGACGAGCCACGCGCCCTGTTTGCCGATGAGGCGGATGACCTCGCCCTCGGTCGCGCCGAGCGCGAGGCGCACGCCGATCTCGGAGGTGCGTTGCTGCACGGCATACGACATCACGCCGTAGACGCCGAGCGCCGCGAGAAACAGCGCGCCGAGGCCGAAGGCGCCGAAGATCTGGCTGAAGAACCGGCGTTCCCAATACGCCAGCGCGTGCAGGCGTGCCATGGTCTCGACGTTGTAGATCGGAATGTCCGACTGCACGGAGAGCACGGCCTTGGCCAGGGCCGGGCCGTAGGTGGAGGGGTCGCCCTGGACGCGGACGGCGTAGTTGACGAAGTTCTGGTCATTCTGGCTGTGGGCCAGGTAGATGCCCCCGCGTTCGTAGGGGAGGTCGATCTTCTGGGGGACGTTGCCGACGATGCCGACGATCTGGATCCAGTGGCGGGTCTCGTCCTTGTCGGGCAGGCCGAGGAGGAAGCGGCGGCCGATGGGATCGACGCCGGGCAACCAGCGGGCGGCGAACTGCTCGTCCACCAGCGCGACGGCCGGGCTGTCGGGGCGGTCGCCCGCCGTGAAGGACCGCCCGCGGATGAGCGGGATGCGCATCGCCTCCAGATACCCGGCGGAGACCGTGTGCAAGGTGGCGCGCGGCGCGGTGTTGATCGTGGCCGGCTCGGGCTGGCCCTCGAGGAGGAAGACGTTGCGGTTGTCGCCGTCGCCCGGGAGCATCGTGGTGGAGCCGACGGCCTTGACGCCCGGCAGGGCGGCGAGCACGGGCTCGAGCTGCTCGAAGAAGCGGCGGATCTGGGCCTTGTCCTGGTATTGCGTGGGCGGCAGGCCGACGCGGAAGGTGATGACCCCGCGCGGTTCGAAACCCGGGTGGACGGCGTTGAGCTTGAGGAAGCTGCGGACAAAGAGGCCGGCGGCGATGAGGAGGACGGCGGAGAGGGCGACCTGGGCGATCACGAGGCCCTGCCGCACGAGGCGCGCGCGCGGGCTGCCGGTGGTGGTGCGGCCGCCCTCGCGCAGCACGAGCGCGGTGGTGCGGGAAACCTGCAGGGCGGGGAAAAGGCCGAACAGCAGGGCGGAGCCGATGGCGGCGCCCGCGGCGAAGGAGAAGACGCGCCAGTCGAAATCGAAGGTCATCCAGAACGGGATCTCGACCTCGGGCACGGAGGAGAAGAGCAGCGAGTCGGCCCAGGCGGCCACGAGCAGGCCGAAGGCGCCGCCGATGACCCCGAGCAGCAGGCTCTCGACCATGATCTGGCGGACGATCTGCCAGCGCGCCGCGCCGACGGAGACGCGGATGGCGATCTCGTGGCTGCGCGAGGCGGCGCGGGCGAGCAGGAGGTTGGCGACATTGGCGCAGGCGATCAGCAGCACGCAGATCGCGGCGCCGAGCATGAGCTTCATGAGCAGGCCGACGCCCTCCGTGGCCTCCTCGCGCACGAGGCGGAGCGACAGGGTCTTGCCCTCGTTGGTGGCGGGGTGCTCGCGGGCGAGCCGGGCGGCGATGGTCGCCACCTCGGCCCGGGCGGTGTCGAGGGTCACGCCCGGCTTCAGGCGCGCCCAGCCGGGGAAGGAGTGCGACCCGCGCTGCTCGGGCTTGCCGAGATAACCCATCGGCGTCCACATCTCGGCGCGGTCGGGGAAGGCGAAACCCGGCGGCATGACGCCGACCAGGGTGTGGGGATGGCCGTTGATGGTGACGGTCTGGCCGATGATCTCATCCCGGCCGCCATAGAGTTTTTGCCACAGGGCGTAGCCCAGCAGCGCGACGCGCGGGGCGTCCGGCCGGGCGTCGGCCTCGCCGAAGAGCCGGCCGCGGTGGGGTTTCACCCCGAGCATGGCGAAGCCCTCGGTGGAGACGTCGGCGCCGAGGGCGCGGAACGGCGTCTCGCCGCCGGTGAAGATCATCGTGCGGTTGAGGGTGGTGGTGAGGCCCTCGAGGGTCTTGGTCTCGGCGCGCAGGTCGAGGAAGTCGGGCAGCGCGAGCTCGTAGTAGGAGCCCGGCTCGTTGAGCTGGCTCGAGTTGATGAAGACCAGGCGGTGCTCGTCGCGGATGTGCGGGAACGGCCGCAGCAGCATGCCGCTGAAGGCGTTGAAGATCGCCGTGGACAGGCCGATGCCGAGCCCGAGCGCCCCGATCGCCGCGAGGCTGAAGCCGGGGCTCTTGAGGAGCAGGCGCAGCGCGAAGCGGAGGTCGGGGAGCATGTCGGCTAAGCTTGGAGCAAGGCGCCTGGAGCAGGGAAGGGTTTATTCCGTGCGCAGCGCGACCATGGGGTCCACCCGCGAGGCGCGGCGGG
Source organism: Lacunisphaera sp. (assembly GCA_041909435.1). Lineage (GTDB taxonomy): Bacteria > Verrucomicrobiota > Verrucomicrobiia > Opitutales > Opitutaceae > Lacunisphaera. The sequence continues at coordinate 43,520 of JAYRDK010000008.1, forward strand.
CGGGGATGAGGCAGGCGAGCGTGGCGACGAGGGCGAACAGGCCGCCGACCGCGGCGAAGACGGCGGGGTCGAAGGGCCGGACGTCGTAGAGGGCCTGCTGGAGGAGCTTGCTGGCGGCGTAGGCGCCGACGAAGCCGAGCGCGAGGCCGGTGCCGACCTGGATGGCACCGGCGCGGAGGACGAGCTGCAGGATGTTGCCGGCGCTGGCGCCGAGCGCCATGCGGACGCCGATCTCGCCGGTGCGCTGGGCGACGGAGTAGGCCATGACGGAGTAGACGCCGACGGCGGCGAGGAGCGCGGCGATGCCGGCGAAGCAGATGAGCAGGGCCATGGTCACGCGCTGGACGCCGACCGACTGGCTGACGAGGTCCTCCATGGTCTGCGGCGTGGCGAGCGCGACGTTGGGGTCGAGCTCGGCGAGGATGCGGCGCAGCACGGGGATGACGGCGGCGGCCTGCAGCCCGGGGCGGGCCTGGCCCACGATCTGCATGAAGACGCCGGCCCGCTGGTCGCGCGGATAATAGATCTCATCCGGCGGCGGGGCGGCGAGGCCGGCGGCCTTCACGTCCTGGATGACGCCGACAATGCGCACGACGGTGTCGCCGCCCGGGCCGACGAGGAAGGCCTGCTCGAGCGGGTTTTCGTTCGGAAAGAGTTTCTTCGCGAGCGTCTCGTTGATGATGGCGACCTGCTCGACGCCGAAGCGGTCCTCGCCGGTGAAGAAGCGGCCGGTCTTGAGGCGGATGCCCATGGTATTGAAATACCCCGGGGTGACCATGCGGATGCCGGCGATGGCGCGCTCGGTCACGGGCGGAAGCGGCCGGCCCTTGACGCCGTAGGGCGAGAAGAAGCCGGTGCCGCTGAGCGGCAGGCCGGCGATGGCGCCGCCGCGGGCCAGCTCGGGCGCCTCGTTGAGGCGTTCGTCGAGCCGGCGGTAGAAATCCCGCGTGAGCTCGGGCTTGTTGTATTTGGAGGCCGGGAGATTGACGATGCCGTAGGCGCGGCCCGCCGGGTCAAACCCGAGCTCGGCCTGCTGCAGCTTGTAGAAACTCAGCACCAGCAGGCCGGCGCAGATGAGCAGGGTGAGCGACATGGCCACCTGCGCGACCACGAGGAGATGGCGGAAGGCCTTGGCCGCCACGCCGCCGCCGGAACCGCGCGAGGTGTCCTTGAGGACCATCTGCACGTCGGTGCGCGATGCCTGCAACGCGGGATACAGGCCGATGAGCAGGCCGGCGATGAGCGAAACGATGAGGGAGAAGGCGAGCACGCCCGGGTCGAGCGCGATCTCGTCGGCGCGCGGGATCTGGTTGCCGGCGAGCACCTGGATGCCGCGCAGGCTCCACCAGGCCAGCAGCACGCCGACGGCCCCGGCGGCCACGCTGAACACGGTGCTCTCCGCGATGAACTGGCGGACGACCTCGCCGCGGCGGGCGCCGAGGGACATCCGCACGGCGATCTCCTTCTGCCGGGCGCTGACGCGGGCGAGGAAGAGGTTGGCGATGTTGGCGCAGGCGATGAGCAGCACGGCGGCGACGGCGCCGGCGAGCGTCCAGAACGTGCGGCCGAGGTTGCCGAGCACCTGCTGGGTGAGCGTGCGGACCTCGTTGGCGTTCTGGGCGTCGATGTGGGAGGGGTTGGCCGTCTTGAACAGGGCGTTCATCTCCGCGATGCGCAGGTTGGCCTGTTCGACCGTCACGCCCGGGGCGAGGCGGGCGATGGCCTGGTGGACGATGGCGTTGTTGCGCTGCTGCGGGTTGAGGTAGGGCAGCTCGAGCGGGCGCGGCACGAGGATGGCGGTGGTGTTGAAGGGCACGGGCATGCGCTGCGGCAGGATGCCGACGACGGTGCGCGCGACGCCGTCGATCTGGACGACGCGGCCGATGATGTTGGCGTCGCCGTTGAAGCGGGTCTGCCAGAGCTGATGGCCGAGCATCACGACGGGCGGCCCGCCCTCCTTGTCCTCGTCGGCCGTGAAGGAGCGGCCGCGCGACGGGGTGAGTCCCAGCACGGGCAGGAAGTTGGCGGAGGCATGCAGGCCGAAGACCTGTTCCGGCTCGCCGGTGCCCTCGGTCAGCGTGAAGCCGTTGCCGGCGGACATGGTGAATTCGCGGAAGACATCCTTGCGCTCGCGGTAGGCCTCATACTTGGCCCACGAGAGGGCCGCGGCCTCGAGGTTCCGCTCCTTGTTGACGGCCCAGATGCTGACGAGCGAGTCCGGCTCCGGATAGGGCAGCGGGCGGAGCACGACGGCCTGCAGGACGCTGAAGAGCGCGGTGCAGGCGCCGATGGCGACGGCCATGGTCAGGACGGCCACGAGGGTGAAGCCCGGGGTCTTGAGCAGGGAGCGAAGGGCGAAGCGGAGGTCGGTCATGGGGGAATGGCCATAAGCTTTAAGCGATAAGCTGTAAGCAGCTGGCAGTGATTGAATGCTTGCTTGGAGGGCGGGGCTTAAAGTTTCTGGCTGGCAGCTTCACTGCGCGCGCAGCGCGACCATGGGGTCGACGCGGGTGGCGCGGCGGGCGGGGATGAGGATGGCGAGGACGGAGACCATGATGACCAGCAGGGCGACGGCGGCGTAGGAGAGCGGGTCGCGGGGATTGGTCTGGAACAGGAAGTTGTTGATGCCGTCGCGGGCGAGGGTGGCGATGAGCAGGGTGAGGCCCAGGCCCAGGCCGAGGCCGATGGCGAGCTGCCAGACGCCCTGGCCGAGCACCATGCGGAGGATCCGCAGCGCGTCGGCGCCGAGCGCCATGCGCACGCCGAATTCCTGGGCGCGCTGGTTGACGGAGAAGCTCATCACGCCGTAGAGGCCGACGGAGGCGAGCACGATGGCGATGAGGCCGAAGACGGCGAACATGACCGCGGTGAGGCGGACCTGGGCGAGGAAGGTGTCCATCGCCGCCTTGGGGGTGCTGACGAAGTAGAGCGGCAGGTTCGGGTCGACCCGCTTGACGACATCCTGCACGGCCTGGGCGAGCGCCTCCGGGCGCTGGCCGCCGCGCGGGCGGATGACGGCGGTGCCGAACTGGTTGGCGACCGGGGTGGGCGCGACGGGGCCGAAGGCCGCGGCGAAGTAGGGGACGTAGAAGCCGGTGCCGTCCGTGCGGTTGTTGAACGGCCCGGCCATGCGCACGTCGGAGACGACGCCGACGATCTGGCGCCACGGGCCGGGCTGGGTGCCGTTCTGGTTGATGGTGCGGAAGCGGCGGCCGAGCGGGGACTCGCCGGCGAAGTGCTTCTTGGCGAAGGTCGCGTTGACGACGGCGACGGGCAGCTTCTGGTCGCTGTCGTCGTCGGTGAGCGCGCGGCCCTCGAGGATCTTCTGGCCGAGCACCTCGTGGTAACCCGGGGTGATGTTCTCGAACTCGGAGACGGTGCGGTCGCTGTCGACCTTGTAGTCCTTGCCCTCGATCTCGACCGGACCGTTGCCGGAGAAAACCATGCGGAAGCGGTTGGTGAGCGCGACGGCCTCGAACTGGGGCGAGGCGCGGAGCTCGCGCAGCAGCTTCTCGTAGAAGAGCTGGCGGCGCTCGGCGGTCGGGTAGTCGCCCTCCATCAGGCCCATGCGGGCGCCGAGGACGGCGCTGGTGTCGTAGCCGTAGTTGATGGTCTGCTGCCTGATGATGGACTGCACCGTGAGCGCGGCGCCGATCAGGAGCAGGCAGGTGACGAGGATCTGGAAGACGACGAGGCCCTTGGTGATGGCGTTGACCGTGCGGCCGGTGTTGCCGCGGCCGCCCTCCTTCAGGGCATCCATGGCGCTGGCGCGGGAGGAGAGCCACGCCGGCACGAAGCCGGAGACGAGGGCCGACAGCATGGTGGCGGCGACGACGATGGAGAGGACCGTGGCGTCGATGTCGAAGCGCATCCACGACGGGATGGCGTTGGTGCCCTGGTGGACGTAGGCGTCGAGGTAGTCGGTGGTCCAGAACGCGATGCCGATGCCGATGGTCGCGCCGAGGGCGGCGACGAGCAGGCTCTCGGTCAGCATCTGGCGGATGAGGCGGCCGCGGGTGGCGCCGAGGGAGGAGCGGACGGCGAGCTCCTTGGCGCGGAGGGTGGCGCGCGCGAACTGCATGTTCATCACGTTGACGCAGGCGATGAGCAGGACGCCGACGCAGAAGGCCAGCATGGTGTAGAGCAGGCCGTTGAGCTGGCCGCCGGTGAAGGCGGCGATGAGCGGACGGACGTAGCCCTTGGTGAACTGCTTGTTCGTGTCCGGGTAGGCCTCCGCGAAGCCCTTGGCCATGGCGGAGAGGTCGGCCTCGGCCTGCTCGGGGCTGACGCCGGGCTTCAGGCGGGCGATGACGGAGATGAAATTGATGCCGCGGTCGTTGCGCGGCTTGACCGGGAACTCGGCGTTGACGGGGATCCAGAGCTCCTCGTTGGCCGGGAACTGGAACTTCGGCGGCATGACGCCGACGATGGTGCCGGCGCGGCCGTTGACGCGCACGGCCTTGCCGATGATGCCCGGGTCCGACCCGAAATCGCGACGCCAGAGGACGTCGCTCAGGATGACGGCCTTGTCGACGCCGGCGCGGTCCTCCTCCTCGAGGAAGTCGCGGCCGAGCACGGGGGCCACGCCGAGGGCCCGGAAGAAATCCCAGGTGATGTAGCCGCCGGTGTAGCGGTTGGGCTGGCCGTTGTAGGTGAGGTTGACGGTCGAGCCGTTGAGGTAGCCGACCCAGTCGGAGAAGGACTTTTGCTGCGCCTTGAGGTCGGCGAAGTCGGCCGTCGTCATGCGCGAGTTGAAATTGTTCGGCTGGAAGTTGGCCGGGTCGGCCAGCTGGACGTCGACGAGGCGGTCGGCGTCGCGGAACTTGAAGCCGCGGAGGAGGACGCCGTTGACGACGGCGTATTGCGTGGTGACGGCGCCGATGCCGACGGCGAGGACGAAGACGGCGAGGGCGCAAAAGCCCTTTTCCTTCACGAGCACGCGGAAGCCGATGCGGAGGTCCTGGAGGAAGGTTTCGATGATCATGGGGAGGTGGGGATGGAGGGGACGGAAACGAAAGGGCGGGTGCAGGGCGCGGGACTCACTCCAGCGGCGTGCGGAGAACGGTGACGGTGCGCGGCGCGGGCCGGGCGCCCGGTTGGCCGTGGAGTTCCCAGCCGGCGTTGCCGATGAAGTCGAAGTGGCCGGCGACCACCTGGCCGAGCGCGAGGTCGCTCATGGCCGGATGGCCGGCGCCGAGCACGCGGACGGCGGCCGGTGTGCCGTCAGCGGCCAGGTCGATGCGGATGATCCGCTGGGGATTGATGCCGTTCTGCACCGCGATCAGGCCACCCGGCACGGCGTAGAGGCCGTCGATGCCGAAGAAGGTGGTGCGGGCGGGAGCCGCCAGCAGGGTCGGGGTGCGGGTGGCAAGGTCGACCCGCCAGAGACCGTTGGCGTAGTCGGCGACGTGGAGCTGCCGGCCGTCGGCGCTGAGCGCGAGGCCCTGCAGCGACACGAACTCGTCGCTCTCGAGCCATTTCTCCAGCGCCGCGGCGCCGGGGGCCAGCCGCCAGATGACGGGCGCGGTGGAATCGCTGGCGTAGATCGTGCCGTCGGCGGCGGTGACAAAATCACCGAGCACGTGCTCGCGGCCGTCGGGCGGGACGGGGTAGGTGCCGACGAGGCGGCGGGTGCCGAGGTCGTAGGCGGCGAGGAAGGCGCGGCCCTTGTCGGCGGCGGTGTAGCCCTGCATCTCGGGCAGGGCGGACGAGCTGGCCCAGAGCGTGTTGCGGGCAGCGTCGATCTTCAGCGCGAAGACGCCGAGCAGGCCGTCGGTTTCGGCGGAGAATTTCTTGATGACGGCGCTTTCACCGTTCACGTCGCGATACCAGATGCACCGGTGGTGCACGTCGCTGAAGAAGGACTCGAGGGTGGCGGGATGCACGGCCAGGCCCTCGATGATGCCGTCCATGCCGGGGATGGCCCACGCGGTCTCGTCGCGGCCGGTCGTGGTGAGGTTGTTCGCGAAGGCGGCGGCGAGTTCCGCAAAACCGGGGCGGTCGCGGAGCGGCGCATAGGCGTCGTCGCGCTCGACATCCATCCGCAGGCCCATCGCGGCGAGGTCGCGGAGCTGTTGCCTCGCGTCATCGAGGCGGCCGGCCTGGACATAAAAGCGGGCGAGGTTGACGCGGACGCGCGGGTAGTCGGGACGCAACGCGCGCGCGGCCTCGAGCTTGGCGATGACGGTCGCGGTGTCACCGGCCTTGGCCGCGGCGGCGGCCTCTTGCAGCAGCACGCGGTGCGCGGGCTCGGCGCGCAGCGAGACGCACAAAAAGCAAAACACGGCCACCGCCAGGGTAAGCAGGCCGGTGCTGGCAAAACGGACGCGCGGGGTGCCATCGGCCGGGGAGGACGTGGAAATCAGCCAGTTATATTCGGTGCCGAGCATGCAGGGATCGCCCGCTGATTGCACGTGTGATGCCAAGCGCTGTAACTGTTGTTAGATGCTGTATTTCAGGTGATAGCAAATATACGCATCTTGGCAAAAAGAGCGAAAAAGTCTGAAAACGAAATTTACCCGTCCCGATACTGGGATGGTTAAAACGGCCGGTGGGAGGGGCTTTATGCCCCGACTTCGTTGCAGTTGTAGGCAGTCGGTCGGGGCATAAAGCCCCTCCCACCAAAAGCCCGCGCGCGAGCGCGCAACCTACAAGGGGCTCCTCACTTCTCCTTGATCGAGATGCTGCCGTTGACGGTCTCGAGGTTGATCTCGGGGCCGCCGGTGCCGATCTGGCCGGTGAAGGTGCGGCGGCCGACCTTGCCGAGCTTCACGGGCTGGTCGACGCTGATGCGGCCGTTGACCGTGTCGGCGTCGATGCGCGCGCCGGCGTCCTTGGGCAGGGTGACGGACGCGCTGCCGTTGACGGAATCGAGCTTCACCTCGGTCACGCCGGCCAGCGAGGCGAACTCGGCGCGCAGGCTGCCGTTGACGGAATCGAGGCGGGCGTTGGCGGCGAGGCCGGTGGCGCTGATGCTGCCGTTGACGATGTCGAGGTTCACGGCGCCGCGCACGCCGTTGACGGTGATGTCGGAGTTGACGGTATCGATCTTTTCCAGGCGGGCGCCGGCCGGCACCATGAGCTTGTAGCGGACGGAGGCGTTGACGTTACCGAACAGGCCGGTCTTCGCATACTTGGTCTTGATGCGGAGCTTGCCGGGGGTGGAGTCGATCTCGAGCGTGACCTTGGCCAGGTCGTCGTTGGTCCTGCCCTTTTTCACGGCGTCGAGGGAGACCTCGGCCTTGTCCCAGGCGACGATGTCGATGTCACCGTTGACGTTTTCCAGGTGAACGATGCCGTCCGCGTTCAGCGGGTAGGTCTGCTGGAAGGACTCGGTGACGGACGCGCGGGCGGCGGCCACGAGGACGAGGCTGGTGAGGACGAGGGCGGGGAGGCGGAGTTCCTTGAGGGTCATGGGAAGGGAAACAGTTGAGCGTTGAGAGATGAGAGTTGAGGGATGTAACCGCAGGGAAGCCGAAAGGTTACTCGCTGCGCAGGGCCTTGAGGGGGCTGACGCGCGTGGCTTTCCTCGCCGGCAGCCAGCAGGCGACCATGGCGGTGACAAAGAGCACGGCGGGGGCGAGGGTGAAGGTCAGCGGGTCCATCGGGCTGACGTCGTAGAGCATGCCCGCGCAGAGCCGGCCGAGGCCGAAGGCGAGCAGGAGGCCGAGGACGGCGCCGGTGATCGTCATGACGAGGCCCTCGCGCAGGATCATGCGCTGCACGCTGCCCGGCTCGGCGCCGAGGGCCATGCGGATGCCGATCTCGCGGGTGCGGCGGCTGACGGAGTAGGCCTTGACGCCGTAGAGACCGATGACGGCGAGCAGCAGGGCGAGGCCGCCGAAGAGGGCGAAGAGGAGGGCGCCGATGCGCGTGATCCAGAGGTCGGCGGAGGCGTCCAGGTGCTGGCGGAAGGTGCGGACCTTGAACACCGGCAGGCCGGGGGCGGCCTCGCGGATCTCGCGGCGCACGGCCTCGATGAGGGTCGCGGCGGAGCCGGGCGCCGGGTTGGCCGGGCGCACGTGGAACTGGACCGTGCTCTGGTAACCCTGGGCGAAGGGCACGTAGACGGCCTTGCCCTGGTTCTTGGAGAAGAGGGAGGTGCGGATGCCGGGCACGATGCCGACGATCTCGATCGTCTCGGTATCGCCCGGCTTGGCGGCGATGCTCTCGCTGGCGCTGACCGCGCCGCCACCCGCGGCGCCGCCCGGGGCGCGGGCCGCGTCGGCGTTGGCGTATTGGATGCGCTGGCCGAGCGCGTCGCCCTCGGGCCAGAGTTTTTTGGCGAGTTCCTCGTCGATGATCGCCACCTTGGGCGCGCCCGGCTGCTCGCATTCGGCGGCGGTGAAGGCGCGGCCGCGCAGGACGCGCAGGCCGAGCGTCGGGAAATAGTCGGCGCCGATGGAATTGTAGCGTGCGTCGAAGGCGAGGCCCTCGGCGGCGGTGGAGGGCTTGGCGTCCTTGGCCGGACGGAGGCCGGCGCGCTGCACCGGGCGGCCGAGGCTGATGAAGCCGAACGGGACGGTGGAGGCGATGCTGGCGGACTGCACGCCGGGGATGGCGGCCAGTTTCTCGACGGCGTTGCGGTAAAGCTGCAGGCCGCGGGTCTCGTCATAGCCGCCGAGCGAGGCGTCGGCCTCGACGATCACGGTGTTCTCGGCGTTGAAGCCGAGGTCGGCGCCGCCGGCCTTGAGGGCGCCGCGGATGAAGAGCCCGGCGCAGGTGAGCAGGCCGAGCGAGAGGGCGATCTGGGCCACGACCAGCGGATTCCGCGGCAGCCAGCGGCGGCGGGGCGGCACGGCGTCCTCGCCGGCCTGTTCCTTCAGGTCGGTGAGCACATCGGCGCGGGAAAGCTTCAGCGAGGGCCCGAGGGCGAAGAAGAAGGTCGCGAGCAGGGAAAAGCCCAGGGTCGCGCCGACGATCGCGGCGGACGGGGCGCTGGAATAGAAGATCGTCACCGGCATGAGCACGCCGAGGGAGCCCATGAGCAGGTCGGAGGACCAGAGCGCCAGGGCCAGGCCGACGGTGCCGCCGGCGAGGGCGAGCACAAGGCCCTCGGTCAGCAGCTGGCGGATGATGCGGCCGCGGCCGCCGCCGAGGGCGAGGCGGATGGCGAACTCCTTGCGGCGGGCGGCGCCGCGGGCGAGGAGCATGTTGGCGAGGTTGAGGCTGGCGATGAGCAGCACGATGCCGGTCATGCCCAGCAGCAGGAAACCGACGATGGCCAGCTCGCTCTCGCTGGTCGGGCCGTCGCTCGTGCTGAGGCGCGGCAGCGGGCCGGCGAGGAAGGTCTTGTCCTTCTGCTCGACGGGCCAGGCCTGCTCGAGGTTGGCGGCGATGCCCTTGAGGGTGGCGTTGGCGGTGGCGAGGCTCACGCCCGGCGCGAGGCGGCCGACGACGAAGACGCTGTAGGCATCGCGCTTGTCGAGGGTGCGCTTGACCTCGGTCTGGAAGTCGTTGCTCAGCAGGTCGAGCAGGCTGAGCGGGAAATAAAGCTCCGGCCCGAAGAGCATCATCGTGCCCGTGAAGCCCTCGGGCGCGATGCCGACGACGGTGTAGGGCCGCTCGTTGACGCGGATGGTGGAGCCGAGGAAATTCGGATCGAAGCCGGTCTTTTTCCAGTAGAGGTGGCTGGCGATGACGACCGGGGCGGCGCTGCCCGGGGCCTCCTCGGCCAGCGTGAAGGCCCGCCCGCGGACCAGCTTCACGCCCAGGACATCAAAATAATTCGCGGAGACGATGCTGACGAACGAGCGCCGGGAGCCGGCGCCCTCGCCGATGCCGACCATGGCGAGGTTGTGGGCGAAGAGGCCGCTGAAGGTGCCCGTCTGCTCGCGGAGATCGCGGTAGGTGGGATAAGAGAAATTCCGGTAGTCCTTCGGGTTCTTGGTGTCCTGCGTGTAGAGCTGGACGATCTCATGCGACCGGGGAAACGGCCGGGCGCTGAACGCCAGCGCGTGGACGACGCTGAAGATGCCGGTGTTGACGCCGATGCCGAGGGCGAGGACGGCGATGGCCGTGAGGGTGAAGCCGGGGGTCTTGGCGAGGAGGCGGAGCGAGAATTTCAGGTCCTGCAGAAGGGTGTTCATGGGGGGAAGACGGTGGTGCTTCCCCGGTTAACACGGCGGCCCGGCGGGCAGTTGCAGGAAAGTCTGCCTTTGTAGGTGGCGTGCTTGCGCGCAACCTACATCGGAGCACTCACTCCGCCCGCAGCGCCTCGAGCGGATTGACCCGGAGGGCCTTGCGGACGGGCAGCAGGCAGGCGGCGAGCGCGGCGAGGGCGAGCACGACCGGCGCGAGGGCCAGCGTGGCCGGGTCGGTCGGCGCGATGCCGTAGAGCAGCTTGCCGATGACCGAGCTGAGGGCGAGGTAGGCGACCAGGCCGGTGGCGATGCCGGCGAGCACCAGCCGCGCGCCCTGCCGGAGCACGAGGGCGGCGATGTCGCCCGGGCTGGCGCCGAGGGCGATGCGCACGCCGAACTCGGAGGTGCGCTGGGTCACGGAGAAGGCGAGCACGCCATACACGCCGAGCACGGCGAGGAGCAGGGCCACGCCGCTGAAGAGCGAGAGGAGCACCATGGGCGCCTTGCGGGACTGCGCGACCTCGTCCATGCGCTGCTGCATGGTCTTGATGTCATACACCGGCATCTCGGGATCGGCGGCGCGCACGGCCTCGCGCACGGCGGCGGTCAGCAGCGACGGGTCGCCGGCGGTCTTGATCACGAGGATCAGGTTGTTGGCCGGCTGCTGCGCGAAGGGCATGTAATAAGTCTCCTTCTGCACGTTCTCCTCGAGGCTCTGGAACTTGATGGGGGCGACGACGCCGACGATGAGCCAGATGTCCGGGTTGGAGTCGCTGCCGCCGCGGCTGATGCGTTTGCCGATCGGGTCCTGGCCCGGCCAGTATTTGTCGGTGAGGATCTTGTCGACGACCATGACCTTCTGCGTCGTCAGGGTGTCGGCCTCGGTGAACAGGCGGCCGCGGATGAGCGAGAGGCCGAGGGCCTTGAAGTAACCCGGGTCCACGTGGCGTTGCTGGCCGTGCGGCAGCGGGGCGCCCGGCGGCAGGGTGATGTCGGGGCTCTGGTAGGAGCCCTGGCTGTTGTTGCCGGTGAAGGGCAGCACGTCGGTCAGGCCGGCGGCGGTGACGCCCGGCAGGGTGCGGATGCGCGCGAGCGCGGCGTCGGCGAAGGCGATCTGCTTCTCCGGCGAGTTGTATTTGGCGTTGGGCAGCGACAGCTGGGCGGTGATGACGCCGCCCGGCGTGAAGCCCGGGTTCTCCTGCTGCAGACGCTGGAAGCTGCGGACGAGCAGTCCCGCGGTGGACAGCAGCATGACGGCCAGGGCGATCTCGCCCGCGACCAGCGCGGCCCGCAGGAAGGTCGTGCGCCGGCCGGCGGAGCCGCGGGCGCCCGCCTCCTTGAGCGCCGCGGCGGCGTCGCCGCGCGAGGCGGACCAGGCCGGCAGCGCCCCGAAGGCGAGGCCGGTGAGCAGGGCGCAGCCGAGGGTGAAACCGAAGACCGTCGGGTCGAGCTTCACGTCGAAGGCGCGGGGCAGGGTCGACAGGCCGAGGGAGGAAAGCGCGTCGACGCTCCACCAGGCGACCAGCAGGCCGAAACCGCCGCCCAGCAGGAAGAGAATGAGGCTCTCGGTGAGCAGCAGCCGCATGAGGCGGGCGCGGCCGGCGCCGAGGGCGGCGCGGATCGCCAGCTCGCGCTCGCGGGCCATGGCGCGGGCGAGGAGCAGGCTGGCGACGTTGGCACAGCCGATGAGCAGGGCGGCGGCGACGCCGGCCTGGACGAGCCAGAGCATGCCGCGGATGTTGGCGACGTTCTGCTCGAGGAAACCCTTCACGCGGCCGCCGAAGCCGCTGGTCTTCCAGAAATTCGCGCTGTCGGTCAGGCGCTCCGCGTTGCGCGCCTGGATAGCGTCGAGGTCGCGCTGCACGGATTCGGTCGTGGCGCCGGGTTTCAGGCGGGCGATCATGCTGGAATACTCGTTGCCGCGCTCGCTGTCGGATTTTTGCGCCGGGGAAAAGGCGAAGGGCACCCAGGCCTGGGTGCGCGGGCTGGGGAAGTAGAAGCCCTCGGGCATGACGCCGATGACGGTGTAGCTCTCGGTGTTGAGGCGGAGCGTGGTGCCGACGATGGCCGGGTTGGCGCCGAAGCGGTTCTTCCAGAGGGTATGGCTGAGCACGATGACGCGGTGGGCGCCCGGCTCGGCCTCGCTCTCGTTAAAGACCCGGCCCAGCGCGGCCTGCGCCTGCAGCGTGCTGAAGAGCGACGGGGTGGCGCGCACGCCGACGATGCGCTCGGGCTCGCCGTCGGCGGCGAGGTTGAAGCTGCGGTTGTTGAAGATGGTGGCGTCGGCGAAGCCGGCCACGCCCGCCTTGCGGTCCAGATAATCGGGAATGGAGGTGCCCGCGTTGGGCAGGCCCATCATCGGGTAGGTGTTGTAGACATAGACCAGCCGGTCGGAGTCGGGCCAGGGGTAGGGTTTGAGCAGGATGGCGTGGACGACCGAGAAGATCGCGCTGTTGGCGCCGATGCACAGCGCCAGCGTGGCGATGGCGATCACGGTGAAGCCGGGCGTCTTGGCGAGGCTGCGCAGGGCAAATTTCAGGTCGGAGAACATGGGAAATTCGGGAGGAGTGAAGCGACAGGTCTGCAGGACCCGGGTGTCTTCCAGGACCTATAACCCGCAGCAGAGGTGGAAGGTTGCGTGCAATCTACTCTGCCCGCAGCGCGACGAGTGGATCCACCCGCGCGGTGCGCCGGGCCGGGAGCCACAGGGCGACCAGGCCGACCACGGCGATCGTCGCGGCGACCACCACGTAGATGCCCGGCTGGTTGGCCACGTTGCCGCCGAAGATTTGCGCGAGCGGCAGCGTGAGGAGGAAGCCGCAAGCCAGGCCGACGCCCAGGCCCAGGCCGATATGCGTGCCGCCCTGCCGCAGAACCAGGCTCATCAACTGGCTGACCGTGGAGCCGAGGGCCATGCGGATGCCGAATTCGCGCGTGCGCCGGCTCACGGCCTGGGCGGTCACGCCGTAGACACCCAGGGCGCCGAGGAAGAGGGTGATGACGGCGAAGATAGCCGCCATGATGCCGATGATGCTGAAGGCGCGCAGGGCCTGGACCATCTGGCTGGAAAGGGTGCCGACGGAATAAATGGGCTGGTTGGGATCGATGCTCGCGATGGCCTTGCGGACGGGATCGACGAGGGAGAGCGGATCGCCCTTGGTGCGGATGAAGAGATCCAGCCAGCCCCAGCCCATCTGGTCCTGCGAGAGGTAGAAGCCGGCCTCGTCCTGCCCGCGCTCCGCCATGATGCCCTGCATTTGCAGGTCGGGGACCACGCCGATCACGGCCACCCAGCGGTCCTGCGTCTGGCTCGAGCGGAACCGCCGGCCGAGCGGATCGGCGTCCGGCCAGAACTTCCGGGCGAAGGACTCGTTGACGATGGCCGCGAGCGGGGCGCCGGGCATCTGCTCCCGGGAGTCAAAGAGGCGGCCGGCGACGGCCCGGGCCGACACCAGGCGGAAATAGTCCGGCGAAACCACCTCCAGCCAGGTGGTCGGGCGGTCGTTGTCGTGCGCGTAGGTGACGCCCTCGGGGCCCACCTGGGCCGGCACGCCGTTCGCGATCAGGTTGCGGCTGGTGACGGCCACGGCCTCGACGCCGGGCTCGCTTTGCAGGCGGTCGAGCAGGCGGCGGTAGAAACGGGCCCGGGCCTCGGGCGTCGCCTGGGTTCCCTCCTGCACCTCGATCCGGCCGGTGAGCAGCTTGTCGGGATCGTAGCGCACGTTGGCCTGCCGGGTCTGGAACACGGTGTAGCTGAGCACGCCGGCCGCCACGAGGAGGGCGCTGGCGAAGGCGATCTGCGCGGTGACGAGCCAGCGCGCGATGCCGCCCAGGCCCAGGCCCGACGCGGCGCGGGAATCGTCCTTGAGGGCGGTGTTGACGTCGATGTGCGAGGATTGCCACGCCGGCACGATGCCGGCCAGGACGCCGGCGATGAGGGTGGCAGCCATGGCGACAACCAGCACGCGGTGATCGAGGCGGAACTCCATCCAGTTCGGCACGGTGCCGCTGTTGACCAGGTAGGTCTGGAGGAAGTCGATGCCGTAGAGGGCGACGATCAGGCCGCCAAGGCAGCCGAGCGCGGCGAGGAAGATGGACTCGATCAAGCCCAGCCGCAGGAGGCGCTGGCGCGTGGCGCCGACCGCGGCGCGGACCGCGAACTCGCGGGTGCGCTGGGAGGCGCGGCCCAGCAGCATGCTGGCGACATTGACGCAGGCGAGCACCAGGATGAGGACCGTCATGGCCTGCATGAGGTAGAGCAGGGGCTGGGCCCCGCCGCCGGAGTAGGCCACCCCGAGTTTCTGCAGGTTCATCCGCACATAGCCCGCGTTGCTCTCGGGCCAGGTCTTGGCGAAACCGGCCGCCAGCAGGTCCGTCTCCGCCCGGGCCTGCTCCGGGGTGACGCCCGGCTTGAGCCGCCCGACGACCTCGACGCGGTCCACCAGGCGGTCGCGGGGATCGCCGGGGATGGTGTGGAGGTTGACCCACAGGTTTTCGTAACCCGGGAAACTGAACTTGGGCGGCATGACGCCGATGACCGTGGCGGGCGCGCCGTTGATGCTGACCGCGCGGCCGAGCACGTCGGGGGCGCCGCCGAACTGTTCCTGCCACAGCGCGTGGGAGAGGACGACAAACAGCGGCTGGCCCGGGCGGTTGTCCTCGTCCGTGAACCAGCGGCCGAGCATCGGTTGCACGCGGAGCACGTCCTTGAGATTGGCGGTCACGAAGGCCCCGGTGTGGCGCGACGGCACGCGGCCCGGGCCGCTGAGGTTGACGCCGCTCCACTGGGTGGCCGCGACCGACTGGAAAACGGTCTGCCTTTCCGCCAGGGCGACGTAGTCGCGGTGCGGGATCGGCTCCCAACGGCCGAGGTCGCTGCTCTTGGGGTCCTGATACGCCAGGTGATACAGGTGGTCGAAGTCGGGCAGCGGCAGACCGCGCAGCAGCACGGCGTCGACCAGGCTGAACTGGGTGGCGACCAGGCCGATGCCCAGGCTGAAGGAAAAGGCGGCGGTGAAGCTGAATCCCGGGGTCTTCAGCAGCAGGCGCAGGGCGTATCTGAGGTCGGAGAGCATGAGGTGGGCAGGATGCAGAGGCGGGCGGTGAATCGCTTCACCGCCGCTTTGAACCGGCGCGGAGCGGAGTCCGCGCCCTACCAAACAAAAAACGGCGCGCCGGGTGGCGCGCCGTTGGAAACTCAGTGGGCCGAGCCGGCCTCGACCTGCTCCTCGACGACGCGGCCGTCGAAGACGTGGATGGTGCGCTCGGCGTGGCGCGCGAAGCGCGTGTCGTGCGTGACCATGACGATGGTGGAACCGGCGCGGTGCAGCGAGTGGAGCAGCTCCATCACGGCGTCACCGTTCTTGGAATCGAGGTTACCCGTGGGCTCGTCGGCGAGGAGGACGGCCGGGGAGCCGGCGAGGGCGCGGGCGACGGCGACGCGCTGCTGCTGACCGCCGGAGAGCTGGGAGGGCAGGTGCTTGGCGCGGTGGCCCATGCCGACCTTCTCGAGGGCCTCGGTCACGCGCTGCTTGCGCTCGCTGGCCGGCATGCCGCGGTAGGTGAGGGGCAGCTCGACGTTCTCATAGACCGTGAGGTCGCCGATGAGGTTGAAGGACTGGAAAATGAAACCGATCTCGCGGTTGCGGATGCGGGCGCGCTCGGGGAGCGTCAGGCCCTGGACGGGGCGGCCGTTGAGGATGTAGGTGCCGTCGGTCGGCGTGTCGAGCAGGCCGAGGATGGAAAGCAGGGTGGATTTGCCGCAACCGGACGGGCCGGCGATGGAGACATACTCGCCCTTGCGGATGTCCATGTGGATGCCGGACAGGGCGTGCGTCTCGACCTCGTCGGTGAGGAAGACCTTGGTGACGCCGTCGAGTTTGATCAGGGAGGGATTATCAGTGGTCATGGGAGTGTGGGCAGGTGGGGGAGGATTGTGGGTTACTAACACGCGGTGAGGCGCGGCGGTTACAGAAATTTTGGATTTTGGATTCTGGATTTTCGATTGGCTGAAACGGGCCTATTCGGACTTCTCGGCGTCAGTCGCGACGAGCAAGGTCAACAGGGAAAGAATAAGGACGGGGAAGATCATGGCGGTGGCGGAAAAGGAGGGATTCGGGTGAAATCGAAAATCGAGAATCCAAAATCGAAAATCAATTGAGGCGGACGCGGTCGTTGGAGTCCCACTGGGACATGTCGGAGAGGATGACGCGGTCGCCGGGCGAGAGGCCGTTGATGATCTCGATGGTGTTGACGGAGCTGCGGCCGAGCTGGACCTGGGTGCGGACGGCGTCGTTGCTGCCCTCGGCGAGCTTGAAGATGCCGACGGTGCTCTTTTCCTGGCCGAAGGCCGGGCGGCCGACGTAGACGACGTTGTCGAGGCGCTCGAGTTCGATGGTGCCGTCGACCGAGAGGTCGGGGCGGGCGCCGCGGGGGAGCTCGTTGACGATGGTGATGTCGACGAGGACGGTGCCGTTCTGCACGGCGGGGTCGATGCGGGCGACCTTGCCCTCGACGATGCCGTTGCGGGTGTCGATCTGGGCGGTCTGGCCGAAGGCGATGTCGCGGGCCTGGGTCTCCGCGATGCGGATCTCGGCCTTAAGTTTGGACGGGTCGGCGACGCGGGCGATGTTGGTGCCCGGCTGGACCTGGGCGCCGACCTCGACGGGGAGGGCGGAGAGCACGCCGGCCATGGGGGCGCGGACCTTGAGGGCGTCGAGCTCCTCCTCGCGGAGGGCGGCGAGGGAGCGGAGGCGCTCGACCTCGGCTTCCTGGACGGCGAGCTGGGGCTTGATGGAATCCTTGGCGAAGGCGTAGCGCTTCTGCTCGATCTCGTTGTTGGTGGCGCCGTCGGCGGCGGTGGCCTGGGCGAGCTTGAGGTCGAGCTCGGAGACGAGGCCGTCGCGGAAGAGTTCCTGCTGCACGTCGGCGCGGAGCTTGGTGGTCTCGTAGTTGGACTTGGCGCGGGCGGCGGCGGCCTCGGCCTGGAGGAGCTGGCTCTCGAGGGTCATGCGCTGGCTGGCCAGCTGGGCCTCGGCGGCGAGGAGCTGGGACTTGGCATTGGCGGCGGCGGAGACGACGTCCGGGTTGCGGAGCTCGAGGATGAGGGTGCCCGGCTCGACGATGGCGCCGGGGCGGAGGACGATCTTGTCGACGCGGCCCTGGGTGCGGGCGGCGATCCAGCGGATCTCCTCGGGGACGAGGGTGCCGAGGCCGCGGACCTGGCGGACCATGGGGCCGCGCTTGACGGTGTCGATCCACACGAGGTTGCGCTCGACCGTGGGGGCGGCGGGTTTGAGCTGCGACAGGGCTACGGTGATGCCGATCAGGATGACGCCGGCGACGGAGGCGTAGATGATGCGTTTCTTGCGTTTTTCCTTGGCGGCGTTGGGGCGGGCGATGTCCATGCGGTGGTAAGTTGTCGGCCCCAATTGCAACGACCGTGCCAACCGCGGAGCGGAGCTGTAAGCTGTTGGCTGTAAGCTGTAAGCCTAATTATCGAATATCACCCATTTCGCGATTCAGAGCGAAGCCGGGATATGGGCGTCCCGAAAATGGGATGGGGCAAAACCGAGTAGGTGACTGTTAATCACTTGGTCGCCGGTTCGATTCCCGCCCGGGCAGCCATTTAAAGGTTTCCACATCAAAATCCGCAGCCTGACCCCTATTGCAGCTCCTATTGCGGCTTCGACCTCAAACGGAAACTTAGCTGTTTGGCCGTTTCAGCGAGTTCTCCAGATCAGCTTCTAATTTTTCCAACCGAAGTCGCAGGAGTTTGAATAAGAATTGATGGTCGTCTTCACCAATAATTTTTCGCGAATAAGACGTCGCTTCGAACGCAGTGAGATAGCGATTATAAATTTCAAAGGCCCGGTCCACTAGTGAAAAAACATCAGCTTCGCTCAACGGAATACGACCAGGAATACCGGCTTTGAGAACAGGTTTCGTCGATAGGTGAGCACCGAAGTTGTTACGCCAAACGACTAGCTTTTTTACGAGAGGATCATCCGATGAGACGAGGTCGATGTCAGCAGTGAGACGAATTGAATCAATTTTGTGTGACCCAGTTCTGAATTCTTCAGCATACGCTGCACTCACTCTACGAAGAACAGCGTCATCTTCGAAGAAACGAGTGTGCTGCGCTATTGCATGAAGCAATGTCAGCAACGATAGCGATTTAGGGTCTTGATCGTAAATGCGCGCCAATCTCATTAAACACGCTTCGCGCAAGCCCTGAACCGTGAAATTCCAAAAGCAGGTGTCTGGATTATTTCTTTTTCGAATTCTTGGTGGGTGGTTGCTAACGCGCGACACAGACGCGCGTGACCACCGGCCTCGACAATATCTGTGATCAACCGGTCGAATAACCGCTTTAGCTCGTCATCACTGGATAGAGCGAACTTTAGCATGGGTATGATGCTACACAGGAAGTCGCAGGCGGGCGATACACCCCGTTGCGTCTTCGCGGTTTTCTAGGGTGAGGCTGCCGCCGTGGTTTTCGGCGATTTGGCGGCAGAGGACCAACCCGATGCCGGAGCCGGAGGGCTTCGTTGTGAAGAAGGGGACAAAGAGATTTTGCATGTTGGCGATGCCGGGGCCGTCGTCCTCGACATAGATCTCGATCTGCCCCGGGGCCTTGCGCCAGCCGACGCGGACGCAGCACGTCGGTTCGCCGGGCTGGCCGCTGTCGGGTGCGGCCTCGACGGCGTTCTTGATGAGATTGATGAGGACCTGCTCGACCTGCGCGGCGTCGAGCGAGACGGTCAGGTCCGGGCCCTCGACGAGTTGCACGGTGGAGCGGCCCTCGAGCGTCACGATGCGGCGCAGCAGCGGGGCGAGCTCGCAGGGCTGCTTGCTCGGGGCGGGCAGCTTGGCGAGGCGCGCGTAGGACTGCATGAACTTGTTCAGGCCCTCGGAGCGCGACTCGATGATCTCGAGGCCGCCGAGCATGTCCTGCTCCCAGTCGGCGGCGCGCTGCGGGCGCTTGAGCATCGTGGTGAGCGAGCCGGCGATGGACTTGATGGGGGCGAGGGAGTTGTTGAGCTCGTGGCCGATGACGCGCACGAGGCGCTGCCAGGCCTTCAGCTCCTCCTCGCGCAGCGGCTGGCTGAGGTCGGCGATGACGACGAGCGAGTGGGGCAGGCCGCCCTCGCGGAACTTGGTGCGGCGCATGCCCCAGCGGCCGGCGCCGCCGGCGAAGGTGCGGCTGAGCACGCGCGTGCCTTCGCCGACAAGGCAGTCGGCGAGGTCGAGGTCGGCGGCCTGGCGGCCGAGGATGCGCTCGGCGGGCTGGGCGATGAGTTCCTGTCCGGCGCGGTTGACGAGGCGGAGCGTCTCGTTGGCGTCGAAGGCGAAGATGGCGACGTCGATCTCCTCCATGACGGTGCGGAGGAGGGCGGTGGCCTCGAGGGCGCCGAGGCGCTGTTCCTGCAGCACGCCGCCGAGCATGTTGATTTCGGCGAGAACGTCGCCGAGGGGCTCGTCGCGGTTGGCGCCGCGGGCGCGGACGGAGAAGTCACCCTCGCGGAGGGCGGTGAGCAGATTGGCCATTGTCTGCAGCGGGCGGACGACCTGCTCGCGGACGGCGAGGGCAAAACCGAGCCAGGTGAGCACGATGATAAGGGAGACGGTCCACTGTTCCTTGGGCTCGTAGATGCCGGTCCAGAAAATCCACAGGACGATCAGCACCGCCGGCAGGCCGCCGAGCAGCGTGTAGTAGAACACGCGCTGTTCGTGGGCGAGGCGGCGTTGTTTCGGCGCAGCCATCAGCTCCGGAATTTTTTAACCACGGATTTCACGGATCAACACGGATGAGAAAAACCACAGAAGGGGTAACCACTAATGGACACTAAGGCCTCACTAATCTGAGGGATCGGGGCCATGGATTAAATTAGTGCCCGATTAGTGTGGATTAGTGGTGGAGAAATCAGAGTCCGTAACGCTCCAGCCGCCGGTAGAAAGCCGAACGGCTCAGGCCGAGTTCCTCGGCGGCCTTGCGGGCGTTGCCGTCGCAGCGGGCGAGGGTCTTCTTGATGAGGAAGGATTCGACCTCCTCGAGGCTCATGTCCTCGAGGCGCGGGGCGGACTGGCCGGCGTTGAGTCCGAGGTCGGGCGCGCGGACGACCTTGCCCTGCGTCATGAGCACGCCGCGCTCGACGGAGTGGTCGAGCTCGCGGACGTTGCCCGGCCAGGCGTAGTTCTTCATCGCCTCCAGCGCGCCGTCGTCGAAGCCGGTGATCTGCTTGTTGTAGCGGGTGACGTGGGCCTTGAGGAAGTGCTGGGCGAGCAGCGGGATGTCCTCGCGGCGCTCGCGCAGGGGCGGGAGGTGGACGTGGATCGTGTTGAGGCGGAAGAGGAGATCCTGGCGGAACTTGCCGGCGGCGACCTCGGCGTTGAGGTCGGCGTTGGTGGCGGAGATGAGGCGGACGTTGGTGCGGCTGGTGCGGGAGGAGCCGACGCGCTCGAACTCGCCGGTCTCGAGCGTGCGCAGGATCTTCGCCTGCTGGCTCATCGGGATGTTGCCGATCTCGTCCATGAACAGCGTGCCGCTGTCGGCCAGCTCGAAGCGGCCGGCGCGGTCGGACTTGGCGTCGGTGAACGCGCCGCGGACGTGGCCGAAGAGCTCGCTCTCGAAGACGCCCTCGGGCAGGCCGCCCATGTTGACGGCGATGAAGGCCTTGCCGGCGCGGACGGAGACGGCGTGCAGGGCCTGGGCGACGACGCCCTTGCCGGTGCCGTTCTCGCCGGTGATGAGGACGTTGGCGTCGGACGGGCCGACGCGGGAAATGATCTCGAGGACGGGCCGCATCGCGGCGGACTGGGCGATGAGGTTGGGGCCGCCCTTGCCGCGGAGGATCTGGTTTTCCTGCTCGAGGCGGCGGTAGGCGCGCACGGCGCCGGCGAGCTCGATCTGGGTCTTGACGATGGTCAGCAGGCGCGGGTTTTCCCAGGGCTTTGTGATGAAATCCTTGGCGCCGCGGCGCATGGCCTCGACGGCGATCTCGACGCTGGCCCAGGCGGTCATGACGACGACCGGCAGGGTGGCGTCGGCGGCCTGGAGCTTGGCGAGCAGGTCGAGGCCCTCCTGGCCGGACGTGGTGTCGCGCGCGTAGTTGAGGTCGATGATGGCGAGGGCGAAGTCGCGCGCCTCGATGGCCTTGAGCACCGCGGCCGGTGACTTGGCGGTCTCGATCTGGTAACCCTCGGCCTTCAGGAGGAGGCGCAGGGCTTCGAGCACATCGGGCTGGTCGTCCGCAACGAGGATGCGGTGGGGCGCGGGATCATTGGCTGCCATTGCGGAGGAAGTGACAAGTGACAGGTGACAAGTGTCAAGAGCGGCGGCGCGGGGAACTGTAGCGGCGCGCGATGGGCGCCGGACGGCGCGAGCGAGCTCGCTGGCCCACACGCGACGATCAGGCGGCGATGCGCTCGACGTGGGCGGACACGCGGACCGTGCGGCGCGGGGCCGGACGCAGGAGGGCGGCGGCCGGGACGTGCAGCGGCTGCGGGCGGCGCGCGTAGTCCGAGAAGGCGACGCGGACCAGGCCGAGGGAGACCGTGACGGCGAGGAGGCTTTCGAGCGGGAGGCGCGCGGCGAACTCAGTGTTGGTGAGGCCGAAGGCGGCGAGGCCGGCGGTGGCGGCGACGAGGGCGAGGGAGAGGAGCTTGTGGGAATTGTTCATGGCGATCAGTTGTTGCCGGACCCTATTGCTTGCATCGTGCCAACTTTCCGAGACCACGCCTAACCCGCATGCTGGCAGGTAGATAAATAATCCGCGTCCAAACGCCTACGCCGTTCGCCTAAGCCCGAAACCGCCGGTGGCGGGAGTCACGATTCCCGGGAATGGGACGGCGTCGGCAGAGCCGCCGCGGTTGTCGGTTGTTGGTTGGTAGTTGCTGGAAAGCGTCGCATGGCCGGGAAGCGGTTCGACCGCCTACCCGGCAACGAACAACAAACAACCATCAACCGAGCCGCCGCAGCGGCGGCTCATTCATACCTGAGCGCCTCGATCGGGTCGAGCTGGGCGGCCTTGCGGGCGGGGTAGAAGCCGAAGAAGACGCCGATGGCGGCGCTGAAGGTGACGGCGCCGATGATGGCGTTGGTGGAGATGAGCACCGGCCAGTTGTTGAGGTGCGAAACGAGCTTCGAGGCGCCGATGCCGAGCAGGACGCCGAGGACGCCGCCCATGACGCTGAGGATGATGGCCTCGACGAGGAACTGGGTGAGCACGTCGCGGCCGTGCGCGCCGACGGCGAGGCGGATGCCGATCTCACGGGTGCGCTCGGTGACGGAGACGAGCATGATGTTCATGATGCCGATGCCGCCGACGATGAGCGACACGCCGGCGATGGCGCCGAGCAGGACGGTCATGGTCTTGGTCGTGGCGGTGGCGGCCTCGGCCAGCTCCTGCTGGTTGCGGACGGTGAAGTCGGGCTCGCGGCCGTTGCGGCGCTGTTGGAGCAGGTCGGTGATGTCCTGCTGCACGCGCTCCATCACGTCCGGCGAGACGGCCTGGACGAGGATGGAGTTGAGGTTGGGCCGGCGGGCCAGGCGCTTGAGGAAGCTGGTGTAGGGGATGATCATGATGTCGTCCTGGTCCTGCCCGAAATAGTTGAAGCCCTTCGGCGTGAGCACGCCGACAATCTTGAAGGGGATGTTGCGCACGCGGATGTTCTGCCCGATCGGGTCCATGTCGGGGAAGAGCTGCGCGGCGACGGTCTTGCCGATGACGCAGACCTTGGTGCCCGCGCGGACGTCGGCCTCGGTGAACATCTCGCCGTCGGCGAGGCTCCAGAGGCGGATCTCGAGGTAGGAGATGTCCTCGCCGAGCACCTGGGTGTTCCAGTTGAGGCCGTTGGCGAGGACCTGGGAGCGGTCGCGCATCTCGGGGGTGAGGTTGGCCACGCCGGCGACCTCGCGCTGGATGGCGAGGGCGTCCTCGACCGTGAGGGTGCTGGCCGAGCCCCAGCCGCCGCGCATGCCCCCGGAGGTCATGCTGCCGGGGAAGATGTTGATGAGGTTCTGGCCGAGGCTGGCGATGGAGGCCTCGACCTGGGACTTGGCGCCGTTGCCGATGCTGACCATGGCGATGACGGCGGCGACGCCGATGATGATGCCGAGGGCGGTCAGGATGGAGCGCATGGCGCTGCGGCGCAGCGCGCGGAGGGCGACCTTGATGATGTTGGCGAAGCGCATGGGCGGATTTTCGGCTTATGCCGGGTGATGTTCGCGTTCGGCGGGTGGGCGGCCAGCTTGCTGGCGCCACGCATGAGGACGAAGTGGCGCGAGCAAGCTCGCCGCCCACAGCGGGCAAGAACGGTCCAGCCAATCAAAAATCGAAAATCGGGAATCGGGAATCATGTCAGGCGGTGAGCTTGGCCGCGGCCTCGGCGTCGAGGATCCTCTTCATCTCCTGCGTGGCGATGAGGCGGTTTGCGACCTGCACGTCGCTGACGAGGCGGCCGTCGCGCATGATGAGGTTGCGCTTGCAGTAGTGGGCGATGTCGAGCTCGTGGGTGACCATCACGATGGTGATGCCCTGGTCGTTGAGCTTCTGGAAGACGCCCATGATCTCGACCGAGGTCTTGGAGTCGAGGTTGCCGGTGGGTTCGTCGGCGAGGAGGATCTGCGGCTCGTTGATGAGGGCGCGGGCGATGGCGACGCGCTGCTGCTGGCCGCCGGAGAGCTGGCTCGGGAAATGGTCGGCGCGCTTGGACAGGCCGACGATGTCGAGGCTGTGCAGGGCGCGCTCGCGGACCTCCTTGGAGGAAAAGTGGCGGCGGCCGTAGAGCATGGGCAGCTCGACGTTCTCGAGGGCGGTGGTGCGGGAGAGGAGGTTGAAGCCCTGGAAGACGAAGCCGAGCTTCTGGTTGCGGAGGTCGGCCAGCGCGTTGCGGTCGAGGGCGGAGACGTCGGTGCCGCCGAGCAGGTAGCGGCCCCGGGTCGGCCGGTCGAGGCAGCCCAGCAGGTTCATCATGGTGGACTTGCCCGAGCCGCTGGCGCCCATGACGGCGACAAACTCGCCCGCGCCGATGGTGAGCGTGACACCGCGGACGGCGTGCACGGGCACCTCGCCCGAATCGTAGATCTTGTGGATCTCCTCCAGCTGGACGACGGAAGACATGGGGGCCTCAGAAGCGCCGGCCGCCGCCGAAGGGATTGGCCGCGGGCTGCGAGCCGGTGACGCCGCCGACCGGGGCGAGGCCGGTGATGATGACATCGCCCTCGGTCAGGCCGCTGCCGTCGATGATCTCGGAGGCGATGCCGTCCGTGATGCCGACCTTGACGGAGACGGGCTCGGGCGTGGCGGTCTTGTTGCCGCCCGGCAGGCGGTAGATGGTGCGGGTGGTGACGACCACCTCGCCCGGCGCGGCCGGGGCGGAGATGATGCCGCGCTCGACGAGGAGCTTGCGGAGCTGCTCGCGCTGCTCCTGGGAAGCCTCGCGCATGCTGGTGATGCCGAGCTCGGCGATGACGGCGCGCATTTTCTCGCGCTGTTCCGGTGTCATGTCGCCGCCGAAACCGCCGCGGCGGCCGCCGCCCTCGGCAGTGGCGCCGCCCGGGCCGCCCTCGCGGGTGCGGCGCTCGCCGGGGTTGGCCGCGCCGCCTGCGGTCGGGGGGGCGGCGGGCGTGGCGCCGGCCACGGCGGGCGCCGCGGCCTCGGTCTTGACGCCGGAGTTGTCCGGCAGGCGGACGCGGAGGGCGGAGTTGGGGATGCGCAGGGTGTTCTCGCGGCTGGCGACGATGACGGAGACGTTGGCCGTCATGCCCGGGCGCAGCTTGAGGTCGCGGTTGTCGACGCTGATGATGGTGTCGTAGGTGACGACGTTGCTCACGGTCTTAGGGGCGTTGCGGACCTGGGTGACGGTGCCGGTGAACGAGCGGTTCGGGAAGGCGTCGACGGTGAAGGTGACGGGCTGGCCCTGCGAGACGGAGCCGATGTCGGCCTCGGCGACGGCGGCGGTGATCTGCATCTTGGCGAGATCGTTGGCGATGGTGAACAGGGTGGGGGCGTTGAGGCTGGCGGCGACGGTCTTGCCCTCCTCGGTCTGCTTGGAAATCACGATGCCGTCGATGGGCGAGCGGATGGTGCAGCGGTTGAGGTCGACGGTCGCGTTTTGCACCGCGGCCTCGCGGGTGAGCAGCGCGGCGTTGGACTGGGCCAGCTGGGCCTCGGCCTGGTCGACCTCCTGCTGGGTGACGAGGGACTTGGCGGCCAGTTCGCGGGTGCGCTCGGTGTTGAGCTGCTGGAGGCGGTTGCTGGCCTTGGTGGAGGCGAGGTCGGCCTCGGCCTGGCGGAGCCGCTGCTGGTAGGTGGCCGGGTCGATCTCGGCGATGACCTGGTCCTTCTTGACCACGGTGTTGAAATCGGCGTGGAGCTTGACGATGAGGCCGGAAATCTGGCTGCCCACGTCGACCGAGAGCACAGCGTCCAGCTGGCCGGTGGCCGTGACCACCTGGCGGATGCTGCCGCGGGCGACCTGGGTGGTGTTGTAGGCCGGCGGCTGCTCCGCGGTGCGGGCACGCTGGAAATAATAATAGCCACCGCCGGCGGCCGCGAGGAGGGCTACGGCAACGGTGACAGAAACGAGGCGGGAGGAAGCCATGAGTGGTGCGATAAATGCGGGAAGGAGATTGGGGCGCAAACCATTCCAACGGTCCGACCGTCGTCGTGGATGCGCGCCGCCGTCGCTGAGACGCCGTGGCTCAGGGCGGGTTACAATCCACCGATTTCGGGTTGCGTGTCATAGGCGCGGCCGGTTCGCTGCGTGCCGTTCATCCCCAACCTCCCTCCACTATGAAACTGGTCCGCTGCCTCTGGCTGATTCTTTGCACCGTCACCTTCACCCTGGCCCAGGCCCAGGAAGAGCCCAAGGAAAAGGGCGCCGACAAGAAGGCCGCGCCGGCCGCCGCCAAGGAGGACAAGGACCCGGCGCTGTCCGTCACCGAGCACGAGATCACTGTCGGCGGGAAGGTCATCAAATACCA
Organism: Lacunisphaera sp.; assembly: GCA_041909435.1. Lineage (GTDB taxonomy): Bacteria > Verrucomicrobiota > Verrucomicrobiia > Opitutales > Opitutaceae > Lacunisphaera. Next base: position 69,590 of record JAYRDK010000008.1, read on the forward strand.
GGCCACGGCCGGCTACCTCGTGCTGAAGACCGAGAAGGGCGAGCCGCGCGCCAACATTTTCTTCGTCGCCTACACCAAGCTCGGGGAGAACGACCCCGCGAAGCGCCCGCTGACCTTTTCGTTCAACGGCGGCCCCGGCTCGTCGTCGGTCTGGCTGCACCTCGGCGCCCTCGGCCCGAAGCGGGTCGTCATGACCGACAAGGGCGACTCGCTCCCGCCGCCCTACAAGTGGGTGGACAACGAGTGGTCGTGGCTCGACCAGACCGACCTCGTGTTCATCGACCCGGTCTCGACCGGCTACAGCCGCGCGGCGAAGGACGTCGACGCGAAGCAGTTCCACGGCTTCACCGGCGACATCGAGTCGGTCGGCGAGTTCATCCGCCTGTGGACCACGCGCAACCAGCGCTGGGCCTCGCCGAAGTTCCTCGTCGGCGAGAGCTACGGCACGACGCGCGCCGCCGGACTCTCGGACTACCTGCAGCAGAAATACGACTTCTACCTCAACGGCATCATGCTCGTGTCCTCGATCATGAACTTCCAGACGGCGCGCTTCGCCCCGGGCAACGACCTGCCTTACCAGCTGTTCCTGCCGACCTACACCGCGTCGGCGTGGTATCACGGCAAGCTCAAGGGCGACCTCGCCAAGGACCTGGGCAAGACCCTCGCCCGCGCCGAGCAGTTCGTGCTGAAGGACTACTCGCTCGCGCTCATGCAGGGCGACGCGCTGCCCGCCGCCGAGCGCGGCCGCATCGCGAAGGAACTGGTGGCCCTCACCGGCCTGACCGAGGACTACGTGCTCAAGCAGAACCTGCGCATCAACATCTTCGGTTTCGTGACCGAGCTCATGAAGAACGAGAACCGCAACATCGGCCGGCTCGACAGCCGCATCGTCGGCATCGCCGACAACGACGGCGGCGGCGGGGCGCGTTCCGGCGGCGGTTTCTTCGACCCCAGCATGGAGGCCATCCTCGGCGGCTACACCTCGGCGATGAACGACTACGCGCGGCGCGACCTGAAATACGAGAACGACCTGTCCTACGAGATCCTCACGGGCCGCGTGCAGCCGTGGAGCTACGCCAACGTCGAGAACGAATACCTCAACGTCGCCGAGACGCTGAAGCGCGCGATGACGAAGAACCCGTTCCTGAAGGTCTGGGTCGCCAACGGTTATTACGACCTGGCCACGCCGTATTTTGCGACCGACTACACCGTGAAACACATGGGCCTCGACCCGGCGGTGCGCGGCAACATCACCATGAGCTACTACGAGGCCGGCCACATGATGTATATCCACATGGATTCGCTCAAGAAGCTGAAGGCGGACTACGCGGCCTACATGGAGGCCACGCTCAAGGCGGCCGGGGTGAGGTAGGGCGGGGCGCAATGGACGGTCGCCCAATGGATCGTGTAGGTGGCGCGCTTGCGCGCCACGTTGCCCGCGAGCGGGCAACCTACAGTAGCCATTCCGGATAGGGCTGCCCTGAGTCGGTTAATCCGCTGAACCAAGTCCAGTCTTCCGTGCAGCAGTAAAACCATGGCCATTTCCCACCAGACTGGATCAGTCCGGCTGCGCAGGGGTTCATGAAGATGTAGCGGATAACCGGCTCAACGGACTCATCGGGCCTGAGCCGGTGATCGTAATAATTATCCTGCCAACGCACCTGGCTCGCTTGCATGGATTGTCGGGTAGCGAACTTGAAACGAGCCACCGCTTGGGAGAGGGTAAGCTTACCGCCCAGACGGGCCAGCAGGTGAAGATGATCCGGCATCAGAACCAGACAGCGAAGATGCCAAACAGCCGCAGCATGCGACTGGTGCAGGGCGTCCAGCACGGTGTCAGCCAGAGGACCGACCAAAATCGGACACCGGCTCTCGACGCAGAGGGTTAGGAAGTAATCAGTCTCATGCCGGCTGTCGCGGCCGCGGCGAAGGGCATTGGGTCCCGTATCGCGCTTCATAATCCGAGGCGTTGCGCGCAAGCGCACAACCTGCAGGAAACTAAATGAGACAGCTGCATGGCCGTGTGGCGCGCAGTCTGGCCCATAACCCGCGGGACCGATAGTCCCGCCTCAACCTGGAAAATGGTCCTCTTTTGCGATCCTACAATTGGCCCAATACCCAGAGTTTGCTCCGGATGTAGGTGGCGCGTTTGCGCCACGTTGCCCGCAAGCGGGCAACCTACATGACGGACTTATTCAAATCCCCCGGAGGTGCCTACCTCTTCACCGTCTTGTCCGGATACGCCGGGACCGCGGGCAGCAGGTGCTTCGGCTCCTTCGCGATCTTTTCCTGGAGGTATTTGATCGCGGCGTCGAGCTGGGCGTCCTCGCCGCGGAAGGTGGCGACGGGGGTGTTGTCCACGATGAAGTCGGGCGTGAAACCGGGGCCCTCGATCACCCAGCCCTCGCCGGGAATGAAGGAGCCGAACTCGGCGGCGCGGGCGTAGCCGCGGTCGACGAGGGCGTTGATGCCGCCGCGCAGCCAGATGCCGCCACCCCAGGTGCGGGTGCCGATGCTCTGGCCGAGCTTCAGGTGGCGCACGCCGTTGGCCATCGTCTCGCCGTCGGAGGCGGTGAAGGCGTCGACCAGCACGACCAGATGACCCCGGAAGGCATTCTGGAAATTGGGATACGGCTGGCCGTCGCGCGGGGCCCACCACATCCAGGGCGGGCGCATGAGGCGGGAGAGCAGCCAGCTGTCGATGTTGCCGCCGCGGTTGTGGCGGAGGTCAAGGATGAGCCCGCCCTTGTTGGCGGCGGCATAGTAGTTGCGGACAAACTCGTAGTAATTGGCCGTGCCCATGGCGCGGATGTGGGCGTAGCCGATCTGGCCGGCGGACTTCTCGTCCACCTTGAGCCGGCGCGAGTGCTCCCAGTCGTCGTAACGCAGGTTGGCGGCCTCGCTGGCGGCCAGCGGGGTGACGACGCGGGCAAAGGTGTCGCCGCCCGCGGCGGGTGCGAGCTTCAGCAGCACCTGCCGGCCGGCCTGGTTGCGGAGCAGGGCGGCCGCGTCGGGCACGGAAAGGGTCGCCACGCCGTTGATCTCGAGGACGACATCACCGGCCTTGATGCCGAGGCCGGGTTTCAGCAGCGGCCCGAGCTTGTCGGGGAAATCCGGGTCGCCCTGGTAGATGCGCTCCAGCCGGTAACCGCCGGCCGCCTCGTCGCGGGTCCAGCGCGCGCCGAGGGTGGCGACACCGATCTCGGGATCGACCTTGCGGAACTCGCCGCCGGCCGCGTTGGTGTGCAGCGAGGAGAGCTCGCTGACGAGGTAGTTGAGCGCGTCGTTGAGCTCGGAGCGGTCCGTGACCCGGTCGACCAGCGGCAGGTGCTTGGCGAGGTTGGCCGACCAGTCGACGCCGTGCAGCTGCTTGTCGTAATAATAGTCGCGGTGCAGGCGCCAGGCGTCGGTGAACATCTGCTTCCAGCTCTCGCGCGGCGAGTAGGCGAACTTGAGGGCGCCGAGGTTGACCTTGGACTTGGCGTCGAGGGTCGCGGCCTTGGCGGCGCTGTCGACGACATGGAAGTCCTCCTTCTGCAGGAGGAGCAGTTTCTTCCCGTCGGCGGAAACGCGGTAGGAGGCCAGGCCGCTGGCGACCGTGACCGCCTCGACGTCCTTGTTCCTGATCTCGACGGCCACCAGGCGCCGCGTGGGGGAGCCGGCGGTCGCGGGGGTGACGGGTTCGCGGTCAAGGGCGTAGATGAATTTGTCCGTGACGGTCAGGTTCTGGTAGTTGCCGGCGGGGACGGGGACTTCCCAGAGGCGCGTCATGATGTCCTCGAGCACGATCTCCGTTTTCGGTTTCTCGGGCTTTTTCGCGGGCTCGGCCGGTTTGTCGGCGTCGGGTTTCTTTTCCTCCTTGGCCGCGGGCTTCTTGTCGGTCTCGGCGAGTTCGTCGGCCGGCTGGAAAGGCGAGCGCGTCTCCCGGCCGAGGGCGAGGGCGTAGATCTTGGTGGTGCGGTCGAGCACCGGCTCGGGCTGGCGGGGGCCCCAGGGCGCGCCGATGGGGGAGAAGAACGAGCGGTCGGAGAGAAAATACAGCCACTTGCCATCCGGGCTGAAGGTGCCCTCGTCGCTGATCACGCGGTCACTGGTGACCGGGGTGGATTGGTTGGAGTCGACGCTGTAGAGCTGGACCTGGGAATTGCCGGTCGGGGCCGTCAGCGTGTAGGCGAGCCACCGGCTGTCCGGCGACCAGTCCAGCGTGGCCCCGTCGAAATCGGTGGCCTGCGAGCGGGCGAGGGAGCGGGTTTCCTTGGTCTCGGTGTTGAACAGGCGCAGCTCCTGGTCGCGTTCGGCGGAGGCGATCCATTTGCCGTCCGGCGAGGCGAGGCCGGAGACGCGCAGCACCTGGCTGCCCTTGGTCAGCTGTTCGCGCGCGCCGACGCCGTTGGCGGGGGTGCGCCAGAATTCCACCTCGCCGCTCTCGTCGGACAGCACGAGCAGCGACTTGCCGTCGGCGCTGAAGCTGGCCGAGCGGTAGCGCACGCCGCTGGCGCGCGTGACCTCGGCCAGGCGGCCGGCCCCGACCGGGGCGACGAAGACCTGACCGCGCACGACGAGGGCGACGCGGTCGCCTTCGGGCGAGAAATTGAAACTCGTCTGGAAGTCCGCCGGCTTGGTCACCCAGGTCTCGCGCATCTGGTCGAAGTCGGAGGTGAGGCTGAGCGCGAGCTTCACGGACTGGCCGGACTTGATGTCGTGGAGGTAAAGGTCCGCGCCGTTCTGGTAGATGATGCGGCCGCCCTGCTGCATCGGCCGCTTGATGCCGAAGTCGGCGTGGCGGGTGTGCTGTTTCAGGTCGGAACCGTCGGGTTTCATCGACCAGAGGTTGCTGGTGCCGTCCCGTTCGCTGGCGAAATAGATGCGCCCGGCCCAGAACATCGGCCAGCGGTCGGTGCCCGCGTAGTCGGGCTGAAGGCGGACCGCCTCCTTGGCGCCGGGGTCGAGGCGCCAGAGGTTCTGCGCGGTGCCGCCGGCGTAACGCTTGGCGTGGCTGCCCTGGAAGGAGTAGCGGGTGAAGAACAGCGTCTTGCCGGTGTCGTCGTAGACGCCCTCGTCGGCCTGCGCGAGCGGGAGGAAGGTGCGCGCCCCGGTCACGGGGTCGAGCGCCACGAGCGCGGCGTCGGGCAGGGTGGCGAAATGTTGCGTGGAGTAGAGGATCTTGCCGTCGGGGGTCCAGCCGCGGACCTGCGCGGTTTCGCCCTCGTAGGTCAGGCGCCTGGGCAGGCCGCCGCCGAGGGGCATCACCTAGACCTCGGTCGGGCCCTCGTATTGGGCGGAGAAGGCGAGCGACTTCCCGTCGGGCGAGATGGCGGCGCCGAACTCCAGGCCGGCGTGGGTGGTCAGCCGCTGGGCGGCGCCGCCGGTGGCACTGGCGCGCCAGAGGTCGCCCTCGGCGGTGAAGACGATGGTGTCGCCGTGGATGGCGGGGAAACGATAGTAGCCCGGGGCGGGCTCGGCGGCGGAAGCGAGGGCGGCAAGGCCCAGCGTGGCGAAAATCACCGGCAGCAGCCGGCGCAGGAACGGGGCGGTGTGCATAGGGGAGGGAACTCCCGCCAAGCTGCCACGGCCCGCCCCCGGGGCAATCCCAACCTCGTCCGCCTTCCGGGCTATTTACCGGGATAGGCCCCGCGCAGCGCCTTGGCGACGTTGGGCGGGACGAACTTCGAGACGTCGCCGCCGAGCTTGGCGATCTGCTTCACGAGCGAGGAGCTGGTGTAGCTGTAGGATTCCTTCGGCATGACGAAGATGGTCTCCACCTTGGGCTCGAGGTGGCGGTTCATGAGGGCCATGTTGAACTCGAACTCGAAGTCGGAGAGGGCGCGCAGGCCGCGGATGATGGCGACGGCCTTCTCCTTGCGGGCGAACTCGACGAGCAGGCCGTCGAAGCTCACGACGTCGACATTGGGCAGGCCGCGGAGGTTGGCCCGGATGAGGGCGACGCGCCGCTCGGGGCTGAAGAGGGGCTTCTTGGTCGAGTCGATGGCGACGGCGACGCGCACGTGCTTGAAGAGCTTGGCGGCGCGCTGCAGCACGTCGAGGTGGCCGTTGGTGAACGGGTCGAAGGTTCCGGGGTAGATGCAGAGTTTCATGCGGCGGACCACGGGCAGGATTGCAGGGCGCCAAGGGATGGCGAGGACGTTTTGTGTCAAATCCCGAGGCCGGCTGGGTGAAAAGGTAGGGCGAGTCGTCCCGACGAGCCGCGGCTCATCCGGAGGATTCGCCCTACCGGTGCTTGCCAACGCCGGGGCGGTGGTCTGGACTGGGCGGGTGAAGTTCACCCTGCCCAACGTGCTGACCATTTCGCGCGTCCCGATGATGTTCGTCATCGTGGCCCTGATGTATTCGGACTGGCAGTGGGCGGCGACGTGGGCCTTCTGGCTCTTCATCGCCTCGGCACTGACCGACTGGCTGGACGGCCTGCTCGCGCGCCGGGCCAACCAGGTGTCGGCGTTCGGCCGGTTCATGGACGCGGTGATCGACAAGGTGATGGTCATCGGCCTGATGATCGCGCTGGTGAACGGCGGTTATTTCGCGGGTTTCCGCATCACGGCCATGCTGCTGCTGCTGCTGATCATTGCGCGGGAGTTCACGATCTCCGGCCTGCGCATGGCGGCGGCGACCAAGGGCCTCGTGGTCGAGGCCGATGCGGGCGGCAAGGTGAAGACCTTCGTGCAGCTCAACGCCATCGGCTGGCTGCTCGGGGCGCGGATGTTTTCCAAGGATTTCGGCGACCTGTTCGGCGGCACCGAGGACCTCATGGTCCGGGTGGTGCACTGGGGCGGCCTCGGCCTGTATGCCCTGTCCGCGGTGCTGACGGTCACCTCCGGCATCTCGTATTTCAAGCGGCACGGGCACGTGGTGCAGGACTGATATCATGGAACTGCCGGAGCCACGCTGGCCGCGGATCTTCTCCACCCGGTTCGTCGTCACGGTGGCCACGCTCGGCCCGCTCGGCGCGCGGCTGCCGGCGCCGGGCACCTGGGGCTCGCTGGCGGGCCTGCTGTATTTCGTCCTGTTGTTCCGGTATTCGCGCTGGGAGGTGATCTTTGCCTGGTCGGTGCTGCTCAGCTACGTCGCCGTGGCGTTCTGCGGCGACGCGGCGCGCCGGCTCGGCAAGAAGGACCCGGGCGAGGTGATCCTCGACGAGTTTGCGGTCATGCCGCTGGTGTTCCTCGGCTGGCGCGCGGGTTATGTGGCCGGCCTGACCGACTGGGTGGCGCTGCTCGCGGGGTTCGGGCTGTTCCGTTTCTATGACATCCTCAAGCCGCTCGGCATCGCGCGGCTGCAACGCTGGCCCGGCGGGTGGGGCATCGTGGCGGATGATTTTGCCGCGGCGCTCGCGGCCTGCGGCACGCTGCACCTCGGCGCGTGGCTCCGGGTGCTGCTGCGCTAGGGCGCGGCGGGTGCCTTCGGCTTGTTGAGGCCGCGGATGTTCTGCATCAGCTGGCGGAAGGTGATCTCGGCGCGCACGCGGGTGCGCACGCTGAAGTCGGTGCCGTCCGGGCCCCAGCTGGTGCGGACGCCCAGGCCGACGATCCACTGGGTCTTCGACCTGAAGGTGAACTTGCGGGGCACATACCATTGCACGCTCGGCTGCAGGTAATAGAAATGCTCGGTGTTGTTGCCGAGGATGGCCGTGGTCGCGTAGGTGGCGGAGACGATATACTTGAGCTGGCCGAGATCGTAGATGCCGCCGATCGTGCCGTTCATCGAATCCTCATGCGGCTGGTTGGTGCCGAACTGGCCGGGAATGTCGCTGGGATCGATCAGGTCGAGCCCGAGGCCGGCGAAGGCGGTGAACTTGGGATGGCGGACCGACGGGCGCTGGATGATGAAGCTGGGGGTGAGGTGATACTGGCCGTCGGTCATGTCCACCGGCGGATCGCCCACCGGGGCCTCCATGGTCAGCGCGAGGCTGGTGTCGTAGCCGGCGCGGGGCCACTCATCGAGCAGGTAGCGTGACCCCAACCGCACGCGGCCGATGCCGTAACCCTCGTCGGTGTCGCCCAGCCCGTGGTTGAAATACACCGAGCCCTCGGCGCTGATGTCGAAATTCTTGTTCAAGGCCCAGCGGAGGCCGGCCTCGGTGCGCATGTAGTCGCGGCGCACGAGGTCGCCGAAATGGGGCCGGAGGAGGATCTTGAAGGTGCCGGGGATGTCCAGCTGGGGCAGGTCACCGTCGAGGATGCGCGACAGGATCGGGCGCGGCTGGCCAGGGGCGGGCGCGTCAGGGGTCTGCGCAGGGGCCGCGACGGTCGTGAGACCGGCGGTCAGGAGCAGGAGGGCGCGGCGGAGCATGGGGTCGGAAGTCAGGGAAGAAGTTGGAGGCTTTCAAGCGGCAAACGGACCAGCAGGCCCTGTTGCAGCACGTCCACTGACACCACGATGCCCTGCGGGTTCACCGGATCGTCCACATAACCCTCGAGGCCGTGCAGAGGGCCGCCCTGGACGCGGACGTGGGTGCCCTTGCGGACCAGCGGGTGGATGGCGGCCTCGAGGCCGGAGGCGCAGATGGTCTTCACGTCCTCGAGCTGGCGGAGGAAGACCTCCTCGTTCTCGACCAGCATGGCGCGGACCAGCAGGTCCTGCTGGTAGATGCGGTCCTTGCGGGCCGGCTCCAGCCGGGCGAAGACGTAGCCCGCGAACAGCGGCTTGGTGAAGGTCTTTTTCTGGGTGCCGTAGCGGCGCACGCTCTGGATGAGGGCGAGGTAATGCGGGAAGCGCTCGCGCGCCATCAGGTCGTCGAACTTCTTTTCGCAACGCGGCTTCGTGTGGCAGACGAACCACCGCGGCTCGGCAAAATCGGGCAGGTGCTGGCCCATCGCTCAGAGCTTCGCGAGCAGCCGCAGGGCCTCGATGTAGCCGGGGAAACCCTTGCCGCAGACCATGCCGATGCAGGCGCCGGCGGTCATGGACTTGTGGCGGAATTTCTCGCGCTTCCTGATGTCGGAGATGTGGACCTCGACCGCGGGCAGGCCGGAGGCGGCGAGGGCGTCGTGCAGGGCGATGCTGGTGTGGGAGTAGGCGCCGAAGTTGACGATGAAGGCGTCGATGCCGCGGTCGGTGAGGGCGTGGATCCTGTCCACCAGCGCGCCCTCGTGGGCGGACTGGAAGAACACGGTCGAGAAGCCGAGCTTCCGGGCCTCGGTGCGGATGAGCCTCTCGAGGTCCTGGAGCGTGGCGTGGCCGTAGATCTCCGGCTCGCGCTTGCCGAGGCGGTCGAGGTTGGGGCCGTGCAGGATGGCGATTTTCACAGGGGGTTCTCCGTTTCGATGAATTCCCAGGGCAGGTGGAATTTCCTGGCGAGCTCGGCGGCGAGGGCCTTCACGCCGTGGACCTCGGTGGCGTAGTGACCGCAGCAGATGAGGTTGAGGCGGTGTTCCTGGGCGT
>JAYRDK010000009.1:0-6452 GCA_041909435.1 Lacunisphaera sp.
GCGGCCGCGCCGCTGGATGACCTCGAAGAACAGCGTCGGCCGCGCGAACACGCACTTGGTGAAAAGCTGGAGCAGGTAGCCGTCCTCGTTGTCGCGGTCGACGAGGATCTTGAGCTTCTTCAGGTCCGCCTTGTTCTCCTGGATCTTCCCGACCCGCGCGTCGAACTCGCCGTCGTAGTAGCTGTCCGGCACGTCGAGGAACTCCTGGCCCATCTTCCGCATCTCGTCGATCGTCGCGGTGATGTCGGGCGTGAGCAGCGCGATGTGCTGGACGCCGGCGCCGTTGTATTGGTCGAGGAATTCCTGGATCTGCGAGTTGGCGGACGAGGGCTCGTTGATCGGCAGCTTTACCCAGCCGTCGGTCGAGCTGACGACCTTCGACATCAGCGCGGAGCGTCCGGTGTTGATGTCGAAGTGCATGAACAGGTCGAAGCCGAACACCTGCTCGTAGAAGGTCACCCACTCGTCCATCCGCTCCACGTTGGCCACGACGTGGTCGATCATCGCGAAGTTGATCTCGCGGTCGTCGATGCCGCCCGGGACGTTGACGAAGCCGGGCATGAACTCGCCGTGGCCCCGGCGCTCGACGAAGCTGTGGATCGTGTCGCCGTAGGCCCCGATGGCCGCATGGACGATGTTGGCGTCCTCGTGCAGCCCGCGCACGGCGTTCGCGCCGCGGCGCTGCGCCTCGGTGAAGGCGTGCTTCGCGTCCTTCACCTTGAAGGCCACGTCGCGCACGCCGCAGCCGTGCTTCTCCAGGTGCGCCCGGAGGAAATCCGCCCGGTCGCCCGTGCCCTGCGGCTCGCTGACGACGAAGTTGACGCGGCCCTGCCCCACCACGTGGGAGCGCCGGCCGGACAGGCCGGTGGCGTTGTCGCCGTAGGCGCGGGGCGACATGCCGTATTTCTGGACGAAGAAGTCGCGCCACTGGTCGGCGTTGTCGACGTAGAACTCGATGTGGTCGAAGCCGCGCAGGCCGAGCGGATTCACGCCGGTTTTGCGCTCGACGGGCTTGTCAAAAAAAGTGCGGCTCATGCGTGGAGGGGCCCGGGCGGCGGGAAGCCGGCGGGCGTTTGGGTTGGCCTGACTCTACCCGCGACGCGCGCGCGCGGCCATACGCCGGACGGAGTAAACGGCCTTGCCCCGCCGGGCCGGACGGTCATTTACTCCGTTCAGCCTATGCCCCCCGAGACTTCCGCCCCCCTCCTGGACCACGTGCTCGCCATGCTGGAGGACGTGCCGGTCGGCCTGCTCCTGCTCGACGCGGCCTGCCGGCCGCTCTGGTTCAACCACGAGGCCGCGCGCGCCTGCGCGGTGTGGAACCACGGCGAGCGCCACGCCGCGGCGCTGCGCGCCCGCAACGCCTTCCGCGTGCCCGAGGCCCTCGTCGCGGCCTGTCTCGAGCTGCGCGCCGACGCGGCCCCCGCCGCGCCGACCAAGGTGGTCAGCGACAACACCCGCGGGCTGCATGCGCGCATCAAGCTGCACCCGGCGCCCGGCGGGACCGCGCCGGCCTTCCACATCCAGCTCGATTACCGCCGCCCGCGCGGCGACCGCGACCGCCAGCTTTCGCCCGGCGCCGTGGCGCTGCTGGCCCGGCTGACCGAGCGCGAGCGCGAGGTGGCCATGCGCGTGCGCGAGGGCCTGCGCACCGCGGAGATCGCCGCCGAGCTCCGCCGCAGCCCGCTGACGATCAAGACCCAGCTCGCCGCCATCTTCGCCAAGCTCAACGTCCGCGGCCGCACCCGGGTCGCCGCACTGCTCAACCGCTGAAGGTGATCGTCCTGTAGGTTGCGCGCTGGCGCGCAACGTGGCGCGCGAGCGCGCCACCTACCCCAAAACCCAACCAGCCTGAGGCAAACACCCCGGGCGTGACAACCGTCCCCGAGCCTGTCTTGCTGAACGCCACACCCGCATGAGAGCCATCAAGTCGACCGGCATATCCGAGGAAAAATTCGGCCCGTGGCTGCGGCGCGAGCTGGTGCGCTCGCTGAAGCTCGGCCTGATCCTGCTGGTCGCCGGTGGCGCCGTCATCTGGGGTCTCACGGCCTTCTCCCCCGCTTTCGCCGGCGGCTGGACCAATTTCAACTACCGGCTGTCCGCCGCCGCCCTGGACGAGCATCCGGTGGCGCTGGTCCGCACCTTCGCCACGCGGCTGCGCGAGAGCGAATACGGCTGGGGTCCCCTCCGCCTTGCCGCCCCGTTCAACGTCACGGCCGCGCAGGAATCCCTCCGGCGCGACTACCCCGAGGTGACCGGCGTCTTCGACGGCGTGCCGCAGGTGCCGCGCGGCGCCCGGCTGCGGGCCGCCAACCCGGCGCTCTACGAGCAGCGCATGGCGGCCTACCTGCAGCGCCACCAGCAGATCCAGGCCGGCCGCTTCACCAGTCTCTACGACCGCGACGACGTGTTTTCCGCGCCCAACGCCAACGTGAAGCTCGGCCTCTTCGTGACCAAGGTGTTCGGCCTGCCCGATGCGTTCTGCTTCACGATCGGCACCATCCTCGGCAGCGGCGCGCCCGGCATCATGCTCTTCGGCACCGTGCTGGCGCTCACCGCGATGCCGCTCTGGCGCTCGCGCCGGCCGGCCCGCACCTGGCTGAAGCTCATCGCCTGGCCCACCCTGGCCAGCACGCTGGTCTGGGCCGCCATCTTCATCATGGCGGTCTCCGCGGCGCTCTTCGGCGGCCTGACGCCCAACACCTCCGCCCTCGCGCTCTTCGTCTCGCTGCCCCTGCTCTCGCTGCTCGCCAAGCTGCCGCTGCACCTGGCCGAGACCCTCGTCGCCTCGCCGCCCGCCCCGCGCAAGTGGGACGGCATCGACCGCCGCAAGAACCGGATGACCCCGCCCGGGCCGCCGCCGAAACCCGGCGAGACCATCCCGCCCTGGGGCGGCGCGTGACTGAGTTGGAGGCGGGGTGCCCTCACCCCGCAATGAACGTCACGCCAGCGGGGTGAGGGCAGCCCGCCTCCAGAAGATCGGAATCATGCCCTAACCCGTTCGGCGTAATTGACCGCTTCGGGTTCGATTCGCCCCCGGGAAGCCGGCAAGGTGCCGGCATGCAGAATACCCCCACGCCCACCGCCACCCCGACCGGCGCGGATGATCCGCGCTGCATCCCGCACAAGCTCACGGCGCCGCTGCCCGTCGGCGCGGAATGCCAGTATCCCGCCTACACCGCCGACGAACAGGACGTCTGGCGCACGCTCTACGCCCGCCTGGAGACGCTCCTGCCGGGCCGCGCCGCCGACGAGTTCCTCACCGGTCTCGCCGCGCTCAAGCTGGAAAAGGACCGCATTCCCGCGCTCGCCGACGTTTCCCGCAAGCTGCAGGCCGCGACCAACTGGCAGATCGCGCGCACGCCGGGCCTGCTCGATGCGCATGATTTCTTTTCCTATCTCGCAAAACGCATCTTCCCCTGCACCGACTACATCCGCGCCCGCTCGGAGCTCGACTACACGCCGGCGCCCGACTGTTTCCACGACATCTTCGGCCACACGCCGATGATCATGCACCCGCGCTTCGCCAACTTCTACCAGAAGATCGGCCAGGCCGCGCTGGCGTGCAAGGATCCCGCCGTCGAGGAGGGCCTGACGCGCATCTACTGGTTCACGGTCGAGTTCGGCCTGATCAAGAATCCCGGCGGCCCGCGCATCTACGGCAACGGCATCATCTCCTCCTCCGGGGAGACGCAGCACAGCCTCACCGACAAGGTGAAGAAGGTCGCCTACCGCCCCGAGACGCTCGCCGCGCAGCCCTACGACATCTGGCACTTCCAGGACACGCTCTTCGTCATCGAGTCCTTCGACCAGCTGGAGCAGGAGTTCGTCCGCTGGGCGCGGGACCACAAGTTGCTCTGAAAGAGCGGCCCCGGGGATCCGCCCGCCCCTTGACGCAGGTCAAGGCGCCCGCCCGCGTTTGCGGCGATACTGCGGACATGCAAGGCACCGCCCTCCTCGCCTCCTTCTCGAGCTCCGCCGCCCCGACACGGCCGGCTCCCGCGGCCCGGGTCCCCTCCGTGTTCCTGCCGAAGGAGCATGGCTCCTGGTCGCTGGTGCTCGAACCGCTGGCGCTGGGCCTGCTCGTTGCGCCCTCGTCCGCCGGTGGCGCGCTGGCGCTGGCGGCGCTGGCCGGATTTTTTGCGCGCCGGCCCTTCAAGGCGCTGTTCGCCCCCGCCGCCACCCGGCACCGCCGCGCCGGGCCGGCGGTCCTGATTTTTTCCGTCCTCGCGCTCGGCGCCCTGGCCCTCGTCCTCGTGCCCGGGGGCATCGCCCCGCTCTGGCCGCTGCTGGTGGCCGCCCCGCTGGGCGGCCTGTTCGCCTGGTTTGATGCGCAGAACGGTTCGCGCGCCGCGGCCGCCGAGGTCGCGGGCAGCGCGGCGTTCGCCCTCGTGCCGGCCGCCCTCGCCACCCTCGCCGGCTGGTCCGCGGGACCGGCCCTGGCGCTCGCCGCCCTGGCGCTCGCCCGCAGCGTGCCTACGGTGCTGACCGTCCGGAGCAGTCTCCGCCAAGCCAAGGGTGAGGCCGCCGGCCTCCTGCTGCCGGTGCTCGCCGCCACTGTCGCGGCGGCCGGCGCCTCCCTGCTGGGCGCGCTTCATTTTCTGCCGGCTTGGGCCGCGGTCCCGGCCTGGGTGTTGCTCGCCCGCACGCTGTGGTTCGCGAGCCCCTTCCGTCCCGGCTGGCCGGCGCGCCGCATCGGGATGTTCGAAGCCGTCGTCGGCCTGCTCTATATCGGGCTTAGCACCATCGCTTATCGGGGCTGACCTGATCATGCTGCTAATACCAAAGACAAGAAATGCGCAGCCCCTGACAACCCGCGCCACGCCCGGCTCCACCCTTCCCGCTAATCTATGAAACAGACCCCCATGAATAATCCACGCATCATCCCCGCTGTCGCGGTGGCCGGACTCGCCTTGGCCGCTGCCTTGTTCACGACCACCCTCGTCCGTGCCAACGAGGGCCCGACCGATGTCCAGGGCCCCGTCGTCCTGCCGCCCGAGATCGCCAACCTCCCCGTCGAGCAGGCGATCCTCACCGCCCCGCCGCACGTGCCGCCGCCGGTCAACCGCAAGTATGCCGCGCGCGTCGTCGTCAACCTCGAGGTCCTCGAGGTCGTCGGCCGCCTGGCCGACGGCGTCGAATACACCTTCTGGACCTACGGCGGCAGCGTCCCGGGCTCGTTCATCCGCATCCGCGAGGGCGACGTCGTGGAGTTCCACCTGAACAACCACCCGTCCTCGAAGCTGCCGCACAACATCGACCTGCACGCCGTCACCGGCCCGGGCGGCGGCGCGACCTCGACCTTCACCGCCCCCGGCCACACCTCGCAGTTCACCTTCCAGGCCCTCAACCCCGGCCTCTACGTCTACCACTGCGCCACCGCCCCCGTGCCCATGCACATCGGCAACGGCATGTATGGCCTCATCCTCGTCGAGCCCAAGGAGGGCCTGCCGAAGGTCGACAAGGAATTCTACGTCATGCAGGGCGAGTTCTACACCACCGGCAAATACGGCGAGGAGGGCCTGCAGTCCTTCGACATGGCCAAGGCCATCGACGAGCGCCCGCCCTACATCGTCTTCAACGGCTCCGTCGGCTCCCTCGTGGGCGACCTGGCCATGACCGCCAAGGTCGGCGAGACCATCCGCCTCTACTTCGGCGTCGGCGGCCCCAACGTCACCTCCTCCTTCCACATCATCGGCGAGATCTTCGACAAGGTCTACCCCGAGGCCGGCCTCAGCCTGGTCAACTCCAACGTGCAGACCACCCTCGTGCCTTCCGGCGGCGCCACCGTCGTCGAGTTCAAGGTCGACGTCCCCGGCACCTTCATCCTCGTCGACCACTCGCTCACCCGCGCCTTCAACAAGGGCGCCCTCGGCATGCTCAAGGTCGCCGGCGACGCCAACCGCGTCATCTACTCCGGCAAGGAAATCGACGCCGTTTACCTCGGCTCGCAGGCCGACGCCGGCTCCGCCTCCGCCAAGCGCGAGGCCGAGCTGCGGAAGAAGATCGCCGCGGAGATCAAGTCCAACCCCGCCATCGCCGGCCTCACCAAGGAAATGCAGATCGAGAAGGGCAAGCAGGTCTACATGGGCCTCTGCTTCGCCTGCCACCAGCCCGACGGCAAGGGCCTGCCCGGCGCCTTCCCCCCGCTGGCCCGCTCGGACTACATGCTCGCCGACCGCGACCGCGCCATCCGCACCGTGCTCAAGGGCATGACCGGCCCCGTCACCGTCAACGGCGTCACCTTCAACAGCGCCATGCCGCCGCAGGAGGCCGTCCTCACCGACGCGCAGGTCGCGGACGTCCTGACCTACGTCTTCAACGCCTGGGGCAACACCGGCGACGCCTTCAAGGCCGAGCAGGTGAAGGCCATCCGCAACGAGCAGCACTAAGCAAGGTAGGGCGAGTCCTCCGGACGAGCCGCGGCTCATCGAGACGATTCGCCCACCCAC
>JAYRDK010000009.1:6462-72657 GCA_041909435.1 Lacunisphaera sp.
AGGCCCGCGCGGGTCACGCCCACCCCCACCGCGCACAAAAACCCAGGGGCGGGCGCCCCCCCCGCCCCCCCCGCGGCTCATCGAGACGATTCGCCCTCCCTCCCCACCCCCATGACCACCTCCTCCCTCCTCCGCGTCTCCATCGCGATCGCTTTGGCGGTAGCGGGTGCGGTCATGGTCCGGTCTGTCGAAATCGAAAATCAAAAATCGAGAATCGAAAATACTAGGATGGTGGTCATCCCCGCGGGCACCTACGCGCCGCTGCTCCGCACGACCAAGGACGCGGCGCAGGTTCCCGTCGCCGCGTTCCTCCTCGACGAGCTGCCCGTGACCAACACGGACTTCCTCGCCTTCGTGACGGCCAACCCGAAGTGGCGCCGCTCGCAGGTCAGCGGGCTGTTCGCCGACTCCTCCTACCTCGAGCACTGGACGGGCGACCTCGAGCCCGGCGCCAAGGCCCCGCCCGGCGCGCCGGTCGTCCGCGTGTCGTGGTTCGCCGCGCGCGCCTACGCCCGCTGGGCCGGCAAGCGCCTGCCCACCACCGCCGAGTGGGAGCTCGCCGCCGGCGCCGGCTACACGTCGGCCGACGGCCGCATCGACGAGGCGCTCAAGCGCGACCTCTACGCCTGGCTCGCGCGGCCCGTGCCCGCCGTGCAGGCCGACGCCGCCACCGCCCGGCCCAATTTCCACGGCGCCCGCGGCCTGCACGGCCTCGTCTGGGAATGGGTCGATGACTTCAACACCGCCATGGTCACCGGCGAGTCGCGCGGTGACACCGGCCTCGAGCGCAACCTCTTCTGCGGCGCCGGCGCCGTCGGCGCCAAGGACACCACCGACTACGCCGCCTTCATGCGCGGCGCACTGCGCTCCTCCCTCCAGGCCAAAAACACCACCACGGCGCTCGGTTTCCGCTGCGCCAAAAATCTCCCATGAAACCCCTCGAAACGCTTATCACCGGTAGGGGCGCTTGCCCCCAAGCGCCCTCTCGCGTCCGCCAGGCCGTTGGGGGCAACGGCCCCTACCTGCTCGCCAGCTTGCTCTTTGCCGCCACGCTCGCCCTGGGCGCCGAAGCCCCGGCCGCCGGCTGCTGCCAGGAAAAGCCGGCCGCCAAGAAGGCCGCCTGTTGCGAGGAAAAGGCCGCCCCGAAGCCCGACGCGTGCTGCGCGGCGATGGAGACCGCCACCTTCAGCAAGGACTCGATCTACCAGAGCGACGTCAGCTTCACCGACGACGCCGGCCGGGCCGTCGCCCTCGGCTCGCTCCGCGGCCGCCCCGTCGTGCTGGACATGTTCTTCGCCTCCTGCGGCTACGCCTGCCCGCTGACCGTCACGGACATGCTCGCCATCCAGGAGCGCCTGCCCGCCGCACTGCGGAGCCAGGCCGTGTTCGTGCTCGTCTCGTTCGACACTGCCCGCGACACCACCGAGGTGCTCGCCAAGTATCGCGCCCAGCGCGGTCTCGACGGCCAGTGGATCATCCTCCGCGGTGACGACGACGCCGTGCGCGAGCTCGCCGCCCTCCTCGGCGTGAAATACAAGCAGGAGGCCGACGGCATGTTCTCCCACTCCAACGTCGTCACCATCCTCAACCGCGAGGGCGAGATCGTGCACCAGCGCCAGGGCCTGAAGGGCGGCCTTGACGAGGCCGTCGCCGCGCTGGCCGGGTTGGCCGCGGCCAAGTAAGCCCCGCTCATCCGGCCGGGCTTGACCCGCATCAAGGTGGATCCGGGCGCGGCCTGCTAAGCTGGCGCCCGCATCCACCCGCCATGAAATTTCCGCTGCTCCTCCGTTCCGCCCTCGCCGGCGCCGCCGTGCTCCCGCTGGCCGCGGCCGACCACCTGGCCGACGCCTTCGCGCAGGGCCGGGTCACCCTCAATCTCCGCCTGCGCTATGAAGACGTGCGCCAGACCGCGCTGCGCGACGCCGGCGCGCTCACGCTCCGCCCGCGCCTCGGCTTCACCACCGCGCCGCTGCATGGCTGGCAGGCCATGCTCGAGGCGGAAAGCATCCTCGCCGCGGACGGCGACGCCTACAGCCAGTCCGGCCTGAACCCCGGCGGCGCCGGCCGCGCCGTCGTCGCCGACCCCGAGGGCACGGAGGTCAACCAGGCCTGGCTGGCCTTCACCACGGGCCGGACCACCGCCACCCTGGGCCGCCAGCGCCTCGTGCTCGACAACGCCCGCTTCGTGGGCGACGTCGGCTGGCGGCAGAACATGCAGACCTTCGACGCGCTCGTGGTGCAGGACAAGTCGCTCGCGCAGACCACTCTGACCTATGCCTGGCTCGACCGCATCAACCGCGTCTTCGGCGACCGCCACACGCAGGGTTACTGGCGGTCCAACTCGCATCTCCTCAACGCCAGTTACGCGGGCCTGCCCGCCGGCACCCTGACGGGCTACGCCTACCTGCTCGATTTCGCCGGCTCGCCCGCGAATTCCTGCGCCACCTACGGCGCGAGCTTGACCGGCACCCGTAAGCTCACCGACCGGCTCAAGCTCGCCTACCGCGCCGAGCTCGCCACCCAAGCCGACCACGGCACGAGCCCGCTGGATTACTCGACGCACTACCTCGCGCTGGAAGCCGGCCTCGTCGGCCGGCCCGGCAGCCTCACCCTCGGCCATGAGGTGCTCGGCTCGGATCACAACGTGGGCTTCAAGACGCCGCTCGCGACCCTCCACGCCTTCAACGGTTGGGCGGATCTCTTCCTCACGACACCGGCCGCCGGCCTGCGCGACACCTATCTCAAGGCGACCGCCGCCCTGCCCGCCCAGCTCGCCCTGACCGCGTTTTACCACCGGTATGAAACCGATGCCACCGGCGTGCGCCTCGGCTCCGAGTTCAACGCCCAGCTCACGCGCCAATTCGGCAAGTCCGTGACCGGCCTCGTCAAGTTCGCCGATTTCCGGCGCGATGCCGCGACGCTGCCCAACGTGCGGAAAATCTGGGCGCAGGTGGAGTTCACCTACTGACCGGCGGCATCCGGGCCGGGTGATTGCCTTGACGCGCGTCAAGGTCGGCGCGCCCGGGATCGGCTACAACATCCCCGTGCAATCCCCGGCCATCGCATTCAACGACCCTGTCGCCACGGCCCGCCCCGTCGTGGCGGAGACCGGCGCGGCGCGCCTGTGGTTTCTCTTCGCCATCGGCAGCCTCGTGCTCGCCGGGCTGCTGTCGCTGACGCTCGTGGTCGGCCGGCTGCCGGGCATGGGTTGGCTGTTCACCGATCCGCTGTTCTTCAAGCGCGCGCTCGTCGTGCACGTGGATCTCGCGATGGTCGTCTGGTTCCAGGCCGGCACCGCCGCCTTCCTCGCGTTCGCGCTCGGCGCGGTGATCCCGCGGGCCGTCAAGGTTGTGGCCGGGTTGCTGGCCTTCACGGGTGTGCTCGGCCTGCTGGCCGGCGCGGTGATGCCCGGCGCCCAGCCGATCCTCGCCAACTACGTGCCCGTGATCGACCACCCGGTCTTTATCGCTGGGCTCGCCTGCTGGTTTGCGGGCACGGGCCTGTTTTTCGCCGGCGCCCTCGCGGCGCCCGCCGGCGGCCCGGGCACCCTCCCGGACGACGCGCTCGTCGCGCTGCGCGCGTCCGCGGCGGCCAACCTGATTGCGCTCGCCACCTTTGTCGCCGCGTGGCGCACGACCCTGCCGGGTTTGCCCGCCATCGGCTATTATGAGCTGCTCGCCTGGGGCGGCGGCCACGTCCTGCAGGCGGCCAACGTCGCCATGATGCTCGGCCTCTGGCTGCTGCTGCTGCACCGCTGGTCGGGGCGGACGGTCGTGTCGCCGGGTGCGGTCCGCTGGCTGCTCACGGCCCTGGTGCTGCCGCACGCCGTGATGCCGTTCCTCGCGCTCGGCGGCACCTCGGACCCGGCCTACACGGAAACGGCGACGCGGTTGATGCGTTGGACGATCTTTCCCGTGGTGCTGGTCGTGCTGGGCCTGGGCCTCCGCCATGCGGCCCGGCACTGGGCGCAGCGCCCGGCGGAAGGCCAGTGGCGCCTGGTCGGCCTCGCCGGCAGCGCCACGCTCACCGTGCTCGGCTTCATCCTCGGCTCGCTCATCCGCGGCTCCAGCACGCTGGTGCCGGGCCACTATCATTGCGCCATCGGCGCGGTGACCCTGGCACTGATGACGGCCGCCTATGATTTCTGCGCCGCCACGTCGGCGGGCCCGGCGCCCGCCCAGCGCTGGCGCCGGGTGCAGCTGCTGTGCTTCGGCTGCGGCCAGGCGGTCTTCGGCCTCGGCTTCGCCCTCGCCGGGGCCTACGGGCTCGGCCGCAAGCAATACGGCGCGGAGCAGCACGTGCGCTCCCTCGGCGAATACCTCGGCCTCGGCGTCATGGGCCTCGGCGGCCTCGTGGCGGTCGCGGGCGGCCTCCTCTTCCTCGCGGTCATGCTGCGCTGCATCGGCACGTGGCGCCGTCGCTCAACCCAACCGGCCTGAACCCCATGAACAACGAACCCAAGATCCATCCGTGGCAGAAGTTCCTCGATAACCCGTGGCTGCTGCTCGTGCTCGGCGTCCTCATCCCCTTCCTGTCCTACACCGTGTGGGGCTGGATCGAACTCCTCCTCACCAAACCGGCCCTGCTGCCCTGAACGGAGCCCCTCCTTATGAGCCTGCGTCCCCTCACCACCCCCTGGTTCCATCCGCCCGCCGGCCACGAGAAGCTGTGGCTCGGGCTCGCCCTGCTCTGGTGCTTCGTGATGTCGCTGATGATGCCCTACTGGCATTTCCGCGGCAAACAGAACAGCACCGGCGAGGCCTACGCCGTGAAGCCCGCCGATTTCCTCGCCCGCACGGAGCAGTTCGTCGCGGCGAACCGCGTCGGCACCTTCAAGAATCCCGTCGCCGCCAACGCGATGCTGCAGGAGCTGCCGATCGCCGAGCCCCCGCCCGGCGGCGACGCCTACCTCACGGCCCGCATGTGGCAGTGGTGGCCGGCGCTGCGCCTGCGCGCGGGCGAGACCTACCGGCTGCATCTCTCCGCGCTGGACCTCCAGCACGGCTTCTCGCTCCAGCCGCTCAACATGAACTTCCAGGTCCTGCCCGGCTACGACCACGTCCTCACCATCACGCCCACCTCCAAGGGCGAGTTCACCATCGTCTGCAACGAATTCTGCGGCATCGGCCACCATGCCATGACCGGGAAGATCTTCGTCGAGTAACCGCTCCCCGCCATGACCACCGCCCCCGCCTCCTCCTCGCACTCGCTCGCCGCGCCCGGCGTCCCCGGCCGCGTCTGCGGCACCACCGGCCTGAGCGTCTGCCTCGACGCCCAGCGCTTCATCAAGCTCAACGCCGTCACCGGCATCGTCTTCCTGCTGCTCGGCGGCATCGCCGCGCTGCTGCTGGCCCTCACCCGCTGGCAGACCGTGCACCTGCTGCCGGCCGACTGGTTCTACCGCATCCTGACGTTCCACGGCATCAACATGCTGATCCTGTGGATCCTGTTCTTCGAGGTCGCGATCCTCTACTTCGCCTGCACCACGCCGCTCAATGCCCGGCTCTTCTCCCGGAAGGTCGCCTGGGTCTCGTTCGGCATGATGCTCACCGGCGGCGTGATGGTGGACTACATCATCCTCGCCGGCCAGGCCGACGTGATGATGACGTCCTACCTGCCGCTGCTGGCGCACCCGCTCTTCTACCTCGGCATCATCCTCGTGGCCGTGGGCACGCTCATCGGCGTCTTCAACTTCTTCGCCACGCTCTACGTCGCGAAGCGGGACCGGGCCTACACCGGCTCCGTGCCGATCGTGACCTTCGGCGCCACCGCCGCGGCCATCATCGCCGTCGTCACGCTGCTCCACGGCGCGATCGTGATGATTCCCACCTTCACCTACGCGATGGGCTGGACGCCCCAGCCCGACCCGGCGTGGTATCGCCTGATCTGGTGGGGCCTCGGCCACCAGTCGCAGCAGGTCAACGTCTGCGCGATGGTGAGCGTGTGGTATCTGCTCTCGCACGTCATCCTCGGCGCCCGCCCGGTCAACGAGGCCGTGTGCCGCACCGCCTTCGTGCTCTACATCCTGTTCATCAACCTCGCCTCGGCGCACCACCTGCTCGTCGACCCGGGCGTCGGCGCCACCTGGAAGATCTGGAACACCTCCTACGCCATGTATCTCGCCGTGCTGGCGTCGATGATCCACGGCTTCACCGTGCCGGCCGGCATCGAGATCGCGATGCGCGAGAAGGGCTACGTCCGCGGCGTCTTCGGCTGGGTCACGGCGCTGCCGTGGAAAAACCCGGCGCTGTCCGCCACCGTGCTCTCGGTCGTCATCTTCGGTTTCCTCGGCGGCATCACCGGCGTCACGCTCGGCACGCAGCAGATCAACATCATCGCGCACAACACGCTGCGCATCCCCGGCCACTTCCACGTCACCGTGGTCGGCGGCACCTCGCTGGCCTTCATGGGTCTGGCCTACTACGTGATCCCGCTGATCTTCCAGCGCGACTTCATCTTCCGCGGCCTGGCGCGCGTGCAGCCCTGGCTGTTCGGCCTCGGCATCACGCTGCTGTCCTTCGGCATGTCGTTCGCCGGCTCGATGGGCGTCTCGCGCCGCAGCTGGGACATCGATGCGCAGGGCATCTACGGCCCGGCCGCGCATCTCTGGCTGGGCGTCCTCGGCATCGGCGGCGTGCTGGCCTTCCTCGGCCTGCTGACCTTCGTGCTGCTCTGCGTGGGCACGCTGTTCTTCGGCAAAAAGATCGGCGCGGGCGCCGCCATGTCGGACTGGGGCACGCCCCCGGCGCTCGCCGGCAGCTCGGCCGGCTCGCTGGCCCATGATCACTACGCCACGAAGGGCACCATCGTCCTCACGCTCATCTTCCTCGCCTGCTTCGCGGTGTATTACTTCGCGAACTGGAAGGCCCTCGCCGACGTCTGGCCGGTGCGCTGAGACCGAAACTGTAGGGCGGGGTCGCTGACCCCGCCTCAACGCGGCGGGATCAGCGATCCCGCCCTACAACCAATCCAACCATGCTCATCCCCGCCACCTCCCCCGAGACCGCGCCCGCGGCGCCGGCCCATGTCGATTCGCCCGGCGAGCGTTTCCTCACGGGCCCGGGACTGCTGGTGTTCCTGTTCACCGCGCTGGCGGGCTACGAGGCCTTCCTGCTGCTGACGATCTTCGGGCCGACCGGCGGCGGGCTGCTCGGGGACTTCGTGCGCGACTTCCAGCTCTGGTGCTACCGCGGCGACCCGCGCACCGGCGGCATCTCATGGCTGGCCGTGTCGGTGATGATGCTCGAGCCCTTCTTCATCGTCGGCGCCGCGGTGGTGCTGTGGCGCAGGGTCATCCGACAGCTCCGCGATCCCCGCCTCTGGCTCGCCCATGCGCGGGCCGCCGCCGCCGGCTTCGGGGTGATCGCCGTCTGCGTGGCCGGCCTGGTCTATTACGCCCGGGTCGATGCCGCCCGCGCCCAGGTGCTGCCGCCGTTCCCCGGCGAACGCATCCGCGTGAGCCTCGCGCTGCCGGAAACCCCGCTCGTCGACCAGCGCGGCGTGGATTTCCGCCTGGCTGACCTGCGCGGGCAGGTGGTGCTGGTCACCGGCGTCTATGCCGCGTGCTCCACGACGTGCCCCGAGATCTTCGCGGAGGTGCAGGCGCTGCTCGGGGAGCTCAACCCGGCGGAGCGCGCGGACCTGCGCGTAGTCGCGCTCTCGCTCAACCCGGAATACGAGACGACGGTGATCATGGACGCGATGGCGCAGGGCAAGGGTTTCACTTATCCGGAGTTCCGCTACGTCAACGGCCGCGAGCCGGCCGAGATGCGCGACGTGCTCAAGCGGCTCCAGTTCGCCGTGACGCGCAACCCCCAGACCGGCGCACTCGACCACGCGAATCTCTTCCTCCTGGTCGATCGCTCCGGTCGCATCGCCTACCGATTCACGCTGGATCCGCGCCACCGGGCGTGGCTCCGCGCGGGCCTGCGCGCCCTATTGCAGGAGGCCCATGTCGCTCCACCCGCATCCTGAACCGGATTGCGAGGCCCTGGCGGATGCCGTGGGGACCGCGGGCCCCGCGCCGGTGGTTTCGCCGCCCCCGCCGCCCGTCCGCGGCGCGCGGCTGTTCGCCGCGGCCGACGGCCTGTTCACGCGCGCCGACACCCTGCTCGAGCGCTGGCTGCCGCGTCCGCTCAACCCGCTGGCCCAGCTCGGGCCCGCGGCGAACGTCATGCTCCTGCTCGCCACGCTGTCCGGCGTGCTGCTGCTGGTCTGGTATTCGGCGAGCGTGCAGTCGGCCTGGCACTCGCTGGCGGACCTCGGGCCGCGCTCCCTCGGCGGGCTCGTGCGCAGCGTGCACCGCTACTCGTCGGACCTGACGATGTTGCTGGTGCTGGCCCATGCGGGCCGGGCGCTGCTGGCCCGCAAGTTCGCCGACGCGCGCTGGCTCGCCTGGGTGAGCGGCCTCGCGCTGCTCGGCCTGGTGTGGTTCATCGGCTGGACGGGCTACTGGCTGGTGTGGGACCAGCGCGCCCAGCTGCTGGCGCTCGACACCATGAAGGCGCTGGACGTGCTGCCGATCTTCGGCGAGCCGATGCTGCGCCTGTTCGCCGCCGACCGCACGGTGCCGTCGCTGCTGTTCTTCGTCGTCTTTTTCCTGCACATGGCGCTGCCGCTGGGCATCGCCGCCGGGCTGGTCCTGCATCTGGCGCGGCTCAGCCGCGCACAGTGGCTCCCCGACTGGCGGCTGACGGCCTGGCTCGCGGGGGCGGTGCTGATCGCCGCGCTCGTTTATCCCGCGGTGAACGCCGCGGCCGCGCAGATGGCGGTGAAACCCGCCGGCCTCAGCATGGACTGGTGGTATCTGTGGCCGCTGGCCGTGACCGCCCGACTGTCGGGCGGCGGCATCTGGCTGGCGGCGGGGCTCGCCGGCGCCGGGCTGCTGACGGTCCCCTGGTGGCTGGCCCGGCGGCGGCCGCGGCCGGTTTACCAGGCGGCGGTCGACGTCTCGCGCTGCTTCGCCTGCACGCTCTGTTCGCACGACTGCCCGTTCGGCGCGATCACCATGGTGCCGCGCACCGACGGCAAACCCTTCCCCTCGCAGGCGCAGATCGACCCCGACCGCTGCATCGGCTGCGGCATCTGCGCCGGGGCCTGCGACACACAGGGCATCGGGCTGGCGTGGTTCGACGCCCGGCAGGTCATCCGGGAACTCGAGGCCTTTGTCCTCGCGGCGGTGGCGCGCGGGGAGTCGCCGGCGCTGGCGTTTGTCTGCGCGCAGACCGGCGGCGGCTGGGAGCTTTTTGATCATGTGGGCTGGGCGCGGCGGCTGCCGGGTTACACGGTGCGGCCGGTCCCGTGCATCGGTTGGATCGAGCCCAAGCTCGCCGAGCGGCTCATCAGCAAGGGCGCGGCGGCCGTGCTGTGCGTGGGCTGCGGCTCGAGCGAATCCTTCGGCCGCGAGGGCAACCGCTGGCTGCCGGCGCGGCTGGACGGCACGCGTGAGCCGGCGTTCCGCCCGAACCGCGCCGACCCGGGCAAGGTCGCGCATGTTGATTTTGATCCGCTCCGGCCCCACCTGCTGTCGGCCGCGGCCGCGCAATTGCGGCAGGGACCGCCGGCCGCGCCGCCGATCCGGGTGAAAGGCTGGCCCGGCCTGGTGGCCGCCGTTGCGCTGCTGACCGCGGCCGCACTCGCGATCTTGCTCGCCGTGAGCGACGCGCCGTTCCGCAACCCGGCGCCGGCGGGCGCCGAGTTTGTCTTCACCTTCCGAGCCCTGGGCGGCCGGGTGGCGGAAGCGGGGCCGGCGCCCGGCGCCTCCGCCGCGCCGGACGACCGGCCGGTGCACATGCGGGCCACCGTGCCGGCCGGGCGCACGCGGACGGCGGTCGTGGTCCGGCTCGAGGTGGATGGCCGGGCGGAACAACAGGTGTTCCGGCCCAAGGGCCTGAAGTCGGACGGCGCCTCCGTCGGCGAGTGGCGCATGCCGTTGAGCCCCGGGCGTCATCGCATCGCGGTCAGCGTCATCCGCGGCGAGGCGCCGGACGCCCCGCGGCAGGAATGGACGGCCGAGATCGACGCCGTGGAGGGCCGGTTGGTCGTGCTGGCCTTTGATTCCACCGGCGGATTCCAGCTGGAACCCTGAGGCCCCGGGCATGACCTGCGTCAAGGCATTGCCAGCGCCCCCGGGTTATAGTGTCATGCGCCTCAACTCCCGCCCATTTCTCCCGCCGCCATGAAAGCCATCCATTTCAAATCCTTCGATGTTCGCCCGCACCTCGCGCGCGGCGAGGAACCCTTCTCCCTCATCCGCGCCCGGGTCGATGCGCTCAAGGCCGGCGAGGGCGCGACCATCATCGCGCCCTTTCTCCCCGCCCCGCTCATCGAGCTGCTGAAAGGCGAAGGTTTCGCCTCGACCATGGAACGCCGCGCTGACGGCGCCTGGGCGGTCAGCTTCTGGCGGGAATGAAGGCTTGGCGGCGGACGGTTCCGTGCCAAGGCTCGGACCAGCGTCGCGTCCCATGACGGTTCCCAAGCTCCAGACCCGCGTCCTGCTCCTGCTGGCGATCGCCTCGACGGCCGGCCTGTTCGCCGGGCTGGGCACCTACACCTTCACCCACGCGCACGGGCTGTCGTATTTCTCCAACGACCCGCGCGCCTGCATGAACTGCCACATCATGCGCGAGCAGTTCGACGGCTGGCAGAAATCCCCGCACCACACCGTCGCCAGCTGCAACGACTGCCACACGCCGCATGACTTCATCGGCAAATACCTCACGAAGGCCGAGAACGGCTACTGGCACTCGAAGGGCTTCACGCTCCAGGATTTTCACGAGCCGATCATGATCCGCCAGAAGAACGTCGCCGTGCTCCAGAAAAACTGCGTCGCCTGCCACGAGCAGATCGTGGACGGCATCAACACCCACCCCGGCAACCCGCAGAAGATGCTCGACTGCCTCCATTGCCACCGCGACGTCGGCCACGGCCCGACCCGCTGAAACCCTTTCCCCCGCCTCCCATGAATACCTCCCCCGCCTCCCGCCACCGTGGCTTCGCCCTCTGGGTCTACATCGCGGTCCTGATCGGCACCGCCGGCGCCGCGTTCGTCGTGCTGATGCTCTACCAGAACATCGTGGCCCGGAAGGCCGAGGCGACGAAGGACGTCTTCCGCGTCGTCGAGGTCAGCGACCAGACCGTGGACCCCGCCACCTGGGGCAAGAACTACCCGCGCCAATACGACAGCTACAAGCGCACCGTGGACACCGAGCGCACGAACCACGGCGGCAGCGAGGCGTTCCAGCACCTCGACGCGGACCCGGTGTGGCGCCGGCTCTTCGCGGGCTATGCCTTCGGGGTGGATTACCGCGAGGAGCGCGGCCACGCCTACATGCTGCTCGACCAGCGCGAGACCGAGCGGGTGACGAAGTTCAAGCAGCCCGGCGCCTGCCTCCAGTGCCACGCCTCCACGCTCAACACCTACATCAGCGAGGGCCTCAAGGCCGGCGTCCCCGCCGGCAAGGAGCACTGGGAGGAGCAGATCCAGAAGGGCTTCGAGGTCGTCTGCGCCATGCCTTACAGCGAGGCCACGAAGCTCGTCCAGCATCCCGTCTCCTGCATCGACTGCCACGACGCCGAGAACATGAACCTGCGCGTCAACCGCCCCAGCTTCCTCAACGGCATCCGCGCGCTCGCCAATTCCGACTACCCCACCCCGCACCTGCCCAGCATCGAGCGCTGGCGCAAGGACGGCCGCCAGGGCCGCTACGAGCCGAACATCGACGCCACCCGCCAGGAGATGCGCTCGATGGTCTGCGCCCAGTGCCACGTCGAATATTACTTCAAGGGCGACAAGAAGCTCGTCACCACCCCGTGGGACAAGGGCCTGAAGGTCGAGCAGATCGAGGCCTACTACGACGAGGTGAAACACACCGATTTCAAGAACACCGAAAGCGGCGCCTCCATCCTCAAGGCCCAGCACCCCGAGTTCGAGCTCTGGAGCCAGGGCATCCACGCGCGCAGCGGCGTCTCCTGCTCCGACTGCCACATGCCCTACGTCCGCGAGGGCGCCATCAAGGTCAGCAACCACCACGTCCGCTCCCCGCTCCTCAACGTCGCGCAGGCCTGCCAGACCTGCCACCGCGTGCCGGAGAAGGAGATCACCGCCCGCGCCCTGCTCGTGCAGGACCGCAACGTCGCCCTGCTCAACCGCGGCGAGGCGGCCGTCGTCGGCCTGCTGGACGCCATCGCCGCCGCGCAGAAGGCCGGCGCGACCGACGCCCAGCTGCTGGCCGCGCGCGTGCTGCACCGCAAGGCGCAGTGGCGTCTCGACTTCATCTCGGCGGAGAACTCGATGGGCTTCCACGCCCCGCAGGAGGCCGCGCGCATCCTCGCCGAGGCGATCGACTACGCCCGCCAGGGCGAGCTGGCGGTCGCCCGCGACACCAAGGCCGGCGGCGGCAACGCCGCGCTGAAGTAAACCTGCCCGGGGCCGGTTTTGTAGGTGGCGTGCTCTTGTCGGCCATAGGCCTGGCGACGGCTGATGCACGCCACGTTGCGCGCAAGCGCGCAACCTACACGAAGACCAGAAGGGATAACCCGCGGGATTGATGGTCCCGCCTCCACTCAAGCCGAAGCAACTTCGCGGCATTGAGAATATTCGACTCTCAGATCATCGAAGCATGACCCACGTCAATGCGGCCGGCGGCACCTTGGGGTATGTTGGTGGTCATTAATCCTCCCCCCATGGCCACCACCGCCCTCCTCTCCCCCGATCAAGCCGCCGTCTGCCAATTGCTGGCGCCCACCCAGAGCGTCGCCCACGGCATCGTCAGCCAGGCCGTGCTCACGGCGCCGGGCCTGCGCCTCACGCTTTTCCGTTTCGCCGCCGGGCAGGAACTCTCGGAGCACACCACGCCGGCGCGCGCCCTCGTGCAGGTGCTGGCCGGCGCGTGCGAATTCACCTTTCCCGACCGCCAGCAGCGGCTCGGCGCCGGCGACCTGCTGCACATGCCGCCGAAGCTGCCGCACGCCGTCCGCGCGCTTGAGGACCTGACCATCCTCATCACGCAGGCCACGCCGCCGAAGGCGTGACCCGGATCAGGGGAAAATCCGCTGCGACGACCAGACGCCGTCGAACCGCGTGAAGCGGACGCGCTCGTGCAGGCGGAAGGGTTTCTCGTGCCAGAACTCGATCGTCGCGGGCACGACCCGGTAACCCGACCAGCCGGGCGGACGCGGCACCGCGCCCACGCCAAAACGCAGCGCGGCCGCCGCGCAGTTGCGCTCCAGCTCGAACGAGTCGGCCATCGGCTGCGACTGGTGCGAGGCCCAGGCGCCGAGCTGGCTGAGCCGCGGGCGCGAGGCAAAATAAGCATCGGCCTCGGCGTCCGTCACCTTCTCCACCGGACCGGTCACGCGGATCTGGCGGCCGATCTGGTTCCAATAGAAACAGAGCGCGGCCCGCGGGTTGGCCGCGAGCTCGGCGGCCTTGGGGCTGCCGAGGTTGGTGTAGAAGACGAAGCCACGCTGGTCGTAGCCCTTGAGCAGGAGCATGCGGACGTTGGGCAGGCCGTCCGCACTGGCGGTCGCCACCGCCATCGCCGTGGGCTCGGGCAGCCCTGCCCGCGCGGCGATGGCGAACCATTCGCCGAATTGTTCGATCGGATCGGCCGTGGCGGGTTGCAGGTTTTTCATGGGAGATCAGGTGAGTTCGCAGGCGCCGCCGGCGCAGGCGGCGACATCCTTGAGCGCCGTCTCGTCGGTCTGCTCGACGAGCTGGGTGTAGTCGACGGGGTGGTATTTCAGGCGGTTCCACTTCGCGACATCGTCCTCTGTCGCCACCGCCTCGCGCGGGGCCTGCGGGTAGCGCTTGTCGCCGTCGTGCCCGAGCAGGGCGACGCCGGTGAAGCCGGCGCGATGCCGCCAGATGAAGTCCGCGACCTCGGCCCACTCGGCGGGCTTCACGGTGCAGGTGTGCGAAACATTGTGATGCAGACCGGGCGAGCGGGTTGATTCCGCCTCCCCCGCCAGCACCCAGTGCTGCTGCACGCGCTGCACGAGCCGCAGGAATTCCAGGGCGCCGATCTCGTCGCGGAGGATGGCATGGGCCGGCGCCTCGACGGCGAAGGTGAGGACATCGTCCGTGTCGGGACGATAGACGGAGGTTTCCGTCAGGTGCGGGTTGGCGGCGGCGAAGTGCCGGTAGACGGGATCGCGGCGGTTGGCCTGCACGCGACGGAAATAGTGCCGGGCGTGGTGCGGGTGGATGCCGGACGCCGCGCCGAGGAGAAGCGAGGCCGTGCCCTCGGGCTTCACGCAGGTCACGCGCGCCGCCGGGCGGATGCCGAGCGCCTCGGCCACGATCCGGTTGGCCGCCCGCGCCAGCCGCGCCCCGCGCTCGAGCAGCGCCGGGTCGAACAACAGGTCGGGGTTGTCCATGAAGCCGCAGATCGAGACGCCGAGCAGCGCGTCGCGCTCGTTGAGGTAGCGGGTGACAGGCCCGAGGTAGGCGATGTCGGTGTAGGCCGCCTGCAGGGTGCCGACCACGGCGGCGTGGAGGCAGGCGGTGAGGAAGTCGTCCGCGTCGGTGAGCGCCGCGCCGTTGATCGTGCTCAGGTTGCACATCTGCCAGCCGCTGAGCCGCGTGCCCGGGGTGACCGGGCCGGTGTAGCCGAGCGCGCGGAGCCGCGCGACCTCGGTCTCGTCGTCGAGCTCGCCGCCCACGACGGGATGCAGCCCGATCTCGCAGCACGGGTTGCAGCCATACTCCGGGTCGTCGGAGAAGTAGAAGCCCGGCTCGCCGAACTCGCGCTGGGCGGCGAAGAGCTTGCGGAAGAGCGAGTCGTCGCCCGCGGCGCGCGGCACGACGGCGGAGTTGTTCGAGGCGGAGCGCTGGGGATGTTTGCTGAACCAGTCGCCGGTCTTGGCGTCCATCATCTCCTGGTCGTCAGGCGAGAAGAGGCAGATGGTGGCCGAGCGGCGGATGCCGCCGCTGAGGACGGAGCGCGCGGCGAACATGCAGATGTCGTAGATCTCGACCGGCCGCAGCTGGCGGCCGGAGGCGCCGTTCAGCACGGCCTCGATGTCGAGCAGCGCCTGCTTCAGCGGCAGATGGCCGGGGGCCTTGCCGCCGGAGGTGTGCAGCTGGCTGCCGCGCGGGCGGACGCCGGAGTAGTTGAACTCGGCCTTGAAGCGCTCCCAGTGGCTGCGCATGAGCAGGTGGAGGGCGTCGGCCCAGCCCTCGATGGTGTCGGCGATCGCGTGGTGCACGACCGGCAGCTCCATCTCGTCGCCGCGGACGGGCAGCGCCGGGAGCCGGTTGGTGTGCTGGCGCTGCACCGAGAAGCCGCAGCCGGTGCCGGCGAGGAGGAGGAAGAGGTATTCGCGGAAAAACTCGAGGCGGTCCACCGGGCTGAACGAGCAGTTGAAGAGCCGCGCGTGGTTGCGGAGGATGGCCTCGCCGCCGAACTGCAGGGAGCGCATCGAGGGCAGCACGGTCTTGGCCACCACGGCAGCGAAGGCCCGGTCGAGGGCCAGGCCCACGGTGCCGCCGCTCAGCGCGGCGGCGAGCCGGTCCCGGTCCGGCGGGGCCACGGGCGAATCGGCGCCGGGCGCCGGCAGCACCCGGTCGAGCCGGTCATTGAAGAACCGCCGGTGCATCGCCTGCACGCGCCGGGCCGCCTCGGCGAAAAGCTCGCGGCGGCCGAGGTCGGGCCGGTAGCGGGCGTATTTGGCGAGGGCGATGTAGTCGGCCAGGCCGTTCTCCGCGTAATGGTTGAGCCGGCGGGCCGCCTGCCCGGCGCGGTAGACGATGTAGGCGCGGGCGACCGCCCACTCGCCCTCGGCGGCGATGGCCTTCTCGACGTTGTCCTGGATCTGCTCGATCGAGGGATGCCGGCCCGCACGGTAGAACAGCTCGAGCATGTGCTCGACCCGGGTGGTGATGTGCCGGACCTTCATGAAGGACTCGGCGCTGAGGCCGTAGTGCCCCGAGAGGTTGTCGCGGTCCGGGTTGTCGGTGGTGCCGTGGATCACCTCGTAGAAGGCCAGCGCCACGGCGCGGGCGACCTTGGCGGCGTCCCAGGCGACGGTGGTGCCGTCGCGTTTGACGACGCACCGGTCGGCGGGGGCGATGGCGACGTGGGCGGACCGGCGGGTGGCGGGGAATTTTTGCGGATGGGCGGGGGCGGAATGGATCATGGGAAAGGGAAAATCGCAGCATACCGGATCCGGCCCGCGGCCGCTAACCACCGGTTGCACAAAGAAAGCAATCTCTGCGCATAAATTGTTCCGGACGGCCGCGGCGGCGGATTTTCCCGGGGCTGGCGCCGGAGAATAGCAGGCCCGCCCCGCCCGGCCATGACCTGGATCAAGGTCCGCCGGAATTTCCCCCGGCCCGGCGGCATTTTGCAGGCGACAGGCGCCCGGCGTCCCGCTCAAATGTCCGCGCCGATGCCCACGCCCCCCCGCGCCACCGACCTCAAGCTCACCGGACTGACCGGCAGCCTCCGCTGCTGCCAGATCTTCTCGAGCCTCTCGGGCGAGGACCTCCAGCTGATCGCCTCGTTCGCCAGCCCCATCACCCTGGCCAAGGGCGACTACCTCTTTCACGAGGGCGAACCCTCCCGCGGCTTCTACGTCGTGCAGAGCGGCGCGGTCAATGTCCACCGTGTCAGCGCCGCGGGCAAGGAGCAGGTCATCCACGTCTTCCGCAGCGGCGAGTCCTTTGCCGAGGCCGCGCTCGCCTCGCCCACCGGCTACCCGGCCGACGCGCGCGCCGTCGAGGCCAGCTCCGTCCTGCTGCTGCCCAAGGCCCCCGTGCTTGACCTCATCGGCCGCCGGCCCGATCTCGCCCTGCGCATGCTCGGCTCGATGAGCACGCATCTCCGCGTGCTCGTGGGCATGCTGGACGACCTGACGCTGAAGGACGTGGAGACCCGGATGCTCAACTGGCTGGTGAAGCACGGCCGCTCCGCGCACGGCGGCGTGATCAAACTGCCCGGCACCAAGCGCGTGCTCGCGGCCGAACTCGGCACGAGCAGCGAGACACTCTCCCGCACCCTGGCCCGCCTGCGCGACGAGAAACTCATCCAGGTCGCGCCCAAGGCCATCACCGTGCTCAACCCGGGTGTCCTTGCCGCGCGCCTGCGGAAGAACCTCGGCGAGACCTGAGCGCCGCGCCCCATGTCCGCACCCGTTTCACCCCCCGTCCCCCTCTTCGTGCGCCTCGGCGGCCGCCCGCAGCTGATGGAACTGCTGAAATACTTCTATGCCGACGTCCGTCAGCACCGGGAGATCGCCCCGATCTTCGCGGCCCACATCGAGGACTGGCCCGCGCACCTGGAGAAGATCGCCGATTTCTGGTCGGGGGTGACCGGCGGCCCCGCCCGTTACAGCGGCGCCATGCCGCTCAAGCACATGTCGCTGGGCCTGGAGGAGCGCCACTTTGAGGCCTGGCTGGGACTCTGGACACGCCAGTGCCGGGCCCGGCTCGCGCCGGCGGAGGCCGCGGACCTCATCGCCGCGGCGGAAACCATCGGGCAACGCCTCCGGCACATGGTCGGCGTGCCGCCGCGACCGGTGAATCCTCCGGGAGCTTGACCTGGCTCAAGGCGCCCCGCGCCGGCCCGTGCGATAGTGCGGCATGTCCACCACGACCCAACCCGCCATCACGCCCGAAACCACCATCGGCCAACTCGTCGCCGCCCGCCCGCTGCTCGCCCGCGTCTTTGAGACGCTCGGCATCGACTATTGCTGCGGCGGCAAACAGACCCTCGCCGCCGCGTGTGCGCGCCTCGGCCTGGAGGTCGGCACCACCATCACCCTGATCGAGACGACCGGCGCCGCCTTCGCCACCGGCCCCGCCGAGGTGGACGCCGCCGCGCTGGGCCTCGGCCAGCTGGCCGACCACATCGAGACCACCCACCACGCCTACCTGAAGCAGGAGCTGCCGCGCCTCGTGGAGATGGCCGATCGCGTCGGCAGCAAGCACGGCTGGCGCGACGCCCGTCTGCCCGAGCTGGCCGCCGTCGTGCGCGATCTGGCGGAAGAGATGCTCAGCCACATGCAAAAGGAGGAGGTCGTCCTTTTCCCGCTGGTGCGGCAGATCGAGGCCGGCGCCACCGACGGTTTCCACTGCGGCTCCATCGCCAACCCCATCCGGCAGATGGAGGCCGAGCACGAGTCCGCCGGCAACCTGACCGCCAAGCTGCGCCTGCTCACCGACGGCTTCACCCCCAACGCCGAGGCCTGCAACACCCACCGCGCCCTGCTCGCCGGCCTGGCCGAATTTGAATCCGACCTGCACCGCCATGTGCACAAGGAGAACAACGTCCTCTTCCCCCGCACCCTGGCCCTGGCCGCCGGCCAGTAAGGCCGGCGTCCCTTGGCGCCGGAGGGCCGGGCGGATGCGAGGCGGGATCAGCGATCCCGCCGGCCTGCCCAAAGTCCATGACCCTTGGGCACCGGTATCATGGGCCAGACCGCACAACGTGCCCGGATCTGGGCCCGCAGGCCGGTCCGTGACCCGGTCTACGGTCCGGTTCAGAACCGCAGCGTCCAGGCGGCCTTGGTCGTGAGCTGGGTCGAGGTCGGACGCCAATGCCCGTCTTCCTCGGCGTAGCCCTGATTCCACACGAGGAACAGTTCGTTGCCCGGCTGCACCGTCCATTTGAGCCGCAGGTTCAGGCCCACCGTGTTTGACTCGCTGTCGAACTGCGTGAGGGCATTCAGGGTCAGGTCGGGGCTGAAGAGGTATTTGACCTGGAGCCGCGCGACCCAGGTGGTGAAACCGCCCGTCGCCAGCCGGATGTCGGACCATTCGCCGTTCAGGTCGGCGAAAAAATGCCGGGAGGCGCGCCAGGTCAGCGTCCCCTCGTAGTCCCGGCGATGACCGGTGTAGAAGCCTCCGTCCTTGACCTTGAGCGCCAGGCCCAGTGCTCGCGCGCTGCTGGTGGTGATTTCGACCTCCCCGCGTCCCCAGCGGTAGGTTCCCGGGGCAATGACCACCCCGTCGGCAATCTCGAAAGGCTGGTCCAGCCGTTCCAGGAACGCGGTGTGCTCGAGCTTAAGGCTGTCGCCCGCGTTCGTCTTCCACTCCAGCATGGGCAGGTCGAAGTCGACGCTCTCGAGCCGGCCGGCCAGGTCCGCCACCAGCGCCGGCTTGATCTCCGCCCGGACCTGCCGCCAGCGGCCGTGCGCCGGCCGCCAGGTCCAGCCCAGCAGCCCCTTGAATTCATGGATGCCGGTGCGCGGCGCAAACCCGAGCCCCGGATCGAATCTTTCGCCGTATCTCCCGAGGTAGAGCGAGCCCTCGAACGGTTCGTTCGGATAGGCCAGTTGCACCGCGGCGGCGGTGTCGCGGCCGGTCGCATCGCTGGCCGAAGCCAGCGCCCAGGCGAGCAGGTCGAACGTCCGGCCGGCCCCGAGCCGGCTGGTGTGATAATTGAAGTCGGCCCCGACGGTGGTGTTGCCACCGGGGGAACCCGGATCGCCCCGGGTCACGATCAGACCGGCGCTCGATTCGGCCAGCACCTGCACTTTCGTCCGGCCCACGAACAGGTTCTTGGCGCCAAGCGCGCCGGTGGCGGCAACCTGCAGGTCGAGCGCGGCCAGCGAAACGCGGCCGAGCCGGCCCGCCACCTTGACGCCGGCCTGCAGGTCCACCGGGGTGCGATCGGGGGCCAGGCCGATGCGCCGGGAATAAAACCCGAAGGGCGGATCCTCGCTGTTGCCAAAGCTGAACAGCGCGGCGTCCTGCAGGAAGAACGCGCGCTTCTCCGGCAACGAAAGTGAAAAGCGCGTGAGATTGATCTCGCGGGCATCCGCCTCGGACTCGGCGAAGTCGGTGTTGACGGTGAGCGTCGCGGCCAGGGCCGGCGTGATATGCCAGGCCAGGTCGAAACCGGGCTTGAACTTGAATCCGTCCTCCCCGGAACCGGCCCGGCCCGACGCCCAGGTCGCGCTGGCGTGGGGGACAAAATCGACCCCCCGGCCCTGCCGCAGACCCGTGAGGCCGCGCAGTTCACCCAGGTCGGCCAACGAGGTCACCGGCCGGACCTGCGACCGGCCGGACCACCGGACGACTTCCTGCTTGCGGCGGATCACGCGCTCCACATCGAAACCCCATGCCGTCCCGGCCGGATCAAAGGCCAGGCTCTTGCACGGGATCATCATCTCCGCCGTCCAGCCCGCGGGACCGATCCGGCTGGCCCCGCGCCAGATGGCATCCCATTCCTCGCGCATCTCGGTCTTGTTTTCCACGATTCCCTCGGTCCGGCCGCCGGCCGCGCTCAGCTCGAAGCAGTAACCGTCGCTTTCCCGGTGGAACGTATCGAGCACCAGCCGCACCAGGTCGTCGGATTCATCACGGCTGTCATGCTGCATCTGTCTGGCCCGGATCTCCCCCGGCGCCCGGTCGTCGCAGCGGAAGGCCACGTAGAGATGGTCGGCGTCATAGGTTACCCGGACCTCCGTGTATTCGGTCGGCGCCGCGCCCGGGTGTGGTTCGATCTGCCGGAAACCGGTGATCACGGAGGCCCGGGCCCAACAGGCATCGTCCAACCGGCCGTCAATGACCGGTGCCCCAGCCGTGCCCGCCACCCCGAGCGCCGGCCGGTCGGCGGCGCGGAGCGAACCAGCCAGCCAGGCCAGCCCGAGGAAAACCGCGCAGAGGCGCCGGCAGCTCATCCCGCTGGTCGGGTTCAATCCGGTGCGTGTCGTCAGGGTCGTGGGCATGATGGCCCCATGTTCGCAGGGGAGGATGAGCGCCGTTTTGCGCCGGCATTACATCGCGGCAATGGTCGGCCTCCCCCGCGGTCAGGGCTCCCGGGATGGCGGGCCGGCGGGATCAGTTTGGCAGCGTGAACGTGAACACCGCGCCGCGTTCCGGCGTGGTGACCACCGTGGCCGTGCCACCGTGGGCGTGGGCGATGGCCTGCACGAAGCTCAGGCCGAGCCCCAGGCCGCGTTGGGACCGGCTCTTGTCGCCGCGGTAAAGCCGGTCCCAGATGCGTGGCAAATCTTCCGGCAAAATTCCCGGACCCTGGTCGCGCACGGTGATGGCCACGCCGCCCCCGGCGGCAAGGTGCGCGGCGAGCGTCACTTCGGTGCCGGCAGG
This sequence comes from Lacunisphaera sp., assembly GCA_041909435.1. GTDB lineage: Bacteria > Verrucomicrobiota > Verrucomicrobiia > Opitutales > Opitutaceae > Lacunisphaera. The sequence goes on from JAYRDK010000009.1 coordinate 27,521, forward strand.
GCTGTATTTGAGCGCGTTGTCCACGAGATTGGCCACGGCCTGCTGGAGGCGGATCTTGTCAGCGCAGACCACAAGATCAGGGGCGACCTCGGCGGTGAGCCGGATTTTTTTCTCCTCCGCCACATATTCATAGAGTTCGGCCACGCCACCAAGCAGGTCGTTCAGGTTGACTGCCTCGCGGTGTAGTTTCATCGCCCCGGTCTCCGCCTCGGAAATATCCATCAGGGCACGCAGCATCGTGAGCACGCGTTCGGTCTCCTCGACGGTGTCGGCCAGGGCCTCGCGGGCCGCGGCGGCGTCGGCCGGATCCTGCAGGGCCAGCTCGGCCGCGCCGCGCATGCGGGCCAGCGGCGTGCGCAGGTCGTGGGCGACATTGTCGAGCGCCTCGCGCATGCCGCGGATCAGCGCCTCGTTGCGGTCCAGCAGGCGGTTGAAGAGCGTGGCCAGCTGACCGAGCTCGTCGCCGCCCGGGCGGGCCGGCACGCGGGCGCCGAGGTCGCCGGTGTCGAGGATGGTGCGGACGGTGCCGAGGATTTTCCTCACCGGGGCGAGAGCCCGCACCATGAGCCAGAAGCCGCCAAACAGGCCGAGCACGATCGCCGGCAATACCAGCTTGAGGAAGATCTTGAGAAAATCCTCGCGCAGATCGGCCCGATCGGCCGTGCGGGCGCCGACCTGGAGCAACGGACCGTCCGGCAGGCGCGTCGTGTAGATCACCCAGGTGCGCGTGCCGTCGGGGGTCGGGATTTCCTCCCACGACCGCTCGCCCGCCGGCACCGCCGGGAGGGCGACGCGCGCCAGGTCGAAATCCTTGCCCTGCCGCGGCACGACCAGCAGCGCGGGCTCCGCCCCGGCGACGCGGACGAAGAACTCGTTGCGCTCGCGGTCCACCGCATCGGCATAGGCCGCGTGGATGCCGTCGAGCCCGCTCCGCCCGTGGATCAGGACGAGGCGCTCGATCTCGGCCTTGGCCGCGTCGCGGTCCTTTTCGCGGAGGGTGTCCAGCAGCGTGAAGTAAGCGAAGATGAAGAAACCGACGGCCAGCAGGCTGAAGAACGCCGCGTAATAGAGGCTGAGCCGGAAGGCGAACGCCCCGGTAACCCGGCGGAGCACGGAGCCGCCGTCCGCCGGTTCAGTCGGCCTTGAGGACATAACCGGCTCCCCGCACCGTCTGGATGAGCTTGGCGTCGAATTCGCGATCGACCTTACCGCGCAGGCGGCAGACGAGGACGTCGACGACATTGGTCTGCGGGTCGAAGCTGTAGTCCCACAGTCGCTCGAGCAGGAAGGTCTTGGTGAGCACCCGGCCGGCATGCCGCAGCAGCAGCTCGAGCAGCGCGAACTCGCGCGCCTGCAGGTCGAGCTTGCGGCCGCCGCGCGTCACCTCGCGGGTCAGCAGGTTGAGGGTGACGCCGCCCGCGCTGAGCTCCGTCACAGCCTCGCCCGGCTGTGAGCGGCGGATGAGCGACTGGAGGCGGGCGTGGAGCTCGGAGAAAGCGAAGGGCTTGGTCAGGTAGTCGTCGCCGCCGGCCTGCAGGCCGCGGATGCGGTCGTCGAGCTTGGCGCGGGCGCTGAGGATGATGACCGGAAGCTGGTTCTTCTCCGCGCGTAGGGTCTCGATGAGCGTGAGGCCGTCGAGGTTGGGCAGCATCAGGTCGACGACCGCGGCGGCGTAGTGTCCCTGCCGGGCGAGCGCGAGGCCGTCGCGACCGTCGGCCGCGTGATCCACGGCGAAACCGGCCTGCTTCAGCCCGCCCGCGACAAACGCCGCGAGCTTCGGATCGTCCTCGATGACCAGGATGCGCATGACGGTTCAGGGTGTAGCGAGGAACCGGCGGAGGGCCAGCAGATCATCGGTGCCGATGACATCCACGCCGGCCGCGCGCAATTCGCGCCAGACGACGGGATTGTTCGTGGTGTTCCAGAAACGCAGCAAGCGGTGCTGCGCGTGGGCCTGCGCGACGAATTGCCGGAGCCGTTCCCGGTCGGCGGCCGGAAAGTCCCCTTCCCCGCGCCACGCAAAGAACTTCGCCCAGTTGTCGCTGACCAGCGGGATCAGGTCCGCCGGCGCGTCGGTGACGAGATCGGCCATCCGCCCATCCATGGCCGCCCGGCGGTGCGGCTGCCGCTCCATGGCTTCGCGGGCGCGGTTGCCCGAGACGATGAAGCGGACGCGCGTCGCCAGGTCGGGATATTTGACCAATACGGCATCGAGGACGGCATAAGTCGCCACCGCCTCGGTCTTCACGTCGATCAGTAGGATGAGCGGGCGGGTGCCCGGTTGTTTCACCCAGGCACGAAGCGGGTCGAGGTAAAGGGACTCGAGCGTGCGGTCCGGCTGGAGTTGCGCCGCCTCGTGCGCCACCAGGAGCCGGCTGTCGACCAGCCAAATGTCGGCCTCCACGCTGTCGAAGCCCAGCGCCAGCGCGTCGAGCAGCGGCCGGGACTGCTCGTAGTCGTTGTGCGAATGGGCCAGCGGACCGGCGGCGGCCGTGCCCACGGCGACCAGCAGCAACAGGAGGCCGGCGGCGCGCATGCGGATTATTTCGTCAATCCGGGCGCAATCCGGGAGGCAAAGAGCACCCGGCCCTGCCAGTTGATGAACTCGTAATCGAAGCTCTCCGGCGTGAGCTTCACGGCCAGGAAGCCGGACTCCGTGCCGTTGGCGAAAAGCGAGTTCGCCCCGGGCTTCATCTCGCCGCGCACCGAGGAGCCGGCGCCGGACGTGATGTAGTGGATCGGCCCCTCCTTGATGACCTCCATGTCGTGGTCGTGGCCGTTGAGGTAGGCCTGCACGCCGTATTTCTCCAGGAGCGGGCGGAAGGTCCGGATCATGTCCTCGTTGTCCCCGTGCTTGGCGGATGACGAGTAGATGGTGTGGTGGCCCACGACGAATTTCCAGCGGGCGGTCGAGGCGGCCAGTTTCTGCTCCAACCACGCCAGCTGCGCCTTGGTGTCCTGGCCGGTGACGGACTTCACATACTTGGGATCGTTGTAGTAGCCGGAGATGAACGGCGAGGTGTCGATGACGAAGAACTCGGCAGCCACTTCGGGCGTGATCTGCCAGACGACGTTGTAGTAGCGGGCCGGCATCTTCCAGCGCGGGCTAAACAGCGTGTATTCCACCTGCGCCTGCGGGTTCGTGCGATAGTCGTGGTTGCCGAGACTGACATACCACGGGATTTGCAGCGACGGCGCAGTGTAGATGTCCTCGAAGGAGTATTTCCACAGCGAGTCGTGCACGGAGGCGACACCGTCGTCGTAGATGTTGTCGCCCGTGGCGACGACGAACTGGGCCGCCGTGGCCGCGGCGGTGCGGCCCATCTGCTCGGCGGTCTCCTTCTGGTGGTGGGCGCCGCGGCGGCCCCAGTCACCCACGACGAGGAAGCGGAGGCTGCCGTCCGGCAGCGGCGCCTGCCCGAAGACCGGCAGGGCCAGCAACAGGCCGGCGGAGAGGGAAAGGAGGCGGGATTTCATGGGCGGAGAACGCGGGGTTACTTGGCGGCGATAATGTCCTCCCACGAGTAGTAGTGGAAGACCTTGCCGTTGCTCATCGCGACGAAGAGGCCCTTCGGGAAGCCCGGCAGGGCCACGTTGGTCACCTCGCTGCCGTCGCTCTCGATGGTGGAGACATTCACGCTCTTCACCAAGGCGTGGGCGTGCGGATCGGCCGCCGTGCCCTCGCGGGTGTAGAGGCGGAAGGAGTTGTCCTGCTGGTTGGAGACGATGATGTAGCCGGTGCCGGGGCCGGTCTTGTAGATCGAGATGCCCTCGCGGTCCTCGGCGAAGCCGTCGAGCCCGATGACGGCCAGCTGTTCGTCGGCATCGTCGGCCGCGGGATCGGCGTGGTATTTGCGGATGCCGTAGTTCTCGTCGGCGAACCAGACATGGCCGAGCTCGTTGTCGACGGCGATGGCCTCGATCTCCTTGGTGCCGCTCCACTCGCCGAACGAACGGGTGAACACGCCGCGCAGGACGCCGTTGCCGTCGTCGACGAGGCGGTATTGGTGCAGGTAGCCCTGCCTCGGCGACTGGTAGTCGGAGCGGGAGACAATGGCAAACAGGGCCCCGTCGGCGGCGCGGGTGTAGAGTGCGATCCCCATGCAGTCCCGGGCCAGCTCGCCCTCGAAGACCGGGATGCCGCCGTTGTCGACGGGCGCCATGTCGGGCAGGCGGTAGGCGCGGAGGCGGTGGGCGTAGCGCTCGGTGACGACGGCGATGTCGGTCTTCCTGCCGCCCAGCATGACCCCGTAGGCGATGTCGACGTTGTTGGGGCGGACGAGGCCGCGGACGACCTTGTCCTGCTTGATCTTGCCGTCGAGGCCCCAGACGTAGAGGGCGCCGTCGGTGTTCTTGTCGGTGCCGAGGACCAGGCTCTCGGCCGGGTTGGCCGGGTTGATCCAGATCGCCGGGTCGTCGGTGTCGTGCTTCGTGGGCTCGGTGACGATGCGGGGCTTGATCGCGTCGGGCGCGGGCCCGGTCTTGCCCGGCTTGGCGGACAGGGGGGCGGCGGTGACGAGGGAGAGGGCGGCCAGGAGGAGCGTAATTTTTTTCATGGGAGGGTGGATAAAATCAAGGCCGGCAGCATGGCCGGCCCTGATTGCGGGAAAAATGCCGGCGGATTACAAAGCCGTAATCCGCCGGGAAGTGACCAGGGCTTAGAACGACACCTTGACGCCGGCGTTCGCCGACCAGTTGTAGAACTCCGCCTTGCGCAGGCCGTTGGTCACGTTGTAGACGGCCGAGTAGGGCTCGTTCGTGACGTTGATGAACTCGGCATAGACGGTGAAGCGCGGGGAGAACTTGTAGTTCGTGCTGATGTCGACCTGCGAGTGGTCCTCGACGTATTGGTCGCCGGCGGTGTTGGCGCCCAACAGACTGAGGTAACGGCTGCGGTGCGTGAGCGACACGCGGGCAAAGAAGCCGTATTTCTCGTAGGAGAGCGCGAGGTTGCCGAGCTTCTTGGACTGGTTGAGGAACGGCACCTTCTCGCCCGAGCGGGAGCCGCCGAGCACGGACTCGCTGTCCGTCAGCGTGAGGTTCGCGTAGAGGCCGAGGCCGTCGAACGGCGAAGGCAGGAACGTGAACTGCTGCTGGAAGTCGGCCTCGAGGCCGGTCACCGTCGCGGAGTCGCCGTTGAGCGGCGTGGTCAGGCTGTTGATCCCATTGGGGGCGCCGCCGGCGATGACCTGCGAGAAGATGAAATCCTGGATGTCCTTGTGGAACACGCCGACCGTGATGACGCCGAGCGACTTCGGGTAGAACTCGAGCGAGGCGTCCCAGTTGGTGGAACGGTAGGGCTTCAGGTTCGGGTTGCCCTGGGTGACGTCGTCGTCCTCCACGGTGCGGCTGGCCGAGGCGTCGAGGAACTTCGGGCGGGCCAGTGTGCTGGTGACGGAGGCGCGGCCGACCAGGCGCGAGGTGAAGTCGTAGCGGGCGATCAGGCTGGGCAGGAAACTGGAGTAGCTGCGGTCGGCCGAGGTGCGGGCGAGCGTGGCCGGGTCCTCGTCCTCTACGCTCCAGGCGCGGTTCTCGAACTGGGTGTTCTCGAGACGGGCGCCGCCGATGAGGGTCAGCTTGCCCATGGTCAGGTCGGCCATGCCGTAGACGGAGAAGATGTTCTCGTCGGTCTCGTAGTCCTCGATGGCGTTGTTGACCGCGGTGGCGTCGGCGTCGATGCCGAACTGGCCGGGGTTGGCCGCATAGTAGGCGCGGAACGCCGCCGGGTCGACGCTGGCGAAGGTCGGGTTGACGCCGCGGGCGCTCGTGCGGGCGACATTGGCGAGGGTGAGCGTGTTGGTGGCGGTCGGGATGACGGCCGTGCTGCCGATGTTCACGCTGCGGGCCTTGGCGCGGTATTTGCCGCCGAACTTCACATGGCCGCTGTGGCCGCCGAGGGTGATCTCGCGCTTGGCGTTGAGGTTGGCGGTCCACTCGTCCTCGGTGTTGAGGCCGTTGTCCAGCGCCCAGCCCGTAAAGGTGAACGCCGAGGCCGCCAGCGCGGTGCCGGCACCGGTGAAGATCGCGCGCTGCGGGTCGGTCAGGTCGTAGTTCCAGGTGGTGTTGGGGCTCTGGAAGGCGGGCTGGTAGCGGAACGGATCGTCCAGCTCGGCGCGGGCCCAGGAGGCCGAGTAGTCGATGACCCAGCCGCCACGCTGGTTCTCGCCGCCGCCGGTGAAGGACCAGACGTTGTTGTCCTCGGTGCGGTCTTTCAGGTCGACCACGATGCGGCGGCCGGTGACCGTGCCGGTGAAGTCCGAGGTCGGCACGGCGTTGGCCGCGCGGCCGCGGAAGCGGGTGCGGAAGCGGCTCTCATAGTCCGAGAAATGGCTGTAGACGCCGCGGAAGTAGTAGCTGTCGCCGGGCGCGGGCTTGAAATCGACCGAGAAGTTGATGCCGCGGCGCAGGCGGTTGATATTGTATTCGCGGTGCTGGAGGTCGCCGCCCGGGGTGAGGTAGAAGGTGCCCGGGGTCGCGCTGGCGTCGGAAACCCAGGGATTGTCGTCGGCCTCGCTGCCGTTGGACGCGAAGAAGCGCTTGGCGTCGCTGAGCGCGATGAGCACGCCGAGCTTGCCGTCGTTGAACTTGTCACCCCACACCACGCTGGCCTTGTGGCCCCACTCGCCGGAGAGCTCGCTGTATTGGCCCTCGGCGGCGACGCGGAGGATGCGGCCGGGCATGCTGAAGGCGGTCTGGGTCTTGAGGTTCACGCTGCCGCCGATGGCGTCGCCGTCCATGTCGGGCGTGATGGCCTTCACGACCTCGATGGAGTCGAGGAGGTCGGCCGGGAAGACGTCCAGGTTGACCGAGCGGCTGTCCTCCTGGGAGGCCGGGATGTTCACGCCGTTGAGCTGCGTGTTGTTCAGGTCGGGATCGACGCCGCGGATGGAGATGAAGCGGCCCTCGCCCTGGTCGCGGGCGAGCGACACGCCGCTGATGCGGCCGAGGGTCTCGGCGGCGTTCTGGTCGGGGAAGCGGCCGAGCGCGTCGGACGAGACGATACTCTTGAGGTTGTCGGAGGCGCGCTGCTCGTTGAGCGCGCGGGCCTGGCCGACGCGCTGGCCCTCGACGGTGAACTTCTCGAGCTGGACGACCTCGTCGCCGAGCTTGGCGTCAAGGCTGGCCGGCTGGCCGGCGACCACGGTCACCGGTAAATCCTTCGACGGCAAGCCGAGGTAGGAGATGTGGGCCGTGTAGGTGCCGGCGGCGATGCTGCCGAGGTGAAAGCTGCCGTCGCTGCTGGTGGAGGTGTCGCGGTTGAGGCTGTCAATCGTCACACGGGCGCCGCGCAGCGGTGCACCGGAGGTGTCGGTGACCTTGCCGGAGATGGATCCGGCGCCGGTCTGCGCCCATGCGCCGGTCAGGGCGAGGGACAGACCGAGGAAGCAGGCGAGCAAACGGCGGAATCCGCCGGGAGGGGGACTGACTTGGGGTATCGGGGTCATGGATGGTCTTGGGTTGGTGAACATGGGTAACTGAAACTAGGGAAACAAGCGGCGACAGGAATCCCGCGGGGGTGAAGGTGGGGTGAAGATCAGGTCACGGCCGGGTGAAAGGGGGTTATTTGCGCCAGACGTCGCCCACGCCCTCGGCAATCCAGCGCGTGGTGGTGACTTTCTGCTGGGTGTAGAACAGCACGCCCTCCTTGCCCTGGATGTGCAGGTCGCCGAAGAACGAGTCGTTCCAGCCGCTGAAGGGGAACATCGCCAGCGAGGCAGGCACGCCGATATTGATGCCGATCATGCCGCACGAGACGCGGTGCTTGAACTCGCGCGCGGCCTTGCCGGAGTTGGTGAAGATGGCGGCGCCGTTGCCGTAAGCGGACTTGTTGGCGAGCGCGATGGCGTCCTCGAGGTGGTCGAGGTGCAGGACGTTCAGCACGGGGCCGAAGACCTCCTCGCGGGCCAGCGCCATGTCCGGCTGCACGTCCTCGACGACGGTCGCGCCGAGATAGAAACCCTTCGGCGCATCGGGCACCTTCACCCCGCGGCCGTCGGCCACGAGCTTCGCGCCGGCGGCCAGGCCGGACTCGACCAGGCCGAGGACGCGGTCGCGGTGCGCGGCGGTGATGAGCGCGCCCATGTCGGGCTGCGCCTCGCCGTCGGTGCGGCCGACCTTGAGGGCCTTGGCGGCCGCCGCGAGCTCGCCCATGAGGTGGCGGCCGCGGTTGCCGACCGTGATGACCGAGGAGCCCGCCATGCAGCGCTCGCCGGCGCAGCCGAACGCGGCGTTCATCACGCCCTCGACCGTCTTGTTGACGTCCGAGTCGGGCAGGACGAACACGTAGTTCTTGGCGCCGCCGTTGGCCTGCACACGCTTGCCGTGCGCGGTGGCCGTCTGGTGGATGTAGCGCGCGATCGGCGTCGAGCCGACAAAGGACACGGCCTTGACCAGCGGATGCGTGAGCAGCGCGTCGACCGCGGGCTTGCCGCCGTGAATGAGGTTGAAGACGCCCTTCGGCAGGCCGGCCTCGGTGAGCAGCTCGGCCAGGCGGATGGCGGTGAACGGCACGCGCTCGCTCGGCTTGAGCACGAAGGTGTTGCCGGTGACCAGCGCCAGCGGGAACATCCACAGCGGGATCATCGCCGGGAAGTTGAAGGGCGTGATGCCGACGCAGACGCCGAGCGGGTAGCGGGTGGTCTCGCAGTCGACGCCGCGCGCGACGTTGCCGATCATGTCGCCCATCATGAGCGTGGGCGCGCCACACGCATACTCGATCACCTCGAGGCCGCGGAAGAGGTCGCCGCGCGACTCGGCGTAGGTCTTGCCGTGCTCGCGGGAAATGGTGCGGGCGATCTCGTCGAAGTGTTTCTCCACGAGCGTCCGGTAGCGGAACATGATCCGCGTGCGGTCGATCACCGGGGTGTCGGCCCAGGCGGGGAACGCGGCCTGCGCGGCCGCCACGGCGGCGTCGACCTCGGCGGCGCCGGCCAGCGGCACGCTGCCGATGACCTCGCCCGTGGACGGGTTGAAGACGGGCGAGGTGGCAAGCGCGGCGGGGCGCAGCCATTCGCCGTTGATGAGAAACGGGCAGGGCGTGGGTTGGGACATGGAGGGAGGTTTACATCGGGATCATCCGGCCGCGCACGAGCGCGAGCAGGTCGGCGTAGCCGCCGAGGAACTGGTGGAGCGTGTGGACGGTGGCGCCGTAGCGCCCGAATTCGGCGGGCGGCATGCCGTGCTCGTCGTGGGCGCGGACGAAATCCGGGAACTTCGCGCGCAGCTCGGCGAGGATCGCGCCGTCGACCGGCTGGTCGAGGGTGAGCGCGGGCACGGTCGCGGAGACGTTGAACTTGGTCCACCAGCTGTAGGGGACGGTCTGCAGCACCTCGCGGCCGATGATCTGCGACCAGTGGCCCTCATGCCGGTAGGCGGCGGCGAGCAGCGTGCCCGGCAGGCCGCGGGACTGGAAGAGCCGGTGCGCGTGCTTGAAGACGGCGATGCCGGCCCAGTCGACCACGCCGGGGGTGACCGTGAGCCTGTCGCGCTCCACCACCCGCTTCAGCTGGTCGTCGACGCGGCCGATCATGAGCGTGATGTAGGGGCGGATGGCGTCGGCGTTGAGGCCGGCGGCCCGGGCGCGCTTGAGGCCGCGCTCCAGGGCGGCGGACATGGCGAGCGCCTGCGCGACGGAAAAGCTGACGGTGGCGTTGATGCGGATGCCGCGCGCGGTCATCTCCTCCATCGCCGCGATGCCGGTCTCGGTGGCGGGCGCCTTGATGGCGATGTTGGGCGCGAGGGCGGCGAGCTCGGTGGCATGGGCGACCATGTGCTCCTTGCTGGTGTAATACTTGGGATTCACCTGCATCGACAGGTAGCCCTTGGCGCCCTTCGTGGCCTCGAAGACCGGGAGCAGCTTCTTGGCGGACTCGCGGCCCAGCACGGCGATGAGCTTCCAGGTGAGCTCGTCCTCGGTGGCGTGCGGGTGGTCGGCGATGAGCCGGTCGAGCGGCGGCAGGCAGAGGTCGGGGTTGGCCTTGACCGTCTGGTAGACGATGACCGGGTTCGAGGTGCCGCCGGTGGCGCCGAGACCGACGGCCTCGCCCAGCTCGGCGGGCACGCCGGAGTCGTTCCACCAGTCCGCGCCGAGCGCGGACATCTGTTGCATGCGGGAAGTGGCGGGGGTGGTCATGGGAGTTTTATACGCCGGCGTGGGTGCGGACATAATCGCGGGCTTTTTTGGCCTTGGGCAGGGCGGCGACCTTAACAGGGTCCTCCTCGGCCTCGACGACGAGCCAGCCGCGGTAGTGGTGCCGGGCGAGCACGGCGAAGATGGCGGGAAAATCCACCATGCCGTCCCCGGGGATGGTAAACACGCCGTCGCGCACGGCGCGGTAGAAGGACCAGCCCTCGCGGCGCACCTGCTCGGCGACCTCGCGGCGCACGCTCTTGAGGTGCACGTGGGCGATGCGCGCACCGTGGCGCTGGGCGACCGCCAACGGATCAATCCCCGCAAAGGCGAGATGGCCGGGATCGAGCAGCAGGTGCATCGCGGGCACACCGGCGAGCAGCCGGTCAAGCTCGGCCTCGCTCTGGATGACGGTGCCCATGTGGTGATGATAGACCAGTTTCAGCCCGGCGGCCGTGCTAAGCGCGGCGAATTTCGCCAGCCCGGCGCAAAGCCGCGGCCATTCCGCCTCGGTCAGGCGCGGGCGGTCGTGGTCGCCGAACCCGAGCGCCGTGTCGCGCTGGCCGTGCACGCAGCGCGTGCACTCCGCGACGATGACCACGGTGGCGCCGAGTGACTTGAGCAGCGCCAGGTGCGCCTGGAAGGTCTTCTCCTCGGCCGCGTAATCGTTGCCCGCGAGGTAGGTGCTGTGCCAGCCGCTCACCAGCTTGAGCTGGTGCCGGCCCAGCGCCTCGCCGAGGGTGGCGGCGGTGCGTGGGTAGGCGTGGCCGAGCTCGCTGCCGGCGAAACCCGCCGCGTGCATCTCGCGCAGGATGACGTCGAGCGGCACGTCGCCGGCGAGGTCGTTGAAATCGTCGTTGCTCCAGATGATCGGGTTGGCGCCGACCTGGCAGCCGGCGAGCACGGGAGCTGAAGTGGGAACGGAGGCTATCATCAGTAGTAGAATTGCTGGCGCTTTTTCGCCCGGTCGTAGGCGGCCCGGGCCGTGCGCACGGCGGGCACGCCGGACACGGCGGCGGGCGGGACATCCCACCACGCGAAACCCTGCATCACCGAGGCCGGCGTGACGGGGATGTAGATGAGGCAGGTGTTCGACTGGTTGCGCGCGGCGGTCAGGGCCAGGCGCAGCGACTTCTCGTCATGGGCGGCCAGGACGGTGGCGCCGAGGCTGCGGGCGTTGGCCATGAAATCGACCGGCACGGCGGCGCCCTCGAGGCGGCCGGTCCGGCCCGTGCGGGCACGGAACTCGTTGCCGAAGCTGCGGCCGCCGTTCGCACGCTGGAGGTTGTGGATGCAGCCGAAGCCGTGGTTGTCGGTCAGGACGATCGTGATCTTCAGCTTCTCCTGCACGGCGGTGACGATCTCGTGGTTCAGCATCAGGTAGCTGCCGTCGCCGATCAGCGTGTAGGCCTCGCGCCGCGGGTCGGCCAGTTTCACGCCGAGCGCGCCGGCGATCTCGTAGCCCATGCAGGAATAGCCGTATTCGGAGTGGTAGTCGGTCGCGGACTTGCCGCGCCAGAGCTTGTGGATGTCACCCGGGATGCCGCCGGCGGCGTGCACCACGGTGCTGTTGGCATCGGTGAACTCGTTCAGCACGCGGATGACCTGGCTCTGGTAGAGCAGGCCGTCCTTGCTGCGGCGCGCCGGCGAGGTCATCGCGCGCCAGGGCTTTTCCCAGTCCGCCCGGGCCCGGGTGATGGCGCGGCGGTGGGCCGGCGGCACGCGCCAGCCGGCGAGCGCGCGGCCGAGCGCGGCCAGGTTGGCGCGGGCATCGCCGAGCAGCGGCAGCGCGCCGTGCTTGGCGGCGTCGGCGGCGTTGACGTTGATGCCGATGAAGCGGACGCGGGGATGCTGGAACTGGGTCTTGGACGCCGTTGTGAAATCGGAGAGCCGGGTGCCCACGACGAGCACGACGTCGGCCTCGGTTGCGATCCGGTTCGCCGCCAACGTGCCGGTGACGCCCACGGCGCCGAGTCCCAGCGGGTGTTTCTCCAACAAAGCCCCCTTCCCGGCCTGCGTGACGGCCACGGGAACACCGGTCGTCTCGGCAAATTTCTGCAACGCGGCGCAGGCGCCGGAATAATGCACGCCGCCGCCGGCGATGATCAGCGGCTTGCGCGCCGCGCGCAGCAGCTTCGCCGCGGCGCGGACCGCTTCGCCGGCGGCCGTCGGACGCCAGATGTCGTAGACCTTTTTGGCGAAGAAATTGACCGGGCAGTCGAAGACCTCGGCCTGCACGTCCTCGGGCAGCGCGATCGTGACGGCGCCGGTCTCGGCCGGGTCGGCCAGCATGCGCATCGCCTCCGGCAATGCGGTGAGGATCTGCTCGGGGCGGTTGATGCGGTCCCAGTATTTCGAGACGGGACGGAAGCAGTCGTTGACGCTCACGTCCTGGCTGGCGGGGAACTCAAGCTGCTGGAGCACGGGGCCGGGACGGCGGTTGGCAAAGATGTCACCCGGCAGGAGCAGCACGGGCAGGCGGTTGATGGTCGCGGTCGCGGCGCCGGTGACCATGTTGGTCGCGCCTGGTCCGACCGAGGAAGTGCAGGCCAGGGTGCCGAGGCGCTGCTTGGTCTTGGTGTAGGCGATCGCCATGTGGACCATGGCCTGTTCGTTCTTCGGCTGGTAGAAGGGTAGGCTTTTGCCACCGAACTCCTCAAGGGCCTGGCCGAGGCCGGTCACATTTCCATGGCCGAAAATGCCGGCGACGCCATTGATGAGGCGGTGCTCCACGCCGTCACGCCGCACGTATTGCGTCTGGAGGAAGCGGACGATGGCCGCCGCGGTGGTGGTGCGAACAGTTTTCATCGGAAAAGCGACTTGGCCGGCCTCCAGCCCTGGTTGGCTGGATCGAGCAGCCAGCGATACGCCGGCGTGACCTTGAAACCCTTGTAGGGCCGGCCGGGCAGGTGGCGCACGACCCACAGGTAATACATGCCATAACCCGGTGCGGAGACCTGGGCGTGATCGAGGCCGCCGGGAATCACGGTCGTGTCGCCGGAGGATACTTTGTATACGTTTTCACCCACTTCAGCATGACCGTAGCCCGCGGCGCCGGTGAACCGGTAGTGGTAGATTTCCGGCTGGGCATGGTGGTGAGGCGGATAACTGGACCAGCGGCCGGGCAGGTTGACGACCTCGCCGATCACGAAAGCCGAATCGCACCGGGTCGTGTAATCATAGATGGTGCGAACCAGCCGCTGGCACGCGCCCTGGGCCAGGCCGGCGCCGCGGTTCTCCAATGCGACCTCGCCGGGCCGATAGAGCCGGACCCCGCGCATGCGCGGATTGACGGAGCGCATCACGGCCCACTCGGTGTTGCCCGCGAGCGAGCGGATCACCACCGGCTCGCCGGCACCGAAGTTCAGCGCCACCGGGCCGCCATCAAAAACCGACTTGCGCGCCACGATGACCGTCTTGCCCCCGAAGCTCACCCGGGCGCGCCCCTGCAGGAGAACCCACAGGGACTCCTTGGCCGTGGTGGCCACGTGAACCGCGCCCCGGTCGAGCCGGCAGACGCCAAAGTCCATGCGCGCGATCGAGCGTTTCTCGCTCTCACGGGTCAGCCAGGTCAGTCCGCGAGGAAAGCCATGACGTGGACCGGCAAGCTTACCGGCAGTGGCAGTGATGGGGGGCATCAGGGGTATCTATGAAAACGATTACATTTTCCCTTTACTCCCCTTTAGGTAAAGCAAAAAATCCCCTCTCCCTGAAAATATTGCGTCCCACATGCGTGGATGCTAACTCCCAACCAGCTGGCATTTTACCCCATGAATCTCTTCTCACTCAAGGGCCGTCGGGCATTGATCACCGGCTCAGGCCGCGGGCTCGGTCTTCGCTTTGCCGAAGGTTTGGCCGAAGCCGGGGCGGAAGTGGTCATCAACGATGTTGATGCGACCCGCGCCGAGACCGCCGCGGCCACCCTGCGTGGAAAGGGTTACACGGCGCACACTGCCATCTTCAATGTCACCGATCCGGCCGCCGTGCGCGCGGGCGTGCAGCAGCTGGAGCAATCCGCCGGGCCGGTCGACATCCTCGTCAACAATGCCGGCATTCACCGCTACGGCGCGCTGCTCGAGCTCGATTTTGCGAAATGGCAGGAGGTCCTGGACGTCAACCTGACCGGCGCGTTCCTCACGGCGCAGGCCGTAGCCGCTGGCATGGTCGCGCGCCGGCGCGGCAAGGTCATCAACATCTGCTCGCTCATGAGCGAGGGCGGCCGGCCGACGACCGGCAATTACATGGCCGCGAAGGGCGGGCTCAAGATGCTGACGAAGGCGATGACCGTCGAGTGGGCCAAGCACAACATCCAGGCCAACGGCATCGGGCCCGGCTATATTCTCAGCGACATGACGCAGCACCTCGCGGCCCAGCCGGAATTCGACTCCTGGGTGAAGGGCCGCACGCCCGCCGGGCGCTGGGGCACGCCGGATGACCTCATCGGCGCCGCCATCTTCCTCTCCTCCCCCGCCTCCGATTTCGTGAACGGCCAGATCATCTACGTGGACGGCGGCTGGCTCTCCGCGCTGTGAAACAAAAAGGGGCGGACCGGAGTCCGCCCCTGCTAACCCAACACAGTTTCCGGCGTCAGAGCACGCTCTCGGCCTTGCCGCTGTGCAGCGACTTGGTCGCGGCGATCGCGATCCGCTGCGCCCGGATGCCGTCGTCGGCCACGATCGGCGCCGGCCGGCCGTGCACGAGGTTGTCCACGAAGTCCTGCAGCTGCGAGATGTAGGCCTGCTCGAAGCGCTCATAGAAGCCCGGCACGGTGTCGTGGGCGATCTGGTCCTTGGTCATGACGAGGATGGCCGTCTCCCGGTCATAACCGATCTGGATCGTGCCCTTGGTGCCGACAATCTCGGTGTGGATGCCGTAACCGTAGATGCCGATGCGGCTCAGGCTGATGGTGCCGATGCCGCCGTTCACGAAGTTCATCGTGCTCAGGCCGTTCTCGACGTCACCGACCTTTGAGATCTCGGGGAAGGCGATCGAATTGCCGACGCTGAAGACATCCTTCACCTCGCCCATATACCAGCGGGCCAGGTCGAAGTCATGGATGCCCATGTCAATGAACAGGCCGCCGCTGCTCGCCGGGCGTAGGTATTCGACCGGCGGCGGCAGCGCATCCTTCGAGGAGGACTTGAAGATGACCGGTGTGCCGATCTCGCCGGCATCGATGCGCTTTTTCGCCGCCGCGTAGGCCTTGTCGAACCGGCGCATGAAGCCGAGCTGGAAAAACACGCCGTGCTTGGCGACGGCCGCCTTCATCGCCTCGCCCTCGCTGATCTCCAGCGACAGGGGTTTTTCGCAGAAGATCGCCTTCTTCGCGGCCGCCGCCGCGATGACGATCTCGCCGTGCAGCTTGGTGGGCGTCATCACGACGATGGCGTCGACCGCCTTGTCGGCCAGCAGGTCGGCGGTGGTCGCGAAACCCTTCGCGCCGGTCTCGGCGACGGTGGCCTTGACGGCCTCGGGGGCCACGTCGGTCACGCCGTAGAGGCGCGCGCCGGGCAGGCGGTTGGTGAAATATCTCGCGTAGAGCCGGCCGAGCCGGCCGAGCCCCACGACACCGATGTTGATTGGCTTGTTCATAGGAGGAGGAAGTTACTTTACGAACTGGATCGGGACAGCGATGTCGGCGGGCGGGGTCTCGCCCTTCAGCACGCGGGCAGCCCACTCGACGCCGACGCGGCCCATCTGGGCGGGATCCTGCGCGACGGTGCCGGCCATCGTGCCCTTTTTCACGGCGGCCCGCGCCTCATCCAGGGCGTCGAAGCCGACGACGGTGATCTTGCCGGCCCTGCCGCCGGCGGCGATGGCCTCGAGGGCACCGAGGGCCATGAGGTCATTGGCCGCAAACATCGCGTTCACGTCGGGATGTGCCTGCATGATGTTCTGGAAAACATTGTAGCCCTGGTCGCGCTCCCAGTTGGCCGGCTGCGAGGCGACGATCTCCATGCCGGGGCTGCCCTTGAGCGCGTCGCGGAAGCCACGGAGCCGCGCGTCACCGGTCTCATGTCCCGGGATGCCCTCGAGGACGGCGATGCGCGCCTTGCCCCCCATTTTCTGGACCATGAACTCGCCGGCCAGCTTGCCGCCCTCGTAGTTGTCTGAACCGATGAACGTGGCGGTCTGGCCGCCGGCGGCCTTGAGCGCCGGGGCGTCGACGCGGGTGTCGACGACAAGCAGCGGGATCCCGGCCTGGTTGGCCTTCACCACGACCGGCACGATCTCGCGCGAGCCGCTGGGTGCGACCACGAGCGCGCTCACCTTCCGCTGGATGAGGTTCTCGATGATCTGCATCTGGCGTTCGACGTCGATCTCGCGCTCGGCGGCCTGGACAATGAGCTCGACGCCGGCGGCCTTGGCGGCCTCCTCGGCGCCGCGCTGCATGTCGATGAAGAAGGGATGGTTCAGGGTCTTGACGACGAGCGCGACGACCGGCTTGCCGGGAGCGGCCGGGGCGGCGCCGGCGGTGCTGTCGGCCTGGCGGCCGCAGCCGGCGAACACGAGGGCCGTGACGAACAGGGGGAGAATCTTTTTCATGGGGATGGGGTTAGCGTTTCGATTGCTTGAAGAAAGTGTCGAGCAGCACGGCCGCGATGATGACGAGGCCGATGACGACCTGCTGGATGAAGGAGGACACGCCGAGCAGGTTGAGGCCGTTGCGGAGGACACCCATGATGAGCGCCCCGATCAGGGTCCCGATGACAGAGCCCTGCCCGCCCATCAGGCTCGTGCCGCCGATGACGGTCGCCGCGATGGCATCGAGCTCATAGCTGAGGCCGGCGATGGGCTGCGCCGAATTGAGCCGCGCGGTGAGCAACACGGAGGACAAGGCCGCCAGCCCGCCGCACACGGCGTAGATGCCGATCTTGTAGAGCCGCACGGGCACGCCCGAGAGCAGCGAGGCCTCCTCGTTGCCGCCGATCGCGTAGGTGTAGCGGCCGAACTTGGTCCGCTGCAGCACCAGGTGCGCCGCCGCATAGACCAGCACCATGATGACGACGGGCACGGGCACGCCGGCGATCTCGCCCGTGGCCAGCCAGCGGAAGGACTCGTCGAAACCCGACACCGGCCGGCCGTCGGTGGCGAGCAGGGCGCCGCCGCGCGCCACGCTCATCATGCCCAGCGTGGCGATGAAGGGCGGGAGGCGGCCGTAGGAGATGAGCAGGCCGTTGACCAGGCCGCAGCCCGCGCCGACCCCGACGCCCGCGAGGATGGCCAGCGGCAGCGGCCAGCCCAGCCGGAGGGTGTGGGCCATCACTACGCCGGAAAAGGCCAGGATGGAGCCGACCGACAGGTCGATGCCGCCCGAGATGATCACGTAGGTCAGGCCGACCGCAATGAGGGCGTTGATGACGGTCTGCTGCGCCACGTTGAGCAGGTTGGTGACCGTGAAGAAATGCGGCGTGAGCACGCTGATGACGGCACACAGGACCACAAACACGGCGAAGGTGCCGAACTGGCGGGCATGGCGGGCGATGACGGGGGGAAGTTTCATGCGGCGTGGGCGCCGAGGGCGCAGTGCAAAATCTTCTCCTGGGTGGCCTCGGCGGCGGTGAACTCGCCGGCGATGCGCCCGCGGTTCATCACCAGGATGCGGTCGCTCATGCCGAGGACCTCGGGCAGCTCGGAGGAGATCATGAGGATGGCCTTCCCCTCGGCGGCGAGACGGTTGATGAGCTGGTAGATCTCGACTTTCGACCCGACGTCGATGCCGCGCGTCGGCTCGTCGAAGATCAGGATGTCCGCCTCGCAGCACAGCCACTTGGCGAGGACGACCTTCTGCTGGTTGCCGCCGCTGAGGTTGACGACCCGCTGGTGCAGGCCGGGGGTCTTGACGCGCAGGTCGGTGGAAAGTTTTTGCGCCGCCGCCATCTCGCGACCGCCGTCCACCACGCCGGCCGTGCTGAAGCGGTCGACACTCGCGAGGCAGGTGTTGGCCCGGATATCCAGGCAGAGGACAAGACCCTGGCGCTTGCGATCCTCCGTGAGCAAGCCGAGCCCGAGGCCGATGGCGCGCTGCGGCGAACCGACGGTCACCTCGCGGCCCTTCACGGTCACCCGGCCGGCGGTAACGGGATCAGCGCCGAAAATGGCGCGGGCCAGCTCGGTGCGGCCGGAGCCCATCAAGCCGGCCAAGCCGACCACTTCGCCGCGATGGAGCGTCAATGAGATGTCATGCAGCACGCCGGCGCGGGAAAGATGCTCGACCCGCAGCAGCTCCTCGCCGGGCGCCACGGCCTTTTTGGGGAAATGCTCCGTCAGATCCCGGCCTACCATGAGGCTGACCAGCTCGGGCATGGTGGTCTTCGGGATCTCGCGCGTGGCGATGTAGCGGCCGTCGCGCATGACGGTGACGCGATCGCCGATCTGGAACAGCTCCTCCATCCGATGCGAGATGTAGATGATTGCCACGCCGCGCGCACGCAGGGCCCGGATGACCTTGAAGAGCCGGGTGATCTCCTTGTCGGACAGCGCCGACGTGGGCTCGTCCATCACCAAAATCCGGGCGTCGATGGAGAGCGCCTTGGCAACCTCGACCATCTGCTGCTCGGCCACGCCGAGGTGCGCGACGACGGCCGCGGGATCGATGCCGACCTCCAGTTCGCCCAGCAACCGGGCCGCGTCGGCCTGCATGCGCGCCCCGCCGATGAGCCCGGGCACCTTCCCGCGCGGCTCGCGACCGAGGAAGATGTTCTCCGCCACCGTCAGGTGCGGCACGAGGTTGAACTCCTGGTAAATGATGCTCACCCCGGCCGCCTGGGCCTCCCGCGGGGACGCCAGTCCGCACTCGCGGCCATCGAGGGCGATCGTGCCCGCGTCGCGCTGCACCGCGCCGGCAAGGATCTTCATGAGCGTGGATTTGCCCGCGCCATTTTCGCCCAGCAGGATGTGCACCTCGCCGCGGCGCACCTCGAGATCAACGCCGTCGAGCGCAACCACTCCGGGGTATCGCTTGGCGATGCCTTTCATCTGGAGGATGGCGGGGGCGGGGTTCATGGGGCGGAAGATCAGAAAAGGCGGCGGCCCTGCGCTTGGGGCGGACGCGGCACCCCGAGCAGGCCGGCGAGTGTCGGGGCGAGATCATCGACGCCGGTCCGTTCAACATGGATCCCGGGCGTCACGCCCGCGCCAAACCACAACTGGGGCACATGCGTGTCGTAGTCGTAGGGTGTGCCGTGATTGGTGCCGCTCCTCGGGCGGTCCATGAAGTAGGGCTTGAGCACGAAGATCACATCCTGGCTGCGCCCCGGGAAGAAGCTGCGCCGCGAAGCCGCGGGCAGCAGATCGCCCTCGGGCACCATTGCGATCACCTCGTCAGCCGTGAAGGCGGTCGCGATCTGCGGCCAGGCCAGCAGCACCTGCTTTACCACGCGCGCCGCCTCAGCCAGCGCCACTTTCTTCGTCCGGAGCGCCGATGGACGGAGGTGATAACCGAAGTTGTCGCGCAGACACCAGTAGTCGTCGGCCGGCAGCGGACCGTAGGCCCGGTCGAGGGCCGCATTCACCTGCTGGTCCAGCGCTGCGGTATCGAGCCGGCCGGCCGGGATTTCGGGGCGCAGCGCCTGCACATGCTCCGGCAGCGGGCTGGCCCCGTGATCGGCGGTCAGGACGACCACGCAATGCGCGAGGCCGACCTCGGCGTCCAGATACGCCAGGAGATCCGCCAGCACGCGATCCAGGCGCAGGATGGAATCCATGAGTTCATGGCTGTCCGGCCCGTAGGAATGGCCGACCTTGTCGATCTGCGAGAAGCCCACGCACAGCAGGTCGGTGTTCGCGTGCCGGCCGAGCTGTTCGTGCTTGATGGCCTCCTTCACGAAGTCAGCCACAACCTGCGAGGCCGCCGGGTCGTTCTCAAAGGCCTCGTAGAATTGCGGCGAAAGCTGCGGACGGCCGCCGTCGACTTTCTTGGGCATGGTGCGGCTGAAACCAAAGTCCGTGTTTTCTCCCGGGGCTTCGTCCGGCCCCTGCACCGCGTCGTAAATCTCCGGCGCCAGCAGGCGGTCCCAAGTCTGCCCGAAGCGCGCATCGATCCGACCCTGGGCGTTGAAGGCGGTCACCCAGTCCGGCAACTGCCCGCGGTAATAGGTGGAGGTCACAAAGCGTCCGCCGTTGATCCAGTAGGCGGCGTCCGCCAGCTTGCCACCCATGAGGATCGCCGAGCGATCCTTGTGGGCGACGGCGAAAACCTTCGAGCGGGACCCGAAACGCAGCTTCAGCTGGTCGCCCACCGTGGTCGCGAGAAAGTTCCGCGGCGAACGGCCGGTCTTGGCCTCCAGCACCCCGCCGGGCGAGCGGCCGGCGACCGCGGCGGCCCCGACGAGCGGAAACGCCGGATCCTCGACCGACTCGATCTGCTGCCACGTCGCGCGGTCGATCCATTCGTTGGCAATGATGCCGTGCACGTCGGCGTGAACGCCGCTCAGGATGGTGGCGTGACCGGGCGCGGTCTTCGTCACGGCATGACGGTAGTGGTTGTTCCGGAAATCCGCCCCGCCCTCCAGCAGGCGCTTGAAGCCACCCTCCCCGAAATACGGTCGGAAGCGGACCAGGTAATCCGCGCGGAATTGGTCGATGGAAATGACCACCGCCAGCTTCGACGGAGTCGCGCCGGTGTCGGCCGGCAAAGGCCCGGCAAATACGAACACGCCGAGCAACAGGCCGGACCAGACGCGAAGGGAATGAAGCCGCCCAAGGGGGGTAAGGGGCATATGGAAGTTTTATTGGACAGACTTTGCGGAGAAATCAATGTAAACGTTTACCTTGGCTTAAAATAATCCCCGATAGTGTCACTATCCGTTATTTAGCAAGAGCTTCTGAGAACAAGCTTCGGCAGAAGCTTGAGGTGCGTTTCAGCCCGTTTCGGGTCCTCCAAACGCTTCAGCAGCAATTCCGCCGCGGCTTGTCCGACCTCGTAGGCGGGCTGGCGCACCACCGTGAGTGGCGGATCGAGCGCCTCGGCCCAAGGCAGGTCGTCGAAGCCGATCACGGCGATGTCCTTCGGGATTCTCAGCTTCCGGCGGTGGATCGCCTCGAGCGCGCCCACGGTCATGAGATTGTTGAGCACGAACAGCGCGGTGGGCGGAGACGGCAGGGCCAGGAGTTCCTCCGCCATGGCGAGGCCGCTCGCCTGCTTGAAGTCACCGCCGCGGATGTATTCGGGCGTCACCGGCAGCTTGTGCGCGGCCATGGCGTCATCGTAGCCGAGACGCCGCTCGCGGCTGGTGGAAACATTGAGCCGGCCTGCGATCAGGCCGATGCGGCGGTGCCCCAGCTTGATGAGGTGGTCGACGGCCTCAAAGGCGCCGCGGCGGTTGTCGACCTCCACCTTGTCCATGGCGCGGTGCGTCAGGCTGCGATCCACCGTCACCACCGGCACGCCGCTCTCGATGAGTTTCAGCACCACCGGGTCGCGCTCGCTGATGGGCGGCAGGATGATGCCGTCGACCGACTCCGACTGCAGGACGTCGATATAAAACTCCTCCTTCATCAGGTCCTCGTCCGAGTTGCAGAGCATCACGGCGAACTTGTTGGCATAAGCGACGTCCTCCACGCCGCGGGCCATTTCCGCAAAGAAGGGGTTCTGGATGTCGGGGATGATGAGGCCCAGCAGGTGGCGGAAACCGCCCTTCTGGCGGAGCCGGCGGGCGACGCGGTTGGGCTTGAAGCCGAGCTCGGCCATCGCCTTGTGCACCAGCGCGCGCGTCTCCGGCACCACCTTGTCGGAGTTGTTGATCACGCGCGACACGGTCGCGATCGAGACCTTGGCGTGGCGGGCTACATCGGTGAGACTGGCCATGGGCGGGCTATCGGAATAGCGCGCTACGATGCGCCCGGTGGCCGCGACATGTAAACGACAATCATTTCCGGCCGGCGGCCGGCTCAGCCGGCGTAGGCGGGATCCAAGCCGAGGCGGAAGTAGGCGCGGGCGTTGGCAAAGCAGATGTTTTTGACCATGCCGCCGACCTGCCCGCGGTCGTAGGGGATCTCGCCGCGCTCGATCAGGCCGCCGAGCAGGTTGCACAGCACGCGGCGGAAATACTCGTGGCGCGTGTAGCTGAGGAAGCTGCGCGAGTCCGTGAGCATGCCGACGAAGCGGCTGAGCAGGCCGAGGTTCGCGAGGGCGTTGAGCTGCCACTCCATCGCCTCCTTCTGGTCGAGGAACCACCAGCCGGAACCGAACTGCATCTTGCCGGCGACGGAGCCGTCCTGGAAATTGCCGATCATCGTCGCGAAGGCGTAGTTGTCCGCCGGGTTCAGGTTGTAGAGCACGGTGCGCGGCAGCTCGGCGGTCGAGTCGAGCGCGTCGAGGTAGCGGCTGAGCGAGCGGGCCTGCGGGAAGTCGCCGATGCTGTCGAAGCCGGTGTCGGGCCCGAGGGCCTTGAGCAGGCGGGTGTTGTTGTTGCGCAGCGCGCCGAGGTGGAGCTGCTTGGTCCAGCCGGCCTTCGCGTCCCAGCGGCCGAACTCGAGCATGAGGTAGGAGCCGAACTTCGCCCAGTCGGCGGGCGAGGCGGCCTTGCCGGCGCGGGCCGCGTCAAAGATGGCCGTGGCCTCGGCGGGCGTGCAGGGCTCGGCCAGCGCGGTCTCCAGGCCGTGGTCGGACAACCGGCCGCCGACGGCATGGAAGTCGGCGTGGCGCTTCTTGAGGGCGGTGAGCAGATCGTCGAAGGTCTTGATGGGCGTCTTCGCCTCGCCGGCGAGCTTCTCGAGCCAGGCGTTATAGGCGGCGGGGGCGTTCACGCCGAGGGCCTTGTCGGGACGGAAGGTCGGGTAGACCTTGGTCTTGATGCCGAGCTTCGCGATCTTCGCGTGGTCGGTGAGCGGGTCGGCCGGGTCGTCGGTCGTGCAGATGACGGCGACCTGGTTGGCGGCCAGGATGTCATGGACGCGCATGCCGGCCAGCTTGGCGTTGGCCTGCCTCCAGATGGCATCGGCGGACTTCGGGCTGATGATGTCGTCGATACCGAAGTAGCGCTTCAACTCGAGATGCGACCAGTGGTAGAGCGGGTTGCCGAGGGTGTTGGGCACGGCGGCGCACCAGGCGTCGAACTTCTCGCGCGGCGAGGCGTCGCCGGTGCAGACGCGCTCCGACACGCCGTTGGAACGCATGGCCCGCCACTTGTAGTGGTCGCCCCCCAGCCAGATCTCGGAGAGGTCGGCGAACTGGTGGTTGTTCGCGATCAGCGCCTGCGGGAGGTGGCAGTGGTAGTCGAAGATCGGCTCGGCCTTCGCGAAGTTGTGATACAGGTCGCGGGCGGCGTCGGTCTGGAGCAGGAAGTCGTCGTGGATGAAGGGGCGGGACATGGGAGGAAGTAGTGAGTAGCGGGTAGCGAGTAGTGGGTAGAAAAAGCGGCGGCGGGTATGCTCGCTACTCACTACCCGCTAGTCGCTACTATCATCGACTGATGTCGTTGAGCATCGCGTCGAGGGTGGTGTAGCTCGCGAGCAGCTTGCGGGTGGCGGCGCAGCGTTCCTTGGTCGCCAGGCCGGTGTTCTCGGCGAGGAAGATCAGGTAGGCGGCGATGCGCTTCGCGAACAGCAGGCGGGTCTCGGCGCTGACGGCGTAGAAGCGGGCGCGCTGCTGGTAGCCGGCGGGGGTGTGATCGCCGAGCGCGGACTTCTCTGGCCGGCCGCCGGCGGCGAGCACGTAGAGGAAGTTGTATTCGAAGAAGATCATGTGCTCGGCCGAGGGCGGGAGCGCCTCGAGGGCGGCGCGGCAGGTGGCGGGCGAGGCAAAGACGTCTGGAGGCGGGGTGCCCCCACCCCGCGGCTCGTTGCGGGACGAGGGCGTCCCGCCTCCATGATTCTCAAGCGACGTGGTGACGAAGAGGCGGGCCATCTTCTGCTCGGTGGCGTCGGTGCTGAAGGCGCCGGCAACGGACATGTCGACCGTGAACTTATACCAGTCCTGCCAAAGGGCGGCGTCGGCCGGGTTCTTGGACTGCGAGATCGCGACGCCCATCTCGTAGGTGTAGCGGCCGCTGGTCTTGATCTCGAGCGCACTGCCCGTGACCCGGCCCATGACCTGGTAGTTCTCGGCCGACTTGCCGGAACCGGAGTGGAAGCCGATGGAAACGCCGAACTGCTTGCAGACGCCCCACTGGGCCTCGATGAGATTCTTCAGCGCGGCGTTGTCCGGATACGGCGTGTTCTTCTGGAAGCCGAAGGCCGGGGCCACGAAGTTGACGGGCATGCCGAGCACCTCGCACAGGGCGAGCATGATGGCGGTGGTCTCGGGCGTGGTCAGACCGGGCAGCTCGTCGATGGAGAGCTCGCGGAGATACTTGCGACCCACATCGGTGGTGAACGCGGCCTTGCGGGCGGCGGCGTATTTTTCGTCGCGGCGCTTCATCTTCAGCATCGGCGTCCAGACGGTCGCGAGCAACGCGTTGAAGGCGGCGTCATCGAGCTTCAGGCCGGCGGCGGCGACCCGCGCGCGGGTCTGGCTGACGACGTCGGCCGGAATGTCGGCGACCCTGGCCGGCTGGTTGAGCGCGAGCTCGGGCGAGAGGTCGAAGGTGATGTAGCTGGCGAGGAGGCAGCCCTTGACGAGGGCGTCCTCGCGGACGTCGAACTTGCCGCCGATGGGCTGGTGGTCGGCGTTGAAGGACCAGGCGATCTTGCGGTGGTGGAAGCCGGTCTTGAGCTTGGAGAGCACGCAGCCGTGGCTCATGCCCTCGACGCTCTGGCCCTGGTGGCCCTCCGGGACATTGGTGCCGATGAAGGGGAACGGCACGGTGTCGAGCCGGTGGCCGAGCATGGCGTCGACGTCATAGACGAGCTCGCGCGGGATGGAATTCTGGTTGGCGGTCAGGCCCACCTCGAGGGCGCTCATCGCCCACTCGACGGCCGGCCAGTGCAGCGTCGTGAAACGCGCGCCGACGCCGAGGGTGGACTTGCCAAGTTTGGCGCCGGCGGTCGGGAAGATCGTGGAGCCCGCGTCGTGCTCCTGGACGAGGTTCTTGAGCTTGAGCAGGTTGGCCCAGGAGGCGGGGAAGTAGGTCGCGCCGCCGTGGCTGACGCCATCGGCCAGCGGGCTGCCCGCGCCATGGAGTTTCCAGGCGCAGTCGCCCGCGGCGTTCTCGACAAGGGTGAACTCGCCCGCCTTGGTGGCGAAGCGGCTCTTGGCATACTCGCAGGTCCGGCCGGCCCTGACGTCGGCCGACAACGCGGGCCAGTCGAGGCAGAAGTCGGGGCTGACGCAGGGATTCGACGCGATGCGCAGGTTGTGCTGGAGGAGGAAGGCGTTGATGGCGTACTTGGAGCTAATTGGTTTGGTGGAGGGTCGGTCTCCTGACCGACCGCGGCCGGCCGGGAGGCCGGCCCTCCAAAGTTCAAGACACGAAAATCAGATCGTCATGGCGTGGTAGCCGCCGTCGACGATGAGTTCCTCGCCGGTGATGAAGGAACCCGCGCCGTCGGAGGCGAGCAGGAGGGTGGCGCCGATGAGCTCGCGGGCCTCGCCGAAGCGCTTCATCGGGGTGTGGCCCATGATGCTGGCGACGCGGTCGGGGTTGAGGATCTTCTTGTTCTGCTCCGCCGGGAAGAAGCCGGGGACGAGGACGTTGACGCGCACCCGGGCCGGGGCCCACTCGCGGGCGAGGTTGAGCGAGAGGTTGTGCACGGCGCCCTTGGTCGCCGAGTAGGTGAACACGCGCGACAGCGGCACGACGCCGGACATCGAGCCGAGGTTGATGATCGAGCCGCCCTGGCCCTGGTCGACGAGGTATTTGCCGAAAACCTGGCAGCCGAGGAACACACCCTTGAGGTTCACGCGCACGATGCGGTCGAACTCCTCCTCGGTGATGTCGAAGAACGGCGTGGCGGAGTTGATGCCCGCGCCGTTGACGACGATATCGATGCGGCCGGAGCGCTTCAGGACGGCGTCGCGCAGGCCCTCGACCTCCGCCTTGCTGGTGGCCTCGGCGGCGTGGAACCACGCCTTGCCGCCGGCCGCAGCGATCTTCTTCAGGCGGGCCTCGGCCTTCTCGAGGCTGCGGCCGACGAGGACGACCTCGGCGCCCGCACCCGCGAGGCCCTCGGCCATCGCGCCGCAGAGTTCGCCGGTGCCGCCGATGACGACGGCCACCTTGCCAGTTAGTCCGAACAGTTGGTTGAGATAATCAGGATTGTTCATCGCGGATAAGGGGGTCTCTGGTGCCGGGCCGGTGTAATGTTCACCTATGAAACAAGCGGGTAATCATGGAATTAGGTTCCTCCCTGCACGGCAAGCCCCGACCGGGTCGCACGTGTCCTAATTTCAGAGGACAACGGTGCATTTTGGATTTCGGCGGGAGGGTCTTTACGCCCCGACAAGGTAGGCGTCGGTTTCCACACCGACGCTATCGCCGGCGTAGACACCAGCAACCACCTCAAACCGTCGGGGTGTAAAACCCTCCCACCCAAACAAAGAAAATCGCTGATGCGCCTCAGAAATTGACCCGCGCCGAGAACCCCAGCTCGCGACCGGCGCCGACCCGGGCGTTGGTGGCCAGGAGGTCGCGGTCGAGCGCGTTGCGCAGGTTGAGCCCGACGTTGAACTGCCGCGGTCCGCGCTTCCACGCATAGCCCGCATTCAGGCCCAGCAGGCCGTAGCCGGGATAGGCCAGGTAGGCGCGCTTGGCGTCCTCGTAGTTGGCGACATACGAACCGATGTAGCTGAGGCTCGCGCCCCAATTGACGCCCGCACCCTTCGGCGGCGTGTAGCGGAACTGGGCGGTCGCGGTGTCCTCCGGCAGGCGCGCGATCTGTTGGCCCACTTCCGGCCCGAGCGCCGGCGAGCGGGTCGTGATGGCCTCGAGGTGCACCCCGCGGAAGGCCACGTTGCAGGTGTCGGACAGCTTGTAGCGGAGCTCCGTGCGGACGCCGGCAAAACGTTCCTCACCGGCGGCGACGAGCTGCGGCTGGGTCTGGTTGGCGTCAAACACCGGGTCGTCGTAGAGCGGGTTGCGGCGGGCGATGTGCCGGTTGTAGAGCAGGAAGGCCGACGCGGAATAATCGAACCGCCCGGCGCGGCTGCGGCCCTTCACCCCGCCCTCGTAGCCGATCGTCGTCTCGTTCTCCTGGATGCGGCCGGTGCGTGCGTCCACCGGCGTGGAAGGATCGAAGGCCGTGCTCACGCTCGCGAAGGCGAGCACGCGGTTGCGGACCAGCTGGTGGTTGACGCCGGCGTGGTAGCTCAGCTGCGCCGTGCGGTCGCGGGTGTGCGGCATCGGCGCCGTGGCGCGGCGGTCGTCCACCGCCAGGTCCACCTCGTCGAGCCGCAGGCCGGTCGTCAGCACCGTGCGGCCGCGGGCGAAGGCCACGCGGTCGCTGACCTCCGCCGAGGTGTAGCGGGCGGCCTCGCCGCGGTCGGACAGGATGCGCGAGTAGAGCGCCTCGCTGAACTCCGGAAAAAAATAGTCCGGCGCCGCCGGGTTGAAACGGCGCACCGACAGCGGCAGGGCGTTGCGGTCGGCGGTCGACAGCGCCCGCTCGCCGCGCTCGTAGTCGCCCCAGGTCATGCCCGCGTAGCCGAGGAGCTTGTGCTCGAGCTTGCCCGTGCGGAAGCGCGCCGTCAGCTCGACGTGCGTGGCCAGGGCGTGCTGGCGCTGCTCGAGGTGGCGCGGCTCGCGCGTGCCCTCGAAAAGCCCGGTGTCGAGCACCAGCTGCGACGTGGTGAAGCGGTCCTGGTCGATCGAGCGCCACCAGCCCTCGACGGCGGCGCGCAGGGCCAGCGTGCGGTTGAGCTGGCTTTCGAACTGCGCGCCGACCACGAGGCTCTGGCGCAGCACGCCGGCGTCGGGTCCGTTGGCGTTGAAATGCGCCAGCGGCAGGTAGGGCCCGAGCACCTTCTGCCCGGCGCTGGTCTTGTATTCGGGGATGCCGGGCGTCACCCCGGCGTCGAGCCGGCGGTAATCGACGCTGATGAGGCTGCTGGAGGCGCGGCTGTGTTTCACCGTGAGCGCGCCGCTGACAAACAGGTCCTGCTCGCGCACGAATTCCTCCGGGCCGGTCCGGCGCGACCAGTCCACGGCGACGCGGTGCCAGAGCTTGTTCTTGCGCAGGGTGCCGGTGGCCTCCGCCGAAAGCTTCTGCCGCTGCAGGGTGCTGGCCGAGACGTCCAGCCGGTTGCGGTTCTTCGCCTGCGGCCGCGTGGTGATGAAATCCTGGATGCCGCCCGGGGCCGCGCGGCCCAGCACCGGCACCAGCGGGCCCTGGATGACGACCGTCTTGCCGACGTTCAGCGTCTCGAGGATGCCGATCTGGATGAAACCGTTGCGCAGGGTCGGCGTCGGGAAGCCGCGCAGGTTCAGCCGTTCCTCGCCGGCGGCGACCGCGGCGGGCGAGGTCGTGCTGATGGCGGCCAGCTCCGCCGCGGTCTCCAGGCTGAGCCCCTCCTCGGCGTCGAGATCCACCATGGTCAGCTCGTTGGCGAACGGGGCGCTGCGCAGGTCCTCCTCGTGCGAGCCCATGCCGGTGGCGTCATACCCGTCGTCCGCCGTGTGCTCCTTCACCTCAAACTTGGGCAGGGCGATCGCCGGGTCCACCGCGGGCGTGGTCTGGGCGGGCAGCCGTGCGCCCGGCAGCAGGGCGACCAGGAGCAGGCGGAGGACGATGGACGGGAATGGGCGCAAAAGGAAATCGGATAACCGGCAGACGCCGCTGGCCAGCCCCGATTACGCCAAAATCGTAAAAGGATTATTTCACCGCCGGACCGACCACAAATGAGTCATAATCCGCGTGGGTGCCGCGGTCGCCCGCGGCGAAAAGCCCGGCCTTGGCGCCGACCCAGCGGCCGACGCTGGCGGTGAAGACATCGCCGAGCGGCGTGAAGGCCTGACCGTCCGTGCTGTAGCTGAAGCGACACCTGCCGCCGTCGGTCACGGTGACGCGCAGGTGCACGGGGCCGGTGACTTTCTCCGCCGCCATTTTCTCCGTCATCACCGGTTTTTCCGAAGCTTTCATGACGGTGACCTGCACCAGCTTTCCGTCGCGGAGGCCGATCCACGCGTAATCATAACCGAAAACGATCAGGCCGGACTGCGCCGCCGTGGATGCTTCAAGCACGGTCGTCATGCTGAATTCCAACGCCGGGAATTTCTGCATGAGCAGGAACGGCGCATCGTAAAGGTTGCCGGGTTTCGGCTCGGGCTGCGCGAGGAGCCGCAGCGAACCGGGCTTCGCCGTGAGCGCGAACCAATCCTGGCCCGGATTCGCCTGCCACTGCCACTGGAGGCCGAGCGTGGGCGAACTGAAATCGTCGGAGGTCGCCGGGACGGCGACCAGCGCGTCGACCAGCGACGGCCCTACATTGGGCTTTTTGTGGCGCAATACGGGTTCACCCTTGGTGGCGCCGGTCGCGACACCGGTGCCCATCAGCGGCCAGTCATTCTCCCAGCGCACCGGCTGCATATGCACGATGCGGCCATAAGCCTCCTTGTCCTGGAAATGCAGGAACCAGGACTCGCCGGAGGGCGTGTCGACGAGCGCGCCCTGATGCGGGCCGTTGACCGGTGACTTGCCCTGGGCGAGCACGATGCGGTCCTCGTAGGGACCGCGGATATTCCTTGCGCGGAACACCGACTGCCAGCCGGTGGAGACGCCGCCCGCCGGCGCGAAGACGTAATACCAGCCGTTGCGCTTGAGCAGCTTGGGGCCCTCCAGCGTCGTGTAGTTGGGCAGCTTGTCGCCGTTGATGACGTAGCCGAAGTCGTCGATGACCTTCGTGCCCTCGGCGTTGAGCTCGAGCATCGTGAGCACGTTTTTCACGTTGGCGCGGCTGTTGGCCCAGCCGTGGATGAGGTAAACGCGGCCGTCGTCATCCCACAGTGGGCAAGGATCGATGAGGCCGCGGCCGCCCTTCACCAACACTGGCGCGCTCCACGGACCGCGCGGATCGGTGGCGGTGACAAGATAGATGCCGAAATCCGGGTCGGGATAATAGATCCAGAACTTGCCGGCGTGGTGGCGGATGGCCGGCGCCCACACGCCCTTGCCGTGCTGCGGTGTGCGGAACACGTCCTCCGGCACGAGCTTCGGCAGCGCGTGCGTGATGAGCGTCCAGTTCACGAGGTCGCGCGAGTGCAGCACCGGCAGGCCCGGCACGTGACTGAAGCTCGAGGCGGTCATCCAGTAGTCCTCCCCCACCCGCACAACGTCGGGATCGGAGTAGTCGGCGTGCAGCACCGGGTTCTGGTAGGTGCCGTCGCCGAGGTCGGACTGCCAGGCGGGTTGGTGCGCACCAGCGCGCACCGAAATCAGGACGGCCAGCGAGAGAAGAATTAGTTGGTGGCGCATTTTGAGATTCCGGGGGATTGGGATGTTTAGGTGGGAGGGGTTTTACACCCCGACGGGGCTGAAGCCGCGTTCGCAGTCGGGGTGTAAAACCCCTCCCACCAGTTGCGACGAAACACGATTATTTCAATTTCTCCCGCAGCCACGCCACCATGCGGTCGGTGTAATCCGGGGCAAAGGTTTCCCAATTTGACAGTCCGTGACCGGCGCCGGGCAGCGTGATGAGGTCGCAGGTCACGCCGGCCGCGCGCAGCTTCGCCTGGAAATTCACCGAGGTCTGGTAGGGCACGGTCTGGTCGGCGTCGCCATGCAGCAGCAGGAACGGCGGCAGGCCGGGCTGCACGTGATTGATCGGCGCGGTCTCGCGCAGGAGGGCGAGCGACACGGGATTCGGCTCCTTCGGCTGGTTGTGCAGATTCTGCAGCGACGGACTGAGCCCGCCGCGGGCCGGCAGCTCGAACTCGAAGTCCGTGACCGGCGCGTAGCCCACGACGGCCTGGACGCGCGTGTCGCCCTCGCCGAGCACCCCGGCGAGCGTCGCGAGGTGACCGCCGGCCGAGTGGCCGAAGATGACGATGCGCGTGGGGTCGCCCTTGAATTCCTGCGCATGGACCTTCACCCACCGGATGGCGGTCAACACATCCTCAAAGCACGCCGGCCAGCGGTGCGCGGGGGCCAGGCGGTAGTTGATGGAGAACCAGGTGAATTTCGCCGCCGTGAGCGGGGCGAACCACGGCGTGATGTCCGCGCCCTTGCCTTCGCTGCCGACGTTGGCCTTGTCGCCGCCGCCCCAGCCGCCGCCGTGCACGAGGAGGGCGACGGGGAACGGGCCGTCGCCCGCCGGCACGTTCACGTCGAGCCGCAGGCTGACGCCGGCCGCCTGCCCGTATTCGATGTCGGAATGGAAACCTGGTTCGATCGCACGGGCGGCAGCGCAAACCGACAGAAACAGCATCAGGCCGAGGTATTTCACGGTGGGAGGGGTTTCATACCCCGACAGAATGCGGATATGCGGGAGTCGGGGTGTAAAACCCCTCCCACCGTCGAACCGCTCAATTTTCATTTTCCGTCCCATGTGAAGTTTTCGCCGCGCGCGAGTTTCAGTTCGTGCGTCACGCCGCCATAACGCAGCACCGCGGGACTGCCGGCGAGGGACCGGACGGTGGCGCTGACGAGTTTCCCGGCGCGCCACTGGAGATCGACCTCGAAGCCGCCGCGGGCGCGCAGGCCCTTCACGCTGCCGTCGGGCCAGGCGGCCGGCAGCGCCGGCAGCAGGTTGATCTCGCCGAGGTGCGACTGGAGCAGCATCTCGCTGATGCCGGACACCGCGCCGAAGTTGCCGTCGATCTGGAACGGCGGGTGCGCGTCGAACAGGTTCGGGTAGGTGCCGCCGTGGGAGGAATTCTGCGGCTCGAGCGGATCGACGAAGTCCAGCTGCCGGAGGAGCATGCGATGCGCCTGGTCGCCGTCGAGGAAGCGCGCCCAGAAGTTGATCTTCCACGCCAGCGACCAGCCGGTGCCATCGTCGCCCCGGAACCGCAGCGACTGTTTCGCCGCGTTGAAAATTTTCGGCTCGGCCGGGCGGATTTCATTGCCCGGGAAGACGCCCCAGAGGTGCGAGACGTGGCGGTGCTTGTTGTCCGGGTCATCCACGTCTTCCATCCACTCCTGCAACTGGCCGTGCTTGCCGACCTGGTTGGGCGCGATCTGCGCGTGCATCGTGCGGAGCTGCTGCGCGAAGTCCGCGTCGACGCCGAGGATCCCCGCCGCCTGGGCGGCTGACTGGAAGAGCGCGCGGATGATCTGGTGGTCCATCGTCGGGCCCATCACCAGGCCGCCCTGCTCGGGCGAGTTGGACGGACCGCTGACGAGCCAGCCGGTCTTCGGGTCCGGCACGAGATAGTCCACGAAGAACAACGCCGCCTCCTTCATCGCCGGATAGGCGCGCCGCGCGAGGAAGTCGCGATCGCCGCTGAACAGATAATGTTCCCACAGGTGCCGCGTCAGCCAGGCCCCGCCCGTGGGCCAGATGCCGTGGTTGGAATTGTTGATCGGGGCAGCGCCGCGCCAGAGGTCGGTGTTGTGGTGCAGCACCCAGCCGCGCGCGCCGTAGTGGGCCCGCGCGACCTTGGCGCCGCTGACCCGCAGGTCGTCGATCATCGCGTAAAGCGGCTCGGCGCACTCGGCGAGGTTGGCCACCTCGGACGGCCAGTAGTTCATCTCCGTGTTGATGTTCACGGTGTATTTGCCGCCCCAGGCCGGGTTGAGGTCCTGGTTCCACACGCCCTGCAGGTTGGCCGGCTGGTCGCCCGGCCGGCTGCTGGCGATGAGCAGGTAGCGGCCGAACTGGAAATAAAGCGGGATGAGCGCGGGGTCGGCGGCCTTGTCGGCGGCCCGCAGGCGCTCGTCGGTCGGCTTGACCGAGGCGCTCAGCCCGAGGTCGAGCGATACCCGGCGGAACAACGCCTGATGGTCGGCGACGTGCGCCGCGCGCATTTCCTCGAAGGATTTGTGCGACGCGGTGGCGAGGGGGATGCCCGCGAGAATGTCCGGATGTCCGGTGACATCGTGGTAATTCTTGAAGTTGGTCGCGGCCCCGAGGATGAACATCACCTCCGTCACGCCGGCGATTTTCATCGTGCCGTCCTCAATGCTGTAACTGCCCCACTCCGCGAACACCTGCAGCTGGGCTTCGAATTTGATGGCCCCGTCCTTGACCTGCCCGGCGACGGCGAGTCCGTTCACGCCGAGCGGGCGGACGGTCGCCCCGGCGTGGGGGCTCGTCAGGCTCGCGGTGAAGTTGAGCGCGCCCGGCTGGTCGGCGGTAATACGCACCACGATGACCTGGTCGGGAAAACTGGCGAAAGTCTCGCGGGTGTAGGTCACGCCGCCGACCTTGTAGCGCACGGTCGCGATGGCGGTGTCGAGATCGAGCGTGCGGATATAGTCGGTCGCGGCCTCGTGGCCGGGGAACTCCAGGTTGAGGTCGGCGCACGGCTGGTAGGCCTTCTGGCGCAGCGGCACGCTCATGAATTCCTTCATGCCGAGTTCATGCGCTTCCTTCTGTTGGCCCGCGGCGAGGAGGCGACGGAGCTCGGGCAGAAACTTCACCGCCCCCTCGTGCTGGTATTCATGCGGCTCACCGGTCCAGACCGTGTCCTCGTTCAGCTGGATTCGTTCCCGGGCGGTCCCGCCGAACACCATGGCGCCGAGGCGGCCGTTGCCGACCGGCAGGGCCTCGACCCAATGGGTGGCCGGCTGCCGATACCAGAGGGTCAGCGGACTGATCGGCCCGGCCCGCAGATACGGGGCGAGCGCCGGCACGGCCTGCCGCAGTCCGTTCACGACCAACCGCGCAAAGGCCTCGCGGCCGTCGCCCTGGAGGTGGGTCGTGTCGTTCTTGCCGGCCGCATCGGGAAAATTGAACCGGGCCGTGCGTTCCGGGCCGAGGTCCTCGCAGAACGCGATGCTCAGGGCGTGGAGATCGATGACCGGGACATTTTTGGCCGCGCCGAGCTTCTTCACCGCGTCCGCCCAGGGGGTGAGCGTCGATGCGATGCGTTTCGGGTCGGTCTTCGAGAAAACCCGGCGCGTGAGCGATGTCACCAGGACCGGCCGGCCGCCCTGGGCGCGGACTTCGTCGATGTAGCGCCCGAGGATTTCGGGATAGGTCGTGGCCGGGTCCGTCTCGCGGGCCGGGCCCTTGCCCGGCTGGTCGTTGTGGCCGAACTGGATCAGGTAGTAGTCGCCCTTGGCGGCGAGCGCCTGGTCCCAGAATCCTTCAGAGCGGAAACTTTTCGAGCTGCGACCGTTCTGCGCGAGGTTGGTGACCGTGACATCCTCCGTCACATACTGCCGGAAGCCGTAACCCCAGCCGCCGCCGTCATTCACGGTGGAATCGCCGACGAGGACGATGTGCGGGCCGGCGGCCCGGAGGCCGGGGGCAAGCAACGACAACAGCAAGGCGAGGCGAAGGATCAGGCGGCTCATGGGGTCAAGCAAAGGGGAGCGTGTCAGTGCGGTTCAGGGCGTCAACCCGGGCATCCATCAGAAATTGACGACATGACAAGGTGGGAGGGGTTTTATACCCCGACACCATGCCGGCGCCAGCAAGTCGGGGTATAAAACCCCTCCCACCCAGGATGCCGCGCGCCGGCTGGAGTTACTTTTTCACCGGCACGAAGTGGTAGGTGCGGAACTGGAGCTTGATGTCGAAGAGCTTCCCCTGGTTCTGGTAGAGGCGGATCATCTCGGCGCCGGCGAGCAACACGGGGCCGTAGGCATGGCCGTGGTGCGCGGAGGTGGGACGGTTGTAGTAATAGACGCTGTCGCTCGCCAGCGTGGTGCCGACGCAGGAACTTTCGACCTGGCCCTGCGCATTCACCTTCTCCGCGAGGCCGAGCCAGCCGGCCTGAGCGACGGACCCGTAGGTGGCGGCGTTGATCCAGCCCCGGTTGATGCCGTGCGCGATGCCATAGACGAACATCGCGGTGGCGGAGGACTCAAGGTAGGAGTCGGACTTGTCGAGCAGCTGGTGCCAGAGCCCGGCGCCGGACTGCAGCCCGGCCAGTGCCTGCACGTGGCGGCGGTAGGTGGCCAGGATCTCCGGCCGCGCCGGATGGTCCTCGGGCAGCACGTCGAGCAGCTCGCACTGGGCGAGGATGACCCAGCCGTTGGCGCGGCCCCAGCGGAACTCGGCGACGAGCGGCTGGTTCATGTGCCTGCCGTGCATGTAGAGACCGACGGCGGGATTGAAGAGGTGACGCGCGAGCTGCACGGCCTGCTTGGCGGCCTCGTCATACCAGGCGCGGTCGCCGGTGAGTTTGCCCATCTGCGCGAGGGCCGGGATGCACATGTAGGCGTCGTCGGCCCAGAGCGACTCGGGCTGCGGGCGGTGGCGGGCGACGGTGCCGTCGGCGAGGCGGATCTCCTTGTAGCGGATGTAATCGGCCCAGTGCCTGATCTCCGGCAGCAGGTCCGGACCGATGCCGGCGAGGCGCGCCTTGATCAGCGCCGCGGTCATCGAGCCGCTGTCATCGAGCGAGTTGGTGTCGAAGAGCCGGCGGTAGCTGCTGTTGGCCGCGCCGATCTTCCCGGCCTGGGCGCGGAAATACGGGATCGTGCGGCCGAGGAAATCAAGGTGGCGCTGCACGAAGGCGCGGTAGCGCGGGTCACCCGTCGCCTCGGCCGCCGACAGCATGCCGGCGTGCGTCACGCCCGTGGCGTAGGTCATCACGTGGAAGCCGTCGCGATCACCCTGCGAGGCCACGGCGTCGGCGTTGAAGACGGCAAGGTCGGTGATCTCGGCCCCCGTCTTCGCGTTGACCACCTTGGTCGCCATGGCGCGGTCGAGGTTCGCGTGGATGCGCTCGAGCACGGCGGAAATCTCGGCCGGCTTGGGCAGGTGATACGGGATCGGATAGGTGCCCTCGGCCTCGTCGTGCAGATCGGGATTGTCGCGGTTGCGGAACGGGCCCTCGGCGGGGAGGGAAAGCGGGACGAGGAGCACGGCCAAGGTCGCGCCGGCGCGGAGCAAAGCGGAGGTGGGGTTCATGGAGGCGGGGTGGTTAGGGACTTATCGTGGGCCAGCGAGCTTGCTCGCGCCAATGCTGCGCCTGCGAGCAGGCTGCCCACAGTGGTTTAGGTCCGGACATGCATTGTCAGAAGATTTAGTTCCTTGCCGGATTCCAGCCGTCGGAGCCGGCGAGCACCTTGGCGGGCGTGAGCGCGGCGGCCTCGGCGGCGGTGAGCGGCCTGGCCCACTTGACGCGGGTCGCGTCACCGGCGCCCGGGCCGGTGCTGCCAGACTCGGCGTAGAAGGTCGTCTGCTCGGCGCCGGGCTTGTTCCAGTTGTGCCAGCCCTCGGGGCGGACGGCGGCGGACATCTCCGTGCGGAGGAAAACGGTTTTCGCAAACTCCCGCCACGGCCGGCCGAGGTAGGCCTTCACGCCGTCGGCGCCGGTGATCGTGCAGTCGGCGAAAACGTAGCCGTGCGCCTGGTCCTTCGGCGTGGAGGCGGCGGTGATGTAGCCGTCGGCGAGCACGTGGATCTGGCAGCGGTCGAAATACGCGGTGGCGGCACCGAAGATGAAGTCCACGTGGCCCTCGATGTAGCAGTCCTTGAAATAATGCCGGCCGCGGTTGACGAGGATGGTGTCCTGCCAGCCGAGGAAGCGGACGCCGCGGAACTCGAGCCGGTCGCCGTCGGCGCGCAGGGCGAGCGCCTGCGAGACCGCCGGGCCCTCGGGGCGCGGGCCCGGGCGGCCGGCGTCGTTGGCGAGGGTAAGGTTCTCCCAGATCATGCCGTCGCCGTCGATCTGCACGGTGGGCGTGCGGAAGGTGCCGATGGGCTTGCCGTCGGGGCCGGGGAGGTTCGCGTGCTGGTGGTAGACGACGACGGTCTTTTCCCGGTCCTCGCCGAGGACATGGATGTTGCCGCGCTCGCGCTGCACGTAGATGCGTTCGCGGTAGGTGCCCGCCTTGACGAAAATGACCCAGCGCGGCGCGGCGGGGTCGGTCTGCATCGGCGCCGTGCTGATGGCCTCCTGCAGCGAGGTGTATTGGCCGGAGCCGTCGGCGGCGACGATGGCGTCAGGCTTGGGGGAGGCCTGAACAGTGACGGCCAGCACCAGCGCCAGGATCGCAGGTGGAACGCGGCCTCCGGACGCGTTGGGCAGGATGTGCAAAGCGCGTCCGGAGGCCGCGCTCCACCTTTCAAGCAGTTTCATGGCAGCTTGTGCCTCGCGCGCCAGCGCGGGTAGTCCTTCGCGAGCAGGCTGGCGGGCCAGTCGCCGAGGTAGCCGTAGCCAGTGCGGCGCTCGCGCTCGATCTCGTTGAAATCGTAACGGATCACCTTGTCGCGACCGGTGAAGACCGGCCGGTTCGTGCCCAGCTCGTAGAAGCGCGCCCAGAGGACCGGCGCGGCGGGATCCGCCACGGTGCGGTTGTCCCTTTTGCCGTCGGGCCCGGTGAAATTCTCGACGCGCAGGCCGCGGATCTGCACCGCCTCGAGCCACCGCGCCGCGCCTTCCACGGCGGCGATGATCTCCGGCGAGGGGGACTTCACGCCCATCAGGAACTTGGTGAGCCCGACGCTTTCCGCGCCGGACAGCGTCGGCGGCTCGAAGTTGCGCGCCCAGGCCGGGGCGAAGGTGGTCTCGTCGTGCTGGGCGCACCAGGCGGTCGGTTTGCCGTCCTGCCGCACCTGCGTGCGCAGGATGCAGGCGATCCCCCGCTCCACCGCGGCCGCGGCCCGGGCCCGGCGGCCGGCATCGACCAAGGCGTAGGGCGCCGCGCCCGCGCCTACGTCGCGGAGCAGCGTGAGCACGTTGACCATGGCGTT
The DNA here is from genome assembly GCA_041909435.1 of Lacunisphaera sp. GTDB lineage: Bacteria > Verrucomicrobiota > Verrucomicrobiia > Opitutales > Opitutaceae > Lacunisphaera. The sequence continues at coordinate 65,278 of JAYRDK010000009.1, forward strand.
GTCGTTGTAGGTGATGTGGGTGTAGTAGCCCTTCACCAACGGATAAAACTGCGGCCAGCCGCCGGACGGATATTGCGCGGCGAACAGGTAATCGAGGCCGCGCTCGAACGCCATGCGCAGGGCATCGTCCGGCGCCGCCGTGAAAACCCGCGCCAGGTATTCCAGCTGCGTGGTCGTCGCCTTGTTGTCGATGGTCGGGGCGCGGTGCCGGGCGTTTTCCGCCGCGAGGAACTCCGCGGACGGCGGCGCCGTCATGTCGGTGTTCTTCGGCCAGCCGCCGGACGGATCCTGGTATTGGAGGATGCTCGCCGCGACGGCGCGGGCCTCGGCGGAGGCATACCACTCCGCCGGTTGCTTCAGGAGGTCGTTCCAGCGCACCGCGGCGCCGGCCGCACCGGCCGTCAGGCAGAGGACGAGGAGCGGCAGCGCCCGGCGGAGCATGGTCAGAGCTGGATCTGTTTGAACTTCGGCACGAGCAGGTGCATGAGCACCCACGCGACGATGTAGGCGGAGCCGCAGACCACGAAGAGGATGCCGTAGCCGAGCTCGACCTTGCCGATCGAGGTGTAGTGCGCGAGCAACACGCCGGCCGCGCGGGCGATCAGGATGCCGCCGAGGCCGCCGGCCATGCCGCCGATGCCGGTCACCGAGGCGATCGTGCGCTTCGGGAACATGTCGGACACGGTGGTGAAGATGTTGGCCGACCACGCCTGATGGGCGGAGCAGGCGATGGCGATGGTGCCGACCGCCAGCCAGGTGTTGATCTCGCCCAGGCGGGACGCGGCCAGCACGGTGAGCGGGAACAGCGAGAAGATGAACATGGAGAGCTTGCGCGCCTTGTTCGGGTCCATGCCGCCGTTGACGAAATGCTTGGGCAGCCAGCCGCCGAAGATCGAGCCGAAGGTCGCGATCGTGTAAACCACGGCGACCGCGAAGGTCCAGCTGATGTAACCCGGCACGTCGGCGGCCACGCCGGCGAAGGCCGGGTTGGCCGACTGGAACGCGGCGACCTTGCGGGCGTTCTCCTCGTTGAGGAAGGCCGGCAGCCAGAACATGTAGAACCACCAGATGGGATCGGTGAGGAACTTGCCGAGCACAAAGGCCCAGGTCTGGCGGAAGGTCAGCAGGCGGCCCCAGCTCGCCTTCGGCTGGTTGGTGGCCGCAACCTCCTCGGCCTGCTCGTCCTTGTCGCTGTGGATGAAGTTGTATTCCGCCTGGCTGAGCTCGCCGGCCTTCAGCTTGGCGGCGGGCGAGTCATACATCTTATACCAGAAATAGATCCAGACCAGGCCGACGACGCCGGTCAGGATGAAGGCCCACTCCCAGCCCCACCACTCGGCGATGTAGGGCACGCTCAGGGGCGCGACGACCGCGCCGACGTTGGCGCCGGAATTGTAGAGGCCGGTGGCGAGGGCGCGCTCCTTCTTCGGGAACCACTCGGCGATCGTCTTGTTGGCGGCCGGGAAGTTGCCGGACTCGGTGAAGCCGAGCGCCGCGCGCCAGAAGCCGAAGCTCCAGGTGTGGTGGCCGAAGGCGTGGCCGATGGCCGCGACGCTCCAGCCGATGAGCGAGTAGGCGTAACCCGCCTTGGTGCCGACCCAGTCGATGAGGCGGCCGGCCAGCACCATGCCGATGGCATAGGCCAGCTGGAAACAGATGACGACCGTGGAGTAGTTCAGCTCCTGCGCCGCCTTGTCGGGGCCGAACACGCCGTCCGCCGACAGGACCGGCTTGAGCAGGCCGAGCACGTTGCGGTCGAGGTAGTTTACCGTGGTGGCGAAGAAGACCAGGGAGCAGATCGTCCACCGGTATTTGCCAACCTGTTCGTTGATTTCGTTGAGCTTGCTCATCGTGGGGCGCGGGGGTTCGGGGTGAAGGGTCAGGGTTTCGGGGTCTCGGGGCGCGGGCCGGCGGGCGAACCGACGGAGTTCAGGCCGCGCACCTGCTTGGCGGGTTCGATGGTGACGTTCTTGAAGCTGACGGAGCCGGTGTGGGTGACAACCTCCGTCTCCGTCACCCCGCGGAAGGTGGAGTTGCTGATGCGGATGTTGTCGATGATGGCGCCCTCGAAGCCGCGGATGAACAGCACGCGCGGGCTGGCCGAGCTGGTGATGTTGTCCAGCTGCACGTTGCGCACGACGGGCTGAAAGGCGCCCTTCGCGCCCTCCTCGTAGAGCAGGTCGATGGTGAGGACGGCCTCCCCCACCCGGCCGATCTTCACGTGGCGCATGAAGACGTTCTCGAGGATGCCGCCGCGCACGGCGTTGTTCTTGAAGCGGAGCGCGCGGTCGAGCTCGGGGCTGTCCATCTCGCAGTGCTCGACAAAGATGTTGCGGATGCCGCCGGTGCACTCGCTGCCCAGCACGACGCCGCCGTGGCCGTCCTTCATGATGCAGTGGCGGATGACCATGTTCTCGGTGGGCACGTTGACGCGGCGGCCGTCGCCGTTGCGGCCGGACTTGATGGCGATGCAGTCGTCACCGGTGTCGAAGAGGGTGTGCTCCACCAGGATGTCGCGCGACGACTCGGGGTCGAAGCCGTCGTTGTTCGGGCCGTGGCTGTTGATCTTCACGCCGCGGACGGTGATGTTCTGCGACAGCACCGGGTGGATCTCCCACATGGGCGAACGCAGGATGGTGACGTCCTCGATGAGGATGTTCCTGCAGTTATACGGCTGGATGAAGTTCGGGCGGAGGAAGTGGCCCTCGCCGAAGATGCGCCCGGCGACCGGCACGTTCTTCTCGCCCATCTCGATCAGGCGGTCGCGGGCGGGCTTCTGCTTTTTCACGGCGTCGCCGCGCTTGTTCCAGGCCCACCAGGTGTCCCAGTCGGCGCCGCCGTCGAGCGTGCCCTTGCCGGTGATGGCGATGTTTTCCTGGCCGTAGGCGTAGATGAAGGCCGAGTAGTTCATGAGCTCGACGCCCTCCCAGCGGGTGAAGACGATCGGGTAACGGGCGGGCTCGAACAGCCAGCGCAGCGTGGCGCCCTCGCTGATGTGCAGGTTGACGTTGCTCTTGAGGGTGAGGGCGACGGTGAGCCACTCGCCCGGCGGCACGACGACGCGGCCGCCGCCGGCCTTGGTGCAGGCCTCGATCGCCGCGGTGATCGCCGCGGTGGCGTCCGTGCCGGCCTTCGCGCCGAAATCGGTGATGGGGAAATCGCGGTCGGGAAAGGTCGGGGCCTTGATGCGGGCCAGCACCGTCCCGTAGTCGGCCCAGCCGCGGGCCATGAACGTCGTCTCCTTCGCGCCAAGCAGCTGCTCGAGCTCGATGCCGGCGAGGATGAAGGCCGGGACGCCCTTCAGGTCGTTGTCCACGATGGGTTCGCCGACGTAGTAGTCGAACGAGCCGTCGCGCGGCTGGCCCTTGGAGTTGGTGTAGTCGAGCCCGGCGACCTGGCAGCAGCGCGTGAGGCTGATGGAGCTGTCCGGATCCTGGCGGATGAAGTCACGGAGGATGCCCTCGTAGCCCTTCAGGAGCGCCGGCAGGTATTTCTCGCGCGGCAGGTAGCCGCGGTTGATGCCCTTCGCGAGGGTGTAGACATACATGCAGGAGGCGGTGGCCTCGAGGTAGTTGCCCGGGCGGTCGCCCTGGTCGAGCACCTGCCACCAGAGGCCGGTCTTCGGATCCTGCCAGCGCACGATGCCGTCGGCGACCTTGCGCAGGACCTCGTTGATGTGCTCGACCTCGGGGTGCGTCGGGGAGAAGAAGTCGAGCGAGTCCACGATCGCCATGGCATACCAGCCGACGGCGCGGCCCCAGAAGTTGGGCGACTGGCCGGTCTGCTGGTTGGCCCAAGGGCGGGAGCGGGTCTCGTCCCAGGCATGGTAATAGAGACCGGTCTTCGCATCGTAACCGTGCTGGTCCATCAGCAGGATCTGCTTCGCGACCTCGTCGAAGGCGGCGGGCTCCTCGAAGGCCTTGCCGTAGTGCGCGAGGAAGGGCGAGGCCATGAACAGGCCGTCGAGCCACATTTGATTCGGATAACGCAGCTTGTGCCAGTAGCCGCCGTCGCTCGTGCGCGGGTGCTTCTGCATCTGGCCGTAAAGCGTTTCAATGGCCTTCTTCAGGGCCGGCGAGCGGTCACCCCGCTCCCACGCGAGCAGCAGCACCTTGCCCGGGGGAATGCTGTCGATGTTGTAGTCCTCGAGCTTGTAGGTGCGGATGGAACCGTCGGCGGCGACGAAGGAGGTGCCGAACTTCAGGCCGTAGTCCGCGTAGGCCGGCTTGCCGGTGCGGTCGGCCAGCTTGACGAGCGCCGTGCCGAAGAAGGCCGTGGTGTAATCGATGCGCGCGCGCGGGTTGGAGCCGCCGAAGAAATGCTTGTCGCCGGTGCGGGCCATTTCGGAGTCGGCCAGCTTGACCGACCACTCGAGGGGCGTGGCGCCGTTGAACTTCGGGGCGGTCTGCGCCGCGGCGGCGGCCAGCAGCAGGCTGGTGAGGATGGCGGCGCGCGCCAGGAACCGGGAGGAGGTGTTCATCGGGAGGAAGAGAGGATTACGGGAGGCGGCGGACCTCGCTGCCGGCGAGCAGGAAGGCGCCGACGCCGAAGGGTTCGGAATTCCCGGCATCGAACGTCACGGGCGTGTAGCCGACCGGCTGCACGTGGGTCAGCTTGCCGTCGGCGTTGACGCAGCTGGCCAGCGCCGCCCAGGCCTTGCGCACGCCGGGTGCAAATTTCGCGCGGTCGAGCAGGCCCTGGTTCACGCCCCAGGCCAGCGCGTAGCAATAGAAGCCGGTGCCGCTGGTTTCCTGCATCGGGTAGTGTTCCGGGGCGAGCAGGCTCGCGCGCCAGAAGCCGTCGGCCTGCTGGAGCGTGACGACCTTGTCCGCCATCTCGCGGAACTGCGCCACGAAGCGCGGGCGCGACGCGTGGTCGGCCGGCAGCAGCTCGAGCATGCGCACGAGGCCGCCCATCACCCAGCCGTTGCCGCGGCCCCAGAAGATCTTTTGGCCATTGGCCTCGCGTTTCTCGAACAGCGAGCTGTCGCGAAAATAGAGGTGCTCCTCCTGATCGTAGAGGTAGTCCGAGGTGGACCACCACTCGCTGACGGCAAAGTCGAGGTAGGCCGGGTTGCCGGTCGCCTGCCAGAGGCGGGCCCAGGCCGGCGGAGACATGAACAGGGCGTCGCACCAGGACCAGCGTTCCTGGCTCTTCGGGTTCACCTTCTTGTCGAAGGAGAGCGGCGTGACCGCGCGGTTCGCCAGGATCCAGTCGAAGCGCTCCTGCGTCGGCGCCAGCATGCGCGGATCGCGGTGCTGCCGGTAGAGGTCGAGATAGGTCTGGCTGACGACGTGGTCGTCGGCGTGGTAGGGCCGGCGGGCGGGCTTCCAGCCGTTGGCCTCGCCCATCCTCATCATGGCGTCGTGGAAGCGGGGGCTGGCGGAATCGCGGGCCAGCGCCATGACGCCGGTGTAGAAGGCGCCCTTGATCCAGCCGTCGGCCGCGCGCTCGCCGCCGGTCTTGGCCTCCATGTTCGCGAGCTGCCAGTCGGCCGCGCGCTCCATCAGCGCCAGGACCGCGCCGTCATCCGCCGCCACGACCCGGGCGCAAGCGGTGAACAGGGCGAGGGCGGACAGGCCGAGACGGGAACGGAGCTTCATGGGGTCAGCGTGACCTTGAGGGGGGACCTGAGGCGGGCGGCGAAGGCGGCGACGTAGGCGTTCCACGCCTCGGCGGTGGCGAACTCGCCGGCCTTGGACCAGCCGGCGCCGGCGTAGTAGCGGAGCGGCGTGCCGGAGGCGGCCTTGGCGAGCACCAGATGGTTGCGCTCGTCCTCGGCGAAACCGACAAAGCCGTCCGGCGCGATGAGCGCGGTGCCGAGCGCGCCGTTGCTCTTCTGCACGACCCATTGCGTGAACGAGCCGTCGGCCGCGACGGGCGCGAGCGCGATGACCGGTTCCTGGCCGCGGTCGGCGGGATTCTTGTTCAGGCCGAGGCCGACGGTGAGTTCCTTGACGTTACCGGCGGCGGTGAAGGTGCTGTCGATGCGGTCGAGGTTGCTGCCGGCGTCGACCGTGAAGCGCTTGGTCTCGGTGACATAGACGCCGTTGGCCGACCAGGTGTCGTAGGTGAGCTCGAAGATCGCGCGGATGGGGCCGTTGGCGAGGACGCGCCAGGTCTGGTAGTTGCGGCCGACGTGCAGCTGCTTGCCGTCCCAGATGCCGGTGCCGCCGCAGCCGCGGGTGATGCCGACCTGATACATGTCCATGCCCTCGCCCTCGTCCTTGTGGTAGTGGTCGTGGCCCTTGTTATACCAGCGGTCCACGATCGGGTAGTCGACGCGCTTGCACCACACATCGAGACCGCTCGTGACGAGGACCTCCTTGCCGGAACCGGGGGCGGCCGGGGCCGCCAGCGCGGGGCCGTAGGTGCGGTGGCCGACCTTGTCGTTCTCCCACGCGAAGTCGTCGAGCCGCTCGCCGACATAGCGGGCGAAGACCTTGGTCGGGAACACCGGGGCGACGGTGTCGATCTGCTCGACGGTGAAGGTGGCCGACCGCTCGCCGGCGGCGAAGCTGTGCTGGAAGATCAGCTCGCCGTAGGCGATGCCCTCGCCCTTCGGGTCCTTGGCCTGCGGGGCGACGTTGGTCACCTGGTAGGGCAGCACGCGGCCCGCGGCATCCTTGACGGCGATGCGCTGCAGGAGCGCGCCGGGCAGGGCCCGGTTCACCTCGGACCAGGGGACCGTGATGGTCTCGGCGGGGCGGGCGCCGGCATAGTCGTGCGTCACGGTGACGGACAGGCGGTCGGCGGCGACGGCGGCGAGCGCCGGGGCGAAAAGACAGGGGAGCAAGCGCAGCAAGTTCATGGCAGGCGGGGTTCAGCGCACGAGCCAGCCCCCATCAACCGCGAGGAGGTGGCCGTGCATGTAGTCAGACGCCGGGGCGGCGAGGAAGATTACGGCGCCGGCCAGGTCGGCCGGGGTGCCCCAGCGGCCGGCGGGGATGCGGTCGAGGATGGCCTTGTTGCGCACCGGGTCGGCCTGGAGGGCGGCGGTGTTGTCCGTGGCCATGTAGCCCGGCGCCACGGCGTTGACGTTGACGCCCTGGGCCGCGAGCTCGTTGGCCATGGCGCGGGTGACGCCGGCGAGCGCGCTCTTGGCCGCGGTGTAGGAGACGACGCGGATGCCGCCCTGGAACGAGAGCATCGAGGCGATGTTGATGATCTTGCCCGTCGCCTTGCGCGCGACGATCTCCGCGGCGAAGCGCTGGCTGAGGCGGAAGGCGCCGGTGAGGTTGACGTTGAGCACGTCGTGCCAGTCGGTGTCGGAGAATTCCAGCAGGTTGGCGCGGCGGATGATGCCGGCGTTGTTGACGAGGATGTCGGCGCGGCCGAAGGCCGCGTAGGCGGCGGCCACGATCTTCGCGGCGGCGGCCG
>JAYRDK010000010.1:0-68382 GCA_041909435.1 Lacunisphaera sp.
CCGGATGAGGAAGAGGAGCAGGTCCAGGGGACCCTCAAAGACGGGCAGTTTGATGCGATAATCAGCTTCGGCGACCACGGGGCGAGTCGAGGGGGCGGCGGGGCGGCCTGCAACCGGAAAAACCGGGGGAGCCGCGATTGTCGACGGAGGCATCGGGCCGCTTTGGGCTCGTCCCGTCCGGGCGGAGCCGGCAGCTTGGCGGGCAGCTTGATGGCCCGTCTTAAAACAATCCTCGGCACGCCGGCGGCGGACGTTTCCCGCCCGGTCCGCTGGTTCCTACTGGGGTTGCTGCTGGCCTACGTGCTGGCCGGGACCCTCGTGCTGGACCGCTGGCAGCAGCGGGGCGGTCAGTCGCTCCGGCAGTTGGGGTTCGGTTATGGCGTGCTGATCGCGGCCATCGAGGACACCGGCCAATACCGGGTGCCGGCGGGCGTGCATTATCCCGGCGTCGCCTTCAGCGCGCACCGCCTGCCGTTCATCCCATATTTCCTCATCGCGTTGCAGGACCTGCTGGGCGACGACTTGCGGCGGGTGGCGCTCGTCAAGTGTCTGCTCTTCGGCGGACTGCTGGTTGGCGCGGTCTGGCAGGTGTTGCGCACGGCGCGGGCCCCACTCTGGGGCGTGCTGTTGCTACTCGGTGTCGGGCTGACCATGCCGCGCTGGTTGCTGAACGTCTTCGAGGTCGGCTTGGAGGAGGGTTACAACATCACGGTCCTGGCCCTGTTGTTCGCCCTGCTTTGGTTCGGCGACGCGGCGGAGCGGGCGCGGCTGGGCTGGGCGCTGACCGTCGGTGGCTTGCTCGTGCTCCTGATTTTCCTGAAAAGCTCGATGATCTACTGGTGCCTGGCCGTCCCGGTCCTGGTCTGGCTGCGGCAGCGGGACACGCGGGCGGCGGTGGTCATGTTGGTTCTGGTGGCCGCCGGCCTCTACGGGCTGGCGGATTTCAACCGGCGGCATGCGGGCCGTTTCACGACCGGCTCGTCCTGGGAGGGCTGGAACCTCTACAAGGGCAATTGCGAATACTCGAAGGAGCTCTATCCGCCCCACAGTCTCGATATCCTGGACTATGAGGGGAAGGTCGTGGCGGACCGTCCGCTGGTGGACGAGTGGGACCACAGCGCTTATTTCAAGGAGCGGGCCGTGGCGTTCATCAAGTCACACCCCGGGGAGTTTCTCGAGCTGGTGGTGCGCAAGGCTTGGATCTTTTACGGCGAGGTGCGGGCCTCCGGACTGGCCGAACGCGGCGAGTCGCGCTACGGCCGGTCGGTGTATCTGGCGCAGATCCCGTGGATGCTGGTGTTTCGCGCGATGCTGTGGGCGGCCATCCTGCTGGCGCTGCAGACCCTCTGGCTCGCCCCGTGGCGCTCGGACGCGGCGAGGGTGGCGCTGACATATCTGGTCTTCCTCTTCCTCTACTCGGGTTTTCATCTGGTGGGTTTCGCCTACGAGCGGCACGTCATGGCGGTGGTCATGCCTACGGCCCTCTACCTCCTGTGGCGCTGGAGCGACAACGCGCGGGGAAAGTCACTGGCCTAGCCGAGCCGGTCCGCGATCTCCTCGAGCGGATAGGTGATGATCTCGGCGAGTGTGGGGTGATACCACGGGGCGCGCAGCATGTCGCGGACGGTGGCGCGCATGGCCAGTGGGGCCGAGAAGGCGTGGATGAGTTCGCCCGCGTCCTTGCCGACGATCTCGGCGCCGAGGATGCGTCCGCGCTTGGGTTCAGCGATGACCTTCACATAGCCGTAGTTGGCCTCCATCAGGATGGACTTGCCGTGGTCGTTGAACGGATAGGCGGCGGAAAGATATTTGATGCCTTGCTCGTCGAGGTCGCGTTCGAGCACGCCGATGGTGGCGAGTTGCGGGTCCGTGAAGACGACGTTGAGCAGCAGCGACCAGTCCACGGGCTTGAGCTTTTTCACCCGGGCCGCGTGCCGGGCGGCGAGTTCGCCCTGGGCAATGGCGATATGCACGATCTCGTGCGGGCCGGAGCAATCGCCGCCGGCGTAGATGTGCGGCGCGCTGGTCTGCTGCCAGCGGTTGATGATGATCTGGCCGTTCGGACGGGTCTTAACCCCGGCGGCGGCGAGGTTGAGGCCGGCGGTATTGGGCTCGCGTCCGAGCGCGTTGAAGAGGTGGGCGGCGCGGCGGGTGACGAGCTTGCCGTTGTGATGGAATTTCACCGTGGCCCGGCCCATGCGGTCAGTGGAAACCGAGGCAAGCTTGGTATCAGTGAAGAGCTCGATGCCCTCGTCGCGGAAGGCCTGTTGGACGACGCAGGAGGCGTCGTCGGAGTGATCGCGCAGGATGTTCGGGCTGCGTTGCACGAGGGTGACCTTGCTGCCCATGCGGCTGAGATACTGGGCCAGCTCGCAGGCGACGATGCCGCCACCGAGCACGATCACGCTCTTGGGCAGATAATCCAGGTCGAGCACCTCGTCACTGGTCCAGGTTTTCGCCTCCTTCAGGCCGGGCACAGGCGGGACGCTGACCTTGGAACCGGTGCCAATGAGGAAGTGCCGGCCACGGAGCCTGCGGCCGTCGGCCAGCTCCACCGTGTGCGGATCGAGGAAGCGGGCGTGGGAGCGAAACAGATCGAATTTACCGCCCTCCAGCGCGTCCACGCGGTAGCGGGCGAAATCGGCGATGATGCGTTTCTTGCGGACGTGCACCGCCTTCATGTCGGCGCGGGCGCCGGTGACCTTCAGGCCGAAGCGGTCCGCGTGCCGGGCGTGGTGCAGGACCTCGGCAGCGTAGATGAGCGTCTTGGAGGGCATGCAGCCGCGGAGGATGCAAAGCCCGCCGAGCTGTTTCGCGCCGTCGATGACGGCGACCTTTTGTCCGAGGCCGGCGGCCACGCGGGCGGCGTTGAAGCCGGCGCTGCCGCCGCCAATGCAGATGAAGTCGTAGGTTTTCACGGAAGGGGATCGGGTTTGCGGTGATACACGGTCACGTCGGCGACGGTTTCGCCCCGGGAATAGAGCCGGAGCGAGCCGCCGTCATATTCGGTCCCGGTGCCGGAGGGCAGCAGCAGGGTGCGGAAATAACCGGCGGCAATCAGGCCGCCGACGCCGTCGTGCTCAAAGGCCCGGCCGGCGGCGCGGTCCAGCCCGTAGTTGAACGCGATTACCAAGGGCGGGGAAGCGGCGTTGAGCCACGGCAGGTTCAGATTGGTGCGACTGGCGAAGCGGGGCTCGGGCTGGCGTTGCCAGACGGACCAGACCGCCGCAAGTTCCCGGGTCTGGCTGGTGAGGTCGATGTTGCCGGCATGGCCGGAAAGCACCAGCGCCTGCAACCCGGCCGCGAGGCCCAGGCCGGCCACGACCAGGCGGGTGCAGGCGAGGGAGGCGATCAGACCGGCGGTGAGCAGCGACAACATGAGCAGGGTGGTGAAATAGTAGTTCGTAGAGGCGCCCATTTTGCAACTGGCCGCAAAGCCCAGGGGGGCGGCCACCAGCAAGCCCAGCGTGCCGAGCACCAGGGTGTCCTGGGCAAGGGGTGAGGCGGTTACGGCGGAACGCGTCCTGCCCCGGAGCCAGAGCGCGCCGACTAGCAGAAACCAGAGCGGGGCGCTCTTCACAAGCATGTCGCGCAGGCCATCGAAGCCCAGGGCGAGATAATAGACGTTGGTGGTGACCGTGCCCCGGAAGGCCCCGCGATAACCGGGGCCGAGCAGCGCAAAGGTAGAGATCCACAGGCCGAGACTCACGGCGGCGAGCACCGCGGCCGGCCGCCATTGGCGGCGCCACAGCAGAAAGAAAAACGCGCCGCCAAGCCCGAAGAAGTAGATTTGCTTGCAGGACCAGGCGCCGTAGAAGAGCAGGCTGGCGAGCAGGGCCGACCCCAGCGGATGGGAGCGATAGCACAGCAACAGGACCAGCATGGCGGCGCCCTCGATGGTCAGGGCCCAGACGTCGGGCCGCAGGGTGTGCGCCCACCATCCGACCAGCGGGCCGAAAAAGACAAACGAGGCCAGCGCGGCGGCGAGGAGGTTCCGGTCGCCGAGCACCCGGCGCAACAGCCAGAAGAGGACCGCGGCGCCGGCCAGAGCGCCCCCGGCCGTTGTGAGCCGGCCTGCGACCGGGATGAGGGAGGCATCATGGCCCACCCTGACGGCTGCACCCACCGGGGCGGCATAACCGGCATAAAAGAGCCAGTTGAAGTAGGCCGAGGCATAGGGCAGCCGGGTCACGTCCGCGTAAACCGGCTGTCCTTGGACCGCGCGCCAGAGCGCGAAAAAGCTTTCCTCCTCGAAGCCGGAGGTGATGGCGACCCCCGGGGGCTCGGCCGCCGCCCGGGTTGCAGCGAGGCCGCGGCGCACAAAGACCGCCGTCGACAACACGATGCACGCCAGTGCGGCCGCGAGCATCAACCGGTGCCAGGCACCGGTGGCGCCGGTTGGCGGTGAAACGGCAGCGGCGGAATCCACGCTAGCGACCTTTGCCAAACAGCATCACGTGGATGGTTTTCAGCACGATGGAGGCGTCGAGCACGAAGGAAAAATAGCGGATATAATAGAGGTCGTATTCCAGCTTGCGGAGCGTGTCCTCGAGATTGGCGCCATAGGGATAGTTGACCTGCGCCCAGCCGGTGATGCCCGGCTTGACCAGGTGGCGGAAGTGATAGCAGGGAATCTGCTTCTCGTAGTCCTCGACAAGCCGCACCCACTCGGCGCGGGGGCCGATGAGGCTCATGTCGCCGATGAGGACATTCCAGAGCTGCGGCACTTCGTCGAGCCGGCTGGCGCGCAGGAAGCGGCCGAGGCGCGTGATACGGTTGTCGCCCTTCTGGGTGTAAGCGTCGCCGCCGCCATCATCGATGCGCATGGTGCGCAGTTTGATGATGTCAAAGAGCACGCGGTTCCGGCCGACGCGGGGCTGGCGGAAGAACACCGGTCCGCGGTCATCGAGCCAGATGGCAATGCCGACGAACGGCAGAAAGGGCAGCGCCAGCACCAGGCCGAGGGCGGACAGCCCGATGTCGCTGATGCGCTTGAGCCGCTCGAACACCGGCTCGCGGGCGATCTGGAAGCCTTCCTGGAACAGCCACGTCTGGTTCAGGCGGTAGAGGGGGATCTTGCGCCAGTAGACCTCGTGGAAGAGCTCGAGCGTGTAGGTGGGCACGCCGGAAAAATGCAGCTCCATCAGCTTCTGGGCGACGACCGGTGGGAGTTCCCGGCTGGTCTCGCGGAGGATGATGGCGTCGATGGCGCCCTTGTATTCCTCAAGATAATGCACCACGTCGCCGAAAGGCGGGACGGAGGCCGCGTTGCCGGGGGCCGCAAGCTCGCGGGCGAAGGTGGCATGCGTGGCATAAAGCACGGACTGCTGCATCCCTGTCTTCTGGCACTCCTCCTTGAAGGAAACGCAGTTTTCCGGACTGCCCAGGAAAAGGAAATACCGCTTTTGTTTCCGTGCCTGCGCCCGCTGGTAGAAGAACCGCCGGTAGCTCAGGGTGACGGGAATCAACAGCAGGCAAGTGAAGGTGATGACCAGGCGGCTGACCTGCAGGGCAAAGCCCGCCGGGATGAACGCGTAGGTGAGCAGCAGCGTCAAGAGCAGCACGAAGACCAGCGCGATGGCGTGCAGGCTGGTGTAGGTCACCGACATCATGTCGGTGCGCGCATTGTAGCCGTCGATCAGGTAGATCGCGAGGAAGTGCATCAACACCGGCAACGTAAGAGGCAGCAGCAGCAGGCCTTCCCATTTGATGATGCCCCAGATCCAGGCCACCAGGTTGAACGCCAGCACCACGGCGACTGCGTCGAGCAGCACGAGGGCGAAGGTGACGGTTCTTCCCTGAGTCATGGCAGGTGCATTACGTGGGGGTTTTCACCCAAGGCAAACTGAACTTACGGCCCTGCCGACGCCCGGCGCAGGATATCATCCCAGTGGGTCAGGGCGGCGGCAAATGTGAAGCGCCGTTCATAGGCCGCACGCGCGTTATGGCCGAGTGGCGAACGCTGTGCCGGGTCGGCTTGCCAGGCGGCGATGGTGGCGGCCAATCGCTCGCCGTCGCCCGGTCCGAAGGCTGCGCCGCATTTCTCTTGCGCCAGCAACCGTGCGATTTCCCCGTCGGGTGGTCCGACGAACAGCACCGGGCGAGCGGCTGCCAGCACCCCGGCCAGCTTGCTGGGATAAACCAGCTGGGAGAAACCGGGCTTAATTGTCACCAACTGGGCATCGGCCGCCGCGAGGGCCGCCGGCAGGTCGGAGCGGGTTTCGGGCGGCAGCAGGCGGAGATTGTCGAGCCCGCGCGACCGGGCGGCGGCCTGGACTTCTGCGAAGCGCGCGCCCGTGCCGATGAAAAGAAAGACGATGTCCGGCCGCGTCTTGAGCCGCTCCGCGGCCTCGAGCACGGTGGCGAACTCGTGCACGCGGCCGAGGTTGCCGGAATAGGCGACGACAAACCTGTCTGCCACGCCCCAGGCCGTGCGCCGCGCGGCGATGGCTTCGGCCGCGGCCGGGGCGTCCAGTTCGCGGGGGGCCCAGTTCGGCAAGATATCGATCCGGTCTGCCGGCACGCCACGGGCTGCCACGGCCTGCGCCATGTCCCCGCCGAGGGTCACGCAGCGACAGGCCGTGAGCCAGGCGACATCGCGGAGGGCCCGCAGCGGGCTGAGCGGGAGGGCAACGATCGCCCCGAGATGCGCGGTGAGGATCTCGGGATAGATGTCCTGGATCCAGTGGACGACGCGGGCGCCATGCTTGACGGCGATATCGGTGACCGCGGCGCCGAGCAGCGGCGGATCGGTCATCACCACCACGACATCGCCGGGCGTGATCAGGCGGGCGAGCTGGCGCTGGGCGCCGCGCCGGAACCTGCCGTAGTTGATGGCACGCGAAACGAGCCCGCCATGCCGGTCACTGCCGCCGGTGCGATGGATGGTGACACCGTTGTGCCGCGTTGAGGCTTCGCCGGCGGCGATGACGTGCACATCCCAGCCCTGTGCGGCCAGTCCCTCCGCGAGATCGGTGAGCAACTGGGCCGTGGCCGCGGTCGAGGGCCAGTAGACCCGGTTGACGAAGATGACCCGCGGTGTGGCGGCGCTCACGATTTGGCCGGTCTGTTTCGGTGCAGCTCGCGCGCCTTGGTGGCGCAGAGAAATTCATACCAGGCCATCAACCGGCAGAACACGAGGCCCCGGTAGCCGTCGAGAAAACCGGCGCGCCAGACGTAGTGGTAGAGGAAGCGCAGGGTGGGACGGCAGGGCAGCGACCACGCGAGGCGGCGCAGGCGGCGCTTGCGCGCGAGACCGGCGTCCAGGTCGGCGTCGCCGCTGGTCGCGCCGGACTGCGCCTCGACCTGGAGGCGGGCCTCCCAGTTGCTGTAGCGGTTGTGCTTCTCGACCCAGGTGGCGACGTCGGGAAAGGCGTAGTGCTCCATCTCGCCGTCGAGGTAGCCGGCCGAGCCCTGCAACTCGACGTGCTCGTGCACCTCGTTGTCGCCCGACCCGGCGCCCGCGCCGCCGGCGGGCTGCTCGTAGCGGCCGAGCGCATGGCGGAAGAAGCGCAGGTTCCAGCTCGGAAAATAGCCACAGTGGTTGAGCCAGCCGTCGAGGAACCAGAAGCGGCGGTTCACGTAGAAGCCTTGGTGCCGCCGCTGGCCGAGGGCGGCGCGCAGGGCGGCCTGCAGCTCCGGCGTGACGCGTTCGTCCGCGTCGATGATGAAGACCCACTCGTTTTTCCACGGCACGTTCGCCAGGGCCCAGTTTTTCTTCTTCGGGAATTTCCCGTCCCATTTGAAGTCGACCACGCGCGCGCCGCCCACCCGGGCGATGTCGGGCGTGCCGTCGGTGCTGCCGGAGTCGACCACGACCACGTCGTCGCACCACGCGACCGAGGCCAGGCAGGCGGCGAGGTTGGCCGCCTCGTTCTTGGCGGGGATGAGGACGGAGATGGGGGCGAGGTCGGCCATGGTCAGCGGGATTCCTCCGCCTGGGCGCGCAGGTCGAGCGCGGCGTAGCGGAGGGCGCAATAGAAGGACGCGCAGAATGTGAGGACCACCGCGGGGTTGGCAAAGGGGAATTCGACCCACGCGTAGAGCAGCACGATGGCGCAGCCGGCCAGCAGGTAGCGAGGCAGGACCGATTCGACACGCCGCCAGGGGATGGCGATCAGCGGCAGCAGGCCGAGGAGGATCAGCAGGCCGGTGCCGATAAACCCGGTCTCGGCGAGTGACTGGAGCCAGTCGTTGTGCGCCTCGGCGTAGAACGGGATCCAGATCCACTGCTCCGCGGCCCGCTGCGTGTTGTAGATTCTGAACACGTGCGCATAGCTCTCGAGGCCCCAGCCGAACCAAGGCTTTTGCGCCGCCATGGTCCAGGTGTCGCGATAGAGCGTCAGGCGGGACTGCACGGTGGCGGCGCGGGCCTCCGGGGACAGCTGCGCGGTGGTCTGTTGCAGGCGTTGGGCGATGGAGGCGCGGCCCAGCCAGATGATGGCGGCGGCGGCCAGGAGCGCGGCCAGGACGATGCCCGCGACCGGCAGCAATACCGGGGCACGTTGCTCGCGCCGGCGACGCACCAAGCGCAGCAAGAAATGGGTCAGCGCGCCCAGCAGCAAAAGGCCGATCAGGACGGTGCAGGAGCGGGACGCGCTCAGCGGCACCGACGCGGCGAGCAGCAGCGTGACGAGTGCCCCCATCAGGACAGGCGAGTGCCACACATCGCGCGGGCCGCCGCGGCGCAGATGATGGAACAACAGGCCCAGGCAGACGGCCGTGCTCAGCACGACGAAGGCGCCCCAGTGATTGTGATAGATGAAAGTCGCGAAAAACCGGCTGTTCGGTGACGGCACGAGACCGAACCAGAGGCCCTTGGCCCCGGCCAGTTTTTGGAAGGTTCCGAACACCGCGAGAATGACCGCGTTCGCCGCCATGAGGAAGAGCGCGGTGCGCACCAGGCTGCGGCGCGTGAGCACGAGGAAGAGGTTGAAGCACGAGAGCACGATGACGTTGAACGTCCAGAGTTCCTTAGCCGCCAGGAGCGGGCGGGCCGCCATGGGCAGCCAGGGATAGGGGTCGGTCATCACCAGGGACCGCTCGCCGGCCACCATGACCTCCTTGAAGCCCGGATTGAAGCAGCTGGCGATCACGAGCAAATCATAGAGCCAGAGCGGCCAGAGATAACGCAGCGCCGGCCACGCGCTGTCGTCCGGCGACTGGATGCGCTTCCAGCAGGCGGCGATGAAGAGCCCCACGCCCACGGCGCCCCAGAGCGCGATACCCTGCCGGACCCAGGGCGCCTGGCCGCCGAAGGCCCACGTGGTGAACACGAGCAGGCTGCCGAAATGGAACAGCACCAATTTGGTGAGCGGACCGGCGCCCCGGCTGTGGCGGGAGGAGGATTCAGCGTCGCTCATCACGGAGGTGGCGGTAGAATTCGACGAGCAGTCCGGCGGCCCGCGCCCAGGAGAATTCGCGCGCGGCCCAGGCGCGGCCGCGGCGGCCCATGGCGGCCAGTTCCGTGGCCGGGGTGGTGAGCGCGGTGGTGAGCCTGGCGCCGTAGTTTACCCAGGGCACACACCAGCCGCAGCCGTTCGCGGTCAGGCCCGTCCACGGCGTGGTGTCGGTGACCAGCGCCGGCACGCCCGCGGCGAGGGCTTCCGCGATCACGAGCCCGAAGTTCTCGGAGTGCGACGGCAGGACAAAGAGCGAGGCGACGGCATACGGTGGCGGCCGGGCCGCGCCGTCGAAGACCGCCACGCGATCGGTCGCGCCCGCCGCGGTCAGCGACGCGGCGAGTTCGGCGGCGGTGTAGTCCTCGGCCACACCGACGATGAGCAGCAGCCAGTCGCCGCGCGGGACGGAGAGCCACAGGTCGATCAGCTCGCGCAGGCGCTTCTTCCGGTGGAAGCGCGAGTAGAAAAGAGCAACCGGGCGTGCCTTGGTGGCCGGACAGAGTCCGTGCCACGCGGCGCGGGCGGCGGCCAGTTCGCTGTCCGCGGGGAGAGGAACGCCGTTGGGTGAGACGCAGACGGGTTGCTTGAAGCCAAGGGCGCGGATGTCGTCCCGCTCCTCGGGGCTGGTGGCGTGCCAGCCGGCGGCGGCGTGCAGCGCGCCAGGATGAACGAACAGACCGGCGAATTGCTTGCGCCAGCGCCGGTGCTCGTAGGCCCAGCCGCTGAGCATGCCACGCGGCGAGATCACGAGCGGCACATCCTGGCGCCGGGCCGTGTTCCGGGCGTAGCGCAGGGTGAGAAGCCAGAGGGCGTGGTTGTGCACCACGTCACACGCGGTGGCGTCGAGATGGGCGGCGAGCCCGGTCGAGCGGCAGAGCCACTGGGGCATCTCGCGGGGAAAGACATGGATCCGCGCGGCGTCCGCGGCGGCTGCGACCCCCGGCTGGCCGGGTTCCAGGGTGGCGAGCAGCTCGACCGGTTCGCCGAGCGCGGCCTCGGCATTGGCGAGCGCGCGCACCGACTTGGAGGGACCCCCGTGGCGCTCCTCCAGGCTGGGCACGATATGGCAGATGCGCATCAAACCGGTTCGGGCCGGTCCTTGACCGGCCGGCAGGGCGAGCCGACGCAGATCTTGCGCGCGGGCAGGTCCTTCACCACGACCGAGCGGGCGCCGACGACGCACAGCTCGCCGACCGTCACGCCGGGGCCCACAAACACGTCCGCCCCGAGCCAGGCGTTGGGCCCGATGGTGATCGGCTGCGTGACCAGGGGCATGGACCATTGCGTGAAGTCATGCGTGCCGGCGCAGAGGTGGCAGTGCTGGCTGAGATTGGCGCCGGTCTCGAGACGGATACGGGCGAGGTTGTAGAGGTTGACGTGCGGTCCGACCATGCTGTGCGGCGCGAGCGAGAGATTTCCCGGAAACACGATCCGGGCGGTCGGGAAGATCACGACCGGGCCGGTGATGTCGGCGCCGAAGAGGCGGAGCAGGGCGGCGCGGAAGCCGTGGAACGGGCGCGGGCTCCAGCGGAAGAGCGTGGACTGCACCAGCAGCCACAGCCAGCGGCCCAGCACGGCCGACTTCGGGTAGGGCGTGGTGCAGTTCTGGCCGAGGTAGGGGGCGCTCACGGGGCGGAGGATGCGGGCTTTGCGGGGGCGGTCAACTGTGCGAAGTCGGCGAGCAGATCATCGGCGTAGGTGGGGTAGTCGTAGGCACGGGCGTCCGTGCGGGCCCCGGCGGCGAGGCGTTCGCGCAGGCCCGTCTCGCCGAGCAGGCGGGCGAGGGCGGCGGCCAGTCGCGCGGCGGCGTCGGGTGCGGTGTGGTCGAAAACGAGACCGTTCTGCCCGTCGCGCACGAAGTCCGTGAAGCAGGCCAGCCGGGAAACCACGGGCACGGCGCCGGCCGCCATGGCCTCGGCGACGGCCACGCCGAACGTCTCACCCTGCTCCGCGAGGCTCGGGTAGCAGAAAATATTGATGCGCTGGTAAACGCCGGCGAGGGTTCGCTCATTGAACTGGGGATCCAGCAGGTTGAAACGACCGGGGCTCATTGCCGTCGAGAAGCGATGCAGCAGCTGCCCGCGGAAAACGACCCCCGAGCCGCCGCGGGCCACGTCGGCGGGACCACACAGCAGCAACCGCCACGGTGGCAAACCGGGCAGGGCGGCGAGGAGCTTCAGGGCGTCGGCCAGCAGGTTCAGGCCTTTTTCCTCGTGAATGCGCCCGACATAACCGAGCACCACCTCGCCGGGACTGGTCTCGGGAAGCCCGGCCGGAGTCATGCCAGTTTCCACGCTGAGCAGACGCCAGTCAATGGGATAGCCGCGCACCCGGGCGACCGGGGCCAGCGCTGGATTCTCCGCGATCACGCGGTCCCGCACGTAGCTGCTGGCGGCGAGCACGCGCGCGATGGTGCGGTAACGGCGATACTGGCCCTTGGGCATGCGGCCGGTCATGATCACGACGCGCCCGGCGCGGGCTTTCAGCCAGCCCAGCCAGATCGGCAGCGCCACGGCGTTGACCACCACGATGTCGGCGGTGGGCAGGGCGAAGAACACGCGCCAGCTCCATAGGAAATCGAGCAGCAGGTTGTGCCACAATTTGCTCTGGTGGTCCCAGCCGGGCAGGCGTCGGTGCCTGATGCCTTCGCGCGTCTCCTCAGTGGGGAAGTCGCGCCAGCGGCGGGAGATCAGGGTCACCGCATGGCCGCGGGCCGCAAATTCGCGCGCCAGGTTATACCACGATTTCTCCGTGGAGCCGCCGCTGACGGGCGGCACGGGCAGGAAGAAGCCGCTGACAATGGTTATGCGCATGGGTTCAGGCGGGCGGCAGGCTGGCGAGCGCGGCGAGCAGACCGTCGCTGGCCTGCTGGTAGGTGTAACGTGCGGCGGTGGCGAGGGCATTGCGACCGAGCCGGCGCATTTCCTCCGGTGGGGTGCGGAGGGCGGCGCGCAGCGTTGCGGCGAGCGCCGCCGGGTCCTCCGCGGCAAACACCCAACCCGTCTCACCTGGCGTGACCAGGTCGCGCTGGCAGCCGACCAGGTCCGAGACAAGGCAGGGCACGCCGAGGTGCATGGCCTCGTTGACCGCGAGGCCCCAGGTCTCGTAGTGGCCGCGCGAAGGCAGGACGAGGAGGTCGGCGAGCAGGTAACGGGCAGGCATCTCGCTCTGGTTCGCGAAGGGCAGGAAGCGGACATGGGCGTCCGGGCGCGTGGCCGCGAGGGCGGTGAGCCGGTCCTTTTCCGCGCCATCGCCGACGAAGAGCAGCGCGTCCGCCGGCGTGGCGGACGCAAGAAAGGCCTCGAGGAGGGCGACCGGCTGTTTGGCGGCGGAGAACTTGCCGGCGAAGAGGACGACGCGTTTGTTCGCGAGACCGAGTTCGTCGCGCAGCTTTTCCGCGGCCGCGCGGGTGGCCGGATCGGCGGGGTTGAAGTGCTCCGCGTTCACCGCGTGCGGGGCGAAGAACAACCGGGTGTCGGGCACGCCGAGGGCGCGGAAATAATCGCGGTTGGCCGCGCCGACGTAGGCGAAGCCGGCGAACTGCCGGTAAAGGAAGCGCAGCAGCAGGCGGCGCAGGAACGGCAGCTGCGCCCGGCCGAGCAGGTGGGAGTCGCCGCGGAAGAGAAGCGGCACGCCGTGGCGGCGGGCCCACCAGATGGCGCGCTGGTGCGAACGCCAGTTGTAGCCGAAGAGCAGCACGGCATCCGGCCGCCAGGCCGCGAGGCGGGCGGTCAGTTCCGGGTTGTCGAGACCACCGAAATGATGGGTGCCCGGATCGCGCGCGACGTTCGGCACAAACTCGGAGTCGTAGCCGGCCAGCAGGTCCACGTCCCACTGGAAGGTGGTCCCGAACTGCGGGTCGCGCCGCGGGGTCACGCCGAACTCCCAGAGATAAAACACGCGGAATTCCAGCGGTGTGTGGGTGTGCAGCCAGCGGAACCACGGGCTGTAGTATTGCACCGGGTGCGAGAGGACGATGGCGAGACGGCGCATGCCGGGAGATCAGAGGCCGAAGAGGGCGCGCAGGATCATGGGGACGCCGAGCACGACGATGACGGCCTGCTCGAGGGATGAGACCCACGCGGCCATGGTCAGCTCGGCGTTGAAGGCCCACGCGGTCAGCAGCACCATCAGCAGGCCGGCGAAGGAGAACATCGGGCTGAAGGAGGACCAGATCTGCAGTTTCTTGAGCCAGAACCCCCAGAAGACGCCCAGCAGCATGCCGCCGAAAAGGCCGAAGTTCGCGTAAGCCTCGGTCAGCAGCCCGAAGGCGATCGTGGTGGTGTTGGTCGCTTCCTCGTCCTGCAGGCCGTAGTAGATGCCGAGCTCATAAGTGGCGATGTGCGATCGGGGTTTGTTCGCCCAGAACCAACGCGGGATCAACTGGGGCAGGACGTGCTTGTAGGTCTGGCCGTAGAGATAATCCTGCCGCTCCGGGGTGCAGTCGACGATCAGGCAGAGGATGTGCATGAGCGAGGTGCGCTCGAGCATCTTCTGGCTGACGGTCTTGCCGCCGCTGGTTGGCTGCAGGCCGAGTTCGATCCATTCGGCGAAGTAAGCGGGCAGCTGGGTGACGGTCGGCGGAGGGTAGCCCTCGTCCCAGTATTTGGTGCGCATGCGGGTCTTGCCGGTGTGCAGCACGGAGAGGATGGCGAAGACGACGGCGATGACGATCCAGGGGATCCGCTTGCCGCCCGCAATGTAGCCGAGGAGGGTGATGCCGATGAGGCTGATGGCGCCGATCAGGATCAGGCCCGAGCTCATGATGATCAGCTGCGGGACCAGGGTGCAGACCAGCACGATCTTGTCGTTTTGTGTCAGGGCGCCGCGGCCCCAGCGCTGCGCGCTGATGAAGGCGCAGAGGATTCCGATGCCGTAGAAGACCGCCCGCAGGATGCTCTCCAGCTCGCGAGGCACCCAGGAGGTGAAGGTGCTGATCCAGATGTAGGCCGTGGAGAGGATCAGGCCGTAGACAATGAATTTCTCAACCTGATCGCTGATCAGGGATTCGCGCCAGAAGCCTGACCGGCCAGGCAGACCGCGGACTCCCTGGTAAGTGGCGATCGCGGTGATCTGGTAGAGGATGACCGCGAGGCACGAGCGGGTAATCACCTCGGGGCTGTAGCCGGCCAGCTGCTCGCGGCCATTGAGCACCGGCATCGCGTAGGCGTTGGCGCAGAGGATCAGGATGGTCTCGAAGACCGGGAAGCGGCTGCCGCCGGAACGCGCCCACAGCAAGGACGGTATGACCGACAGCGCGAACATCAGGAGACCGAGGAACAGATGCATCACATCGTCCACGTTGGCCTTGTAGGCAAGGTAGCAAAGCGCGCCCGTCAGCAGCACCGAGCCCGTCATGAAGAGCTTGCGGCCCCGCTCGGCGTCGGCCCCGCCAAGCAGACCGTAGTCCGTGGTGACTTCGTTGGGGAGAGGGGTGGGACTGACGTATTCCATGTCGGGTCAGATGGCCGTGGCGAGGATGGCCAGCTGCCGCGCGGCCACCGTGGGGGCATCAAACCTATGCAGGGCGGCGGCGGGGAGCGCAGCACGGCCGGCGGGGAGCTTCTGTAACCAGTCCGCGACGGCGCGGACACTTGCCGGCTCCGGTTTGCCGATCGGAAAAGTCACGCAGGCCTGTTCCAACCCGGCGAGGCGGCTGATCATGGCGCTGCCGACCGGGGCGAGGGCGAGCACGGGGCGGCCGGCCGCGAGCACCGCGAGGATCTTGGAGGGCGTGAAGGCCAGGTCGGTCGAGCCCAGCAGCAGGTTGGCGTCGGCCTCCAGGGTGACTTGCAGGGAGTCGAAGTAACGGAGCCGGCCGGGTTGCTCGTGCACGCAGTCCTGCAAACCATATAACGCGGCCAGCGCAAGCGTGACGGGCCGGGCCGCGGGATCGTAGCTGGTGCCGAAGAAATGCGCGCTCACGCGCGTGCCGGTGCGGCGGGCCTCGGCGAGCGCGGCGAACAGCACCTCCACCGCCGCGAGCTGGCCCGGTCCGAGGGCGCCGGCGCAGGCGAGTCGCATCCCGCCGGCCGGCAGCAGCGCGGGGCGTTGCGCGAGCGTCGCGCGCAGGTGCGCCAGATCGGGATCAGGTGACCCAAAGGGCAGTTCCGTCGCCGGCGTGTCGCGGAGTCGGGGATAACGCCGCCACAGCGTATCGAGATAGGCACCCGAAACGGCGAGCAGGCCCGCGGCACCCCGCATGGTCCAGCCCTCGAGGATACGTCCCAGCCCTTGCGCGAAGCGGTATTTCCAGCCTCCTGGCGGCGGCGGCGAACCGGGCCGTTCGTAATAATCGGTGATCCAGGGATCCTGGAGGTCGATGACGTAGGGCACGCCGCTGAGCATCCGCCAGAGCCGGCCGAAGGGCAGCACGATGAACATCGTCGTCGAAAAATAGACCACGTCGTAGCGCCGCCCGCCGAGCAGACGGCAGCCGGCGAGAAAAACAAAAGGCAGCGAGCGCAGGGCGACGTTGTTGACGCCGAGCAGGCCTGTCCAGCGGCGCGAACAGCAATGCGCGCGCACCACCCGCACCGCGGCCGGCACGGTTGCTTCGAGTTCCGGTTCCAGCGGGGCGGTGGGCGTGGGATCGTCGACGGTGAGCACCGTTACCTCCCAGCCGGCGGCCGCGAAATACGGCAGCGCCACGCGCACCCGTTGCATATCAGGCGCATTGACCGGCGGAAAGTGCGGGCTGATTACGAGGACGCGTTTCATGACGCGAGGGTGGCCCAGGGCAGATTGCGATGACCAAGGGTAAACCGAACGACGATGAGGAAGCGTTTGCTCACGCGATGGAAGCGGGCGGCCGCAACAGCCGGATGTCCCAGGTCTGGCCGCGGGCGTTGGCCACGGTGGTGGCCTCGAATGCCTGCAGGTGTTGCCCGACGCGACGCCAGTGCGCCGCCCAGTGGCCGAAACGGAAATGCGAGATCACAACCGTGCCGCCGGCTGCGAGCGAAGGCAGGAAAGCGGCGACCAGCGCGCCCGGATCATGCGCGTAGCCGATGCACTCGCTGAAGATGATGACATCGAATTTTTCCGCCGGGCGCCAGGTCTCGAAATTACCCTCGGCAAACTCGCAGCCCTTGAGGCCCAGTGCCCGGGCCATGCGGATGCCCTCGGGGGAGAGGTCGACCCCGAGGTAGCGGCGGAACGGGTGCGGTTGGAACAGCTGGGCGAGCCGGCCGCTGCCGCAGCCGAGGTCGAGGATGGACGGGTTGGGGTGCATCTGGCTGACGTAGCCGACGATCACGCTCTGGCGCGGCAGCTCCGGCAGTTGGTGAAAATGGGCCCACGCGCCGCTGCGGTATTCGCCGTCCACGGCGGCCTGGTCAACGGGCCGGCCGAAGCCGGCGGGCTCGAGCAGGAATTTGCGCCGGAGCCGGGAGAATAGATCCTTGCGAAACGGATTCATGGTGACTTGGCCGGCGGTTGGTAACGGAAGAAGAACTCGGTGTCGGCGAGAAAAATGTCCACCAGTTCCGCAGGCAGCGCGGCGACGGCGTCAGGGGCCAGCGGGGCGATCTGCGACTGGTAGCAACGGATGGCCTGCTGTTTGTGCTGCCGATAGTCCTCGAGCGGCAGCCGGCGGCAGTCCTTGCTGGCGAGCCAGCGGCGCAGCAAAAGCACGGGGTTCCACCAGGACCAGACGGGGTATTGCCAGATGTCCGGTTGCAGGTGCGCCCGGCCCATCGCGTCCAGGACAAAACCGAAGGTGGCGTCATGTTCACTGCTGCCGTCGGGGTTGCAGGGCAGGAAAATCTCGCCGGGCACGATCGCGCGCAGCAGATAGGCCAGCCGCAGGACGAGGGCTTCCCGGCGTTCGGTGCTGATGGTGTTGAGCGTGCTATCCGGCTCGTTCAGGAAGTGCACGGCCGTGCGCTCGACGCCGAGGCAGGCCATGGCGTTCATCGCCTCCGTGCGGCGGAGCTCGGCGATGGCCGGTGGACCGAGCCGGGGGTGACCCGGGTGGGAAGCGGAGCCATCGGTGATGAAGATGACATGGACGGGCAGGCCCTCATTGCGCTTGCGCGCGATGATGCCGCCGCAGGCGAGGGTCTCGTCGTCCTGGTGGGGCGCGATGATCACGGCCGGGGCTTCGCGCAACTGGTAGGGCTTGCTGCCGACCTGCAGGAGTCCGCCACACAGCTCAATGGCGATCTGGCGGAGAAACTCCTTGGCGGGCTGGCGCTTTTCGGGAGAGGCGGCCATGGTGATCAGGCGAGCGCGCGGGCCACGGCGGCGCGCAGCCGCGGGGTTTCGCGTTCCCAGCAGAATTCCCGTTCGGCGGCGGCGCGCGATGCCAGCTGGGCCGCACGCAGCCGGGCGTGGTCGCCGATCAGTGCGTCGAGCCTGGCTGCATACTCCGTCGTCTCGTGCGCCGCGATCAGCAGGCCGCAGTCGGGTGCCGCGGCCATGACCTCCTGCTGGCCGGCGGTGTCGGTCGCGACGATGGCCAGGCCGGCGTTCATGTATTGGAGGATCTTGTTCGTGATGGTGATGTTGCGATTGAGCGGCCAGCGCGGTTCGAGGGCGAGGCCGATGTCGAACTCCGCCAGCTTGCCCGGCAGTTGCTCGGGCGTCACGAGCGGGATGAAGTGCAGGTCGCCGCGCCGCGCGGCGGGCAGCCGTTCCAGCAGTTTCTGCCGGTAGCCGGGGCGCTCGTCGCCCAGCAGGTAAACCTTGCTCGGGGCGGTGGTGCGGGCCCAGGCGGCGAAGAAAAGCTCCAGGCCGCGGCCCGGGCCGATGGTCTGGGAAAACCAGATGAAGCTCGGAGCGGCTGTCGCGGCCGGGCGGTCCACGCGGGAAACCGGCTGCAAGGGGAAACTGTTACGGAGAACGATCGGCGGCGGGCAGTGATAGGCGTTCGTCAGGGCGTCGGCCATGCTCTGCGCCGTGGCCGAGGAATACACGGCGTGGCGCAGGGCGAACTGCTCCGCGTGGCGCAGGAGACGGATGGGGCGGCTCTGGCGGTCGGCGTAGAGCAGATCCTCGGAATACCAGTCCTCCACGTCCACGGCCACGCGGCGCCCGTCATTGATCAGGTGCTGGGCGGCCCAGATCGGTATCTCAGTGTGCACGATGGTGAGGTCCGCGGGAAAACGGCGCGCAAAGCGCAGGAGCGCCGAGGCCGGGCCGAGGGTCTGGGCGGTCTCGACCTCCAGTTCGCTGCACATCCGGCGCGCGGCCCAGGTGGCGCCGCGTTGGACAAAATCGGCGAACCGCGCACGGACCGTGTCCGCGGCATAGTCGAGGACCACGCGCCTGAACGGCAGGCCGCGCATCAGCTCGTGGTCCATGCGCTCGAACCGCGCCTGCGCCGAGACGCTCATCACGGTCACGTCGTAGCCGGCCGTGCCGAGGGCGGTGGCCTCCTTGACCACGCGCGGATTGCGGCAGAGGTGGGCGGAGGTGAGGATCAGGATGCGGCGGGACATCGGGCGGCTCAGGGAGTAGCTTCAACGTAAAGGGATTCGCCGCGCCGGTCAGGCGTGTCAACCAGCAGCGCGGGATCGGCTCCGTCGAGAAACGCCCGGCGGGCGACGCTGGTGAAGCCGGCCTCCCGCAGGAGCAGCTGGAGAAGCTGGAAATCGAACATGGTCTGATGGCCAAACGGGGACTCGCGATCCTGGTAGAATACGCGGTTGACGCTGCTCAGGGGGACCCAGGCCCCGCGGGCGGCCTCGTCCGCCTGATAAGGAAAGGCCTGCGCGGCATCACCATCCAGCTGACGGACGTAGGTGCGCAGGTAGAGTTCAGCGTCCGGCACGATGAGGCGCGCGCAGCCGCCGGCGTAAAGCACGCGGCGGATCTCCCGCAGCAAGGTCCGGATGGCGGGCAGTGGCAGGTGCTCCAGGCAGTGCTCGGAGAAGACGCCCTGCAGCGAACCGCTGGCGAAGGGCAGTCCTCTGGTGACATCCCAGCATACGTCGACCGCGGGGTGCCAGAGATAGTCGAGATTGATCAGTCCGGGGTGGGCGTTGGGCCCGCAGCCAATGTCGAGCCGGGTGCCCTGCCGCACTCGCGGCCGGTTGAGTTGGAAGCGGCGGTTGCGGATCAGGCCGCCGACGAGTGCCTGGACCTTGGCGTAGGAGCCGAGGGGACGCCGGAGGGAAATGGAGTTGAGCGGCATGATGCGGACGCCCTAGCGGCCAAGGAAATGCTTCAGTCGCCAGACATTCCTCCAACCGAGCACCGCGGCGAGGCGGCGCGTGACAGGACCCATGGGCGGCGCGGCCAGGGAGGAGCCGCCCAATGCGGCGACCCGCGCTTCGGCGGCCTGCATCAGGTCCGCCGGTTGCGGGAAAAAATCGTGGATGAATCGCTGGAGGTAATTGGCCGCGGCCTGGCGCGTGCGCGGGGTATCCTCGGCGGCCAGCAGGTGCTGCGTGATGAGTTCGAGGGAGCGGAACTGCGACCGTCGGGCCCGCTCGCCGCGTTGCTGGCTGAGACTGCCGGGCAGGCCGGAACGGTAATAGCTGCGCCCCGCCGCCGAATAGACCATGCCGGCGCTGGCCAGCAAGGTGCGGGCAAAATATTCGCCATCGTCATTCAGCGAGAGGGACTCGTCCCACGGCCCCGCCCGCTCCGCCACCGCTCGCGGCAGCAGCCAGCACGAGGGATGCATCATGGCTCCGGTGTCTCCGGCGAGCACCAGGAAGTCCACCGGGGCGAAGTCGCGGAAGACCGCCTCGTCCACGAACCGGGCCGTGCGGGGGTCGTCCTGAAAACGGCCCCAGGCGCAGGTGGCGACACTGCCGGCGGGGCGGTCGCGCAACAGCTCGACTTGGGCGCCGATCTTCTCGGGGGAGATGAGGTCGTCGGCATCGAGAAACTGGATGAAGTCGCCGCGGGCGAGCCGCAGCCCGTGGTTGCGGGCCGCGCTGGCGCCGTGGTTGGGTTGGTCGACAATGCGCACACCCTGCGGCTCAAACTGTCGGGCGGCGGCGAGGCTGTCATCGGTCGAGCCGTCGTTGATCACGATGATCTCAGTGACCGGCCAGGTCTGCGCCAAGGCCGACTGCAGGGTCGCCCGGAGCCAGCGGCCGGCATTGTGACACGGGATGATGATGGAGACGAGGGGGGCGATCACGGGGATTGGTTCAGCGACGCTGATGCAAGATGACAAATCCTTCCGCCACGGCGGAGACCTGCTGCCAGGCCAGGAGATCGTCAAGTTCCGTGATGGGCCATTTTCCGGCGTAGGTGCCCAGAAAATAAGTGGCGTCGGGCGTCGCGCTTGTAGGGGCTGGTCCCGGGAGTTGGTCGGGGGAGCCGACGTAGCCGAGAAATCCAACCCGGACAGTCTGGGCGTTCCGCCGCCACCGACCGTCATAAAGGGCCATCATGTCCTGATGGACGGGATTCTCCGGCACGAAGCCCGTAGCCAGCAATTCGCGGAACAGGAGTTGGCGCGGAAACCAGCTGGACCAGTAGAAGGTGCTGTCCGCCTCCCGTCCAAGGATCGCGCGCACGACGGCTAGTTCGGCGGCCAGGCGGACCTTTTCCCGGCGCCAGCACCACGGTGCGAAAGCCTGGCCGGTGCGCACCCTGAACCCGTCGTCGTTGGTTATCAGCTCACCCGGCCCGACCACGAGGGCCGGTTCGCGTGGGCCAAGCTGAACCCGGGCCAGAGTGAGGACCGTCGGGGCGGTGGTCATCAGCCGGGTGCTGTCATGCAGGATGCGGAGCCCGACCAGCTGATCTGCCGCGGCGAGAAGCATTAGGCCGGCCCACCACGCGCGGCGTGGCGCCGGTGCGAGGCCGGCGACGCGGTCGGCGAGGTATCGGGAGAGCGCGAGCGTCGGGATCAGTGCGAAGGGCACCAGGTAATAGAAATACTTCGGCGTGGTGAGGGAGCCGGCATAAGCCAGCAGACTGGGGGCCATGCCAAGCAGCGCCACGCCGCACAGGGCGTGCCGTCGTCGGTGCAACAGCCAGGCCAATCCCAAGATGACGCCCAGACCAAGGGCCGGGGACAGCAACATCACGGATACATCGCGGATCTCCCGCCACGAGCTGATCAGTGAAGGCCGGCCCGAGTAGGATTGCAGGGGGGCGGTCACGGACAGGCCGCTCAGCTTGAACAGCAAGGCCGCCGTCAGCAGGGCAATTGCGGCGATCCCGGCCGTGCGCAACAGCGCCGTCGGCCAGCGGCGTTCGCGCCAATAGGCCAAGCCAAGGCAGGCGGGGGAGATGAGCAGGCTGTCGGCCCGCAGCCAGCCGGCGCATCCGAGCGCGAGCCCCGCCGCCAGCCAGCTCGCCCGGCTCGTCGGCCGCCCGGCCCAGGAAATCGCGGCAACCGCGAGCCCCGCCGCCAGCGCGCACGTGTTCATGTAGTATGCGGCCGTGCCGACCTCCTGACACCAGAGCATGGCGACCAGGGCCCAGGCGAATGGGACGGTGCAAAGTTCGCCGAGCAGCCGTGCGCCGGCGAAGGCAAAGAGCAAGGCCCCGGCCGCGGTGACCGTGCCGAAAATCAATTCCACGGAAGCGCCCGTCACATGGCAGAGTGCGCTGAGGAGCTGGTAGGAACCGGGTTGCACTTCGTAGAGATAGCGCAGGGGCAGGAGCAGGGCATCGTTCCGGATCATGGCATTCACCCCGAAGATCACTCCTTGCTCATCGCCTTCCACCGGCACAAATGGCCAGACGCCCTGGCTTGCCGAGCCAAGCAGGACCAGGACGATCAGCCACGGAAGCAGCTGGCCGCCGGGCGGAGTGACGGTTGAGCGGTCGGTCATGGGTTACCGTCGGTGCCGGCGAGCACACGCCGCCAGTTCTGCTGGAAATACCAGCGCTTCGAGTTGGCAACGTAATGATGCATGACAGCGCGACACTCCCGGGCCTCGGGCGGCCGCGGCAGGGTCACGTAGTCCGCGCCGGGGGCCACAGCGCACGGCCGGCCGGCGACCAGCATCGCGATCAACGCCTGCTCCAGGTAATAGCTGGTGCCCTCGCGCTCCTGCAGGGCGCGCGTCCAGTGTTCGAGTTTTTCCCAATCCAAGGCGCCGCTCTCGAGTCCGGTGAGGCCGACGTTGACCAGGTCGGCAACCGGGGCGCCGGCAAGTTTGTGCATGTGCGCCCGGTCGTAACCATAGGAGGTCTCGCAATCCACCGCGTGGAGCGGCCGGTCGGGCGCATCCGTCCAGGCCAGCAGGAAGTCGGGCCGCCGGAAAAAGAGCAGGTCGGAGTCGACCACCAGCTTCCAACCGGTGCGACCGAGGTGCGGGTCGGTGAGCTTGCGGATGTTCGGGTAGTTGAGCCACCGCTCGCGGAGCACCGGGAATTTTCCGGCGGGGAGATGTTCGTCCAGTCGCGCGACCGTTTCGGCGCGGGCGACGAAACGCGCCGTGGGAAAGAGGCGGGCGAGCGGAGCCTGATACTCTGCGGCCAGCGAGCCGTCGTCATAGATGACGGGGGTCAGCGGCCGGTTGGCGTGGCGGGCGAAGCTCCAGAGGCAGAACGCGGTCTGATACCAGAAGCGCCGGCCCGTGAGCAGGTGCAGTTCGAGCGGCGGACCGTCCGTGGCGGACAGGAATGGCAGATTCCGGGCGGCCTGCTCCATCGCGGTGCGCCCGCGGCTGGTTTTCCACTGCGCGAGAGGACCGCCGGCGGCGATCGAGTCACTCAGCGCGGCGCGCGGTGCGTGATACAGCAGGTAGGCGAGGCGGCCGAGGCCGAGGCGGCGGAGGGTGGTGCGCATCAGCTGGCGAAGGCTTCCCACGCGGCGAACTGGACGCCGCTGATGCCGCGCTGGGCCGGTGGGTAATCGCCGCGTTGTCCTGCGGTGGTCAGCAATTTGGGCAGCAGGCGGAGGAATATCTCGGGCTTGGTGTCGGGGTGGATGAACCATGCCCGCGGGTCGTCCAGATACAGGCACGCGAGACCGCAGCGCTGGGCGTGTTCGTGCAACAAGACCTCCGGCGGCAGGGGAAAGGCCGGCACACGAGCGCGCAGGCTGCGGCCGAGGCGGTTGGTGGCGTTCGAAAGAAACCCGCGATCAAACGCGGACGCCAGGCAGCGATCGATCCACGCGGCGCGGCGGTAGGCGCGCGGATGCGTCGGCGTGAGCGGCAGCACCGCCGCCAGTCGTTCGCGGTCGATCAGATGGCAGCGTGTGCTGAACCACGGGCTGCGCCAGCCGCCAGGCGCGCGTTCCAACGGCCACGTGGGCAGCCAGCCGCTGCCCGGGGCGCCGACTTTCACCATGGTATCATCCGCCGGCGGTGGCGCGATGCGCGGGCTGGCGCCAAGCAGGGTCGGGTCCTTTGCGAGCGCGGTCTGCGCGGCGCGCAGCCAGCTGAAGCCCGCTTGTTGCCAGAGGATGATATCCGCGTCGAAGTGCGCGATATAGCGGGTGCGCGCCGATTCCCAGCCGAGGAAATAGGCGGAAAAGGCATGGCCCAGGTGATCATGTGTCCGCGCAGTGGCCTGGCCGGTGTATTTTTTGTTGAGCGCGCGAAGGTCGGGCGAGCCGGGTTGGAGCCATACCACGCGGTCGACCACGCGTGTGGCCAGCAAGGCTGAGCACAGCTCCTCCAGCCGGGCCACGCGGGCCCGAAATGCGTCAGCCGGGAACCGGCTGGCCGCGTGGAGCAGGGGCGTCGAATGCGGCCGGCAGGCATCGGCGACGACGATGACCTCCTGCACGTCGGGCCGATGGCCCGCCACCAGCGCCGGGACGGTCGTTTCCAGGTAGGCAAGGTCGCCCGCGCTCAGGTTGATCTGCAGCGTGATGGTATCAGGATCGGTTGAAGGGGCGGTCACGGTTTTTCGGACGAGTCGTTCCCGAGCCACCACTTGCGCGGATGAATCGCGGCGGCGTCAAGGGGCGGGCGGATCACCAGGCGGAGCATGCGCCAGAATAGCTGCCAGGTGGCAACCCACCAGGTGCGGCGACCGGAGTAGACGGGGACGACCCCGACGTTGGGAATGTAGGCGCGGCCGCCGAGGATCTCGTTGGCCTCGCGGGCGATGCGGTCGTAGTCGCCGCGGGCGTGGATGAGCCGGATCTGCCAGAGGGCCGAGTTCGGGAAGTTGCCGAGGAAATGAAACTCGCTGGGCAGCGGCGCGAGGCGCAGCCGTGACTGGAAGACTGCCCGGCGGAAGGAAGGCTGGTCGTTCACCAGCTTGAGGTC
Source organism: Lacunisphaera sp. (assembly GCA_041909435.1). Lineage (GTDB taxonomy): Bacteria > Verrucomicrobiota > Verrucomicrobiia > Opitutales > Opitutaceae > Lacunisphaera. The sequence continues at coordinate 24,548 of JAYRDK010000010.1, forward strand.
GCGCAGCAGCTCGTCGTAGTGGCGGCGCCATTCGCCGAAGAAGGCGTGCACGGCGAGTTCGTTGCGGAACGCGATCACGCCGGTGTTGAACTCGCTGAAGGCGAGCGGCACGCCGGGCAACTCATAGTCCCAGCCGCGGTTCACATCCTGCAGGGCCGCGAGTTCGAAGCCGTCGAGCACGCCGAAGAGCGGGGTCAGGTCGCCGAGCACGCAGGTGTCGGTGTCAAGGAACACACAGCGCGCATACGGCGCGGTGAGCGCCAGCAGCTTGTCGATGGGGCGGTGCTCGACGTCGGTGCGGATCACGACGTCGGTGAATGGCGCCGCGGCCGCGACCGCGTGATCGGTGACGAGGCAGATCGGGAGGTCGGGGTGGTGCTGTCGGAGCGATGCGGCGGAGCGCCGGGCCTCCTCAAGGTAGCCCGGGCCGGTGGCGACATAGACGAAACCACGGTCTTTCATGGAAGCAGGCCGCGAATACTGTCGCGGCGGGAGGCTTGGCCCGGCCCGCGCGGGACGGCGATCAGGTTATAGAAGGCGGCGTCGGCGAAATCCTCCCCCTGCTGATAGCGGCGGGACTTGGCCAGCGCGCCGGTTAGAGGATATTTCGGCATGAGCCAGTGGTCGAACGCGGCCGCCGGGAAATGCCGGAGCACATCGGAGGGTGTGAAGTGCATGCGCGCCAGCACAGGCAGGTTGACCTCCATCAGCCACAGCGGACCGTCCGCGCCCAGCCAGGCCGGCGGTGCGCCACGGAGTGCCAGCGGCTCGGCGCCCTCGACGTCCACCTTGACCGCGGCGATCCGCTTATCCTGGAAATGCTCTGCTGCCAGCTCGGCGAGGGTGCGCATGGGCAGGATGTGCCGCTCGTAATCCTCAAGCTCCGCGGCATCGACGCGCATCGACTGGGAAACGGTGGTCCGGCCCGGTCGGGCGAGTTGGAACTCCACTTCGCCGTGGGTCGCGCCCACGGCGACCGACACGGCCTGAAGGTTGCTTTCGCCTAGGGTGCCGGCCCCTTCGCGGATCCGGGCGGCCAGGTGGGGTGAGGCCTCGAGCGCCAGGACCGAGACACAGCCGGAAAACCCGCCGGCAATGGCGTGGGAATAGAGCCCAAGGTTCGCCCCGGCGTCGACAAAACCGTCTCCCGGCCGCAGCCAACGTTCCAGCAGGCCGAGTTCCCATAGGTCGTCGCCGCCCTCGAGCAGCTGGGTGACAGAGTCAGGGTGATCGGGAAAACACACCAGCCTGTGCCCGGCTAGGCGATGGATGAAGGGGCGGGAGCCGTGTTGTCGCAGCAAGCCGAGTCCCCGGTTGTATTGCCAGCGCCGGCGCAGGGCGGCGAGATCCAGACGCCCGAGCAGCCGCAGGGCAGTCAGCATTTTTCTGGGCAAGCTCATGACGGCTCGCGGGTGCGACGGCCCTCAAAATGGCCGCAGGCCCCCTGCCAGCGGATGTGCGCGGCGTCGCCGGACCAGGCGCGCAAGGCCAGCCATGCCTTCAGCTGGCGCAGCGGCACAGTCCACGCGGCGACCGGCGGCCATGGATTGGCCTCGTGCTTCGTCAGCACCTGCATCCATGAACGTTGGATGCCGCGGTTCAGCCGGGCAAGATAGTCGGGCGCAGTGCGGCCGGCGGGAATCAAATGTGTGAGCCGCAGCGAGGGGAAATACGCGGCTTCCCAGCCGGCGCCCATGGCCGCGAGCACGATGTCGTTGTCGCCGCTGGAGGACAGGTCGGAGCCCTTGCGGTCGGGCAGCGTGGAGGGGCCGCCCTGGTCGAGCCACGCCTGCGCGGCCGCCCGGCGCAAAGCCATGCCGGCGCCGATGGGCGCGAACTCCGGGTAGGCGTTCCGGCCGGTGCCCGGATGGCGCAGCCCGGCGGAAATAAGCGGCGCATCGCCGAGGTCGCGGCAGGCGATCAGCCCGTCGAACTCGCGCACCCACGGCGCAGGCGGCTGTTCGAACTCCGGCAGGCTGCGGCCGCCGAGCAGGCCAACCTTGGGGTGTGCGGCGAAAAGCCGCAGTGTTTCCGCGAGATAGTCGGGGGCGAGTTCGTTGTCGTCGTCCACCAGCACGAGGATTCCGCCGGTGCTGGCCAAGAAGCCGCACCGGCGGGCGTGACTGAGGCCGGGCAAGGGCTCGGCTACGAGGCGGAGATTGGCCGGGCCGTGACTGCTCCAGTCTCGCTCCGCCAGCGCCGGGACTGAGGCATTGTCGACGATGAGGGTCTCCCATTCCGTCGGCGCCAAGGTCTGCACCCGCAACGCGCGGAGTGTCCGCTGCAGGCGCCCGGCGTGCGGGTTTAGCGTGGGGATGATGACGGAAAGCTTCATGTGCCGGGGCGGGTCGCCAGGAAGTTGCTGAGAAGGTGCGCGCTGTCCTCGCGGCGGCCAAGCGCCGTGAAAACGAACCCCGCCGACAGCAGCCGTCGGGCCGCCGGGCAGCGAGACGGGTCCGTCAGCAGGTCGACCCGGGTTTCGAACACCACGGCGCGCAGCCCGGGGGCGTGCAGCAGGTCACCGAAGCCGGCCAGCACGGCGGACTCGCCGCCCTCGACGTCGAGCTTGATGAGCGTGGGGGCCGGCACCACGCCGGTCCGGATCAGTGTTTCCGCGCGCGCGATGATCACGGGCTGCGTCGTGTCGAAACGGGCTCCGACCTGAGGGACCAGGGTGGTCATGCCGGGATTACCGCTGGCGTTGATATGCAGCGTGCCCGGGCCGTCGGTCTCGCCAAGGGCGACCGGCCAGCACCGGAGCCGGGCGCCGTTGAGTTCCGCGTGCGCCTGCAAGCGCGCGAGCATGGCCGGGCTTGGTTCGAAGCAATGAACGTGCAGGGCGGGTTCCGCCATGGCCGCGGAGACGGATTGCAGCCCGAAGTTGGCCCCGATGTCCCAGAAGACAACCCCCGGAGCGAAGCCGGGTCGCAGCGCCTCGAACACTTCCGACTCATAGAATCCTTCGCGCAGCACCACGCCGTCGATATAATCCCCGGGTTGCAGACCGAACACGGCACCGTAGGCCGTGCGCGTCCGGATGATGTCCTTGCCCAGGAGGCGCCGCAGGGTGAGGAAGCCACGCCAGCCGGTGCGCGCATAGGCGGCGCACAAGTCATCAGTCAGGGTGGGGGAACGCCGCATGGATAATTGTTCAGCCCGGCCGCCGGCCCGTGATACGGGCCGGGACGCCGTGCGCGATCGAACCGGCCGGCAGATCCTTGGTCACGACGGCGCCGGCACCGACAATACAGCCGTCGCCGATGGTGACTCCGCCGAGCACGGTGACGCCGGCGCCTAGCCAGACATCGCGGCCAATCTTGGTTGGTATGAGGATATCAGGTTGGGAACGGATGTCGGTGCCCACGGGCGGGGCCGTGTGGTTGGACGAGACAATGCGGCAGTGCATCGCAATGAGGCAGGCGTCGCCGATCTCAACCCCACCGTGGCCGTAGATGACGGTATACGGGCCAAGAAAAGCATCGCGGCCAAGAATGATCTGACCGCCGTAGGCGTGCAACACGACGCCCTGCTCGATCCAGGCGCCCGGGCCGAATTCGATCCGGCCGGTCGCAGGGCGGCAGTCGATGTCCGCCGCAAGCAGTCGCGGCGCGGGCAGACAGGCGCCGGCCAGACGGAGACGAAGGAGGCGGGAGGACTGGAGGATCGCTTTCAGTAGAAACGTCAGCATGGGGCGAGGAGTTTGAGGTAATCGTCCGCCGTGTAACGTGCGGTGGCGGTCGTGGCGGCGGCGCGACCCATCGCCGGCCAGCTTTCGTGCGCGGCGCAGGCCCGCTGCAGCGTGGCCGCCAGCTGTTCCAACCGGGGGACGGGGCAAAGGAACCCGGTGACGCCATCGACGAGCCAGTCCTCCGCCCCGCCGACGCAGGTGGCCAGCACGGGGCGCTGGCAGAGCATGGCTTCGGGAATGGTCATCGGCACGCCGTCCTCGATGGCCGGCGAGATCATCAGTTGGTTTTCGGCCCAGACGCTGCGCAGTTCCCTGACGTAGCCGCGGAAGCGGACGCGTTCGCCGAGCCCGAGGCGCGCGGCGAGGGCGCGGAGACGGGGTTCTTCCGGGCCGAGCCCGAAGATGTCGAGCCGCCACGCGGGCAAAGTGCCGCCGCCGTGCGCGAGAGCCTCGAGTAGCAGGCCGACGCCCTTCGATTCATCGAGCCGTGAGACCGTGGCGAGACACAGGGGCGAGCCGGCGGGCCATGGAGAAACATCGGCCGGCTGCCAGCGCAGGGGATTCTGAATGACGCCGGCGTTGGGCAGGGGCAGGCTGAGATGGCGGCGCGTCACGGCGAGGTTGCGGGTTGAGACGAAGTTGAGGCGATCCGCCGCGAGGAAGGCCCCGCGGATCATGGCGAGGTTGGCGTCGTCGAGCTGCGGGGCTTCCTCCTGCCAGTTGGCGATGATACGGAAAGGGATGCGCCCGGTCTGCAGCCACGCGGTGAGTGCCGGTAACAGGATGAGGTCGTAGGTGCCGCCGTGGCTAAAGATGACGAGGTTGGGGCGGAAGGCCTGCAGCGTGCGGATGAGACTGGCCTCATCGCTGAACGTCAGTCCGAGCTTGCGGCGCACGCGTGCCATGAACGTCGGCCGGGCCGGCGGGGGATGTCGGATCACCAGTTCCGCCCCGGCTTCGGCCAGGGCCCGGATGCGTTCATGGCCGGCCACCAGCGGCGAGATCGAAAGCAACAGGCGGTCGCCGCGTGCGGCGGCGGTCTCGGCCGCCCGCGTCCAGAGGGTGTCGGCTCCGCCGAGCGGGAAACCCAGGACCGTGGAGATGAACGCAATGTTCACGAGGAGTGGCCGCGCCCCGGCTTCCGGACCCACAAACGCCAGTGCGCGGTTTCGCTGGCGAGCACGAAGTCCGCGGCCAGTGCCGGTCCGAAGAGTGCGCGCTTGAAGGCGAGGGAATCGGGTTGGAGTGAACGCCGCGGCTCCATCACGACGGCGGCCCCGGCCACGAGCGGCGCAATGTCCGGGTGATAGCGCGGTCCATGGGTCCGGCCGACGTGCCACGCGATAGCATCGCCTGCGACCGGCACCGTGCCCGTGGCGAAGGGAAACGGGTTGTTCCAGTCGAGGCAGAGCATCGGGCCGGGCGGGGCCTGCCGCAGCAGCGCGAGTCCATCGTTGAGCCAGGCCGCGTAATTTCCCGCCGACTCCAGAGCGGCGTCGGGGCCCGCAGGTTCGCCGGGCACGGGTCGCATCGGCATACCCCGCCAGGCCGGTCCGGCCACCTCCAGCGCGGGCGGAGATCCCGGGGCGCGATAATGCTTCCAGGCGAAATTGTAGGCGATAGCCGCCAGTGGCTGCCAGGTGAACGCCACGCCGAAACCGAGACCCACCATCAGTCCGGCCTGCCGGAATTGCGGGGTCGTCGCAGCGCCGGCCGCCGCTGCGGCGAGCCAGCCCAGTGCGCCCCACAGCGGGATATCCGAGAACTGGCAATTGGTCAAGTTGGCCGCAAAGGTGGCCACGATGACGTCGCCAACGACCACGCCAAGCCATCCGCGCCGCGGCAGGGTGGCGCCGCGAAGCACCACGCCCCAAAGCACCAGCAGACCCAGCACGAGCCAGATGTTTTCTGCGAGAGAACGCTCCAAGGTGTATTGCAACAGGTCGGCGGGCGCCTCGCGCGCCATGCCGAAGTGGGTGGCGACGTAGCCGGCGAGCGAGAATGGCACGCATAGCCACACAAGGATGAGCATGCTGGCCGCACCGGTGACGGAGCGACGGAACCACGCGAGGCGGTCGGTCGCGCCGAGCCAGTGGTAGACGACGAGGGGGAACAGAATCAGCAGGTAGTTCGGCTTGAGCAGCCACAACCAGATGGTGCTGGCACCGAGGCCCAGCGGCACGCCGTGCGGCTCGCGACCGTCGCGCCGGGGCAACAGGGCCGCTGCGGCGGCGAGGCCGAGCGCCGCCCAGGCCAGGCGGTTGTAGAGCAGGCCGTAGGACAGGATCCGCCAGCTGCCGAAGTCCAGCGTGTAGGGCGCGGCGGCGGTGCCGGCGGTGAACAGTGCGAAGCCCGCGGCCAGCCACTCCGGCATCCGCGGGCGGGCGATCCACCACGCGAGCAGGCCGCCGCCCAGCCAGACGATGACTGAGCCGGTGACGAGCGCGCCCACGGTGTGCTGGCCGAGCCGCATGGCCAGCGCGGCCGGCAAGATCGCCGCCGGGCCGACGGGGGAGGTGTAATCGCGACCGAGCCACTGGCCGGTGGCGGTGCGGTAACAGGCGTCGAGATACGTGGCGTCATCCGCCGGGTAGTTGAGCTGGGGCGCGGGGCCGGCACCCAGCAACAGGAACAAGCCCAGGCCCAACGCGATCGCGCAGAGGGCAGGGGCTTGGCGCGGGACTATCATAGGTTCAGTTTGGCGGGAGGCAGCCAGGCCGTGGTGTCACCGGCATCGGTGGCGAGTTCGTAGCCGAGCGCGATCAGCTCGGTATAAAAGGCCAGGCGTTCCGCGGAGGTGACATGGTCGTGCTCGAAGTGCACCAGCCTCGGCCGGTGCTGCGCCAAGCCGGCGGAACGGAGCAGCACGATGTCGTAGCCTTCGGTATCGATAACCAGCAGGTCGCAGCGCCCGCCGGGCAGCCGTTGCCAGATGTTGTCCCAAGTGATGGTCGGCACCAAGGTGGTCTCGATCACGTCGGGCGGCCAGTTGTAGATGCTGATGGATTTCAGGAGATGCTCGCGGTCGAAGGAGGCGAGGCCCCACACCCAGTCGGGCGCTTCAGTGGGGAGCTTGTCCCGGAGGTGGTAGATGGGTCGCTGGCCCGCCTGCACATCCACGGCGGCCTGAAGCAGCGTCAGGTTCGGGTGGCCGGCATAGGTTTGCTGCAGGTGACTGAAGTTCGCCGGCACGGGCTCGACGAGGACGCCCTGCCAGCCATAGCGACGGACAAACGCGTTGATCGGGTCGAAGCGGTGGCCGTCGTTAGCGCCGACCTGGATGAAATTCAGGCCGGTGAGTTCCGGGAAACAGCGCAGGAGGACTGACTCGAAGGCGGTCTGCGGCACGTGGTCAAGGTAAGGGACCCCGGCGTGCTTGGTGGTCACGACGGCGAGGTTGAGCCGTCGGAAGAGTTTCTTGAGTGCGTTTTTCATCCGTGGGACCTGAACTCACCCTTCAATTCCACGAAGCCGCGGTCATGCGGCGCGTAGGGCGGGACTTCCCGCGGCTCCGCGGGCGCACCGACGGCGAGCGTGTGCAGGTCGGGCAGGTCGCCTTGGAAATTGGACGTGTTGAGATAGAGTCCGACCTGGTAGTCGCCTTCCACCAACGGCAGGCCGTGCACCCGGCCCGCGATGTTCAGCGCGACATCCGGCTCGAGGCGGTAGGGGCCGGCTGCCCGGCGGAGATCGAAGATTGCCACACGGACGCCCATGGCGGAATGCACCAGCAGGCAGACATCACTGACCTGCAGCGCCTGCGAGCTCCGGAGCACAAGCTGGAATTCCAAGCTATCGCCGGAAGCGAGCGTCCGGGATAATTGGAAATCCTCGATTACCAGCGACGGTCCTGCCCGCCGTCCGACGCCATTGGCGGACGCTTCGCAGGTTGAACGGCTATACAGGTTGATTTGCTCCTGCGCAGGCCCCTCGCCAACAAGCCGGCCGCCATCAAGCCGGATGGCCCGCTGGCAGAGGGCCTGCAGGGCCCCGAGATTATGGCTGACGAACAGCACAGTGCGTCCCTCGTCCCGGGCGACGTTCTGCATCTTGCCGAGACATTTCTTCTGGAAGGCAATGTCGCCGACGGCGAGGACCTCGTCGACGATGAGGATCTCGGGCTCGAGGTGGGCGGCGACGGCGAAGGCCAGGCGGACATACATGCCGCTCGAGTAATGTTTCACCTGCGTGTCGAGGAAGCGCTCGACCTCGGCGAAGGCCACGATCTCGTCGAACTTCCGCGCAATCTCCGCGCGCGACATGCCGAGGATGGCGCCGTTGAGATAGATGTTCTCGCGGCCCGAGAGCTCGGGATGGAAGCCCGTGCCGACCTCGAGCAGGCTGGCGATGCGGCCGCGCAGGCGCACCGTGCCGGCGGTGGGCTCGGTGATGCGCGAGAGGATCTTCAGGAGCGTGGACTTGCCCGCGCCGTTGCGGCCGATGATGCCGACGACATCGCCCCGGTTGACCTCGAACGACACGTCGCGCAGCGCCCAGAATTCCTCGGCGTCCGCCTCCGGTCCGCTCCGGCCGACGAGGCGGCGGAACTTCTGCGTGAGCGAGTCGCGCAGCGTGTCGGTGCGCTTCTCGTGCGAGAGGTAGTAGCGCTTGCCGAGGCCTGAGACACTGATGACGGGCTGGCTCATGGTCAGATGATGTCCGCGAACGTGCGTTCGGTGCGCCGGAAATACCAGAGGCCGGAAGCGAGCAGCAGCAGGGCCATGCCGATCGAGACGCCGAGGTTGGCCGGGTCGAGCGCCGGTTCGCCGTGCAGCAGGCACCAGCGGAAACCGTCGATCGCACCGACCATCGGGTTGAGCGAATAAAGGAAGCGCCAGTTGGGCAGGTTGGTGGAACTGAATCCCACGGGCGACAGGAACAGGCCCACCTGCAGGAGGAACGGCACGACAAAGCGGAAGTCCCGGTATTTCACCGTGAGGGCGGTGAGCCAGAGCCCGGTGCCGATGGCGGTGACCAACGTGAGCAGGATGAACAGCGGCACGAAGAGGATGCGCCAGTCGGGCACAAACTGCCACCAGAGGCAGAGCGTGGTCAGCAGCACGAGCACGACGCAGAAATCGATCAGCGCCACCGCCACCGAGGACAGCGGCACGATGAGGCGCGGGAAATAGACCTTGGAGATGAGGTGGGTGTTGGCCACGAGGCTGCCGCTGGCATTCGAGAACGCGGCGGCGAACAGCTGCCACGGCAGCAGGCCGCACAGCACGAGCAGCGGGTAGGGCGCGTTGCCCGCCGGCATGCTCGCGAGCTTGCCGAAGATGAACGTGAACACGGCGAGCGTGACCGCCGGCTGGATCAGGGCCCAGAGGACGCCGAGCGTGGTCTGCTTGTAGCGGACCTTGATGTCGCGCCACGCCAGGAACCCGAGCAACTCGCGGTAGCGCCAGAGGTCGCCCCAGTAGTGGCGGCTGGAGCGGCCGGCTTCCAGGACGAGTTCAGGTGGGTCGGTTTTCTCCATGCGGTCAGGCCAGCGCGGCGGCGAGGCGCCGCGTGAAGGCGGGGAAAGCAAACGAGTCGGCGTGCCGGCGCACAACCTCCGAATCGCGCGGGTGGCGGACCAGGTCGGCCACGGCGGCGGCGAGGTCCGGGATGTTGCCGTATTCGACCAGCTGGCCGGTGGCGTCGGTGATGACCTCGGGCGTGCCGCCGGCGCGGGCGCCGAGGCAGGGTTTGCCGTAGGTCATGGCCTCGAGGAACACGAGGCCGAAACCCTCCTTCCGGCTGGGCAGGGCGAACAGGTCGCAGGCCGCATACTCGGCGCGCAGCGCCTCGTCACTCAACGGTCCCGTGAAATCGACCGCGAAGCCGACCCCGAGACGCTGGACGAGCGCCTGCAGCCGCGGGAGGTCGTCGCCCTGGCCGACAACGCGGAGCCGGGCCAGGGGAAATTCGTGGCGCACCTGCGGCATCGCCTCGATCAGGGTGTCGACGCCCTTGTAGGTGTCGGTGGAGGACAGGCGCGAGACAGTCAGGATGCGCGGCGTGGCGAACGGCGCCTGGGACACCTGGTCGTTGAGCGCCGGGGCGAAGTAGGGGTCGAGCGTGTTGGGCACGACGACGAGGCGCTCCGCCGGCAGCTCAGGGAAAAACCGCAGCATCGAACGGCGGGTGTATTCGCTGATGCAGAGGATGCGGTGGGCACCGAGCAGCGCACGGCGTTCGATCAGGCGGTAGGGCCGCCAGACCTCGATGCCGTGGGCGACCAGGTAGTAGCGGAGGCGCGGATTGAAGACCCGGGCGAGCTGCGCGATGGCGAGCTGGTGCAGGTGGCCGCACACCAGCACATCGGCGCGCCGGCCCAGGCGGATGGCCTCACGGATGAAGCGCAGCTTGCCGCGGCTGCAGCCGGCCTGTTCGCCCAGCCGGTCATTGGCGTAGCGCGCCACGCGGACATCGACCCCGGGATGGTCGTTGAGCACAAGCGAGTCGACCCGGCCCGTCGGTCCGGCGATCTCACACAGCGCCTTGAGGTAGAGCCGCATGATGCGCGCGATGCCGCCCTCGTGGAGGAATAGTTCGGGCGAGAGGAGGAGGGCCTTCATGGCGACGTGGAGGCGGGGCTATCCGCCCCGCGAGGCTTGGTGGGCTTTGTGGCCTGTAACCCGCGGGGCTGATGGCCCCGCCTCCATTGGTCGGAAATCGGTTGGGCGGACTTCATGCAGACTTCCGATTGGCGAAGGCGATGAGCACCGCGAGCGTCCAGACGCGTGACCACGCGCGCGGGTCGCGCTTGGCCTTGTAGTCCGCCCAGACCTGCTGGACCTCCGCGGGCTGCAACCACGGGCAGGCGCCGAGCGAGGCCGACGAGAAGGTCTCGTCGAGGAAAGGCCGGAGCTCCGCCAGCATCCAGTGGGCAAACGGCAGCGCGAAGCCCTGCTTGCGGCGGTTCCGGATGGCGGCGGGCACGAGGTCGGCGGTGGCGTCGGCCAGCGCGCGCTTGGGCCGACGGGGGTCGTATTTGAACCAGTGGCGCTGCGGCCACAGCCACTCGAGCAGCTGGCGGTCCACGAAGGGCACGCGCAGCTCCAGCGAGTGCGCCATGCTGAAGACGTCGCTGTCGCGCAGGAGCACGTCGGCCATGTAGGTGCGCAGCTCCCACGCGCTGATGACCTGGAAGGGATCGGCGCCGATCAGCTCGAACGCGAAATCCTCGAGCATCGGGTGGTTGGGGCCGAGTCGCTCGGCCTGGGCGCAGGCCTCGGGTGTCAGCAGCGAGAGCCGCACGGACTCGGGCAGCACGCGGCGCTGGAGGGAGGCGAGTTCGTGCAGGTCGCGGGCGTGCGCGAGGAAATCGGCCAGCTTGCGCGCGCGCGCGGTGGGGCGGGCGCGGAGCTGTTCCACGACGGACCGGCGCAAGCCGCCGGGCAACCGGCGCCACAGCGGCAGCAGGCGTTGCAGGCGCGGCAGGTCGCGGAAGGAGGGATAACCGCCGAACAACTCGTCGCCGCCGAGGCCGGAGAGCGCGACCGTCACGCCGCCGCGGCGCGCGGTCTGGCTGGCGTAATAGGTGTTGATGCCGTCGCCGGTCGGCTGGTCGAAGCTGGCGAGCAGCTGCGGCAGGTCGGCGGCGACGCGGGCGCCGGTGACCTGCTCCTCGTGATGCTCGGTGCCGAACGCCTGTGCGGCGAGCCGCGCGCTGGCCTGCTCGGAGAAACCGGCCTCGCCGAAGATGAGGGAAAAGGTCTTCAGCTTTGCGGCCCCGCTGCGCGCCATCAGGCCGACGACGGCGGTCGAGTCCATGCCGCCGGAGAGGAAGGCCCCGACCGGCACATCGGCCACGCGATGGGCGCGGATGGAGTCGTCGAGTTGGGCGCGGAGTCCGCCGACAAAATCGTGGTAGTTGGTCGCGATGCCCGGCCGGGTGGGGGCGGGCAACTGCCACCACGGGCCGGTCTTGACGCGGCCGGCGGCGTCCATGGTCAGCTGGTGGCCTGGCGGCAGGTTGGCGATGCCGCGGTAGATCGTGCGCGGGGCCGGCACGCTGAACCAGGCGAGGTATTCGCCGGCGGAAGTCGGGTCGATCTCGCGCGGCACGGCGCCGCTGGCGAGGAGGGCGTTGAGCTCGGAGGCGAGGATGACGCCGGAGTCGGGCAGGCGCGCGTAGTAAAGCGGCTTGATGCCGAGCGGGTCGCGGGCGGCGAACAAGGTTTGCTCGCGCGCATCCCAGACGGCGAAGGCGAACATGCCGCGCAGGCGCGGCAGGCAGGCGGCGCCGTGCAACGCGAAGGCGGCGAGCAACACCTCGGTGTCGCAGTTGGTCCGGAAATTCCAGCCACCCAACGCGAGTTCGGTCTGGAGCGCGCGGTAGTTGTAGATCGCGCCGTTGAAGACGAGGGTGAAGCGCCCGTCGGGGCTGCGCATCGGCTGGTGGCCGTTGGCCGGGTCGATGATGGCCAGGCGACACATGCCGAGGGTCGCGGGGCCGTCGGAATGCAGGCCGTGATCGTCCGGACCGCGGTGCTGCTGACGCTGCACCATGCGGTTCACGGCGTCCTCGCGGGTTGCGAGGTCACGCCGCGATGAGACCATTCCGGCTATGCCGCACATAAGGTAAACACACTAGAGACGGCTTCGCCGGGTCGCTTCCAGCTCACGGAGGCGGCAAAGTCGGCATTTAGTCCATCCACACGCAAACAGTGGCCGAATAGCGGCCGTTCACATGCAACCGCAGAGCCGTCGGCGTGGCAATGCCGATTTTACGCAAAGCCCTAGAGGCAAATGGCTTTGCTGATTTCCTGTGCTTTGTCGGCCGAGGTCAGCAGTGCGACCAGATGCAGACCGAATTCCACGGCCGTGCCCGCGCCCCGGGAAGTGGTGATCTTGCCATCGGTGACGATGCGTTCCCCGGCAAGGATGGCGGGCAGTTCGTTTGCGACGGAAAAGTGCGCCGTATACCGCCGATTGGCGAGCAATCCGGCATCGTGCAGCACCGTGGGTGCGGCACAGATGGCCGCCAGCCAGCGGCCGGCGGTATGCTGGGTCCGGACAATCCCGCCCACGCGCGGGTCGGCTCGCAGGTGTTTCACGCCGGCCCCGCCGGGCAGGAAGACGAGGTCGAAGGCTTGGTTCGCCACGGCGGACAGGGCGACGTCGGCGTGCGCCGTGATGCCGCTGCGGCCGGTGGCGTGACGGTTGTCGTTGAGCGAGGCGACGGTGACCTCGACGCCGGCGCGGCGCAGCAGGTCGACGGGCGCGAAGGCCTCGATCTCCTCGAAACCATCGGCGAGCGGGACAAGCACGGTGGGCATGGGCACAGCGATTAACCACTAATCCACACTAATGGGACACTAATTTTAAGGACCGAAGCCGTGGTCTCTGCTGCTTGGTTGAGATTAGTGAGGCATTAGTGTCCATTAGTGGTTTCCAAGCATGTCTTCTCTCCACGGCAAACGTCTCGTCATCTTCGGCTGCGGTTATGTCGGCTCGGCGCTGGCGCGGGCTGCGGTCACGGCCGGCGCGTCGGTCGAGGCGCTGACCCGCAACCCGGACAAAGCCGCGGCGCTGCGGGCGGCCGGGCTGGCCAAGGTGGTGGTGGCGGATCTTTCCACTGACACCTGGCATGGCCAGATCGCCGGAGGCGCGGACTTCATCGTCAATTGTGTCAGCTCGGGCGGGCCTGACGCCTACCGCCAATCCTACGTCGGGGGCATGCAATCGGTGCTGGCGTGGGCGGCGAAGGGTCCGGTGCCGGTCGGCACCCTGGTCTACACGAGCAGCACCTCGGTCTATCCGCAGGGTGACGGCATGGTGGTCGATGAAACCGCGCCAGCCGAGGGCGCGACGCCCAACGGGGCCATCATCCGTGAATCTGAGGTGCTGTTGCAGCGCGCGCCCGCGTCCGCGGTTCGTCGGCATTTTATCCTGCGTCTGGCCGGCATCTATGGTCCTGGCCGGCATCATTTGCTCGACCAGCTGCGGGCGGGCACCGGCCAGCTTGGCGGCAGCGGGGATCACCGGCTGAACCTGGCGCATCGCGACGACATCGTTGCCGCGATCCTGGCCTGCCTCGGTGCGCCGGCCGCCGTGGGGAGTGATATCTTCAACGTGGCCGATTCCGCCCCGGCGGGGCGCGCCGAGGTGGTGGCCTGGCTGGCGGAGCGGTTGGGCCGTCCGGTGCCGGGTTTCGACGGCTCGGCCACGACCCGGCGGGGCGGGGCGCCGATGCCGGATCGGATCATCAGCAACGCCCGCATCCAGCAGGTCCTCGGCTGGCGGCCAGGGTTTCCGGACTACCGGGCGGGCTACGAAAAATTGTTATCGCTTTAGCCCGGGGCCGCTCTTTCAACTTTCATCCTTCAACTTTCAACCCCCTCAACCATGGCCGGCGTAGGCAAACTCCTCAAACAGGCGCAGAAAATGCAGAAGCAGATCGAGACGATGCAGTCATCGCTCGAGACGCAGGTGATCGACGTCTCCAGCGGCGGCGGCGCCGTGCAGATCAAGATCAACGGCGCCGGCAAGTTCCTGGCGTTCAAGCTCGACCCCGAGTTCCTCAAGGAGGACCCGAAGCTCGTCGAGGAGACGCTGCTGCAGGCCACGCAGGAAGCCGCGGCCAAGGCGAAGGAATTGAACGAGTCGGAGATGCAGAAGATCTCGTCGGCGTTCCAGATGCCCGGAATGTTCTGAAGCTTGGGATGCAAAAGTTTCACCACAGAGGCACAAAAACACGGAGCAGTGAATTTCCCCGCTTTGGTCCGGTTCTTTGTGTTTTTGTGACTTTGTGGTTCAATTGTCCGGCACTGATTCCGTGACGCCTGCCCTTGAAGCCCTGCAGAAGGCGCTGAAGCAGCTGCCCGGGATCGGCTACCGCTCGGCCGAGCGCATCGCGCTGCACCTGTTGGTCGAGAAACCGGGCCGGCTGCCCGAGCTGGTCGCGGCGTTGGAGTCCGCCGCCAAGAATGTCCGCCGCTGCGCCGTCTGCGGCAACCTCGCGGAGGAGGAACATTGCGCGGTGTGCGCCGATGAGCGCCGCCGCACCGGCCAGGTGTGCGTCGTCGAATATGTGCCGGATCTCGCCGCCATCGAGCGGTCGGGCGCCTATCGCGGGCGCTACCATGTCTTGCACGGCAAGCTTTCCCCGATCCGCGGTGTCGCGCCGGAGGATCTCAACCTTGCCGCGCTGATGCAGCGGATCGAGTCGGGTGAAATCACCGAGGTGATCCTCGCGCTTTCGAATGACGTCGAGGGCGAGGCGACCTGCCATTATTTGACGGAGCGGCTGCCCAAGGCCGGCGTGAAGGTGACGCGCATCGGTTTCGGCCTGCCGAGCGGCGGCGGCGTGCTTTACGCCGATGCCGTCACGCTGAAGAGCGCGCTCGAGGCGCGGCGGGATTATTCGTGATTCGCAGGTGGAACGCGGCCTCCGGACGCGTTTTCAGGATGCGCGCCGGGCAGAAACCCGTCCGGAGGCCGGGTTCCACCCTAAGGCTTCGGCGGCTCGGCTGCCCCAGGAGCCGCCGGCCGGGGCGGACGCGGCGCGGGGTTCGAATTCCGGTCGAGCCGCACGGTCCAGGGGACTTCCTTTTCCGTGATGATCTGCGTGGCGCTGGCGATCTCGGCGACCTTGGGGGCGTCGTGCAGCTCCAGCACCACGATCTCGTTCCGGCCGCGCTTCAGGAAGTGCGCGGGCAGGAACAGGGCGCGCAGCGCGCCGCGGTCCCAATAGCGACCGAGATTGTGGCCGTTGACCCAGACGGCGCCGAAACCCCAGTTGCGCAGGTCGAGATAGGTGGAGGCCGGGTCCTTCACCGCGAAGGTTCCGCGGTAGAAAGTCGGGCCGGTGTGCGGTGACTGGGAGGCCTTGAGGCCCTTCACCTCGGCGAGCGGCAGTGAAAAATTCTCCCAGCCGGTGAGTTCGGCGCCCTCGAGCCAGACGCTGCCGATCAGGCCCTTGCGGGCGCGGTCCTGGCTGCGGGAGCTGGTGATGACGCTGATGCGACCGAGATTATGGACCAGGATGTCGAGCGTGACGGGGCCGGTTTCGCTGAGGGTTAGCTTGCTGTTGTCCTCGCCGTAGCCGCGGAAGATTTTCCCGACGGTGCGGCCGTTCGTCATGACCACGGCGTAGTCCATGACATTGCGCAGATCGAGCGTGCCCTTCAGGCCGTCCTTGAATTTCTTCCGGTAGAGGACGAAGCCGTAGTCCTGGTCGAGCGACTCCATCGTCACCGGTTTCTCCGTTCTGCTGGTCGGCTTGCTTCGCACCGTCTCCAACAGGGGCCGGCTGGCGGTGAGCTTGATGGTCGGCAGCGTGGTGACGGCCGGTTCCGGCGGCGGTGCCGGCGGCTGGACGCCGAGGCGTGTGCTCAGCAACTGGCGCAGCGCGCGGTATTTCTCCGTCGTGCGGCCGGCCTCGTCGACGGGCGCGCTGTAATCGTAGCTCGTCTGGAGCGGCAGGTATTCGTTGGACCCGGTGTAGAAGCCGAAGGTCGTGCCGCCATGAAACATGTAATAGCAGAACGAGATATTCTGATCGAGGAGATAGGTCGTCCAGCTGACCACCTGATCGAGGGAGGCGTTGCGCGTGGCGATCGGCTGGCCCCAACCGCTGAACCATGCGGTGTAGAGCTCGGGCACGAAGACGGGGGAGTTGCCGATGGCGGCGACGGTGTTCTGGTAGTCGCGGTCGTTGCGCAGGCCGTTGCGGCCGCGCAGCACGCCGGCCGGGTGGGTCGTCGGGGTCGGAGCGGGCATGAGGAACGGGTCGCAGGTGAACAGCGGCACCTCGAAGCCGGCCTTGACGAAGATATCCTTCAGCGCGTGCAGGTGCTCGAAGTTGCCGCCGGAGACCATGCCGAATTCGTTTTCGATCTGCACCATCAGCAGCGGGCCGCCCCGGGTGACCTGGAGGTCGCCGACCTGCCGGTAGACCTGCTCGACATAGCGCCGGCTCCATTCGAGCCACCTGGGATCGGTGCTGCGGATCTTCACGTCGGGGTATTTGACCGTCCACCAGGGGATGCCGCCGTATTCGACCTCGGCGCAGCAGTAGGGGCCGGGACGCAGGACGACCCAGAGGCCGTTCTCCTGGCAGAGCTGCAGCATGCGGCGCACGTCGGTCAGGCCGCTGAAGGTGAACTCTCCCTCGCGCGGCTCGCAGAGATTCCAGAACAGGTAGAAGCTGAGCGTGTTCAGGCCCATGGCCTTGGCCTGCTTGATCCGGTGCTCCCAGTCCTGCGGCAGCACGCGGCCGAAATGCATCTCGCCCGCGGCGATCAGCATGGGCTGTCCGTCGAGCAGGAACTGTTTTTCGCCGAACTCGAACCTGTGCGGCTTGCCGTCGGGGGCGGGGACGGCGGCACGAACCAGAGGAGCGGTTGCGCCAAGAGACGCTGCGAACAGAAGTGCGAGACAGGTTTTCATGAAGGTGGAGCGCGGCCTCCGGACGCGCTTTCAGGATCCGCGCATGCAACAAACCCGTCCGGAGGCCGGGTTCCACCTTGATGGCCAGGACTCATTTCCCGGGCGGGGCGATGTCGTCGGGCTTGGGCGTGACGATGCCCATGGTGGGGCGCAGGTGACCGGCGAGGGGATTCGGGTCGAGCGCGCGCAGGCCCTCGACGACGGTCAGGGCGTTGAGCTCCGCGCCGGCCCAGCCGGTGTGGACGGTCTTGTCGGCGAACAGCGCGGTGACGGCCTCCTGCCCGAGGGCGTCGTATTTCTTCGCGATGAGCTCGTTCAGGTCCACGAGCGGGACCTTCTCCGCGGCGGCAACGGCGCGCGTCCAGGCCGCGTGGCTGTCGGTGGCGCGCGTAATCTTGCCGTCTTTCCAACTGTTGCGCGGCACCAGCGTGCAAAGGACGGGGGTGGCCTCCTTCGCGCGGATCTCGGCGATGTAGCGGCGCAGATACCAGCCGAAGGTGTGGACGGTCTCCTTTTCCTTCGTCGTGGCATTTTCCCGCTCCTCGGTTTCCTCACCGACGCCCTTGAGGGCGCCGCGGGCGCCATTGTCGTTGTGACCGAACTGGATCAGGACGTAGTCCCCCTTCTTGATTTGCGGCAGGATGCTGGCCCACTGGGCGCTAAAGGTGCGCGCACCGGTGCCGCCGACGGCGCGGTTCACGACGTTGGTCTTGCCGGGATAGAAATACTTCTCGAACGGGTCGCCCCAGCCGAACTGCGCGTCGTAGCCGTTGCCGCGGCCGTTGCGCACGGTGGAGTCGCCGATGAGCCAGACGGTCGGCTGTTTCGGGTCGGCCGGCTCGGGCAGATTGAGCCAGGCGGTGAACACCTCGCGGGGCGCGCCCTTCGGCGGCGGCTGCGGATAGACATAGACGTTGTCGGGCGAAGCCGTCGGCACCATGCGGCCTTGCAGCGAGAGGCTGCGGACGAGCCACTGTTCGCGCAGGCCCTTGAGGCCGCTCACGGCCAGCTGGGCGTTGAGCCGGGCGCCGTCCTCGCCGGTGTGGACGTGGTCGCGGGGGAAGAAGGAATTCACGGTGACGTGGCCGAGCTGCTCGTAACGGTCGGCGATGAGCCTGGTGTGGTCGACGAAGGCGAGCTTCTCCGCCTTCGCGAGTTCCAGCGCCCACTCGCCATAACGGCCCGCCCCGCGCTCCACGCGGCCGTCCTTCCAGAAATCGCGCACGGTGAGCGAAAAGAGGACCGGCGTGGCGCCCTTGGCGCGGACGTCGGCGATCATTTTTCGCAGATACCAGCCGAAGGTGTGGACGGTCTCGGGCTTCTTGGTGACGACGTTGTCGATCTGCCCGATCTCCTCACCGAGCCCGTCGATGGAGCCGCGGGCGACGCGCGGGCCGTTGCGGTCGGCGCCGTCGTTCATGCCGAACTGGATGATCACGAGGTCGCCGGCCTTGAGCTCGGCGACGAGCTTGTCCCAATGGCCCTCGGTGATGAAGGTGCGGCTGCTGCGTCCCCCGAGGGAGCGGTTGACGATGCGGACCTTGGTGGCGTCGAAATACTCGGGGAACATCTTGCCCCAGCCGGTGGCGACGGGATTGCCGTTCTGCGAGGTGGAGTCGCCGGCGAGGAAGATGGTGGGGAGGGCGGGGGCTTCGGCCGCGGGGACAGGGGTCGTCTCCTGCGCGAAGGCGGAGAGGGCGCAGCAAAGGACCGGCAGGAGGTGTTTCATGGGGTGGGTGTAGGGCGGGATCGCTGATCCCGCCTGTATTGGAGGTGATATTGCATTCGCGGCGGGATCAGCGATTCCGTCCCTACATCAGAAGGACTCGTCCAGTTCCAGCCGCACATAGTCGTAGAGGATGCCGTTGTTGATCGGGCCGGCGGGGACGATGATCTTCAGCACGTTGGCGCCCGCCTTGAGCAGCGCGGCGTCGAAGGCCAGCTCGCGTTCATACCAGAGGCCCTGGCGGCCGTGGCGGGCGATGGCGCCGTCGCCCATGCCGAGCGTGATGGTGCCCGCGGGTTGGTCGTTGACCGTGATCTGCAATTCTCGCGTGGCCGTGCCGCAAAGCGCGAGACGCAGGATGGCCTTGCCCTTGGTCGCGGTGGCGAGGTCGAAGTTCACGGCAAAGGGCGTGGCGCGGCCGGGCGTCCGGATACCGAAAAACGGCTCGACCTTGGCGTCGGGGTTTTCGTTGTGCGGCACCTGCTGGAAGAACCAGTCCTTCGCGGCGTCGCTCCGGCCGACGGTGAAGTTCACGTCGTTCGGGAAGAGCTTCGCGTAGTCGAGCGGGATGGTGGGCATCCAGTAGGATTCGCCCCTGAAGAGTTCGCTGCCGTTGCGGTTGGGGATGCCAACCTCCCAGAGCTGGCGCCCGTGGCGGACCGGTTGCCAGGCGATCTTGCCGAGGTCGACCTTGCCGGCCGTGACCTTGACGTCGGCCCGGGCGAATTCGCCGAGCACGCCGTCGGCGAAGGCGCGCAGCGTGTAGGTGCCGGGGCGCACGTCGGGGATTTCGAAGCCGCCGTTGTCCTTCGCGCGGGCCCAGAACTGGTAGAACTTCGCGTCCTGCTGCCAGTCGATGGTGCGGACGACCCCGCCCGGACCGGGCGGCATGGCCGATTTCCAAGCAGGAGCGGTGAGGCCGACGCGCACGTTGGTCATGGCCGCCTTGCCCGGGGCCAGCGGATCGGTGAGCACGAGCCGGCCGCGGACGGTCGCGCGCCCGGCGGCGGTCGGGTAATCGACCCCGGCGACCCAGCCGTAGGGCCAGGCCTTCGCCTGTTTCTGCTGCTGCGCCCTGGCGTCGTCGAACATGGCCTGCGGGTTGGCGCCGGTGTTCACGTAGATCATGAAGGGCCCGATGACCTTCTGCCAATGCTCGCCCTCGGCGACATCCACGGCCGCCCCGCCATAGTGGCTGCTGCGCCAGTAATTCAGCACGCAGGGCGCGGCGATGGCGTTGGTGTCGCGGTGGCCCTGGAACTCCACCTTGGTCGGGCCGCCGCTCATGTATTCCATCGAGGGATTGAGGATGAAGAAACCGACGTTCTTCGTCGTGCTCGACCAGCCGAACGCGGGGTTGTCCGTCAGCGGGACGGTGTAGACGTATTTGTCGCCCTCGCGCAGCTCCTTGGGGTAGTGCTTAAAATGATGCGGCGTCTGCGCGACGCTGAGCCAGTCGAAGAACTCGTTCAGCTTGGCGCAGAACCGCGCCTCGCCGATCGCGGTCGCCGGGTAGTCGGGCAGGTGCTCGAACTGGCAGTAGGTGTAAACGCCCGCCTCGCCGCGGCCGAGTGCCCAGCGGATCTCGATGTCGGCGGCGAACTGGCCGGTCTTCTGACCCTCGCCGGTCACGCCCGGGCCCGTGCCCATCTTGCGACCCTTGGAGCTGCCCTTGACGGAAACCTCGGCGCGCGCGCCGCCGTTGGCCTTCGGGTCGATCGTGACCCGCGCAACCGCGTCACCCGTGCCACGCACGCCCATGGCGTCGTGCGACCAGAAACCGTATTGGTGGTCGGTCATGTTGCGGTTCACGCCGTTGAGGTGCTGGCCCGGCGGATCCTTCACGAGGTCGGGCTGGCCGTCGGGTTTCAGGAAGGTCGCGAGCATCTCGAGGTCCTTGTAGCGGAGCGACACGAGGTCGCCCGAGGCCTTGGCCACGCGCGCGGTGACGATGCCGTTGTCGAGCGTGTAGGTCTCGGCGTCCTCCGTGAGGGTGACGGGTGCGGGCTTGGCGTATGCCGTGAACGCGGCAAAGAGGAAGAGGCCGCCGAGGGCGGTGCGGAGGAACGATTTCATGGCGAGAGAAGAAGCGAGGAATGGCTTGGGGGTGGGAGGGGCTTTATGCCCCGACTCAGGGATTGCGCCGACAGCGTGTCGGGGCCTAAAGCCCCTCCCACCTTCGGATCGACTGGTCGGAGACACTTCATGGCGATGCCTTGGGGTTTGAATTCTCCGCCATCCAGCGGATGACGGCGTCCTGGGTGGCGTTCGGATAACGCCGGTAGTCGTCGGGCTCGAGCAGGCCGAGTCTGGCACCGGCGTTCTGCAGGGAGTAAACCTTGCGCGCGGCCTCGACCGCGACCCGCACGCCGGCGGGATCGGCGAGCCGGTCCCGCTGCGGCTGGACCACCAGCACGGCGCGCGGTGCGATGGTCGCGATCAGGGCGTCGTAGTCATAGGGGATGCGGTTCTCCTGGCCGGCGAAGAAACCGAGCCGTGGCAGCAACCCGCGCTCCTCGCTGTAGGCGGCCGTGGCACCGGCGGCGCGCAGCGGGGTGAAACCCGCGATGGCGACGACGGCATTCACGCGTGCGTCGAGCGCGGCGGCGTGCAACGCGACGGTGCCGCCGAGGGTGTAGCCGAGCAGGCTGATCCGCTTCGGATCCACGAGGGCGTCCTTTTCCAGCACGTCGATCGCGCCGCGGACATCCTCCACCATGCGGCCGAGTTGCGACCAGTGCGGGTGGCGGTCGTAAAACGGCGCGCTCTCGGCCTGCCGGCTGCCGAAGCCGGTCTGGTCGTAGGCGAGCACGGCGCAGCCGGCCTTCACGAGGGCGAGGATGGGGTGCAGATCGCGGCGATACACCCACATGTAGCCGAGGGGGTAGCTGTAGCCGTGGAGCCAGATCACGGTGGGGAGCCTGGTGCCTTCCGCGGTGCCGGCCGGATAATAGAGATCGCCGCTGACACCTTGGCCGAAGCGGACCTTGCGCGACTCGACCGTGTTTTTCTCGGGCTCGAGCCACCCGAATTCCTGAATGCCGCCGCGGGAGATGACCCATGCCGGGACATCGGGTGCGAGTTGAACCGGGTTGCCGGTCGCGCGCTGGGCGACGACGGTGGGGCCGGGGGGCGGGCTGCGGCCCGGGAAGGCGCGGGGCGGGGGCACCGGCATCGAGGGCGGCTGGTCGCCGAGCATCCACTGGACGGACTGGCGGATCGCGGCGGCCTGCTTTTCCCAGTCGGCGGCTGAAATCGCGGACAGAGCGCCGGATTGGGCGGGATATTTCTTAACGTCCAACTTCTCCCCGCTGAGCCTGCGCCATTCCGCGAGGCTCCAAGGGAAAAGAAAACTGTTGGTCCACGGCCGGCTGGAGCGGCCGAACTGGATATCGAGCCAGTCGAGGCAGGCCTCCTGGTCGTTGGCGCCGTGGAAGCCCGGCACGCGCAGCAGGTCGAGCCGGACGGGCTTTTTCAGGAAATCATAAACGGGCTTCACCGAAAGATAAGTCTGCTCGGCGCCCCAGACGCTGGAGACCTCATCGTTGAGGCCGTATTCCATGAGCACGGCGCGCGGGGCGATCAGGGCAACGAGGGAGTTGGCGTCCACGGGGAGGCGGTCCTCACGGCCGGCGAAGAAACGCAGCTGCGGGGCGAACCAGGTCGGGAACATCATCGTCGTGGACTGGATGCCTTCGCCCATGCCGCTTTCGCCGGCGAGCCGCCACGGCAGGATGCCACCGACGCCGGTGCTGCCGGCGATGAGCGCGGCGATGCGCTCGTCGAGCGCGGCCGCGATGGTCGCCATCTTGCCGTCGCGCGAGTAGCCGAAGAGGCCGATGCGCCTCATGTCCACCGACGGGAGCGTCTCGAGATAATCCAGCACCAGCTGCACGGTCCAGGCGCGGCGCGGCAGGGCGGCGAAGTCGTGCTCCGGGTAGAGGTCCTTGAGCGCGGCCGCGTCATCCATGAAGTCGTTGCCGGCGAAACCAACGGAGGCGTAGCCGCGACGGATGAGCGCCGGGGCCCAGCCGGCGAGGTTCGGGCAGATCAGCGCGGGAAAGGGGCCGGGACCGTCGGGCAGCGTGACCTGCACGCGCAGGGTGCCCTGGGATTGCGGACCGAACTCGAGGCGGACGTTGTGCGTGACGTAGCCCGCGCCGCGGGTCTCGTCGAGGGCGACGACGCGGTCGATCTTCGGCTTGGCCGGGAAGGAGCCGGTGACGTATTGCTCGAAAAGCTGGCGGATCTCGGCGCGGCGCGCGGTCCAGTCCTTCGCGCTGCGGACGGGGCGGCCGTCGAGGAAGCGCAGCGGGTCGGGCAGCGCATTGACGGAGGGCAGCGTGTCGAAGTCGGGCGGGAGGGCGCCGGTTCGCTTCTGCCATTCGTTCCAGGCCGGGACATCCGGCAGGTTTGCGCGCATCCAGTCAACCTGGGCGCGGCGCTGGTCGGTGGTCAGCGCGGCGAGCGGGCTCGCCAAGGCAATGATCAGCCAGACAGAGAATAGGGCCTTGGGCATGGGGGAGTAGCCGGGGCGGGGACGGTGGGGGCGGCGGGCCGTCGGATGCGACAGCCCAACAGTCATCACTCAGACGGCAACTCCCATGCAGTGTTACAGTAAGAGTAAATCAGGTTTCTGGGGGAGCCAAAGCTGGCCGTGCCACCCGGAGCCAACCCGCCCGCGCCGCTGCTGTCATGTCCTCCTACGCTAAAGCTACGGAGGGCATCCTTCGTGCTCGTTTCGTTCGGCGAAGGGTGGTGCGGGCGGCGGGAATCGAACCCGCCTCTCATGCTTGGGAAGCACGCATAATACCGATATACTACGCCCGCAAAGAACCGGCCGGCAATAAAGGCGGGTCGGCGCCCCCGGGCAAGCCGCGAATCTCGGATCGTCCCAATCGGAACCAAATCGGCTGGAACTTGTCCGGAAAAATCGCTCAACTGTGAGCTCATCCCCAACCCCCATCCCAACATGAAATCCCCGAAATCGATCCTCGCTCTCGTTGTGCTCGCGCTCCTGTCCACCGGCCTGGCCTTTGCCGGCGATGACAAGAAGGAATCCAAGCAGGCCGGCTGTTGCGCCAAGGCCGAGAAAGACGGCAAGGCCTGCACGCATGAGTGCTGCGCCGCCGCCGCCAAGGACGGCAACAACTGCGAAAAGTGCAAAGGCAGCGGCAAGATCGAGAAGAAGGAAGCCGCCCACGAGCATAAGAAGTAAGGTCGCTTACCTGGTTGACCGAGCCGCGCTACCGAAAAGGGCGCGGCTTTTTATTTGGTGGAGCTACGTTTTTGTAGGTTGCGCGCTTGCGCGCAACGTGGCGTGCAAGCACGCCACCTACACCCGCTGACAAGATAGCTGCTTACCGCAGGTCCGCCGTGGCTTTCTGCCCTGTCTGCAGCCCGCGCCAGCGGTCGCTGACGCGCTGGAAGATGTCGTCCGGGGCGAGGCCGTAGCTGGCGCGAAGGATCTCCACGCTGCTGCCGTGCTCGACGAACTTGTCGGGCCAGCCGATGCGCTCGACGGCCGTCGGGCAATGCGCCTCCTGCAGCGCCTCGATCACCGCGCTGCCGAAGCCGCCGGCGAGGACGTGGTCCTCCATGGTCACGATCAGCGGCACCACGGCGGCCTGGCTCAGGAGCAGGTTGCGGTCGAGCGGCTTGACGAAGCGGGCGTTGACGACGCCGACGGAGACGTGTTGCTCGCGCTCGAGGCGGGCGGCGAGCTTGAGCGCCTCGGGCACCATGTTGCCGAGGGCCCAGAGGATGATCTGTGTGCCGACCTTGAGGACCTCGGCCTGCCCGATGGGCATCAGGGCGGGCTCGTTCTTGACCGGTGCGCCGGTGCCGGCGCCGCGCGGATAACGGATGAAACCCGGGCCGGGCAGGTGCAGCGAGGTGTGCAGCATGTCGACGAGCTCGTCCTCGTCCTTCGGTTGCATGACCGTGGCGTTGGGCACGCAGCGGAGATACGAGAGGTCGAACAGGCCGTGGTGCGTCGGGCCGTCGTTGGGCGAGAGGCCGGCGCGGTCCATGCAGAAGGTCACGGGCAGGTTCTGCAGCGCGACGTCGTGGATCACCTGGTCGTAGGCGCGCTGGAGGAAGGTGGAATAGATGGCGCAGACCGGGCGGAAGCCCTTGGTCGCGAGGCCGGCGGCGAAGAGCACGGCGTGCTCCTCGGCGATGCCCACGTCGAAGAACTGGCCGGGCACCTCGCGCGCGAGCTGCGAGAGGCCGGTGCCGGCGGGCATGGCGCCGGTGATGCCGAGCACCTTCGGGTCCTGCCGGGCGAAGCGCGACAGGGCGGCGCCGAAGACATCCTGGTAATTCGGCGGCGTGCCGGGGATCGGCTTGGCGCTCTCGCCGGTCTCGGGATCGAAGGGGCTGGCGCCGTGGAATTTCTCCGGCGAGTTGACGGCGGCGTCGAGGCCCTTGCCCTTCTTGGTCAGCACGTGGATGAGCACGGGGACGTCGCAGTGGCGGGCGAACTCGAGGTTCTTCTGCAGGGCGTCGAGGTTGTGGCCGTCGACGGGGCCGAGGTAGCGCAGGCCGAACTTCTCGAACAGGGACGACTCGACGAAGAAGTCCTTCGTCTCGCGCTTCCACTTGGTGTAGACCTTGTTCATCTCCACACCGGTCGGGAAGCTCTTGAAGAAGGCCTCCACGTCGTGGTGGAGCTTGTTGTAGGTCGGGCTGGTGCTGATGCGGTTGAGGTAGCCGGAGATGGCGCCGACGTTCTTGGCGATGGACCACTCGTTGTCGTTGAGGATGACGATGAGGCGCTTGGTCGAGCTGACGACGTTGTTCATCGCCTCGAGGGTGATGCCGCAGGTGAAGGCGGCGTCGCCGCACACGGCGACCACGTGCTCGTGCGAGCCGCGGAGGTCGCGCGCCGTGGCCATGCCCAGCGCGGCGGAGAGGGCGGTGCCGGCGTGGCCGGCGCCGAACGCGTCGTGCGGGCTCTCGGCGCGGTAGAGGAAACCCGAGGCGCCGCCGGTCTTGCGGAGCTTGGAGAAAAATTCGCCCTGCCGGCCGGTCAGGAGCTTGTGCACGTAGCCCTGGTGGGCGACGTCGAACACGAACTGGTCGTCCGGCGAGTTGAAGACGCGGTGCAGCGCGATGGTCAGCTCGACGACGCCGAGGTTGGGGCCGATGTGGCCGCCGTTGCGGGCGGTGACCTCGATCAGCTCGTCGCGGATTTCCTGGGCCAGCTGCGGGAGCTGGGCGGGCGCGAGGGCCTTGACGTCGGCGGGGCCGGCGATGCGGGAGAGCAGGGTGGGGACGGACGGAGATGAGCTCATCGGGGACGACGCGGACCGCGCTTATTCGCTGCGGCTGGATTCAAACGGCTCAAAGGCGGCGCTGCCGTCCTTGCCCTTCTTCAGCTTCTCGATCTTGAGCTCGGCTTCCTTGAGGCGGCCTTCGCAGACCTTGAGCAACTTGCTGCCCTCCTCGTATTTGGCCAGCAGCTCGGCCAGCGGGACCTCGCCCGATTCCATCGAGTCGACGATGGCCTCGAGCTTGGCGAGCGCTGCTTCGAAACTGAGTTTGGCGGTCTTGTCTGAATCCACGCCGCCAATCTGGGCGGGGAGGCGGGGATTTCAATCAATCTTTGGACTGAAGAGGAGACGGAGTTTATCGCGGAAGCGCGGAAGAACGAAAACACGGAAAGAATCTATGGATTAATGGGTTCCGCGCTTCCGTTCTTCCACGCTTCCGCGATTTCCGGTCTTCATCTTCGTGCTGGCACGCTGCCGCAAAGTTGTCTCTGTTCAGCAGTCATGGATTGGCTGCTCCCCACGGTCGTCGTGCTCATTTTATTGCGTCTGGCCGCCCAACTGGCGCTCGAGGCCCTCAACCGCACCGAGGTGCGGCGTCATGCCGATGCCCGGCCCGAGGCTCTGGCTGGGGTCATGGACGACGCCACCTACGCCAAGTCCGTGGACTACACGCTCGCCAAGAGCCGGTTCAGTTCGGTCGAGACGATGTGGGAAGTTGTCGTGCTCGGCACGGTGCTTTTCAGCGGCGTGCTGCCGTGGTTGTGGGCGAAGTTCAACAGCCTCGCGCCCGGCGCGGCGTGGAGCGGGGCGCTGTTTCTCGTCGGCACCATGATCCTGCTCGGGCTGCCCAACCTGCCGTTCGCGTGGTGGTCTCAGTTCCGGCTCGAGGCGCGGTTCGGCTTCAACAAGAGCACGCTCGGGCTGTGGATCGCGGACAACATCAAGTCCACGCTGCTCGGCCTCGCCATCGGTTTCCCGCTCGCGTGGGGCCTGCTGGCGCTCGTCGGCTGGATGGGAACGTGGTGGTGGGTGTGGGGCTTCGTGCTGCTGTTCGGCTTCCAGCTGCTGATGATCGTGCTCTACCCGAAGCTCATCCTGCCGCTCTTCAACAAACTCACGCCGCTGCCCGAGGGCGACGCCCGCGCGCGGCTGCTGGCGCTGTCCGAGCGCACCGGCTTCCGCGCGCAGACCATCGAGGTGATGGACGGCTCGAAGCGGTCGGGTCACTCCAACGCCTTCTTCACCGGCTTCGGTCGCTTCCGGCGCATCGTGCTTTTCGACACCCTCATGGCGCAGCTGGCGCAGGACGAGCTCGAGGCCGTGCTCGCCCACGAGATCGGCCACTACAAGC
The DNA here is from genome assembly GCA_041909435.1 of Lacunisphaera sp. Classification (GTDB taxonomy): domain Bacteria; phylum Verrucomicrobiota; class Verrucomicrobiia; order Opitutales; family Opitutaceae; genus Lacunisphaera. The sequence continues at coordinate 51,973 of JAYRDK010000010.1, forward strand.
GCGGGCACATCCCGAAGCGGCTCGTGACAGTCGGCCTGATGCAGCTCGCGGCTTTCGGTGCCATCGCGTGGCTGAGCCACGCGTCGTGGTTCAACGCCGCCTTCGGCCTGCCCGCCGGCGCCACGGCGGCGACGTTCCTGTTGTTCGGTCTGCTTGGCGGGCTCGTGACGTTCTGGTTCTCGCCGATCGGCAACCGCGTGTCGCGGAAGCACGAGTATGAGGCCGACGCTTTCGCCAAGGACGCGATGAACGGCGCCGCGCCGCTGGTGGGCGCGCTGCGGAAACTCTCGCAAAAGAACCTGTCGAACCTCACGCCGCACCCGCTCTACAGCGCGATGTATTACTCGCACCCGACCCTGGTGGAGCGTGAACGTGCCCTGATGCGGTGATTTCATTTAACCACGGATCAGGCCCGGATGGTTACGGATTCAGGGATGTTTTGATTTATCCGTCTTCATCGGTGTAATCCGTGGTAAAAATACAAGCCACGTATTCCTCATGAGCTTCATGCGCTTCCTCGGGATAATGAACCTGTTGGTCGTCGCGGTCCATGCGGCGATCACGGTGGCGGCTTACAATGTCGAGAATTACACCGTGGCCGACCGCATGGTCGACGGCGTCTATCGCCAGGCCTACCCGAAACCCGAGTCCGAGAAGGCCGCGCTGCGGCAGGTCATCTCCGGTATCAATCCCGACATTCTCGCCGTCGCGGAAATGGGCGGGCCGCCGTATCTCGCCGACTTCCAGCGCGAGCTGAAGCAGGCCGGGCAGGATTTTCCGCACGCGGTCGTGCTCGAGGCGGCGGACGCGGACCGGCATGTGGCGGTGCTGTCGAAGGTCCCGTTCAAGGAGGTGAAACGGCACACGCAGGTCGGCTTCACCTACTTCGGCCAGCCGGATGTCGTGAAGCGCGGGGTGCTGGAGGTGATCTTTGCGACCAACGAGGGGGATTTCTCGGTGTTTGTCATCCACCTGAAGAGCAAGCGCACGGAGCGGAAGGACGATCCCGAGGGCGGCATCCAGCGCGCGCAGGAGGCCGAGGCGGTGCGGGACCTGGTGCTGACGCGTTATCCCGACCCGGCTAAGGGGAAATTCATCATCTGCGGCGACTGGAACGACACCCGCAGCACGCGTCCCGTGCGCGCCATGCAGAAGCGCGGTGACACGGTCATCGGTGAACTCGTCCAGGCCACCGATTCGCGCGGCGAGTTGTGGACGCATTTCTTCCGCCGCGAGGATCAGTATTCCCGCATCGACTACCTGCTGGTGTCCCCGGCCATGAAACCCTTCGTCACCGGCAACAAGGCCACGATCTGGGACGGCCCCGGCACCCGCGAAGCCAGCGACCACCGGGCGGTTTATATGCAGCTGAAGCTGGAGCCGGTAAAGTGACCGCGTAAGGACGCCGTGCGCCCACGCGATTTGGCTTTGTTCAGCCAGACAATGTAGGGCCGGCGCTAGTCGCCGTGCCGCGGCTCGCACGCAGAACGGTCAGCCGACTAGCGGCGATCCTACATTCATCTGCACTGTTCAAGGCTACGCCAGACCGTCGATATGCTCGAGGAACTGCCGGGGTGAAAGGATACGGATGCCAGCGTATTGCCTGAGGATGAGGAGATCTTCGTCACCCGTGACAATCATCTCGGCTTTGGCTTCGATGGCAGTGGCCAGCACGAGGTCGTCGTCTGGGTCCCGGCAAACCGGCGCGGGTAGCGGGAGTGGTTTGCAGAGGATCGCCTTGGCCCGGTATTCCTCGAGCCACGGAATATCGGCGGCCGTCACCTTGAATTTGCGCCGCAGGGTGGTGGCGAGTTCCTTCAAAAGGACCTCGCTGCTGCACAATTCATGCGCCCGCACCCGGCGACGGACCAGGTCGCGGCAAAGGCCGTCGGCCACCAGCGCCGCGACCAGCACATTGGTGTCGAGGACGATCTTCAAGACACGCGCTTGAACACGTCTTCGTCGGTATAGATGCCCCGGGCCCGGGCAAGGGGCGCGAGCTTGCGCCGGCTGGCCTCAAAGGACTCCTCCCACAGGCGGTCCTGCAGGGCCCGGCGGACGAACTCGCTCTCGGTGAGGTGCAGGGCCCGGGCCGACTGGCCGATCTCGCGCCGCATCTTCTTGGGCAGGCTGACGGTGAGCGTGGTTCTCATGGTGTAAGATTAGATAAGACACAGTTTTTTGGACGTCAAGCCGGCAGCCACTGTGCCGGTGGCCGCCCAACTGGCCGGCTCACAGCCTCGCCGGGGAAAAGGTTAAAGGTAAAGCATGACCCTTTTTAGGCTCCTTGGCTCTTTCTTCAAGTCAGGCGATTTTGGCCAGGTATGCATCGATCGTCTTTCTTCCTCCTTGGTGAAACGCCAACCAGACAAATATCGCATCGAGAATGAGCATGAATGGAACAGCGAATGCCAGCGGCTTCATGTCGACATGCCCAGCTTCGATCTGCGGCAGCACAACGACAGTGAAGAGGATAAACGACTCCAGTGATATGGCCCAAAGATAGCAGTAGAGGATGATCTTCCAGTATTCTTTCTGCGTGAAATGTCGGCGGTGTCGCTTGGCAAATAGCCAGCTAATCAGTGAGGCGACACCCATGAACAGCAACGCGGTCCCTACGATGCCCAGCCGCTGTCCCGGAACAAGCAGGGCGAACAAGAGGCAAACCGAGATCCACGCAGCAGGGAGGAACATGGAGTAGCCGAAGATGAAAACCGGTCGCGTTGGAGAAGACTCGTGCATTGCCTGACAGTGTTATTCCGACTGCGTAGAAAGCCTACGCTGGCTTGGCCCGCCGTGAGAGAGGAAGAGCGATAAGCCGTTCGGGTTCAACATTTGATTGGCGAGCGTAGGCAATTCTCCGCCAGTGTGGAGACGGGGAATTGCCTACGCTTTAAAAGTCAGCTTCGCCGCAGAATCGCCACGTAGAATCCATCCGTATTCAGGGTGCCGGGGAGAAGGGTCGTGCCGAGGCTGTCGAAGCAGCCACCGTGGTTTTGCGGGGGCTGCTCGGCTTTGAAATGCGGGTGTGCTTTCAGGAAAGCGGCGGCGACGTCCTGGTTTTCGTGATGGCTCAGGGAGCAGGTGGCGTAGATGAGCAGGCCGCCGGGCTTCACGCGGGGGGCGTTGAGCGTCAGGATTTCCAGCTGCGTCTTCGCGAAGGCGGCGATCGTCTCGGGCTTCACATACCACTTGAGGTGGGGCTGGCGGCGCCAGGTGCCTGAGCCGGAACAGGGGGCGTCAACAAGGATGCCGTCGTAGAGGACAATCGCGGCCGGTGCGGAGACCGGCCCTCCAAAGCCTGTGTCAGAGGCATCGGGCTGGCCTTTTTTTCGTGGAGGGCCCAGCTCCGGCTGGGCCGCGGTCCAGCTGGAGCTAGACCCTCCACGGGAGTCAGGCGAAGAAATGATACGAATGTTGTCGAGGCGCGCGCGTTGGGCGCGGTCGCGGAGTTCTTCGAGAATCTCGGGGCGGATATCGGTGGCGTCCACATGACCGGCGTCGCCGAGCAGGCGGGCGAGCTGGAGTGTCTTGCCGCCGGCGCCGGCACAGGCGTCGAGCCAGCGGCCGGCCAGCGGCAGCGGGGCATGGGCGAGGACGAGCTGCGAGCCGAGGTCCTGGATCTCGACGAATCCGCGGCGATAGGCGTCGGACGCGGCGACCTCGGCGTTGGGCGGCAGGCAGAGCGCGTCGGGGAAACCGGCGGGCGACTCGAAGGTCCAGTTCTGCGCCTTGAACTCGTCGAGGACGAGGTTGCGGTCATTGGCCTGGATGCGGACCCAGACATTGGCGCGGCTGTTGAGGGCGTCGAGGTGGGGGGAGGTGAACGCCGACGGACAATGCTCGGCGAACCACGAAGGCAGAAGCGCCTCGGGCGCGAAAAGGTAGGGCGAGTCGTCCCGACGAGCCGCAGGCATGGAAGACGGCTCATCCGGAGGATTCGCCCTACCTGTGACGAGCTTCGCGAGCGTAGCTGACTTTTCTGCAAGGGTTGGCGGCACCGGCGGCCAGTCGGCGCAGTGGGCGGCGCGGTATTGGGAGGTCGGTTTTAGCTCGGGGGCGAGCCAGGCCGTGATTTTGGCGGCGGTGGCGGGATCGGTGTCCAGCAACGGGTCGATCCACGGGAGGTAGCGGAGCCAGGTGTAGACGAGTTCGCGGTAGAGCTTGCGGTCGCGGGAGCCGATGGCGCGGTGGCGGGCCATGAGCTCTTTTATTCGACGGGGCAGGGAGCTGTCGCGGCGGACGTGTGGCCGTAGCTGGGCGACGAAATCCAGGAACAGGCGCTGCTGATTGGCGGCGATGTTCGGGTTCATGGAAGCGATCTGATTAACACCAAGAAGCAAAGAAGCGAAGCCGGCCCAAACCGTTGGTTTCTTAGCTTCTTTGTGTTCAATCTCCGGTGGATCAGAACTTCAGGAGTTCGACCTCGATGTTGAGGGCGAAGGAGCTTTCGCGGCGGGGGCCGTTGAACCACGAGACCTCATACTTCACGGCCCAGGTCTGGCCCAGGCGCTGCCAGACGCCGTAGCTCTGCTCGTTGAAGCGGTGATTCTTCGCATCGTAACGCCAGAGGGCGGTCACATCATAGACCTCGTTGAGGCGCTGGCGCCACTCGAGGTAGTATTCCTGATAGTCGTTGCGGAGATAATGGGTGGCGAGGCGGGCGGACCACCATTCCTGGTCGTGGATCTCGAGCGCGGTGTTGACTTCCTGCTGCCGCGACGCGTGCGGGTCGACGCGGTGGAAGACCTCCCAGCGCAGCCACGGGGCGGGCGTGAGGGTGAACTCGGTGTAGATGTCCGAGAGCGGGCGCTGGCCGGGGTGGTCGAAGCGGTAGTCGGCGGCGAAGTTGAGCGAGGCGAGGTTGCGCGAGCCGTAGGCCGGGTCGCGGGTCTGAAAGGTGTTGTTGAGCGCCAGGCGCACGGTGTTGAGCGGGCCGAGGTCGTCGATGAAGCGCGAGTCGCCGATCGAGAGAGGCTGGAGGTAGGTCGAGAAGGCGCGGCGGTCGATGGCCGGGATGTAGGCGCGGCCGCGCTCGGTCTCGGGAGCGTAGCGATAGGAAAGCTTCGGCTCGATCAGGTGGCGGAGACCGTCGATCTCCCAGACCTTGTTCTGGTAATCGAAGGTGCCGCTGGCGAGGAGGCGGGCGTCGAAGCCGATCTCACCGAGCGTGCGGGTGTAGTCGTTCTTGCCGGCGAGGGCGTCGGTGTAGTGGGTGGCGCGGCCCCCGGCGACGGGGGTGAAGGTGAACCAGGGCGTCGGGGCGATGGGGCGAGAGAGGCCGTAGTAGGCGTCGAGGCGCTTGGTGCGGACCTCCGGGTCGAGGCCGTAGGCGTCGGCCTGGAGGACGGCGGCACTGGCGCTGGCGCGCTCGTAGAAACCGCCGGGCAGCGCCAGCGGCATCAGGTCGAAGCGGAGCTCGGGCAGGCGTTCCTGGACGCGGTGGTATTGGTTGGGGTGGACGCGGCCGAAGGCGCTGAGCGACCAGTTGTCGGCGGTGTAGGCGGCCTCGAGGAAGGAGTCGGGCTGCTGCACGCGGTCGAACTCCTTGTGGCGGAAGTCGCGCAGGACCTCGGAGTCGCTCCAGTAGTTGAACTCGCCGTCGAGCGTGAAGTGTTCGCCGGCACGCTGGCGGTGCTGCCAGGAGAAGTAGGATCGGTCGCGCGGGACGGGCCGGCCGAAGAAGTCGTTGTCGCGGTCGCCGCCGTCATGGATCCAGCCCGAGCGGAAGAAGCCGCGGACCGCGCCGGTGTCGGAGTGCCGGTCGTAGCTGCCGGAGGGGCCGACCATGACGCCGCGCGAGGAGTAGAGGCCGACGTCGGCGCCGACCTGGACGCCCTCGGCGACCGGCACGTGAAGGCCGAGCTCGGCCAGGACGCCGAGGTTGCCGCGGTAGCCGAGGTGGGCGCTGATGAAGGAAACAAAGTCGGTGTTGAGCGCGTGCTCGAAGTGCGGGAAGGAGAGGAAGTGGCCGCCCAGCAGGCCGACGCCGAGGCCCTCGGCGCGGATGATGCGGCCGCGGGCATAGGTGAGCTTGGTGGCCTTGATGGAGGGCGTGTAGGCGGCGTCTTCGCGGAAGAAGACGGTGGCGTTGGTGAAGACGAGGACGTCGAGCGTGCCGGTGACGGACTCGCCCGAGACATAGACCGGGAATTCGCCGATGCGGAGGTTGCGGACGTTGATCTCGCGGGTGGCGAGGTTGTAGGTGCCCTCGTCGGCCACGAGGCGGCGGCGGCCGGAGGTGAGGACGAAGTGGCCGCGGGCCGAGGCGATGCCGGTGGCGGTGTTGTAGCGGATCTCGTCGGCGGTCAGGACGGTGTCGGCGTTGACCAGGCGGGCGTGGCCGGTGAGCACGGTTTCCTTGGTCGTGTCGTCATAGACCGTCCGGTCGCCGGTGACCTGGAGCTGGGCCGGGGCGGCCGGCTGGGCGTGGGCGAGCCCGGCGAGCAGGCACAAGGTGCCGAGCAAGGCGGGGAGGCGGCGGACGAAAGGCATGGTGCTTGAAGTGGCGGGCGGGGCGGGCGAGGGCAATGAGATTTCGGGGCCGGATCAACCACGGCACGCACTGAATACACAGAAAAGCAGGCGTGGTTCCGTCTCACCCTTCCGGGGGTTTCGTGGTGACGCGCAGCGCGGCCGGGAGTTTCGGCTAGACGCGGGACGCGGGGCGGGCAGTGTTTGGGCACCGCCGTGATCATACCCGCCAACGAGCTGAACGCGTTTCTCGGTAATCACCAGGCCAACCCCCATGGCTGGCTCGGGATGCATCCCCTGACGCACGAGGGCCAGGCCGGCGTCGTGGTGCGGGCGTTCGTCCGCGCGGCGTTGAACTGCGCGGTCGTCGACCTCGACACGGCCGGCGCGCCCGCGCACCCGATGACGATGATCGCGCCCGAGGGGTTCTTCGAACTGTTCATCCCCGGCAAGAAGGTTTTCCGCTACCAGCTGCGCTACGAGACCTCGTGGGGCGACATCCACCAGGTGCACAACGCCTACTCGTTCCTGCCATCGCTGTCGGAGCAGGACCTCTACCTGTTCAACGAGGGCAACGAGCACCGTATCTACGAGAAACTCGGCGCGCACGAGCGGCTGATGGGCGACGTGCCCGGCGTGGCGTTCGCGGTGTGGGCGCCGGCGGCCTCGCGCGTGTCGCTCGTTGGCAACTTCAACGGCTGGGACGCCCGTTACCACCCGATGCGGCCGCTCGGCGGCTCGGGCGTGTGGGAGTTGTTCGTGCCCGGCGTGGGGCAGGGTGAGCTCTACAAGTTCGCCATCTGGGACCAGTCCGGCCACATGCGGCTGAAGACCGACCCCTACGGCACATATTTCGAGGCGCCGCCCAACAATGCCGCCATTGTCTGCGACACCACGAAATACCAGTGGAACGACGCGGCGTGGATCGCGAAGCGCGCGGCGTCGGCCGGCCAGGCCGACCGGCCGATGTCGATCTACGAGCTGCACCTCGGCTCGTGGAAGCGGAACATGGCGGAGGCCAACCGCCCCTACAATTACCGCGAGCTCGCGCCGCTGCTGGCGGACTATGTGAGCGACATGGGCTTCACGCACGTCGAGGTGCTGCCGGTGTCCGAGTTTCCCTTCACCGGCTCCTGGGGCTACCAGGTCACGGGTTTCTTCGCGCCGACGCACCGCTGGGGCACGCCGGAGGATTTCCAGTTCTTCGTCGACCACCTGCACCAGCGCGGCATCGGCATCATCGTGGACTGGGTGCCGGCGCATTTCCCGCGCGACAGCTTCGCGCTGGCGCAGTTCGACGGCTCGCACCTTTATGAGCACGCCGACCCGCGGCTCGGGGCGCACATGGACTGGGGCACGCTCATCTTCAACTACGGCCGGCACGAGGTGCGGTGCTTCCTGATCGCCAGTGCGCTCTCCTGGCTGGAACGCTACCACATCGACGGCCTGCGGGTGGACGCGGTCGCCTCGATGCTCTACCTCGACTACTCCCGCAAGGCCGGCGAGTGGATCCCCAACCGTTACGGCGGCCGCGAGAACCTCGAGGCCATCGCCTTCCTGCGGCAGGTGAACGACCTGGTGCACCATTATTATCCCGGCGCGGTGACGATCGCGGAGGAGTCCACGGCGTTCTCGATGGTGAGCCGGCCGACGAAGGACGGCGGCCTCGGCTTCGACTACAAGTGGAACATGGGCATGATGCACGACACGCTCGCCTATTTCCAGAAGGACCCGATCCACCGCAAGTGGTCCCACGACAAGCTGACCTTCGGGATGATCTACCAGTATTCGGAGAACTTCGTCTCGGTGTATTCGCACGACGAGGTTGTGCACCTGAAGGCCTCGATGCTCGGCAAGATGGCCGCCGGCAGCATCGCCGAGAAGGCCGCGAACCTCCGCGCGCTCTACGGCTACATCTGGACCTATCCCGGCAAGAAGCTGCTCTTCATGGGCAGCGAGTTCGGCCAGCGCGCCGAGTGGAACCACGACGCCAGCCTCGACTGGCACCTGCTGCAGGAGCCGGAGCACGAGGGCCTGCGCGCGCTGGTGCGCGACCTGAACAAGCTTTACACCGGCGACCCGGTGCTGAGCGCGAACGATTTCCGCTCCGGCGGCTTCCGCTGGGTGAACTGCAACGACGGCGACCACAGCGTCATCAGCTTCCTCCGCCTGGACGAGGCCGGGAAGTCGGCCTACCTGGTCATGGGCAACTTCACGCCGATGACGCGGACGCGCTACACGGTCGGCGTGCCGTATCAGGGTTACTGGAAGGAAGTGTTGAACACGAACTCGACCTATTACGGCGGCACGGGCTTCGGCAACCACGGCGGCAAGCAGTCGGCGACGCAGCCGGCCGACGGTTACGAGAACTCGCTGAACCTCACGCTGCCCGGGCTGTCCACGCTGGTGTTCAAGTGGGTGGCGAAGTGAGGCCCCGTCCTGGGCGGTAGGGGCGCTTGCCCTCAAGCGCTCGTGGGCCGTTGGGGGCAACGGCCCCTACCGTTGCGCGCGAGCGCGCAACCTACCGATTGGGTGGAGGCGGGACCATCAGTCCCGCGGGTTGCGAGCCGCGCTGGTCGCGACCTGCGGGACGGATGGTCCCGCCGCCAAGGATCACTTCCCCGCCTTCTTGTTCAGCAGGTAGGTCGGCATCGGGGACGAGTTCTTGATCTCGATGACGCCGACGGGGGTGAAGTCGTATTTGCCCTCGAGCAGCTTCCGGGTCGCCTCGGAGACCTGGATCTTGCCGGGCTGGCCGTGGGATTCCATGCGGCTGGCGATGTTCACGGTGTCGCCCCAGAGGTCGTAGGAGAACTTCTTGGTGCCGATGATGCCGGCGACGACGGGGCCGCTGTTCATGCCGACACGGATGGCCCAGTCGAGCGAGTGGCGGCGGTTGAAGACGCGCACGGCCTCGATGAACTCGAAGGCGGCCTCGGCGCAGGCCTCGGCATGGTCGGCGCGCATGACAGGCACGCCGCTCGCGAGCATGTAGGCGTCGCCGATGGTCTTCACCTTCTCCAGCTCGCGCGTCTCGGCGATGCGGTCGAAGCCGGAGAACAGCTCGTTGAGGAGCTGGACGGTGCGGTGCGGCGACTGGCGGGCGGCGATGCGGGTGAAGCCGACGATGTCGGCGAAGAGGACGGTCGAGTCGATGAAGCTGTCGACAATGGTGCGCTGGCCGGCCTTGAGGCGCTCGGCGATCGCCTTGGGCAGCACGTTGAGCAGGAGCCGCTCCGACTTGGAGCGCTCGATCTGCAGCTGGGCGAGGAAGGCCTGCTCCTGGTCGCGGAGGCGTTTCTTTTCCAGCGACGCCGTGATGCGGGCGCGGAGGATGGTCGGGTTGAAGGGCTTCGGGACGTAGTCCTCGGCGCCGGCCTCGATGCAGCGCACGGTGCTGGCGACATCGTCGAGCGCGGTGAGCATGATGACGGGCACGTGGCGGAGCCGCGGGTCGGCCTTCATGAACTCGAGGGTCTGGAAGCCGTCGAGGTCGGGCATCAGGATGTCGAGGAGGACGAGGTCGAAGTTGCCGTCCTTGAGCTTTTGGAGCGCCTCGCGGCCGTTGGAGGCGTCGGTGACCTCGTAACCGAGTTTCTCGAGCCGGCGGGAGAGCATGTCCCGGTTCATCGGATCGTCGTCGACGGCCAGCAGCTTGGCGCTGGGCATGGGCTGGGCGGAGAGGCCGAAGTCGTCGTTGCCGGCGGCGACGGCCGCGAGCGGGCCGGAGTCGGCGCCGGGCTCGGCGGGATTGGTCGTGGAAGCGCGGCCGACGATGAGCTCCTCGGAATAGGCGTCGCTCTCGAAGAGCCGCTCGAGGTTCTTGGCGGCGGTGAGGATCTTCTCGAGGTCCTTGACGAGCTCGGTGTGGCCGCTGGCGCGGGACTTCTCGAGACAGAGGCCGGCCTGGTTGACGACGGCGGCCAGCGGGGCGCGCATGGCCTGGCGCATGGCGGGGAAGTCGATCTTGCCGGTGTCGATCTTCCAGGGCGCGAGGGCGTCGTTGATCACCGCCAGCAACTGGCCGCCGGAGGAGTGGATGCGCTTGAGGTCGGGGACGATGGCCGTGGCGTTGTTCTCCTCGGCCGATTCCATGAGCATCTCGCTGTAGCCGATGATCTGGTTGAGCGGCGTGCGCAGGGCGTGGCGCAGCTTGGAGAGCGTCTCAAGGTCGCCCGACTTGAGCGCCTTGAGGAAGGGGGTGAGGGAGCCCGGGGGGGAGGCCGGCTCAGAGGAACTGGAGGCGGGGACGCTCATGCCTTGGGCGGAAATTTCTTCAGCAGCTCCTCGATCTTGGTGAGCAGGCGCGGGAGTTCCACGGGTTTGGTGTCGAAGTCGTCGCAGCCGGCCTCGAGCGCCTTCTGGCGGTCGCTTTCCATGGCGTGCGCGGTCAGGGCGATGACGGGGATGCCCTTGGTGGCGGCGTCGGCCTTGACCTGCTTGGTGGCGTCCCAGCCGTCGAGGACGGGCAGACTCATGTCCATGAGGATGAGGTCCGGCAGCTCGCTCTTGGCGAGGGCGACCCCCTGGCCGCCGTCGACGGCGATCACGAGCGTGTAGCCCCGCTTCTCGAGCCGGCGGGAAAGCATGTCACGGTTCATCTCGTTGTCTTCAACCAGGAGGATCTTGGGCATGGCGGGTTGGGATTAAATGACGGGAAATCAGGTTTCAGCAAGCGCGCAGGCCTGGACGGCCGGGCGGATGTGCTCGGCGAGCTGTTCGCGGGTGAACTGGCCCTTGCGCAGGATGCCCAGGGTGCGGGCGGTGAGGACGTCGCGCATCTCCTGGGTGATGTCCATGGAGGTGACGATGACGACGGGAATCTTCGCCCAGACCGGGTTTTTGCCCAGGACCTCGAGGAGCTCGAGGCCGTTCATGCCCGGCATCTTGAGGTCGAGCACGATCATGGCCGGGAGGCTCTTCTTGAGGATGCGGAGGGCGGCGTTGCCGTTGATGGCGGCGCGGAACTGCCAGCCCTCGCGCTCGAGCATGCGGGTGATGAGCGTGCGGGAGTCGGCGTCGTCCTCGACGAGCAGCACGTAGCACTTCGGCAGCGGGCTGAGCTGGGTGGCGATCTCGGCGGTGAGGCGGCTGGCATCGACCGGCTTGAGCAGGACGCTGGCGGCGCCGAGGGACATGGCCATCTCGACGTCGCCCACGGCGCTGAGGACGATGACCGGGACGTCGGCGAGCTTGGGATTGTCCTGGAGCTTGGAGAGCACGGTCCAGCCGTCGATGCCCGGCATCATGACATCGAGGAGGACGAGGTCGGGGACGAAGCGGCTGGCGTGGTCGAGGCCCTGCTGGCCGGAGGCGGCCTCGACGACGTCGTAGCCGCTCATGCTGAGCAGCTCGGCGATGACGGTGCGGATCTCCTTGTCGTCGTCGATGACGAGGATCTTCGGGCGGTTGGCGCTGGGGAAGGGGGAGCGGGTGAGCTTGTTGGTCGTGTTGTTGACGACCTTGGGCTGCTTGGTGAGCACCTTCGCCGGCATGCGGATGGTGAAGGTGGAGCCGACGCCCGGGGTGCTGGTGACGGTGATGTCGCCCTGCATCATCTGCGCGAACTGCTTGGAGATGGCGAGGCCGAGGCCGGTGCCGCCATACTTGCTGGTGGTGGAGGCGTCGGCCTGGCTGAAGGCCTGGAAGAGGCGGGTAAGCTGCTCGGGCGTCATGCCGATGCCGGTGTCGATGACGGAGAGCTCCATGTAATCGGCGTCCTCCTCGATGTGGCGGACGGCCTTGAGGGTGACGGTGCCCTTCTCGGTGAACTTGCTGGCGTTGCTGAGGAGGTTGAGGAGCATCTGCCGGAGCTTGGTGGCGTCGGCGTGCATGGCGCCGATGTCGGCGGGGCAGTCGATGGCGAGGGTGTTGCCCTTCTTGGAGACGAGCGGCGAGGCGGTGGCGATGACCTCGTTGATGAGCTTGGTGAGGTCGAAGGTCTCGACGAAGAGCTCCATCTTGCCGGCCTCGATCTTGGAGATGTCGAGCACGTCGTTGATGAGGCCGAGGAGGTGGCGGGCGGCGTTGAGGACCTTGTCGAGGTCCTCGGCGCGGCGGGCGTCGCCGTCGTCCTCGGCGTCCTCCTTCATGATCTCGGAGTAGCCGATGATGGCGTTGAGCGGGGTGCGGAGCTCATGGCTCATCTTGGCGAGGAAGCTGGACTTGGCCTTGCTGGCCTCCTCGGCGTCCTTGACGGCCTTGGCGAGGAGGCGGGTGCGGTCGTCGACGCGGGCCTCGAGGGTGCGGTTGGCCTCCTCGAGCTGGTCGTGCGCCTGGATGATCTTCTCGTGGGCGTCCTCGGCGGCGACGCGGGCGCGCTCGAGCTCGGAGGTGTTGGACTGGATGGTGTCCAGCATGGCGTTGAACGAGTCGATCAGCTCGCCGATCTCGCCGCTCGCGGTGGTCTGCACGCGCTCGTTGTAGTCGCGCTCGCGCTGCACGGTGCCGGAGACCCGGGCGAGCTCGGTGATGGGCTCGGTGATGCGGCCCTGGAAGCGCCAGGCCATCGCCACGGCCAGCAGGGTCGCGGCGATGAAGACAATGGCGGAGCCGCGGAGCAGATTGGAAAGGCGGTCGCGATCGGCGGCGCTCAGCTCGGCCTTGAGGTAGAGGGTGCCGAGCGGCCGGGCGCCCGAGCTGATGGGGGTCCAGAGCACGCCCCGCTGGCTGACGTCAAGCAGACGGGTGACCCGGGGCAGGGGCGGGATGACCTCGCTGAGGCCGGCGCGGACGTAGCGGGCGAGGACCTTGCCGTCGGCGGAGTAAACGGCGGCGGCGGCGATCTGCCCGTCGACGCCCAGCTGGTTCAGCTGGAGGTCGGCGGCGTTGGGGTTTTGCTCCAACCGCGGCACGAGATTCTCCAGCATCAGCATCTGGGTGTTTTCCAGCCGCGACTGCAGCTCGTTGTTGAACTGGCGCGTGTCGTATAGGTAAAACCCGACAAACGCCAGTGACAGCGTCACGCCGCAGGTCAGCAGGATGAACAGGATCAGTTGCCAGCGAAACGAGAGGCTTTTCACGTGAGGGATTGCAACAGACCCCAAGCCAAAGGATTACGGCACAAAGTCAACGGGATAGCTCCGCCCCCGGCCGGGTGGTCACAACACCCGGACCAGGTCCGAGTAGATGAGGGTCAGGTTTTCCTCCACGCCGATGAAGAAAATGCGGCCGAGGAAATGGGAGGAGTTCACCGCCGGCAGGCTGGGGCGCCCGGCGGCGGGCGGGGTGAAGCTCATCTGCACCAGCAATTCGCGCATCTTCACGCCGAGCACGGGCGAATAAGGTTCCTTCAGTGCGAGCACGAACTTCTCGATGTGCGGCTGGCGCTTGTTGACGGTCAGGCGCAGGGTGAGGTGGCCGAGCATCTTGTCCGCGCCGGTCGATTCCGCGCGGAAACCGCAGGCAAACTCGCCGCGGTCGGCGTCCTCGCGGACGAGCGTGATGCTCGCCGGGTCAATGTCGCCTTTCTGGAAAGTGCCCTGCGGGGCGGACGAGCCGCCCCCGGTGGCCCGGGCCCGGGCGAACTGGTCGCCCTCCTTGGCGGTGGGGGGACGGCCGTTGAGCTCGAGCAGCACCCACTGTTCGGCAGGTGGCTTCACCGGGTCGAAACGGGCGGTGGTGCGCGCATCGTCGTTGCGCACGGTCGTCAGGGTGTAGGCCCAGCCCGCGGGGACCTCGGGACTGAATTTCCCGAGCGCCTCGCGCACGTAATCCGGCACGGCGGCCGGGGCGGAGGCGACAACAAGCCAGGCGCCCAAGGCCAGCCAGCCGCTACGAAGGCGACGGCGGGGGCACCCGGGAGATGAACCAGTCAAACTTGGCATGAAGCGTCAGGGTGCCGGCGCGATCCCTGAGATCAACCAGGATCACCGCGCGGCAACGGCCGCGCTCCGCCAGGCCCGCCACGAGGCCGGCGCGGGTGGCTTCATCAGGCGCGCCGTGGGCGAGCAGGTCCCCGGTGGCCGGCTCGCGGTATTTCACCTCGACCCCGCGCACGACGGCAAACACCGGCCCGACCGCCGCGCCGAATTCGCGCTGGAGGCATTCGGCGCTCGCCGCCTCGGCGAGGGCGAACTGGGCCGCGGCGTGCATCGTCCCGAGGTGGTTTTGGAGCTGCGGCGTGAAGGCCATCATGAACATCCACAAATATCTGTTCACCGCTTCGATTGCCGCGACGATGCATGTCGCGTTGCTCTGGCTCATGCCCGAACAACCCTACACCCGGATCATCGAGCTGCCGCTGAAGGCCGGGCCGGTGAAACCACCCGGGGAAACGCCCGTGCCGCCCGAGGACCCGGCCGAGCGCACGGCCAGTCCGGACCCGGTGAAACCCCTGAAAGGCGAGCCCGCGCCGCCGACGCTGCCGGAAGTGCCGGCGCCGGCCGAGAGCCGTCTCCCGATTCCCGTCGAAAACCGGCCGGCCGCATTTGACCGCAGCATCACCGGCATCCCGCAGCGGATCGGGACCGCGGACGGCGTGCCCGGCGGGATCGACCTGTCCGGCGTCACCCTGTTCACGCCGGACGCGCTTGATCGCGTGCCCCGGGCCACGCTGCAGATCCCGCCGGACTATCCGCCCACGATGAAACAAAGCGGCGCCGGCGGCTCGGTGCTGGTGGAATTCGACGTGGATACCACCGGCCGCGTGGTGCGCGCCGGGGCCATCCGCTACACGGACCGCGAGTTCGCCGACCCGGCGGTGCGGGCGGTCCGGAAATGGAAGTTCGAACCCGGCCGGCGCAACGGCAAGGCCGTGCCCTTCCGCATGGCGGTGCCGATCGAGTTCGGCATCGGGAACAACTGAGGCCCGATGGGATCAGCCGGCGCGCGCGTGGAGCAGGTGGTTCACGCGCGCGACCAGCTCCGCCGGGCTGAAGGGCTTGGTGATGTAGTCCAGCGCGCCGAGTTCCAGGCCGAGGTTGCGCGAGTCGGTCGAGGCCCAGGCGGACACGATGATGATGGGGATGGTGGCGGTCGCCGGATCGCGCCGCAGGATCTCGCAGACCCCGAAGCCGTCGAGGTCCGGCAGCATGAGGTCGAGCAGGATGATGTCCGGGCGGTTGGTGCGGACGGCGTGGATGGCCTCCCAGCCGTTGGCGGCGGTTGCGACCTCGTGTCCGGCCCGCACCAGATGATAGTGCATCAGGTCGGTCAGCTCGGGTTCATCGTCAACGGCGAGGATCTTGGCAACGGGGGGCATGCCGGCATCCTGCCAGCCCCGCGTGACAGTCCGGTGAGCGGCGGGTGACGATTGGGCAACGACCGGGGTTTACCAGCGGTGGTAGGCGGGGTGGCCGGGGGTCACCGCGACGAAGGTGCCGCGGCAGGTCGCGCGCGGCTTGCCGGCGGCGGTGAGGGTGCCCTCGATGGTGGCGCGATCGGCCGATGAGGCGGCGACCCGGGCGACCAGCTCGACAGGGCCGTTGGTCGGGGTGGGGCGCAGCAGCTTGATGGCGTAGTCCGCGGTGACGGTGCAGGGGGGCTTCTCCAAACGGCCCTGCTGCATGAGGTGCCAGGCGGCCGTCCAGTTGCAGTGGCAGTCGAGGAGCGAGCCGATGATGCCGCCATTGAGCATGCCCGGGAAAGCCTCGTGATGGGACTCGGGCTGCCAGGTCGCCACCACCTCGTCACCCCGGACAAAACTCCGGATGCGCAGTCCCTTGGCATTGGCCGGGCCGCAGCCAAAACAGCTGCTGGCGGGCGAATATTGCTCCTGCAGGCAGGGTTCGTTCATGGCCGGAATTGAGGGGAAAATGTGGTTTTTGGGGAAACCTAAACTTCGTAAGATTTTTAACTCGCGCCCGGTCTGTCCGGTGCCATGGTATCGCCGCATAATACCACTACACCAATGGCGCGCAAGATAGCCTTCCTCAACTACAAGGGCGGTGTCGGCAAGACCTCGCTGATCGTAAATACAGCTGCCAGTCTCGCACG
>JAYRDK010000011.1:0-66920 GCA_041909435.1 Lacunisphaera sp.
CGATGGTGCTCTTGGTGTCCTCATAGGAGAGGAAGAAGAACAGGTGGTCCTTCCAGATCGGGCCGCCGAGGGTGGCGCCGAGCGTGCGGCGCTCGAGGCGGGGCGTGAACTTGGTGCCGGTGGCGGCGTATTCGCGGGCGTTGTAGCCCTGGGTGGCCTGGCCGAACATCGAGTCGCCGCGGAAGTAGGAGGTCACCGAGCCGTGGAACTGGTTGGTGCCGGACTTCGTGATGACGTTGATGGAGGCGCCGGTGAAGCCGGCCTGGCGGACGTCATAGGGGGCGACCTGGGCCGAGATCTGCTCGACGGTGTCGAGGGACAGCGGGTTGAAGAACGAGGCGAGGCCTGTGCCGTTCAGACCGAAGAGGTCGTTGATACGGGAACCGTCGATCTGGAAGGAGTTGAAGCGGTTGTTCTGGCCGACGGCGGTCAGCTGGGATTCCTCGCGGTCACCGAAGGTCGAGCGGAGGGTGACCAGCGGGGAGGCCGAGACCATGTCCGCGAGCGAGCGCTCGGAGGTCGGCTTGGAGCCGAGGACCTGGCCGGAGATCAGCGAGCCCGAGCCGCTGGAGCCGGCATCGAGGGCGTTGCGTTCGCCGCTGACGGTGAACTTCTCAAGCTGGACGATGTCCGCGGCGAGGGTGATGTTCACTTCGATGTCCACGCCGAGCAGGGTGGTGACGTCCGAGGTCGGGTTGCCCGTGTAGCCATCGGCCGTGGCCGTGATGGTGTAGGGTCCGCCGACGATGATGTTGCGGAAGTTGTAGCGACCTTCGGCGTTCGTGACCGCCGTGAAGGTGGCATTGGTGGGTCCGAAGACCGCGGTGACGTTGGCTCCGGCGACAGGTGCTCCGGTGGTGGAGCGCACGAGGCCGGACATGCCGGCGCTGGTGAGTTGGGCCAGCGCGCTGGGCGAAAGGGTCAGGGCGAGGGCCGTGACCACTGCGAGGACTAACGATCTGAGGAACGATTTGTGCATGGTGTAAATGCAGTTGGTGTTAGGTTTCAGGGTGGTGACCCTGAAGATGGGATTGGCGGAGCGAACGCCTGTCATAAGTGTGAGTCAAGCCTTCAACCCCCCCCGGTTACTCACAAAGCAGGGATGTTTCATGCCCGTAACTTTCAACTGATGACCCGGGCCGGGAAGCATAAGCGCTGCCAAGCGCGGAGTTGATCCGGACCGGCGGACGGGCGGCGGAAAATACAGTTTCCTTCGGGGAGTTTTGGCCTTCCTATCGCCGTTCGTGAACGTCCCCACCGCGAGCCATGCCCCCCACCGTCGCGTGGTCTGGCTGGCCGGGGCCGGCCTGGTGCTGGCGGCCTTCGTGGCCCACCACAACAGTCTCGGCGGCCCCTTTGTGTTCGATGATGTGCCGGCCATCGTGGAAAACCCGTCGATCCGGCAGCTCTGGCCGCCGGGCCCGGTGCTGGCACCCGGGCTCGACGGGGGTGTGACCGTCAGCGGCCGACCGCTGGTCAACCTCAGCTTCGCGCTGAATTACGCGATGGGGGGCGGGACGGTGCGGGGCTACCATCTGGTCAATCTGCTCATCCATGGGCTGGCGGGCCTGACGCTTTTCGGGATCGTTCGGCGGACCTGGGCCCGGTTCAGTCCTGCGGAGGCGCTGCCGGGGGCGTTTTGCGTGGCGTTGCTCTGGCTGCTGCACCCGTTGCAGACGGCGGCGGTCACCTATGTCGTGCAGCGGGCCGAGTCCCTGGCGGCGCTTTTTTACCTGCTGACGCTGTATGGGTTCATCCGGATGGCTGAGAAACCTGAAACCGGACGGAGGCTCGGCGGAGATGGCGAAGCAAACCTGAAACCTGAAAGCAGACTTTGGGCCACGATTTCAATCGCGGCGTGCCTGGCCGGCATGGCCAGCAAAGAGGTCATGGCCACGGCGCCGCTCATGGTGATGCTCTACGACCGCACGTTCGTGGCCGGCACCTTCAAGGAAGCGTGGCGCCTGCGCGGGCGTTATTATCTGGGTGTGGCCGCCACCTGGCTCCTGCTGGCCTGGCTGGTGGCGGGCACCACGGGGCGTGGCGGCACGGCGGGTTTCGGCACGGCGGTCGGCCCGTGGTCCTACCTGCTGACGCAGTGCCAGGCCATTGTCCATTACCTGAGGCTCGTGGTCTGGCCGCATCCGCTGGTGTTTGATTATGGCACGGCGACGGTGGGCCATCTCGGCGACGTCTGGCCGCAGGCGCTGCTGTTGGTGGGGCTGGCCGCCGGCACGGGGGTGGCGCTGGTGCGCCGGCCGGTGTGGGGTTTTGCCGGCGCATGGTTCTTCGTGATCCTGGCGCCGAGCTCGAGCCTGGTGCCCGTGGCCTCGCAGACCATGGCCGAACACCGCATGTATCTGCCGCTGGCCGTGCTGGTGACGCTGGCCGTCGCCGGCCTGTGGGCCCGCATGGGTCGGCGCGCGGCCGTGGTTTGCGGGGTGCTCGCGGTGGCCCTTGCCGGACTCACGTTGCGGCGCAACACCGACTACGGGAGCGAGGCGGACCTGTGGACCGACACGGTGGCCAAACAGCCGGCGAACGGCCGGGCGCACAACAACCTCGGCAAGGCCGTGTTCGCCGCCGGCCGGCCGGAGGCGGCGCTGGCGCATTATGCGGAGGCCATCCGGCTGCAACCGGCGGTGCCCGAGCCTTATTACAACCTCGGGCTGGCGCTGGCGCGGTTGGGTCGCCCGGCCGAGGCCGCCGCCCGGTATGAGGAAGCGCTGCGGCTGCAGCCGGCCTACCCCGAGGCGCACAACAACCTCGGCAACGTCCTGCTGGCGGCCGGCCGGCTGGACGAGGCCGGTGTTCATTATGAGGAGGCGGTGCGGCTCAGGCCGGGTTTTGCCGAGGCTCACGGCAACCTGGCGAATGTCCGGCTGGAGCAGGGGCGGGGAACCGAGGCCATCCGGCATGGCGAGAAGGCGGTGCGGTTGGATCCGCGCGCGGCGGCGGCCCGCTACAACCTCGGCAACGCCCTCGTCCAGGCCGGCCGGTTGCCCGAGGCGTTGGTTCATTATGAAGAGGCGCTCCGGCTGAAGCCCGACTATGCCGATGTCGCCAACAACCTTGGCAACGTCCTGGTCGAGCTCGGGCGCCTGCCCGAGGCGGTCACGGCCTACGAGCGGGCCGTGCGGCTTGAGCCGGATTATGCTGATCCCCGGCGCAACCTGGCGGTGCTGCTCACGCACCTCGGCCGGGTGCCCGAGGCGGTCACGCATCTCCAGGCCTACGTGCGGCTGCGTCCGGGCGACCAGGAGGCGCGCGCCGAGCTGGCGCGGTTGGAGAAGCTGGCGCGGCCTTGACCCGTCCGGGCGGGCTGTCTGGCTTGGGGGCCATGGCCGCCACCTACACCGAGCGCGAGGAACTCGCCAACAGCCTGACGCACGGGCTGGGTGCGGTGCTGAGCGTCGCGGGGCTGGTGCTGATGGTCGTCTTTGCCGGGCGGCACGGCGACGCCTGGCACGTGGTGAGCACGGCCATCTTCGGCACCACGCTGGTGCTGCTCTACACGGCCTCGACGCTCTACCACAGCCTGCGCGGCGAGCGGCTCAAGGTGCTGCTGCAGAAATTCGACCACGCCGCCATCTTCCTGCTCATCGCGGGCTCCTACACGCCGTTCGTGCTCGTCACGCTGCGCGGCCCGTGGGGCTGGAGCCTCTTCGGGGTGGTGTGGGGCCTCGCCGTGGCGGGCGTGACGATCAAGTTCTGGCTGGCCGGGCGTTTCAGGATGGTGTCCACGCTGATCTACGTCGCGATGGGCTGGCTGGTGATGGTTGCCATCAAGCCGCTGGTCGCGGCGCTGCCGTCCGGCGGCCTGAGGCTGCTGGTGGCCGGCGGCCTGTGTTACACCGGCGGCGCGGTCTTTTATCTCTGGAAGCGCCTGCCGTATCACCACGCCATCTGGCACCTGTGGGTGCTCGCGGGCAGCGCCTGCCACTGGGCCGCGGTGTTTTGTTACGTGGTGCCGTCGGGCGACTGAACCTCAGCGCGGCCGGTCGGCGGCGGCCAGGCTTTCGGCCAGCGCGAAAAGTTCCGGCGGCGGCTCGACCTTGAAGTCGCGCGTGAGCTGCAGCAGCACGGCCAGCGTTTCCGGCGCGAGGCGGCGGATGTCCGGCGGTAGGAACGTGGCCCAGCAGCGCGCCACCTGGGCATAGGTCGCGTCCGGGATGCCGGCGGCGGCCAGCTCCAGCGCGAGGGCGACCCGGTCGGCCGGCTCGAGCGGCGGATCGGTCCGGAGCAGCGGACGCAGGCGCTCGACCGTGTTGTTGTGGGCCGAGCGTTCGCGGGCGGCGCGCTGGAATTGCGCCAGCGTGACGAGCGCCGTGACCTGATCGGGGTTTGCGGCCACCACCTGCCGGATCAGCTGCAGCGCGGCGGCGGGGTCGCCCATGGCGGCCAGGAATTGCGCGCGCCGCACGGCCGCCTCGGCGGCGGTCTGTTCCGGCGCGATTTCGAGGACGAGTGCGAACTGGTCCTTGAACTGTTCGGTCCCGGGCAGCCGGTAGAGCAACGGCCGCACCCAGTCGGGCAGGCCGCGGCCGGACTCCAGCAGGTCGACGGCGAAGGCGCCGGCGGGCACGGGCTCCGTGGCGCGCAACCCGCGGGCCAGCCGCGCCGACTCCACGGCGAAGGGGCCCCACGGCAGGATCACGAGGTGCGTCACGCCGCGGGCGCGCAGCCGTTCCAGCGCCCGATCCGGGGCGGCGGCGCCATAGATGTCCACGAGGGCGCGCAGGCCGGCGAGGTTCTCCCAATAAAGCGTGCCGATGCCCTTGAAGCCCCCGTGATAGATGAGTTCGGTCGTCGCCGTGGGTCCGCTGAGCACGGTGACCGGGTCAACGCCGGTGCGCCGGCGCAGCCACCAGGCAAGGTCGCGCACCACGAACTGCCGGATGTTCTCGCGCGACAACCCGGACGGCGCGCGGAACGCATCGAGCCCGGCGCGCAGCGGGTAGGGCAGCAGCACCAGCGCGAGGAACAGTCCCGCGCCGATCCGCCGCGCGGCGCTCCACTCGAAATTCCCGGCGGTGGTCGTGACCAAGGCCACCGCCACCAGCACGCCAAGCCAGAGCGCATCGGCGACGTGCAGCCAGCGCTGTTGCGACAGCGCAAGCATGGTGAGGAGCGCCGCCGGCATCAGGCTCAGGGCGAGCAAGGCGCGAAGTGCCGGCGCGAGCCGGCCGCGCCAGAGCAGCCACCCGCCGGCGAGCCCGACCAGCGGCAGGACATTCACCAGCACCAGCAACGACTCCACGCCCTTTAGTCGCGCGAGCAGCGGCGAGAATTCGCTGATATAATCCACGTGCAGCGTCCAAAGGAACCTGTCGGCGACGACAAAGGTGCGCGCCGGGGTCACCAGCACGACCAGCAGCGGCCCGGCCACGGCGAGCGCGCCGGCGAGCATGGCGGCGGACGATTTCCGGCGTTCGCCGAGTCGCGCCAGCAGGTCGCCGGCCCCGGCCCAGGCCAGCGCGTGGAGCGGATGATTCACTTCCAGCCGCCAGCCGACGTGTGCCGGGAAATATTCCACCAGATAAAAGAGCAGCGAGGCCCCGCCGCCGGCCAGGCCCCAGACGCGCCAGAGCCGCGGATCAAGCGGCGGGCTTTTTTCCGCGCGAGTCAGCCACAACACCAGCAACGCCCCGAGCCCGAGACCCGCGAGCACCGGGATCTGCGTGGCGGCGTTGACCCAGAGCCCGGCGGCGCCGGCGAGGCCCGACGCAACGAAGGCCCGGCGCGCGTTTTCCGGCGCACCCGTCACCCCGCCGAGCAGAAACAGCACGGTCAGCAGCGCGCAGGCCGCGGCGACGCCGTGATGGTCGAAGCTCCCCGTGCCGAACTCGCCGCTGATCGGCACGATCGCCACGAGGCCCGCCGCCAGCATCGCGGCCGGCCAGGCCCCGAGCCGTCGTGCGGCCCACGGCACGACGCCGAGCAGAAACAGCCCGAGCAGCAGCGGGCCGGCGTAAAGCGCAGCCGCTTCGACCGCCACCAGCCAAGGTTGGCCGGTCGCGGCGTGGTGCGCCCATGCGACCAGCGCGAGCCACCAGTGTAGCGGAGAACTCCAGTGCACTTCGCGACCATCGGGCGCGTTGTCGTAATCCACGCGCCGTAGCCGCCAGTCGCCGCTCGCGATCATCTGCTGGGTTTGCATGACCCAGTGGTAGCCGTCGGTGGACTGGAGGATCTGGCTGCGGCGTCCGTCCGCATAGCCCGTGGGCGAATCGCTCGCCAGCGCCGGGGCCGGTCGGCCCTGTTCACCCAAGGCGCACGCGGCGCGGAAAGCCGCGAGCTTCCGTCCACTGTCGGCGGCGAGGAAAAGCAGCGCGGCGGCCAGCACGGCCAGCCACCAGATTTTTACCAAACGTTTTTGAGCCGCCACGCACGGAGTTGTTGCCCAAAGGCTTGGAAACGTCAATCTGGCCCCCGTATGAAAATCGCGATCATCGGGGCGGGCAATGTCGGCGGCTCACTCGGCAAGGCGTGGGCCAAGGCGGGACACTATATCATCTTCGGTGTGCGCAACCCGGGCCAGGGCAAGACCCAGCCCCCGCTCGCGGAGATCGGCGTCGGCGCCACCGCCGTGACGCTGCCGGATGCGGCGCGCAGCGCGGACATCATCGTGCTCGCCACGCCGTGGCCGGCCGTGCCCGACGCGATCAGCGCGCTGGGCGACCTGCGCGGCAAGGTCATCATCGATTGCACGAATCCCCTTTCCCTCAACGGTGACGGCAGTCTCAGCCTCTCGCTCGGCTCGACGACCTCGGGGGCCGAGGAGGTCGAGAAACTCGCGGCCGGCGCGAAGGTGGTGAAGGCCTTCAACACCTATGGCTGGGAAAATTTCGCCAACTCGGACTATCCGAACGCGGCCGGGCTGAAGCCCGTGATGTTTTACTGCGGTGACGACGACGAGGCCAAGAAGACGGCGCACAAGCTGGCGGCCGACCTCGGCTTCGACCCGGTGGACACCGGCGGTCTCGGCATGGCGCGCAGCCTCGAGCCGCTGGCGCTGCTCTGGATCCGCCTCAGCATCCGCGAGGGCCGCAACCCGAACTTCACCTGGGCGCGCCTGACGCGCTGAGATGCGTATTGATCCGGACTTTGTAGGTTGTGCGCTTGCGCACAACGCGGCGCGCGAGCGCGCCACCTACCGCTGGCCGGCCGTGCCGTGAGCCATGCTTCTCGCGCTCCACAAGCCCTACGGGGTGCTTTCGCAGTTCACGCCCGAGCCGGGCTCGGCCTGGCGGACGCTGGCGGACTTCAAGCTGCCGCCCAATACCTACGCGCTCGGCCGGCTCGACGCCGACTCGGAGGGGCTGCTGCTGCTCTCCGACGAACCCGGGCTGAACTCGCGCCTGCTCGACCCGGCGGCGGCGCATCCGCGCGAATACTGGGTGCAGGTCGAGCGCATCCCGACCGAGGCCGCGCTCGCGCAACTGGCGCGCGGCGTGAAGATCGGCGACTACACGACGCAGCCCTGCACCGTGCGGCGGCTCGAGCCCGCGCCGGCCGTGGCGCCGCGCGACCCGCCCATCCGCGTGCGGAAGTCGGTGCCGGATTGCTGGCTGTCGCTGGGGCTCATCGAGGGCAAGAACCGGCAGGTGCGGCGGATGACGGCGGCGGTCGGCCACCCGACGCTGCGGCTGCTGCGCGTGCGCACCGGGCGGTTTGCGCTGGGCGACCTGGCGCCGGGCCGGTGGCGCGAGCTGACCGCCGCGGAGCGCGCGGCGGTTTTTGCGTGAGGGTGTCTCCTTGTAGGTGGCGTGCTTGCACGCCACGTTGCGCGCAAGCGCGCAACCTACACCAAACAGCGTTGCCCAAGGTTGACTATTTCTCGAGCAACGTCCCGACCAGGCGGTTGAGCGTCACCGTGGCCGGCTCGCGCAGCGGCACCTTGGCGCTGAACGTGGCGCTGGCGAAGGGCTGTTCCTGCGAGGGTTTGCGGACATTGATCCGCAGGAAGACGAGGTGCTCGCCGAAATCCCACGCCCAGTGGTCCTGGAAGGTGACGACGGCCTGCGTGTCGTCGGGCATCATGGTCAGCGGGCCGACCTCGGCGACGAGGCCGCGGTCCCTGAGCGCCTTGGCGATCTGGTGGTCGAGCGCGCGGTTGTCGTTGAGGTTGCGCTCGACGAAGAAGCGCTGCACGCCTTGCAGGCTCTGGCCGCCTTCGACGGAGGCGTCGAACGAGGCGCAGCCGCCGAGGAGCAGGGCGAGGCCGGCGGCGAGCAGCACGCGGGTCAGGAGGGATTTCATGCGGAGCGTTCGTGCCAGACTTGGGCGAGGTGCAGGAGGGTTTCAACCGCTTTCGCCATGTCCTGCAGGCTGACCCACTCGCGGGGGCTGTGGACCTCGTGCATGCCGCAGAAAAGATTGGGCGTGGGCAGGCCGCGGGCGGTGAGGTTGGAGCCGTCGGTGCCGCCGCGGATGGCCGTGGACTTCGGCGTGAGGCCGGCGCGGCGGATGGCCTCCCGGGCGAACTCGACCGGGCGCGTGTCCTGTTCGAGCCAGTAGCGCATGTTGCGGTATTGCTCGGTGAACGTGAGGTCGAAGCGCGCGCGCGGCTCGGCGGCGCGGAGGTCTGCCACGATCTGCTCCACCACGGCGCGCTTGGCGGCGAGGCCGGCGAGCTCGAAGTCGCGCAGGATCATCCGCACGCGCGCGACCTCGGCGAAGGCCGCGCATTCGACCGGGTGGATGAAACCGGCCAGCCCGTCGGTGCGCTCGGGGGAAACCTCGGGCGGCAGGGCGGCAAGGAAACGGCCGGCGAGGCGCGCGGCGTTCACCATCACGCCCTTCGCCCAGCCGGGATGCGACGCCACGCCGTGGATCTCGAGCACGGCGGCGTCGGCGCTGAAGGTCTCGGCATCGATCTCGCCCGGCGCCGAGCCGTCGAGCGTGTAGCCGAAGTCGGCGTCGATCTGGTCCAGGCTGACCTTGGCCATGCCGCGGGCGATCTCCTCGTCGGGGTTGAAACAGACGCGGATGCGGCCGTGGGGGATTTCCGGATGCGCGAGCAGATGGCGCACGGCGCTCATGATCACGGCGACGCCGGACTTGTCGTCCGAGCCGAGCAGCGTCGTGCCGCTGGCGGTGATGATGTCGTGCCCGAGGCAGTCGCGCAGGAACGGTGTCGTCTCGAGCGTGAGGCGCTGGGTCGGGTCGTCAGGCAGCACGATGGGCTGGCCGGCGTAGGCGCGGTGCACGATCGGCTTGGCCAGGCCGGGCAGATTGGTCGCGGTGTCCACATGCGCGAACCACGCGAGGGTGGGCACCGGCTTGGGCGACGTGGCCGGCAGCGTGGCGAGCAGGTAGCCGTGCTCGGTCAGCGTCACATCGGCGAGGCCGAGGGCCTGGAGTTCCGTCGCCAGCAGCCGGAGCAGGTCCCACTGGCCGGGCGTGCTCGGCGTGCTGGCGGACTGGTCGTTGCTGCGCGTGTCGATCCGCACGTAGCGCAGGAAACGTTCAAGAAGGTCGGCGGTGTCCGGTTGCACGGGGAGACGGTTGGCCGCCCCGGCCGGCGGGACAACCCGAAATGCCGGCCGGCCGCCGGGCTTATTTCACCGGCCAGGCCGTCAGCAGGCCGTCGAACCCGAGCGCGATGACGCGGTCGTCCGCCAGAGCGAGCGAGCCGGCCTGCCCGCCGAAGGCATTGGCAGGCGGCAGCGGCGAGAGGTATTGCCACTTCACGGCGCCGGTCCGCCGGTCGAGGGCCATTAGGCCGCCGGTATGATGGATGACCGTGCCCGGGATGTTCTGCGCGACGGTGCCGATGAAGACGGTGTCAGCCGTGACGGCGGGCCAGCCCCAGCACATGCCGCGGACATCGGTGGACCAGAGCGCGCGGCCGCTGGCGGGATCGAGGGCGGTGACGCGCCGGAAGTCCGACGCGCCGACATACAGCACGCCGTCGACGAGCTGCGGCGTGGATTCGACCCAGGAAAACCAGTAGGAAAATTTCCAGGCGACCGCACCGTCCGTGGCGTTGAAGCCATAGAGGGTATAATCGCGGCTGCCGGCGATGACGCGGTCTGCGGTGAACAACGGCGTGGTCACCACGCCGCCGCCGGTCTTGAAACGTGTGGTCTCCTCCCGGGTGCGCAGGTCGAGCTGCACGACGCTGCCGTCCATGCAGCCGAACGCGATGATGTGTGCGGCGGGCTGGCTGATGCCGGAAAAGACGGGCGACTTGGCGTCGTGGCGCCAGAGTTTCTGGCCGGTGGCCGCGGCGATGGCATAAAGCCCGCCGTCGCTGGAGCCGCAATAGACGGCGCCGTCGGCAACAAGCGGAATGGCGGTGCGCCGGTTGAAGGTGGGGTTGTCGGGCGCGGGCTTGCCGGCGAGGGCCGCGTCGTGCAGCGGGAAGCGCCAGCGCAGCGTGCCGTCGGCGCGGTTGAGCGCGATGAGTTCGATTTTGCCGTCGACGAAATAAACGGTGTCACCGGCCACGACCGCCCGCCCGTCGATGCGGTGGGGGCCGGTCCAGGTCCAGACCTCTCCGCCGTCGCTGGCGCGGGCGGCGTGGAATTTCCCATCAGTCGTGCCGACATAGATGATCCCATCGTGCACGACGGGCGAGGCCCAGGTCGGTGAGAGTAGACGCGTCCAGAGCGGGGCAGGAGCCGCGGGATAAACAGGAGGCGGGGGCGCGGGGTCGAAGGTGCCGCCGCGGTGCAGCTCGAGCGGCAGATGACTGAGGCCGAAGGTGCCGGTGAGCCGGTCGCCCTCAAGGCGGAGCGTGGTGTTGAAGGGCAGGAGGTTGTAGGTGCCGTTCTCCACTTTCACGGCGGGGCCGAGTTTGGCGTTGTAGGTGAACATCGCCGGCATGTTGAAGGCGAGGTGCAGCCGGCCGTCGGTCCCGCGTGTGAACGCAAAGCCGATCTCGGTGGAACCCTGCGGCGCGGTCACGGTGCCGGTCCACGTGCCCTCGATGGGATCGGGCGCGGTCTGGGCCAGACTGAAATTAAGGAGGCAGGCGGCGGCGCACCCGAGCACGAGGCGGCGCCAGGCGGGGAGGGGATGCATGACCGCGTTATGGCGCCCCGGCGCGGCGGCTCAACGGCCAATCGACCATCACCCACCGTGGCGCGGCGAGTCTCAGCGCCGGCGGCCGCCGCCGTGTCCGCCAAAACCGTCGGACCGCGGTCCGCGAAGATAGGAGCCGTCGCCACGCGCGAAGTCGTCACGACCATCGGCGCGATAGGAGGCATCGAGATAAACCCGGGATGCCGCGTAAGGGTAGTATCGCGTGTCGTAATAACCGGGATAGTAATCCGCGTAGTAGCCGCCGGGATAATAATACCCCGGGTAATAACCGTAGAAACCGTCGCCGTCCGCCGAGATGAGGCCCACGCCGAGGCCGAAGCGCCCGTCGGGGTCCTGATAATCCAGCCAGAGCGATCCCGCGCGATAGTCCCGGCCGCCGCGACCCCAGCCATACATCACCGTGACCGAACCATGGACCTCGCCGCGGCGTTTCGCGCTGAGGACATCGCTTTCCTTGAGCCGGGGACGCTCCTTGGGGGTCGGGCGCGCGGCGAGGGCGGAGGCGACGAGCTCGTTCAGTTTCGTCAGTTGCTCCGGCGAAAGGCGGTCGAGGCCGGCTTGCTTGCGATCCGCCTCGGTGCGGCGGGAGACAAACGTGCCGCCGAGTTCGGCGAGATTTTCCCGGCGGGCAAACGCCAGATCGTCCGCCACCAGCTGGTCGAGCGCCGTGCGCTCATCGTTGGTCAGGGTCGTCACGCCGGCGGCCGTTTTTTGTTCCAGCGAGAGGGTGGCGGTGAACCCGCCTTCCGCGGCGCGGAGCAAACCACTGGCAAGCATCAGCCAGCCGGAAAGCAGTAACAGGCCCGGCCTGATGAAAGGTGACAGTCTCATGTCGGCTGAGACCCGGCGCGAAGGTGCAGGTTCCGCGGCTGGCATTGAGAAGCCGGTGCAACCACCGGGCGGTTTCACGGTCATGTCTCACCAGACCCGATCCCGGGTCATTCACCTTCCTCACCATGAAAACAAAATCCACCCTTCTGCTTTCACTCACCGTGGTCATGCTGGGCGCCGGTTGCGCCGGCACGGGCCCCAACACCCAGCGGGGCGCCGTGGCCGGCGGCGTCCTCGGCGCCATCGCGGGCGGCATCATCGGCAACAACCGCGGCTCCGGCAACGCGGCGAGCGGCGCGGCCATCGGGGCCGCGGCGGGTGCCATCGCCGGCGGCACCCTCGGCAACGCGGCCGATCACGAGCGCGGCACCCTCTACCGCTCGGAGTCGGAGGCCACGACGCAGATCGTGGTGGAATCACCCCCGCCGCCGCCACCGCGCCAGCGCGAGGTGATCTACGAACGGCCGCGCGCCGAGGCGGTCTGGGTCGAGGGTTACTGGCGCGGCTGAGTCTCGCGCTCCGGCACGCCGAAATCCGGCGTGCCGTCGGCGCGCCACGCGACCGGTTGCACGCGGGTGTGGCGGTTGGGGTCGCGCAACGGATCGCCGGGAATGTCGCGATAGTTGCGCGCGTGGTAGACGAGCAGATCCGCGCCGTTCTCGGTCGCGAAACAATTGTGGCCGGGGCCGTAGATGCCGTTGGCCTCGCTGGTCGCGAAGACCGGCGCGGGCGACTTGGTCCATGAGTTCGGGTCGAGCAGGTCGGCGTTCTCGTCCGCGGTGAGCAGGCCGAGGCAGTATTCCGCGCCGGTGCCGGCGGCGGAGTAGGTGAGGAAGAAGCGGCCGTTGCGGTGCAGGACGGTGGGCCCCTCGTTCACCCAGTAGCGGACCTGCTCCCACGGAAACTCGGGCTTCGACAGCAGCACCGCCGGCGTGCTGATGCTCCAGGGCGTGTCCATCCTCGCGATGTAGATGTTCGTGCCCTTGATGTCGGGGTGGCGCTGCGTCCAGAGCAGGTAGCGCTGCCCGCGGTGTTCGAAGGTGGAGGCGTCGAGCGAGAAGGACTCCCACCCGGTCTTGAGCTGGCCCTTCTCGACCCACTCGCCGTCCAGCGGGTTGGGCGAGGCGTTTTCCAGGACGTAGATGCGGATCTCCCAGATTTTCTCGGCGGCGCCGGCGGCGAAATAGACATACCATTTGCCGCCGATGAAATGGATCTCCGGCGCCCAGATGTGCGCGCCCATGATGCCCGTCGGGTGCTTCCGCCAGATCACCTTGGGCTCGGCCGAGGCCAGACCGGCGATGGTCCTGGCGCGGCGCAGCTCGAGCCGGTCGTATTCCGGCACGGTGCCCATGAAATAGTAATACCCGTCGCCATGCCGGTGGATCCACGGGTCGGCGCGCTGGGGGATGAGCGGGTTCGGATGGGCGGCCGGTTCGGCGGCGGCCATCGCGAGCAGGCCGAGAAAAATGATGATCCGGGGTAGTGACATCATGCGCGCAGGCTGGCGTCCGCCGGCCGGCAGGCAAGCGCGGCCGAGTGTGACTGTAAGACAAGGAATGGGTTCGACGCTCCCGGCGTTCCGGCCAAGCCTCCGGCCATGTCGCGCATCGCATTGGTCGGCCCGGGGGCAGTCGGCGGAGTCATCGCCGCGTGGCTGGAGAAAACCGGCCGGCACGAGGTCACGCTTTGCGCCCGACGCCCGCTGGGTGAACTGCACGTCGAGACGCCCCAGGGTCCGCTGGTGGCCCGGCCGAAGGTGTTGACGGCACCCGAGCAGACGACGCCGGTGGACTGGGTGCTGGTGGCGACCAAGGCTTACGACGCGGCCGGCGCGGCGATCTGGCTCAAAGGCCTCGCGGCGCGGGGTGCGCCGGTGGCGATTTTGCAGAACGGCATCGAGCACCGCGAACGGTTCACCCCATGGCTGCCGGCGGAGCAGATCGTGCCGGTCATGGTGGACTGTCCCGCCGAGCGCACCGACCCGACGCACATCCGCCAGCGCGGCATCGCGAAGATGGTCGTGCAGGACGATGCACGCGGCCGGGAGTTTGTCGCGCTTTTCGCCGGCACGCCGGTCGACGTGACGACGACGCCGGACCTGAAGAGCGCCGTGTGGCGCAAGCTCTGCATCAATTCCTCCGGCGTGATCAACGCGCTGCTGCTCCAGCCCACGGGGGCGCTGCACGACGCGCAGCTGGGCGAGCTGATGATGGCGATGGTGCGCGAGTGCATGGCCGTCGGCCGGGCGGAGGGCGCGGTGTTCGAGGACGGGCTGCCGGAGAAGATCCTGGCCGGGCAGCGCGCGGCGCCGCCGGACTCGATGAACTCGATCCATGCCGACCGGGCCGCCGGCCGGCCGATGGAGCTCGACGCGCGCAACGGCGTCATCGTGCGGCTCGGCCGCAAGCACGGCATCGCGACGCCCTACAACGACATGGCCGTCGCGTTGCTGGACGCGATGGCGCGTGGGTGATGGAGGCGGGGTGCCCTCACCCCGCAGTCGTTGCTCCAGGGAGCGTTACGCGCGCAACACCGCCCAGGCATTCCGCCAGTCCTCGCGGGTGCGGAACTCGAACTCCGCCTTTTTCCCGAACACGACGCGATTGAGCGCCAGGGCGAAACCCACGCAGGCCCAGACGGTGAGGAACATGAGGTGCAGGAAATGCGGCGGTTTCGGCAGCGCGGGATCGGCCTTGTGCCAGACGGGCCAGCCGAAGGAGAGCAGGGCGTAGAAGATCGCGCCGAAGATGAGCGTGCCGATGACGGCGCGGGCGTCGACGTTGCGGAAGAGCAGGCCGGTGATGAAGGCGGCGAGGATCGGCATGCTGAACAGCCCGAGGAGCTGCTGGATGAGCTGGATGATGCTCTCGGCACCGGCGTAGACGGGCACCATGATGACGGAGAAGATCGCGAAGCCCACCTGCAGCCAGATGCTGAGCCGCCGGATCGGGCCCTTGGCGTTGATGTATTTCTGGTGGATGTCGCACACGTAGAGCGAGGCGGCGGAGTTGAGCGTGGCGTTGTAGCTGGTCATGACCGCGCCGAACATCGCGGCGGCAAACGCGCCGAGCAGCCAGGTGGGCAGCACGTGCGCGACGATCTTCCCGTAGGTGGCGTCGCCGAGCGGGCCGAAGAGCTGGTAGGCGGCCAGGCCGGGCAGGATCACCATCGGCGGGACAATGAGCAGGCGGACGACGGCGGCGCCGTAGGCCCCCTTCTGCGCCTCGCGGATGTTCGGCGCAGCGAGGATGCGCTGGGTGATTGTCTGGTTGGTGCTCCAGTAGTAGAGCTGCGTGAAAATCATGCCGGTGAGCAGCGTGGGCCAGGGCAGCACGGTGTCGGCTCCGCCGATGAGGGTCAGGCGCCCGGGCGGCAGCGCCGAGAGGTCCCAGTTGACGGCGTTCATGGCGAGGAACGCCACGAGCAGCGCCATGCCGAGGACGATGACGCCGCTGTAGGTATCGGAGATCGCCACGGCGCGCAGGCCGCCGCCGATGGCGTAGATGGCGCCGACGAGCGCCGTGCAGCCCGCGATGACGGTGAGCGGCAGGTCGAGGCCGAACATGGACTTCAGCAGCAGCGAACTCGTGTAGAGCATCGCCGGCAGGAAGATGAACACGTCCCCGAGCAGGAAGATGCTGCCGACGGTCGCGCGGATGTGCTTGTTGTCGTAGCGGCGCTCGAGGAGCTCCGTGACCGTCGTGCACTTGTATTTGTAGTAGAGCGGCACGAAGACCTTCGCGAGGAGGATGAGCCCCGGCACGCCGGCCAGCTCCCAGCAGACCACGAGGAGCATCTGGTTGCCGTTCCAGCCGACGAGCGTGTCGGTGCTGATGTTGGTGAGGGTCAGCGAGCCCGCGATGAAGACCCAGCTGAGGCTGTTGCCGGCGAGGAAATACTCCTTCGCCTCGTTGCCGCTGCGGTCGGCCTTGCGGCAGTGCCACCAGGTGATGACGCCGACCAGCGCATTCAGCGCGAGGAAGACGCCGATTTGGATCAATGTCGGGGTGGACATGGGTTGGGGCGAAAGCGCGGCCAGCCTGCCCGCTCCCGGCGGGGCGTCGCAAGGGTCAAACCCGGCTACTAATTCTGACCGTCAGGTGCCCGCCTGTGAAACCGGCGGCGGGCGGCCCGCGGCATACCGCCGCACCCCCAATCCCAAACATGAAATCTACGTTCAAGCTCCTCGCGGCGATCACGGCCGCTTGTTTCGTCTCCGTGGCCGCGTTCGCGGCCGATGCGTCCGGCACCTGGAAGTGGACCCAGCCGGGCCGCCAGGGCGGACCGGGCTTCGAGGTCACCCTCCGGCTCGAGGTCAAGGCAGGCGCGCTGTCGGGCACCATGGCGGGCATGCAAACCCCGAACGGCCAGATCCCCGATGTCGCGATCGGCGACGCCTCGCTCAAGGGCGACGTGGTCTCGTTCAGCGTCACGCGCGAGTGGAACGGCAACAAGCGCACGACCAAATACGAGGGCAAGCTCGAGGGCGACACGATCAAGGGCACGGTCGAGCGCCAGGGCCGCGAGGGCAACACGATGAAGTCCGAGTGGACCGCGACCCGCGCGAAGTAACCGGTTTTTCGCTCACAACAAAAAACCCGCTCCGGCTTGGAGCGGGTTTTTTAATGGGTGGGTAGGGCGAATCCTCCGGATGAGCCGTTCGAGCGCTTCGGCTCGTCGGGCCGACTCGCCCGACCATATGAAACGCTCACAGCGTCGCGAACAGCGCGCGAAGCTCCGAGGGGAACACCGGCTTGGGCAGGATGAAGTCCACCTTGTAGTGGCGGTAGGTCGAGTCGACCTCCTCGCTCAGTTCGGAACTGAAGACGATGATGCGACCCTTGTAATTCATCGCGCGCAGCTTGGCCACCAACTCGAGGCCGCTGACCGTCGGCATGTGGTGGTCGGTGATGACCACATCATAGGCCGTCGGGTCGGGCCGCAGCAGGTCCAGGGCGAGGTTGCCGTCGGGAACGGACTCCACCTTGTGGCCATCGCGACCGAGCACTACTTCAAGTAATTGGCGCAATTCCCGCATGTCGTCGGCATAGAGAACCCGCAGCGACTTTTTGGGCGTCGGGTTGGCAGCCTGCGATGTGACAGGAGTGCTCATGAGGGATTGCACCTAGCTGATAGCAGATAAAACATCAGTTGTCTCGCCGGCTTGTTGTGAAAAATTTACGAAACTCGGGCCAGGGTCATTTGGCGATCTCGAGCCCGCGACGGGCCAGGAGGGGTTTGATGTCGGGATCGCTGCCCGTGAAGTTGCGGAAGAGGTTCATGGCGTCGTCGCTGCCGCCGCGGGAGAGCAGCGTCTGGCGGAAGTGGTCGCCGTTGGCGCGGGTGAGGCCGCCGTTCCTTTTGAACCAGTCGACGCTGTGGGCGTCGAGCACCTCGCTCCAGAGGTAGGAGTAATAACCGGCCGAGTAGCCGCTGGCGAAGATGTGCGAGAAATAGGTCGTGCGGTAGCGCGGCGGCACGGGCGGGAAATCCACGCCGGCCTTTTTCAGCGTCGCGGCCTCGAAGTCCAGCACGCCCTCGGCGGCGGGCACCTGATCCGCCGTGAGCTGGTGCCAGGCCTGGTCGAGGATGGTGGCGGCGAGCTGCTCGGTGGTCTTGAAGCCCTGGTTGAACTTGTCCGCGGCCTCGACCTTGGCGAGGAGCTCGGCGGGCATGGGCGCGCCGGTCTGGTAGTGCTTCGCGTAGTGGGCGAAGATCGAGGGCCAGGTGGCCCACATCTCGTTCACCTGGGAGGGATACTCGACGAAGTCGCGCGGCACGCCGGTGCCGGCGAAGCGCGGATACTTCACCTTCGAGAACATGCCGTGCAGGGCATGCCCGAACTCATGGAACATCGTGTTGACCTCGTCGTGCGTCATCAGCGTGGGCTCGCCCTCGGGCGGCTTCGGGATGTTGAGGTGGTTGCCGATGACGGGCAGGTCGCCGGTCAGGCCGTCCTGCGGCACGTAGGCGTTGGCCCACGCGCCGCCGCGCTTGTTCGGGCGGGCGTAGAAGTCGCCGAGGAACAGCGCCAGCGGCGAGCCGTCGGCGTTGAACACCTCGAAAACATACATGTCCGGGCTGTAGCCCTTCAGGTCGGGGCGCTCCTTGAACGTGATGCCGTAGAGCTGGGTGGCGGCGTAGAAGACGCCGTCGACGAGCACGCGGCGGATCTCGTAGTAGGGGCGCAGCTGGGTCTCGTCGAAGGCGTAGCGCTCGCGGCGGACCTTCTCGGCGTAGAAATCCCAGTCGCCGGCGGCGAGTTTAAAGCCGCCCTTTTCGGCATCGATGATGGCCTGCATGTCGGCGGCCTCCTTGCGGGCATTGGCGACGGCGGCGGGCGCGAGCTGGGCGAGGAGCTTGTTCACGGTGCCGACGCTGCCGGCGGTCTGCTCCTCGAGCTGGAAGGCGGCGTGGTTGGCGTAGCCGAGCAGGACGGCGCGCTCGGCGCGGAGCCTGGCGAGACCCGACACGATGGCGCGGTTGTCGAACTCGCCGCCGCGGCTGCCGCGGGCGAGGGAGGCGGCCATGACGCGCTCGCGCACGGCGCGGTTTTGCAGCGAGTCGAGCGGCGGCTGGCCGGTGGTGTTGGTGAGACGGATCGCGAACTTGCCCTCGTGCCCGGCTTTTTGCGCGGCCGCGGCGGCGGCGGTGATGGCGACGTCGGACAGGCCGGCAAGTTCCTCGCGGGTGTCGACGATCACGGCGGAGGCGTTGATCTCCTTGAGGACGTTCTGGCTGAACTGGGTGGAAAGCTTGGCGAGCTCGGCATTCAGGGCGCGGAGCTTGGTCTTGTCGGCCTCGGAGAGCCTGGCGCCGCTGCGGACGAAGTCCTTGTAGTAGCGGTCGAGCAGGCGCGCGGACTCGCTATCGAGGCCGAGGGTGTCGCGGGCGTCGTAAAGCGCGGCGATGCGCGCGAAGAGCGGGCCGTTCAGGCGGATGGCGTCGCGGTGGGCGGCGAACTTGGGCGACAGCGCGGTCTCGAGCTGCTGCAGGTTGGGGTTGGTGAGCGAGGCGGTCAGGATGCCGAAGGCGCGGGTGGCGCGGCCGAGCAGGTCGCCGGTGCGCTCAAGGGCGACGACGGTGTTTTCGAAGGTCGGCTTGGCCGGGTTGTTGGCGATGGCGTCGACCTCCTTGAGTTCCTCGGCCATGCCGAGTTCGAAGGCCGGGGCGAAATGCTCATCCTTGATCTGCTCGAACGGGGGCAGCTGGTAGGGCAGGGGGCTCTTGGTCAGCAACGGGTTGGCGTCGGACTGGGCGCCGAGCGTGAGCGGGGCGGCCAGGCAGAGGGTCGCCAGCAATGAGGACATGACCGGGCCGCGGAGGGGGGATTTTTCAGTGAGCATGGGGAGGGTTATTTTTTTCAGCACATACCTCCGGCCCGCCCTTGGCAAGGCTGCCGCAGGCGAAATAACCCGGGCTGCGGGCGTCCCGGCCGCCGGCTTATTTCGCTGGGGTCGCGGGGGATCGGGTCCGGTTCCCTTTTTTCCGCGGGTCCCGGAAAATTTTGTCCGTAACCCCGCGGGCTTGCCCGGGTCGTTCCCCTTGCCGCGGTTCTTCGCGGCGGGTTGCCAGGGCGAGTGCCGGATGCCTCGCCCGCCCTCATCCACCACACCCGTCACATCATCATGAACAAATACATTCCCGCCCTGTTCCTCGCCACCGCGCTGGCCGTCACCGGTTGCAGCAAGTCGGATCGCGCCGAGGCCACCGCCACCGTCAAGGAGGCCGCCCACGACACCAAGGTCGCCCTCGTCGACGCCTGGGGCGAAGTCAAAGGCTTTACCTTCGAGCGGCGCGACGACTTCCACGCCCGCGCCAAGGCCCTCAGCGCCGAGCTCGACGTGAAGCTGGGCGAGCTGAAGGCCAATTATTCGGAGGCGCAGGCCACGGTCAGCCGCCGCGCGGCCATGGACGAGCTCAGGAACTCCGAGGCCGACTACAAGGCGAAGCTC
This sequence comes from Lacunisphaera sp., assembly GCA_041909435.1. Taxonomy (GTDB): domain Bacteria; phylum Verrucomicrobiota; class Verrucomicrobiia; order Opitutales; family Opitutaceae; genus Lacunisphaera. The sequence goes on from JAYRDK010000011.1 coordinate 19,842, forward strand.
GAGGCGCTCGGCACGGCCACCGCCGACACCTGGGACGCCGCCAAGGACAACGTGGTCCTCGCCTGGGACCGCCTGCAGGCCTCCTACCACAAGGCGCGCGCCAGCTGAGCGACGGGCCTTTTCCTGATCGGCACGGGCCGGCCGGGTTTCCCGGCCGGCTTTTTTGCGGGCCCGGTTCAGGGCGCCGGGGCGAGCAGCTGCGCCAGCACCCGGCGGAGCACATCGGGCCGGATCGGCTTCGGCAGGATCACGCGCGCGCCCAGCCGGTGATATTCCCGGTGCACGGCCGGATCGATCTCCGAGCTGAAAACCATGACCTTGCCGCGGAAAGGCGTGGTCGGGAGCCGCCGCACCAGTTCAAGGCCGTTCATCTGCGGCATGTGATGATCGGTGATCAGCAGGTCGAAATCCGCCCGGGGCTCGTGCAGCCGCCGGAGCGCCTCGTCGCCGTCGGCGACGGTCTCCACCTCATAGCCGGCGCGGTGGAGGATGAGCCGCATCAATTCGCGCAGGTCGCGCAGGTCCTCGGCATAAAGCACCCGCGCCGGCCGGCCTTGGGGCGGCCGGGAGGAGGGGGCAGGCGGATCCATCGTGGTGGTCGGCATGCAAGGGTAAGACGCGGCCGGCCGCCGGGAGTTCTGCGAAAAGGTTTTGAAAGATTCCGCCCCCGGCGAGACGGGAAGACCAACGGCCCGGGGCGCTTTCCGGGTCGACCGGGGTGAGCTCCCCGTGCGGGCTACCGGGGCAACCTTAGCGGCCGCCCGCCCGGCGGCATCAGGTTTCGCCCGGGCCGAGCGTTCCGGCCAGCACGTCGAGCATCTTCCGCCACGCGCCGGCGGCGCGCTCGGCATAGGCGGACCAGGACGGCGCCATGATGTGCGTCACGGTCAGCTCGCACTCCCCGTCCAGCGGCGTGATCTCGACGATGACGCGGCTGGTCTCGGGCAGGCTGTCGTGCGTGGCTCAGGTGAAGACAAGCAGGCGGGGCCGGTCGATCTCGAGGTATTCGCCGACGTGGTCGATCTCGGTGCCGGCCCGGTCCACGACGAACGAGAATCTGCCGCCCACGCGCGGCTCGGTGCCGAGCCGCACGATGCGTTCCTCGCGCACGTTCGGGCCGAACATCCAGCGGCCGAGCCAGTCGGGATCGAGCCAGGCGTCGAACACGCGCCCGGCGGAGACGGCGAAGCGTTTCGTGACGACGGCCTTGATGGGTTCGTTCATGACCGGGAAGGGGAAGACCGGCGGGCAAGCCGGTGCAGGAGGAAACCGGCGGCGCCCACGGCGCCAAGCAGCAGGGGCGGCGCCGCAACCCGGTCGGGTGCGCCGCAGAGCTCCGGGCCGCCGAGACCGAGCGCCGTGCCCAGGCCGGCGTAGGCGATCACGCACAGGAAACATTTGGGCACCACGGCGCACAGCGCGGCGGGCACGAGCCAGCCGCGGAGGATTTCAAGCTTGGGCCGGGACATGGTCGTAGCGGTCGTGATGGCGGAGCCACTCCATGCCGTATTCCAGCCCGGCCTCGTCGCGGCCCTTGGGCACGAGGTCGAGCAGGTCGTAGGTGGTCATCACCACCTCGACGCCGCGGCCATAGGTGGAATAGGTGTGATAGACGGCGCCGGCGTCATCGCGGGCGAAGACACTGATGCCCGGCGCCTCGGTCTGCGGGAAATCCATGCGCCCGTAATTGTAGGGCACGCCGCCGCGGGCGATTTCCTCCTCCGTGAAGGAGACGTGGAAATCCTGGTTGAAACCGGTGCCGTGGGACGAGACCCAGTTGACGTCCCAGCCCATGCGCGCCTTGAACGGCAGGATCTCGGCCAGCGGCGCGTGCGAGATCGCCGCGAAGGCGACGTCGCGCGCCGCCAGGTGCGGCACGGTCGGGTTGAAGTGGTCCAGCATGAAGGAGCAGCTTTTGCAGCCCTGCTCCCAGCCGGGGCCGAGCATGAAGTGCTGGACGATCAGCTGGCGGTGGCCGCCGAAAAGGTCGGCGAGCGACACGCGGCCGGCGGGCGACTCAAAGGCGTAGGCTTTGGTCATCCGGACCCAGGGGAGCTCGCGGCGGCCGGCGCTGAGCTGGTCGCCGAGCCGGGTGTATTCCTTTTCCTGGCGCAGCAGCGCGAGGCGGGCGGTGAGCCATTCTTCGGGGGAGACGATCTTTGGTGGATTCATGGGCGTGGTTTTCATGAAGGGTTGAACTGAATCAGGCCTGGCTGGCGCGGAGCTTCTCATAGTCCGCCTTGAGGCGGGCGTGGGTCGCCCAGAACAGCGGCTGGGGCCTGCCTTCCAGCTGGGCGAGCAGGATGGCGAGGTGGGTGTGCCAGCCGGAGGCGAAGCCGGTGAGGGACGACAGGTCGTCGCCGCGGCTGCGGTGCGTGAGGATCAGGAGCACCTTGTCGTCCTGCGGGATGAGTTCAAAGGTGACGTCCGAGTTGTCGCCGAACGTGTAGCTGAGCACGCGCGGCGGCTCGCAGCGGAGGACGGTGCCGGGCATGCTTTCGCCGCCGTCGTGGTGGCAGGCGTGCTCGGCGGGCGGGGTCTCGGTGGGGGAGATGTTCTTGTGCTGGAAGAAGAGCTCCATCTTGCCGCCCGCGCGCAGTTCCATCGGGCCGCCCGCGAACCATTTGGCGCGCTTCGCGGGATCGGTCAGGTAGGTCCAGACGCGTTCGATGGGGCCCGGCAGCGTGCGCATGATGCGGATTTCGCCGGGGGCGGGGAACTGGGCGCGGTCGTCGTTGTGCTTCATGATTTTTTTTTCCTTTGGCGTTCGTCGTCGGCCTTCAGCTCGCGCTCGAGGGCGTCGAGGCGGCGGGACCAGAAGGCGCGGGTCTTCTCCAGCCAGGCGTCGATTTCCTCCAGGCCCCCGGGATTGAGGGTCTGGATGCGCGTCTGGCCCTCGGCCCGGGTGGTGACGAGGCCGGCGTCGCGCAGGACCTTCAGGTGCTGCGAGATCGCGGGGGCACTCAGGTCGAACTCGTCGACAATCTCCCCGGCGGTGCGGTCGCGCTGCGCGAGCAGTTCGACGATGCGGCGGCGGGTGGGGTCGGCGAGGGCTTCGAGGCTGAGCATGCCCCGAAGATTAAGTATAAACTTAATTAAGCAAGAACTAAATCAAGTTTTCGGCGGCTCGGCCTTGGCGGGCGGCGGGGTCGCCGGCCGGCGCGGTCCGCGCGGGCGTTCCACGCGCGGCGGCATTTCCACCGGCAGCTGGTCCTTGCAGAGCGCGAGCAACTCGATCGTGGTCAGGCCGGTCTGGGCGGCCTCGTTGGTGTTCACCTCGAGGGCTTCCTCGGCGGGGCTGAGGACGTCGGGACCGGTGAGCGACTTCGGGCGGGCGAAACCGCCGCCACGGCTGAACAGGCCCTCGATGGCCTTCTTGGCGAAGGCGGGATTTTTCGTCTGCGCGTAGGCGTAGGCGGCGAGGCGCGGTCCGCTCTGCTCGTTGAGGATGTAGCGGGCGTCGGCGCCCTCGTTGCCCGTCTGCTGGTCGAGCGTGAGCACCTCCGCGGGCGCGCCGCCGATGCGGCAGTATTGCAGCCAGGCCCTGGCGAAGTCCGGCCGGTTGAGCAACGGCACCAGCTCGAACATGATCTCGCCGCCGCCCATGATGGTCGCGAGGTTGTAGCTGACCGGCAGCGAGGTCTTCGTCAGCGGATCGCGGATGGGTGTCAGTTTGCCGGTGGCGATGTCGTAGCCGACCAGCTGCGTGCCGCTCCGGAGCCGGCCGATCTTGCCGTCGCCGAGGTCGGGGTTGAGGCCGTGGAGCTGGCCGGTCTGCAGCCAGAAGGGCATGGCCATGATCGAATCCACGCCGGCGAGGATGCGGTCGCGCCACCTGGTGTCCCCGGTGCGCTCCCACTCGGTCATCCAGTTGCTCGCGAAGGAAAACCAGTCGGGCCCGATGCGGATGCGCGCGGCGAACTGCGGCTCGCCCGGGATCTGCGGGGCGGCGACGCGCATCGGATCGAAGCGCCCGGCGGCCGCGTCGGAGTGCAGCGTGGCGCGCATGATGTCGCCGGTGCGCTCGTCGGTGGTCAGGTAATAATAGGGCCGCCAGTTGACGGCCTGGGTGATGCGGGCCTCCTTGGCGCCGCAGCCCCACTTGACGACGTTGTGGCGCGAGCCGAGGCCGGCCATCGGCCCGAGCGAGTAGACGTTCGTCTCGCTGGTGTTGCGGGTGAGGGCCTCGGCGAGCTGGAAGTGGTCGGCGCGGCCGGTGCGGAGGAAGCTATACCAGAGCCACAGCGGCGTCCCGAGCTCGGTGTTGTCCCACGCGTGCCCGCCCCAGTCATAGTGCCACTTGTGCCGCGGGGCCGAATACGAATGCATGAAGTCGCCGAACTGCCAGAAACCATACCAGTCGCTCGAGTCCACCTGCTTTGCGTAGAACGAGAGCACCGACTCGAGGCCGTCCTCGACGGCCTGCTTGAACGGCGTCGAGCGGTCCGGCAGGCTCCACACGCCGAACACGCCGGCGGAGTGGATGTATTCCGGCGCCGCGGCGAGCAGCGGCAGGACCGTGCCGGTCTTCGCCTGCGCGGCGCTTTGGGCCTTGGTCGGCAGCGCGCCGGCGCTCGGGAAAAGGGTGAGCTCGCTCGTGCGGGCCACGCCGTAGGCCGTGCTCATGCCGGGCTGCACGTCCTCGTAGGAGGCGGCGAGGGTGTGGGCCACGAGGTCGTAGTGGCGCATGTCCATCTGCGGCCCGTCGGGCGACCACAGCCACGCCGTGAGCTCGGCGACGGGCTTGCTCGCGCCGCTGACCTGGAGGCCGGCGGGGTAGGACTGCCAGAAATTCTTCACGCTGATCGCGAGCCCGCCGCCGAGGTCGCCGACAAAGGCCAGGCCCGCGGCGCGCTGGCCGGCGGCCGAGAAGAGCCAGGTGCTCTTCGGGTTGGTGCGCTTGACGATGGTGAAGCCGTCGGGATTCGGCTGCGAGAGCTTGAAGTCATCCCAGATGGCGTTGGCGGCGAACACGGCGGGGAACCGGCCGCCGTTGAAGGGCTGGCCGGTCTCCTGCTCGACGTTGCCGCCGCCCGGCTGGAGCGGCTCGGACCAGAGGCCGCCGTCGGCGCCGGCGAAGCGCACGGTGCGGTTGCGGGCCTCGTCGCGGAGCGGCACGGCGAACTGCACGCCGAGGCCGCGCACGAAGTCCTTCTCCTGGTCGCCGTCGTAGATGATGCTGTGCACGAGGCGCACCGCCGTCTCGCCGCCGTAGAAATAAAGGCGCACCGTGAACGGCAGCCACTCGCGGCCCGAGGTGGTGCCCTGGTGGTAGCCCTCGAGCTTCACGACGGCGCGGACCGGGCCGGACTGCTCGACGGTGACCTGCCGGACGATGCTCAGGAATCTTTCGCGCGGCGGGGCGTCCTCGTCCTCGGTGGCCGGGCCGTTTTGCAGGATGCAGACCAGCTGGCCGGCGCGGGCGACCTCGGTGCCGCCGATCGTGAGCGAGTCGACGAGGTTGCGGCCGCTGAGCGGGATGACGGCCTTGAGCGCGCCGGTGTCGATGGTGACGGCCTTGGCGTCCTGCGTGAGCTTGAGCGCACCGGCGGCGGGCGTGCCGGCGACAAGGGTCAGCTCGCCGGAGTGCCCGGCGGGCATGCGGGTGGCGAAGCCGCTCCACTTGAGCGAGCCGTCCGGCCAGTAGGCGAGGGGCCAGGTCTGGACCGGCAGGGCCTGGCCGGACGCATCGGTGAGGGCGAAGGTGGTGGTGCGCGGCACGGTGCCCTGGGCCCAGGGGACGCCCCAGCTGACGCCGGTGGAGACCCCGGCCGCCGGCTGGTTGACCCAGTGCAGCTTCACCGCGGGCGGCGCGGCGGTGGTGGTCGAGGCAAGTGACAGGAGAGCGGCGAGCAGCGCCGCGGAGGATTTCAGGGTGAGCGTCATGGGCGGAGGGGTGACGACGGACGGGGGGTCGGGTCACGAGAGGGGTTCCCGTAGCAAGACGCTCCCCGCGGGAAAGGTTACCGGCAACGCGGCCGGTTTCTTCCCGTCAGATCACGGCGTAACGCCCGCGAGGGTGCCGGGTCGCAAGAAAAAGGCCGCCCGGAGGCGGCCTTGAAAGGAGGGACGGACGTGCGCGGACGCTCAGTTCGTGATGTCGTGCGTGGTGCTCTGTGCGCGGATCGGCGTGTAGAGCTTATACCACGCCTTCTGGGCGTCGCTGTCGGTGTAGTCGGCGAGGGCCTTCTCGTCGGCGAACTCCATCACGATGATGTGGGTGCGCTTGACCGTCGTGCCGGGGGCGTTCTGGACCTTGATGGCCTTGGTCCAGGTGCGGGTGATGCCGGGGAAGGCGGCGGGCAGCGCCTTGGCGCCGTCGAGGGCGGCCTGGATCTGCTCCGGGGTGGTGCCTTCTTTCCAGGCCACGGTGACCACATGGATCACGGACTTGGGGGCGGTGTCGCTGGCGGCGGCGGAGGCCGTGCCGATCGAGAGCAGGGTGGCGGTCAGGAGGAGGGTGAACAGCTTCTTCATAGGGGATCTGGGTTGGAGGTTCCGACAGCCCGGTCTGGGCCGGGTCGCCGTGCTAAGGAGACGCTAGGCTCCGGTTCCGGGGGAGGCTGTCAACGCCGGAGCCCGCGACGGGGGTTCCGATTTCCCGGAATTTTTGTAGGTCCGGGCTGGCCGCGGCCCGGAGTCACGGGATTGACCTGCGCGGCGCGGTGCGGCCTGATGCGCCGCATGGCGAGAAGCGTCGTCCTCGAAACCACCCCGCGCTGTGCGCGCTGCCGCTGCACCCCGCGCTGGTGCATCTGCGCGGGCTTCCGGGCGGTGACGGCGCCGCTCGCGGCGGACGTGCTGATCCACAAGCGCGAATACTGGCGGCCGACCAGCACGGGGCGGCTGATCAACCGCGTGGTGACGGACTCGCGCGGCCACGTCTTCTGGCAGGAGAAGCCGCCGGAGCGCGAGGCGGTCGTGCGGCCCGGCCGCGAACTCTGGATTTTGCACCCGCGCGGCGAGGAGCTGCCGGCCGGCGCCGACCCGGCCAACCTGCAGGTGCTGCTGCTCGACGGCAGCTGGAGCGAGGCGGGCTCCATGCTCGAGGTCGTGGGCCGGTGGGGCCGGCGCATCAGCCTGCCGATGAGCGGGCCGAGCCGTTACTGGCTGCGCAATGCGCCCGGCGCGGGCAAGTATGCCACGGTGGAGGCGCTGATGTTCCTGTATGCCGCGCTCGGGCTCGCGGAGGCGGAGGCGGCGCTACGCCTGCAGTTCGAGCTGCACGTCTACGCCGGCCTGCGCACGCGCGGGGCCAAGGCGCTGGCCGACGAGTTCCTAGCGACCTCGTCGCTGCCCGCGGCGATGCCGGACCTGCTGGCGCGGCTGGGCGAGCGCCGGCCGAACCGGTGAGCCGGTTTGGATTTGCGTCCCGGAGTTCCGCCGGTTGCGTCGTGGGCATGAACCCCGTTTCCCGGATGCTGCTGTTGGCGGCGCTGCTGGCCCTGGCGGGCTGCGCGCCGAAGCCGCCGCCGGCGCCCGCCGTGCCGGAGAAGACCGAGGCCGAGCTGCGGCGCGAGCAGTATTTCGGCAAGGAGATCGCGGCGGACCAGGCCATCGCCTGGCGCCCGAGCAACCTCGGCATCAAGCTCCTCGCGCCCGGCGAGGGCCCGCTGGTGCAGCTGCAGGACCGCGTGCGCGTGCACTACACCGGCCGGCTGGTGGACGGCACCGTGTTCGACAGTTCGCACGACCGCGGCAAGCCGTCCGAGTTTGCCGTCGCCAATCTCATTCCCGGCTGGTCCGCGGCGATGCTCACGCTCCGGCCCGGCGGCAAGGCGCTGTTCTACGTCCCGCCGCACCTCGGCTACGGCGGCCTGCGCGCGGGCAAGATCCCGCCCTTCTCCGGCCTGGTCTTCGAGGTGGAGCTGCTCGCGGTGAACCCGTGAGCCCGGCCGGAGGCACGGGAAGGCGGGCGGCGCCGTCCGGCCCCGCCCGCCCGGCGTCATCCTGCGACGCGCTCAGAGGCCCTGCAGGGTTTCGCAGGCGGCCTGCGTCCGCGACAGGGCCGACAGCGCCTGATCGCGCACGGAGTTCCACGTTTCCGCGGAGGCCGTGGCGAAGGCGCCGAGCTTGCCGTCGAGCTCGGCGCGGGCCGACTTGAGGTCTTCCTGCGCCCGGGCGCGGCCCTCGCTCGGGGTCGCGCCGGCCTGGCGGGCGTTGACCTCGGCGATGCGGGCGTCGAGCCGCGTCACCGCGTCGTTGACGGCCGTGATGAACTCTTCGCGCTGCTCAAAGGGGGCGGAGCGCAGGTCGTTCTTGATGGAGCCGGCCTCGGTGCCCGCTGTCGCGCGGGACGGGGCGAAGGCCAGGGCCAGCAGGCTGGCGAGGAGGAACAGGGAACGGGAGGTAAGGTTTTTCATGGGAGGGAGACATTGACGGTTGGACTGCAGGGACGGCGCCGGCCGGCGGCCGGGCCGCGATGAAGCGGGAGGATTCCCGCGGGACAAAACGCTGCACGGTGCGTGCGGACCGGGCGCGTGAAGGTTGGATGGGAGATCGGCCGTGGGGTGGGCTGACGCCTCGACAGCAGCGGCGCGATGAGCCCTGACCGGCGGCGGCCACGCCGGTGCCATGCCGGCGGGATTTTTTCCGCAGAACTTTTCCCCAAGGGGGATGGGGGATGCAGCCCATTCGCCGGAAGATGGGACGGACGGCTTGAATCCTGCTGGCGAGGACCGGCCGCCCAAACCCTATGGAATTATCAATCCTGCAAACCCTGCCCGCGATCTCCTGTGCCGGTGGCGCCGTGCTCCTCACCGAGGGCCGGCCGGCGGACGGGCTCTATTTCCTGGAGAGCGGCGAGGTCGAGGTGTTCAAGGGCGGCGAGCTCATCGCCGAGGTCTTCGAGCCCGGCGCGGTGTTCGGTGACATGGCTTACCTGCTCGGGTCGGCGCCGACCGCGACGGTCCGGGCGCTGACGCCCTGCGTGTTCCGCCACGTGGCGGAACCGCGCGAGTATTTCCGGAAAAACCCCGACAGCGCGCTGCACATGGCCGTGATCCTCGCGCGGCGGCTGGATTCGCTCAACCGTTACCTGGTGGACATCAAGCAGCAGTTCAAGGACCGCGCCGATCACCTCGGCATGATCGACGAGGTGCTCGATGCGCTGATGCACAAGCACCCGCGCGACATCCCGCGGCGGCCGCAGGGGGATTAGGCCGTGTGCTGACTTTGGTGGGAGGGGCTTTTAAATATTTGCCGGCTGCGCCGCCTCCGCCGCATCCAGCGAGATCTGCTCATCCCCGGCCTGCGAGACCCAGCGCACCGTGCGCGCGCCGAGGTCGAGCTCGATGTAGGCCGGCGGGGCGCCTTGCTGGCGACCGGGATTGAAGACCCAGGCCCGGCCGACGCGCGCGGCCCACGCGCCGCCGGAGCGGAACGGGGAGTTGTGGATGTGGCCCGAGAACACGAAGTCCGGCCCCAGCTCCGTGATCGTCTCCACGAGGAAGGTGTCGCCCGCGTGCTCCCTGCCGGTCCAGCTGACGCCGACGCCGTTCGGCGGGGCGTGGTGCACCCAGAGCCAGGCCGCCGGGGCGAGCAGTTTTTCCGCGCGCAGGAAGGTCCGCATCGTCTCGCGCGTGGCCGGGCCGTCCCACCACGGGCAGACCGACAGCCGCAGGCCCGGCAGGTCGAGGCCGGTGCCATCGACGGTCAGGCCGGCGGCGCGCACGCGCTGCAGCCAGCGGGCGACGTATTCCTGCGCGGCGTTCTTCTCGTCGCCGTCATGGTTGCCCGAGCAGACGAGCAGCCGGGTCCTCGCGCTGATGGCGCGGAGGTATTTCACGACGACCGTGATCTGGGAGTCGAGGTCGAGATGCCCGCTGATGTCGAGCTGGTCGCCGGCGATGATGACGGCGTCGTAGCGTTCCGCCTGCTGCGCCACCCAGTCGAACTGGGCCAGGCCGAAATGCAGGTCGGAGACGGCGAGGATCTTCATGGGTGCGTCCACGGACAAGCCGCTCCCGTGCCAACCCGGCCGCCGGATCGGGCCGCCGCTCAGTAGTTGGTCTGGTTCATGTCCGCCGGCCGGAGCGGGTCGGCCAGCACGGCGGCGTGGTAGGCGCGGAACGCCGCAGTGAGGGCGGCGGCGCGGGCGGGCTCGGCGGCGAGGCGGTTGGTCAGCTCGAGCGGATCGCGGGCGAGATCGTAGAGCTCGACGGGCTGCTGCGCGGTGTTGAGCAGGAGCTTCCAGTCTCCCTCGCGGTAGGCGAAGTCCAGGCCGCCCTTGGTCGGCAGAGCCCAGTAGAAGGGACGGGCGGCGGGGGCGGCGCCGCCGCGGAGCAGGGGGCCGAGGTCGGTGCCGTCGATGGCGCGGTCGGACGGGACCGCGACGCCGCAGAGCGCGGCGATGGTCGGGAGGAAGTCGAGGCTGGTGACGGGCGCGGCGGTGACGGTGCCCGCGCGCACCACGCCCGGCAGGCGGACGATGGCCGGCACGCGGATGCCGCCCTCGTGGAGATGGGCCTTGCGGCCGCGGAAGCCGCCGGTGTCGCCGTGGGCGTTCACCTCATACCAGTTTTCCCACTGGCTGGTGACGGGGCCGTTGTCGCTGGTGAAGATGACGAGGGTGTCGTCGCGGTGGCCGAGGCGGTCGAGGGCGGCGAGCACGCGGCCGAGCTGGGCGTCGAGGTAGGTGATGTTGGCGTAGTATTCGCCCGGGCCGCGCGGCACGAGCAGCGCCTCGGGCGGGCGGGGGCCGCCGTTGGGGATCGGCACGACGGGGCCGCGGGAATAGGCGGCATACATCGCGTTGTATTCGGGCGGGTTCGCGATGCTGGTGTGCGGCTCGGCCATCGCGAGATAGAGGAAGAAGGGCTCGCGCGCGGCGGAGCGCTGCCCGAGCCAGGCGATGGCCTCGTCGGCGTAGAGCTGCGCGGTGTAGCCGGCCTGGGGCGGCAGCAGGCGGCCGTTGCGGTAGATGTTCGTCGGGTTGTGATTGTGCGGAATCTGGAACGCATTGTGTCCATACGCGTGGTCGAAGCCGTGGTCGGCGGGCTGCGGCTGGGCGGGATCGCCGAGATCGCTGTTGAGGTGCCATTTGCCGACGAGCGCCGTGGCGTAGCCGGCGCGCTTGAGCAGCGTGGCAAGGGTGATTTCCTGTTTATGGAGATAGATGCCGGAGGCCTCGGGGATCCAGCTCCTGACGCCGGTGCGGTAGGGCGTGCGGCCCGTGAGCAGGCCGGCGCGCGACGGCGAACACAGCGCCGACGGCGCGTAATGCTGGGTGAAACGCAGGCCCTCGGCGGCGAGAGCGTCGAGGTGCGGCGTCTTGATGACGGGATGGCCGTAAATGCCGAGGTCGCCGTAACCGAGGTCGTCGACGTTGATCAGCACGACGTTGGGCCGGGCCGCGTGGGCGGCGGCGGCCAGCAGGAGCCAGACGAGGACGGGACGCAGGATCATGCCGGCATCAAGCCACGGCCGCCCGGGAGCGTCGATGGCAAAGCCGCCGTGGTTTGCGTCAGCCGGTCCGGTCGAAGCGGCACGCATAGCAGCCGTGGCCGGCGAAGCGCGCGTGCACGTGGGCCACGCCGGGGCGGGCCAGCAGCGCCCCGATCCGGCCGGGCGCGGCATCCGGCTCGCAGACCGCCGACTCGACGATGCGGTCCTGCGTGTCGTAGGCGCGGAGGGCGAGGGTGCGCGGAAAATAACCCGGCGGCAGCTCGCCGCGCCGGACCGGGGCGGGGTCGCCGGCCCCGGCCGCGAGGTAGACGGGCCCGATCTCCGCGAACAGGCTGGGCAGGGGCACGGACAGGTAGCTGCAGAGGATGATCCGCTCGCCCGGCGCGGCCCGCCGCAGCTGGTCGCGCAGCGGTTCGCCGCCGGCGGCGGTGAGGATCGTGACAGGCCGGTTGAAGTCGTCCCGGAGGGTGGTCCGGACGCGGTCCGCGAAGGCGGACGGCAGGGGGATGGCTTGGAAACCCACGACGGCGGTTTCGGCCGGGAGTGAGAAGGAGTTCATGCCGCCAGTATATCCGGGATGGGAGAGGTGTTTTCGCCGAAAACCGGGCGGGTAATTCGCCGCGGGCTTCCCGGTGGGAGCGGCGTTAATTTGTAACGTATTATGTTACAAATTATCCGGAGACCGCTACGGGCGTCTGGCGGAATTAATTTCACCCCGTTGTCCGGATTGTGCGGTCTCAACCGTTGAATCCGGTGAAAGCCCACCCAATCCTTCATTCATCATGCCCTCCGTTTCCTCCGCCTTTCCCGTTGATCGTGAACTTGTCCTGCAGCGCGTGCTGAACGCCCCGCGCGAGAAGCTTTACCGCTGCTGGACAACGCCCGAGCTCATCGTGCAGTGGTTCACACCGCCGCCCTACAAGACCATCCGGGCCGAAATGGACGTCCGCGCCGGCGGCTCCAGCAACATCACGATGCAGGGGCCCGACGGGCAGGAGTTTCCGAACCCCGGCATCTACCTCGAGGTCGTGCCCAACGAGAAGCTGGTCTTCACCGACGCGTTCACCTCCGCATGGGAGCCATCGGACAAGCCCTTCATGACGGGCATCCTGACGTTCGAGGACGCCGGCAACGGGAAGACGAAATACACCGCGCGCGTCCGCCACTGGACCGTCGCCGACCGCGAGGCGCACGAGAAGATGGGCTTCCACGAGGGCTGGGGCATCGCCACGAGCCAGTTGGAAGCGCTGGCGCAGAGGATCTGAGTTCGCGGATTGTCGCCCATGGAGGGCTCAGCTCCAGCTGAGCTGCGGCCCAGCTGGAGCTGGGCCCTCCACCGACCGCCGGGGCGTTTCGCAGGCTCGCGCCGGGGCGGTTCATTTGTTCTCTTGGGTGTCCATCCATGATGCTCCATCCCGCCCTCCGCCCGGTGCTCCGTATCCGTCCGCTGGCCGCCTCGGCTGCCTTTATCGCCGCGTCGGCCCTGCTGCCCGCCGCCGACCCGGCCGTCCTGCTCAAGGATCCCGCCGTGCAGTCGTTGCTGGAGGTCGCGAAGCGCAACGAGCCCGACACGATGGACCTGCTGGTGCGGCTCACCGAGATCCCGGCGCCGCCGTTCAAGGAGGAGGCGCGCGCCGCCGTGCTCAAGCAACTCTTCGAACAGCACGGGCTGAAGAACGTCTTCATCGACCGGGCCGGCAATGTCGTCGGCACCCGTCCCGGCGCGCAGCCGCGGCCGAACGTCGTCGTGTCGGCGCACCTCGACACCGTTTTCCCCGAGGGCACCGACGTGACCGTGAAACGCGACGGTCCCCGCCTCAAGGCGCCGGGCATCGGCGACGACACCCGCGGCCTGGCCGAGCTCATCAGCGTGCTCCGCGCCCTGCAGGAGACGAAGACCCCGACCACCGGCACGATCACCTTTGTCGCCACCGTGGGCGAGGAGGGCCTCGGCGACCTGCGCGGGGTCAAGGAGCTCTTCGACCGCACGTTGAAGGACCAGGTCGACATGTTCATCTCCATCGACGGCGGCGGCACGGGCACCATCACGGCCTTTGGGGTCGGCAGCTACCGTTATCGCGTGACCTTCAAGGGTCCCGGCGGCCACAGCTACGGCGCCTTTGGTCTCGTCAACCCCATCCACGCGCTGGGCCGCGCCGCGGCCGTGATCGCCGACATCCAGGTGCCGGCGAGCCCCAAGACCACCTTCAACATCGGCCGCATCGGCGGCGGCACCTCGGTCAACTCCATTCCCTTCGAGGCGTGGATGGAGATCGACATGCGTTCGCCCGACCTGGTCCCGCTCAACGCCGTGCGCGAGCAGATCCTCGCGGCCGTCGATTCGGCCGTGAAGGCCGAGAACACCCGCTGGCCGAAGGGCGCCATCACGGCCGACGTGCAGCTCGTCGGCGACCGGCCGCCCGGCCAGACCTCCGCCGACACCGCGCTCGTGCAGGGTGCGCAGGGCGTCATCCGCGCGATGGGCGGCCAGCCCGTGCTCCGGGCCAGCTCGACCGACGCCAACTACCCGATGAAGCTCGGCATCCCCGCCATCACCGTGGGCACCGGCGGCATCAGCCGTGACGCCCATTCGCTCGACGAGTCCTACGAGCCGGTCGATTCCTGGAAAGGCCCGCAGCACACGCTGCTGCTGTTGCTCTCGCTCACGCGGTGAGGGGAGTCTTTGGCGGGCTCAGCTCCAGCTGAGCCGCGGCCCGCTGGAGCTGGGCCCTCCACCACTTAGGTCGCCTGCTCGGGACGCGAATAGCCCCGGATCCCAGCGGCCGGTGGACAATTTTGAAACATTTACGCCGCTGCGGTGTAAGGTAGGTTCACATTCATCCTCACCCTTGTCTGACATGCGTTCCTTGTCCCTTTTTCGCGGCATATTTTCCCTGAGCCTGGCCGGCTTATTTTTAAGCGTCACGGGAATCGCGGCGGGGCCGGCGGGCGAGGACTTTGGCAAGGACATCCAGCTGGCGCCGTTCGTGGTGAAGGGCCAGAAACTTTCCATCTCGGTCCATGCGCGGACGAACGGGGACCGCAGATACGCCACCGAGTTCGCCGAGGATGTCGTGGGCATCGCCTACGAGACCATCAACAAATCGACCGGCGCGGGCCTGGTCATCGTCGGCCGGGAAGGGGAACCGCACCCGGTGGTTGTCATCCGGAAATTCCTGGCGCTGGCCGGGGCCGGGCAGCTCGATGCCGGGGTCGCGGCGAAGCTGGGCGACCTGAACGCCAGGCTGGCGGAATGGAAGGCGATCATGCGGATGGACGAGGAGGACGAGGACGACGAGAAGGACTTCAAGATCACGTTCGACATGATCATGCCGGCCCTGCCGCTGCCGTTGGAGGGCATCGCCGCCAAGCTCTACCAGCTGTCCTGGGCGGAGGGTTTCGACGACGCGAAGATCGAAAAAAAGCTCCGCGCGCTCACCCTGGCCGACCTCGAGGGCGACGCGTTCGCGAAATACGACTGGGTCTTCTACCTGCCGCCGCGCAACGCCTACGTCGGCGTCCAGAACGCGGTCATGAAGGAGGTCATGCAGAAGGAGAAGATGGGGCTCTTCAAGCGCGCGGCGATCAAGAGCGCGCTGGTCGTCTTCAAGCCCGCGGTGAAGAAGGCGGTGGAGGGCTTCCGCAAGGGCGTGCTCTTCATGACGGTGCTGCGGGCCCGCAGCGGCTGGAGCCGGGACGACGTCAAGTTCCTGACCGGGGCCTACGTGAACGTGCTGATGCCCGACTTCAAGTTCAACGGCGGCACCGAGCGCATCCGCGCCCTCGAGGCGATCGAGCAGCAGAAGGTGAAGAACGCCGAGTATGCGAAGGATCCCTACCGCGCGCCCGCGCGCCTCGCCACGTTCGATCCGGCGGCCTACGCCCCGTTCGAGGGCGACTATAACGTGAGGGTGGGCAAGGATGGAAAACCGACGAAACCCAGCCGGATCCTCGTCCGGAGGGAGGATGGTTATCTCTGGCAAACCTCCCGCAGCCGCAAACCGCGGCTCTATTATCCTGCCGGCGACCGGCTCCTCGTCTCGGCCGACGGCAAGATGACGGTCGAGTTCAAGCTCGATGACCAGGGCGTCCTCACCGGCGCCGAGGAACGCTGGGAACGCGGCCGCCACACCGTCCCGCGCAAGGCCGTGGCCCCGGCGCCCGCGGTGGCGGCCGTGAAATAGATCAGGCTCCCGGCTGGCTGCGTTCCGCGACGAGCCGGGCTACCATCGCTTGTTCAGCGCCGCCTTCGGCACGCAGGCCGGCGACGACGCCCTGCCGGTCCGCCGCGTTGCGGTTCTGGCTCATCTTCCACTTGGCCTCGAGGCGGGTGATCGCGAGCTCGATGCCGACGATCGCCTTGAGCTGGGCGGCGACAAAATCGGCCGGGGCGTCGGCGACCTTCCACGGGTTCGGCCGGTTGCCTTCGCGCGCTTGCGTCAGGTCGTCGATCTGCCGCCGCAGCCAGCGGGCATCCTCGACTACCTGCGCCCGGCCCCACACGTGCACCGTGGCATAGTTCCAGGTCGGCACCACCTGGTGGGATTCCGCCTTGGTCGGATACAGCGTGGGGCTGATGTAGGCCTGCGGGCCTTGAAAGACGACGAGACAATCGGCCGTCGCGGCCAGCTCCCGCCACTGCGGATTCGCCCGGGCCACATGCGCCCGCAGCACGCCCGCGCCTTCCTCGGGATACGCCACGAACGGCACGGGATTCGCCAGCAGGCCCCCGGGGCCGGCGCTGACCAGCAGCCCGAGCGGGTGCGATCGGACCAGCTCAAACTGGACCTCGCGACGGTCTTCGCGAAAGTGGGCGGGCAGATACATGGGGCCATCGTTTCGCCATCGCCGCATCGACCTCAAGTCCGGAAGCGACTTGCCCCCGGCCGGGACAGGCACAGCGCCCCGGGAAATTTGTAACGTAATACGTTACAAATTATCTTCGCGGCACCGCCGCCACAACCGCGGCTTCCGCGGCTGGCGGCAGATCTGAGGGAGCAGCGCAAAGGCGCAGGAACGCAGGATCGGCCGCCCGGGTTATCTTTTGGAGGCCGGGACGTTTTCCTCGACGACCTGGAGGTCGCCGATTTTCACCGTGCCCTCGCGGTCGGTGAAGCGGGCCTTGCCGGGGAGCGTCTCGCCGAACCAGGGGGTGGCTTTCTCGATCATCTTCACGGCGACGTCGGAGAATTTCACGCCCTTCTGGCGCGGCACGGCGATGAAGGTGGACCACGCGCGCGGCGTCTTGTTGCCCTTCTCCTTGAGCGCGGCGACCGCGAAGGCATCGATGACGATGAGATGATAATCGTCGGTGCTCATGCTGCCGATGAGACGGTCGGCCATGCCCTCCATGCCGAGGTCGCGCTCGAGCTGGTAGAGGGCGGACTCGTCGCCGCCGGCGCGCTCGTCCCAGGCCTCGGCCGCGCTGAGCGAGGTGCCGCGCTTCCTCGGCACGAGGCCGTGGCGCCACTCGAGGTCATCCTTGCGCACGAAGGGATCGCGCCAGCGCCGTTCGCCGAAGGTGACGCGCAGGATGAAGTCGACCTTCGCCTCGTCGGTGGTGTTGAGGAAATTCTTCGCCTTGAGCGCGGGGGAGAGGAGCTTGCAGACCTCGACATAGGACAGGTCGGCCGCGAGGCCCTCGCCGGGGAGGAACTGATAATAACGCACCGGGCGTTCGCCGGCCGGCGGCGGCACGTCGGTCAGGTCATCCGCCCGGCGAAACATCTTCGCCAACACCTCGGGCGGGGTCTCGGCGTAGTTGGCGGCCGAGACGATGATCTCGCTGGGTTTGGTGGCCGCGCTGGCGCCGGCGGCAAATGCGAGGCCGAAGCCGAGGGCGGGGATGGCGAGGAACCGGAGCAGGTTCTGACGTTGCAAAATCATGCGCTTAATCTGCCTGGGTCCTGTGAAGGCACGATGAACGTGGCGTGAAGGAGGAAGGAATTGTTTCCCGGGGTCATGGTCGGATCCGCGCCAGGCAGGCGTGCATTCAGAACACGAAAAGCCCGGGGAAGTTACAAGAATTCGAAATCCAGCCGCGAGCCGCGGTGGTTCGTGAATTCAGTCTGGCGCCGCGGCGACCTTGGCCCGGCCCGGGGGACGGTTACTTTGCGGCAGCCTCGATCAGGGCCTTGGCCATGCTGCGGGCATCGCTGGCGTAGGCGGGATTGGCGTGCATGTCGGCATGGATCGTGGCGCCGTCGATGACGAGCATGAGCTGGCGGGCGAGGGTGGCGGGCGCTTTCAGGTCGGCCTCGGTGCAAAGCGTGACCAGGCGGTCCTGCAGCGCCTGCTTGTAGGCGGCGGCGGCGAGGCGCGGCTTGTCGCTTCCGGCGGTGTATTCACCCACGGCCTTGAGGAAGGCGCAGCCGGTGAACGTCCCGGACGTCAGCCAGGCCTCGAGCCAGTCGAAGACGGCGAGCAGGCGTTTCTGCGGGCTGCGACCGGCGCCGGCCACGGTCTGGTCGATTCCCGCCAGGATCTCGGCGGCCTTTTTTTCCATGGCCGCGGCGATGAGGTCCTCCTTCGAGGCAAAGTGGTTGTAGAGCGTCATCTTGGCCACGCCGGCCTTGGCCAGCACGGTGTCGATGCCGACGGCGCGGTAACCGTTCTGGCAGAACAACGCCCAGGCGGTGTCCAGCAGCAGCTCGCGCTTGGCGGAGGCGGGGCCCTCGGGGGTCTTGGCAGTCAGGCTCATGCGAAGGAGGGAAGCGGGTTTCCGGCCCGGAGCAAATAAAATATACAGAACTGTCTACTTTGTGCTTGCCTAAGATAGACAGGTCTGTCTACATGGGCCCATCAACCCGCTCCCATGGCCACCCACTACCTGAACCTGATGTCCACCCCGCCCGTGCAGGACGCGCAGCGCCGCTTCAATGGCCGGGCCGCGGCGGTGCCGCCGTCGGGCCGGGACCGGCTCACGGAGGCCGAGCTCACCTTCATCGGGGAGCGGGACAGCTTTTACCTGGCGACGGTCTCACCCACGGGCTGGCCCTATATCCAGCACCGGGGCGGGGAACCGGGCTTCCTCCGGGTGCTCGGCCCGTCACAGCTGGCGTTCGCCGACTTCAAGGGCAATCGCCAGCTGCTGTCCACCGGGCATGTCGCGGCCGACAACCGGGTGTCGCTGTTCCTGATGGATTACCCGCAGCGCATCCGGCTGAAGATCCTCGGCCGGGCGACGGTGCTCGATGCCCGCGAGCATCCGGGCCGGTTGGAAGCGATCGCCGGCCCGGCCTTTGCGGCCCGCACCGAGCGGCTCTTCCTGATCGACGTCGAGTCGTTCGACTGGAACTGCCCGCAATACATCACGCCGCGCTACACCGGGGTGGAGGTTGAGGCCGCCGTCGCCGGGCTGCGCGCCCGCATCAAGGAGCTGGAGGCGGCGCTGGCCGCCCGCGGATCCGTTTTTTAGTCCACAACCAACCACAACCAAAAAAGGAAATCATACCATGAACCGCATCCCGACCATCGATCCCACCACCGCCACCGGCCAGACCGCCCAGCTCCTGGGCGCCGTCAAGGCCAAGCTCGGCGTCGTCCCCAACCTCATGCGCACCTTCGCGCAGTCGCCCGCCGCGCTCGAGGCCTACCTCGGCTTCGGCGCGACTCTCGCCAAGGGCGTGCTGCCCGCCGCCGTCCGCGAGCAGCTGGCCCTCACCATCGCGGAGGCCAACGGCTGCGATTACTGCCTGTCCGCCCACTCCCTCATCGGCAAGGGCGCCGGCCTGACGCCGGACGCTATCGAGGCCGCCCGCCGGGGCGCTGCCGCCGATCCGAAGGTCGGCGCGCTCCTGCAGTTTGCGCAGGCCGTGGTCGCCGCCCGCGGCCAGGTCTCCGATGAGACCCTCGCCGCCGTCCGTTCCGCCGGGGCGACCGATGCCGAGATCGTCGAGGTGGTGAGCCATGTGGCCGCCAACGTCCTGACGAACTACCTCAACAACGTCGCCCGCACCACGATCGACTTCCCGCGCGCCAAGCCGCTCGCGGTGGCCGTCGCCTGAGTCCGGGTTCCTGATTCAAGGCGCCGTCACCCGACGGCGCCTTTTTTGTGTCCACCAACAGGCCGGCTGGAATCGGATCCCCGGCGGAAGGTGAGGGGCGGTGCCGCTTCGGTTCGGGATAGCCGCTCAGGATTGAAGACACGCCCCCTTGACCGGCCATCTCCTCCCGGGGTGCCGGTCCGTGCGGCGCGCCGGGGATTCCAGGGTTGCTGAAAGTCCGGACCAGGCGAACTATGCGGGACCCGGCCCCCGGCATGATTGCCGCCCGATCGCCGGATCAAACCCCGTCACCGCTCATGCACCAAGCGCCCTCGCGATTCCTCCGGCTGTTGGGTTTTGTTACGGGCTTGGCGCTTTGCCTCCTGCCGGGGCGGGCCGCGGATCCCGTCCCCGCGCCGGCCTACGAGACCGTGGAGGCGATCAAGCCGCCGCGGCAGCCGCTGCCGCCGGAGGCGGACAGCGCCGGGGTCACCCGCTTCTCCTTCCTGGTGTATGGCGATACGCGCGGCCGGCGCGACGGCACGGCCGAGCAATATGAGCACTCGCTCGTGATCGACTCCATGCTGGAACGGGTCCGGGAGCTGGCGCCGACGCCCTTTCCCGTGCGGTTCGTGCTGCAGACCGGCGACGCGGTCGTCAAGGGCACCGATCCGCGGCAGTGGAACGTCAGCTTCGTCAACCTGATCAACCGCCTGACGACCGAGGCCGGGATTCCCTATTTCCTCGCGCCCGGGAATCACGACGTGACCGGCGCGAGCGAGCTCGACGCGCCGAACCGGCGGGCGGGGCTGGCCAACTACCTCGCGGCCGTCAACCAGCTGATCCCGGCGGACCGCACGCCCCGGCGCCTGTCCGGTTATCCCACCTACGCCTTTGGCTACGGCAACACCTTCATCATCGCGTTTGATTCGAACATCGCGGCCGACGAGGCGCAGTTTGCCTGGGTGCGCGCCCAGGTGGCGGGGCTGGACCGCGGCCGCTACCGGCACTTGATCGCCTTCTTCCATCACCCGGCCTTTTCCTCCGGGCCGCACGGCGGCGCCAAGGTGGAGCC
Organism: Lacunisphaera sp.; assembly: GCA_041909435.1. Classification (GTDB taxonomy): domain Bacteria; phylum Verrucomicrobiota; class Verrucomicrobiia; order Opitutales; family Opitutaceae; genus Lacunisphaera. The sequence continues at coordinate 40,308 of JAYRDK010000011.1, forward strand.
GCCGACGGCGGAGATCCGGAAGCGCTACATGCCGTTTTTCCGGGAGCACGGCTTCACGGTGCTCTTCACGGGGCACGAGCACCTTTTCGAGCATTGGGTGGAGCGTTACGAGGCGGGCGGCAAGACCCGCCGCCTGGATCAGATCGTCACCGGCGGCGGCGGGGCCCCGCTTTATGGCTACAAGGGCGAACCTGACCTGCGCGACTACCTGAAGGCTTACGCCGACGCCAAGCTGCGGGTCGATCATCCGGTCAGGCCGGGACCCAATCCCGGGGACAATCCCTACCATTATCTCGTCGTGCGGGTGGACGGCGAGCGCCTGAGCCTGCAGGTCGTGGGCGTGGACTGGGGAAAAACCTACGCGCCCTATTCCAGTTCGGGGACGGTGTTGGAGGATGACGGGGAGAATGCAAAATGAGCGGAGCCATGAATGATGCATCCCGGCCCTTTGGCCCGGCCTTGGCCGCGCTGCTAACGGCCGTGGCCTTGGTGGTTTCCGCGGTCGCGGGCGAGCCCGTCGGGCCCGCGGACCAGCCGGTCAATTACGAGGCCTTCGGCGCGGTCGGCGACGGCGTGGCCGACGACCTGCCGGCGATTGTCAAGGCCCATGCCTTCGCCAATGCCCGCGGGTTGCCGGTGAAGACGAAGGCCGGTGCCACCTATCACCTCGGCCGCCGGGCGCTCACCGCGATCATCGCCACCGACACCGACTGGGGCACCTCGCGCTTCATCATCGACGACACCGACGTCGAGAACCACCGGCTGTCGCTCTTCTCCGTGCAGTCGCTGCTGGAACCCGTGACGCTGACCATCCCGCGGCTGACGCGCGACCAGCGGCAGCTCGACGTGCTGCCGCCGCGCGACTGCTGGGTGCGGGTGGAAAACAGCCACCGGAAGCGCTACATCCGCGAGGGCCTCAACCAGAACAACGGCTCGGCCCAGCGCGATTGTTTCATCCTCCGGCGGGACGGCTCCATCGAGGGCGACATCGACTGGGACTACGACGAGGTCACCAAGGTGGAGGCCCGCCCGATCGACGAGCGGGCGCTGGTGATCCGCGGCGGCGTTTTCACGACCATCGCCAACCGGATGAAGCAGGAGAAGGGCTACAACTACTGGCTGCGCAACATCGCCATCACCCGTTCCAACACCACCGTCGTCGGCCTGACCCACCACATCACGGGCGAGGGCGAATTCGGCCACCCTTACAACGGGTTCCTCGCGGCGCAGGGAGCCGCGAACATCACGTTCCGCGACTGCTTCGTCACCGGGCACAAGACCTATTCGACGATCGGCGCCGCCGGGAAGCCGGTGAGCATGGGCACCTACGACCTGATCGCCAACGAGGTGGTCAATTTCACGCTGAGCGGCGTCCGCATGGACAACATCTGCGACCCCACGCGCTGGGGCGTGATCGGCACGAATTTCTGCAAGAACATCCTGCTGGAGAACTGCACGCTGTCGCGCATGGACACGCACCAGGGCGTCTCCGGCACCTACACGATCCGCGGTTGCACGCTCGGCCACGCCGGCCTGAACGCCATCGGCCGCGGCACGCTGACGATCGAGGATTCCACCCTGAACGGCCGCTCCCTGCTGGCCCTGCGCAGCGACTATGGCAGCACTTGGGAAGGGACAGTGATCATCCGCAACTCCCGCTGGATCCCCGGCTGCGGCGCGCCGATCCAGCCCCACCTGTTAAGCGCCAGCAACAACGGGCAGCACGATTTCGGTTATCCCTGCTTCATGCCGAAGGAGATCACCATCGACGGGCTGGTCATCGACGACAGCCAGCACCCCAAGGACTACCAAGGCCCTTATCTCTTCAACGATCCCGACGGTAAGGAGCCGGCTTCGGCGGCCCGTCCCTTTCCCTACCAGCTGACCGAACAAGTCACTATTCGTCGCCTCACCACGACCAGCGGCCTGAAAATCCGGACCTCACCCGACGCCGCCTTCGCCGCCCGGGTGAAAGTGATCGAGCAGGAATGAAGATCCTCGGATCAAGCTCCCGGACATTTTCAGTAAGTCCACGGGTGTAGGTTGCGCGCTTGCGCGCAACGTGGCGTGCAAGCACGCCACCTACAGCAACCAGCGGCCTTACGGCCGCTCCTGCGCGCGCTCCCACTCGGCTTGGAGGCCGAGGCGGATGATCCATTCGGCCAGCGCGGTTTGGTCGATGGCATCGCCACTCACATCGAGCATGGCGCGGATGTCGGTCAGGTGCTTGGATGAGCTGCCTTCGCGGAAATACTCCAGCTTGCGGAGGATGACATATTCCGGCGGGGCGACCCATACACTGCCGCCGGGCAGTTCGGTCAGGCGTCTTTTCCTCAGTGCCCACTGATGCAACGGGTCGGAGCCGGTGGGATAAAAGTCCGCCTTGTAGCCGCTCTCCTCATGGATGACGTTGAAATGGGCGCGGAGCGGCCGGCCGGCTTCTTCGCGGATGATCTCGACCGGCGGCACATAATACTCGGTGCCCGGGAAGGCGGCGTGCAGTTTTTCGGCGTCGGCGGCTGGCAGCACGATGACGATGTCGACGTCATTGGTGTAGCGCGGCTTGCCGTAAACGATGGCGGCGGTTGCGCCGGTCACCATGTAGGCCAGTCCGGCGGATTCCAACGGGCGCGTGAAGAGCGCGATGTAATCAGCTCCGGGCATGGAGCGTGCGGCGGGCGATCTCGCGGCGCCGCTCCGCCTCCGACCAGTGCGGGTGCGAGGCGCGGATGCCGGCGTCCATCAAGGCCCGGGCCTGTTCGTGCATGCCGAGGGCCACGGCCACGCGCTGCTTGGGCGTCATCCGGCGGTAGATGTCCGTCTGGCGGGCATCGGCGGCGGAGACATGGGCGGCGGGAGCGGGCACGAGGTGAGGGTTATGCGCCCCGGTCGACGGGGCAAGTCTACGGTTGGCCCGCTTTGCTCGGCGTGGCTTGTCAATTGTCAAGACATGACCCCATCCGGCTGTCCCACGACCAGCGGCCTGAAGATCCGGACCTCCCCCGACGCCGGCTTTGTCGCCCGCGTGAAAGTGATCGAGCAGGAATGAGCCGATCCGGAAAGTGAGGGCGCGCTATTAGGCGAGCACGAACCGCGTCCCCAAATCCTTTAGCATCGAGAAGGTATCAAGATAAGGCACCCCGAACTGCAGGCAAAGAGTGGGCAATGGGACACGCTTTCTGGAAAGAGGGTCATGCTCTTCATGGGTTACGAGAGTGTAGTTTTTGGCTTTGGCAAACGCCGCTAGCCAACCATCCGCAACGCTAGCAAATTCACTTTTCGCTTGAGGTAAATAATGAGCACTCGCCTGCACCCATCGCATCATCTGACTAAACTCCGCCTGCACGGAAGCATCAGCCGTTGAATTAAACAGAGTGGCTGGCGCCGTGCTCGCGACCCAAGTATCCAACGCGTCCCCGGTTCGCAATTCATCGCGAACCTTATCTATGCTGATTATGCGACCATTCGCGTGGTGAACAGGCAAACAGTCCCAGAAGCCTGGGCACAGATTGAAGGCATAATGCCGACGATGCGCCTGAATGAAGACATTCGCGTCGAGCGCGTAGTTGGCAGGTGGCGGCGGCATTAGAGTCTGAATCCAAGCTTCTCGACAAAACTGTCGAACGTGCTGCCACTAAGCCCAGTGAGCCGATAAGCATCTCTATAAAGCAGCTTTCCCTCCTTAGTGGCACGCACCACAGCCGAGCCAAAACGCTGACCAATGCGCACACCTTGAGTATTCCAGAAGTTACCGCCGCCTTCTCGATCAGCGGCGATACGGCGCTCTTCGGCACTGTAGTGATTGTAGAAATTGAAGAACTCGTCCCGCTGCGTTAACCCGAGATCAAGAGCACGCCTAGCAGCAACAACCGGACTAACCTTGAAGCGTCGCGCCAAGTGCTTGAACGGTTCAGAATGAGACTGCGCCTGCGCCCAACAGGCTCGCAACTCAGCTCGCGGTATAAGGAATTCCGCGGCAACGGCGTTACAATGGCGTTCGACCCGCGCTGGCCCAGGCTGAAAGTCCGTAAGACTGGAAACACCCTCAGCGCCTAACCACAGATGGGCTAACTCGTGCACCAGGGTAAACATCTGAGCCGACTTGGCATCACTCCCGTTGATAAAAATGAGCGGGGCATACGTATCAGTCAGAGCAAATCCACGGAATTCCGTTGGGCTCAATTTACGACGGGTGTTATTCCCAACCACTCCGTTGATCACAATGAGCACGCCAATTTCCTCAATACGCTGGCGTAGTTGAGTCAGCGCCTCCGTCCAACTGGCAACACTCTCAGCCCAACCCTGCGTCACCCCTAGAGAGGCACGCATGTCAGCGGCGATTTGCTCGGCAGCCACGTCGACTTGGTAGCGACCAACAAAAGAAAGCGCCTCTTGCCCCTCACCGATCAAGTATTCGCGCATCCAAGTTTGCCGGCGCTGCATTATCTCTACCGTTTCTAGCAGATCTGGACTAGGCCGACGGACTCCTGCATCGCCAACAGTCCGGAAGTCCGGAATCGGCAGCTGCTCGTCCGGAGGGGCTTCTAGATATAAATAGCCCACGGGAGTGTGAGTGACATGCGCCAGCTTCTCGATCTGGGTTAAGCGAAGACGTCCCGAGTTCTCCCAAGCAATCACGGACTCACGCTTTACGCCCATCTTTCGAGCCAGATCATCCTCTTCTAGCCCAGCACGTTGACGGGCCCAAGAGAGCAGATCAGACTGGAGTGTGATAAACACGGGGGAGTAGATAGCGAAACCTACCGCAATAAGGCAATGGCGCAATCTGCGCCTTCACCCTGCAGTGGAAGTCGGGGTCCAACAACAGGGTCAGGCTTTGTGGTTCAGCGGCCTACGCCGTGGGTTCGTAGTCAAGATAAGGTGCGAGCCACCTTTCAGATACTTCCAGCCATTGGTCTTTGCGAAGGGTGTAGTCCTCGACTTGGTCTTTAGCCAATTTCCCGACGGCAAAGTATTTTGAGTCCGGGTGGTTGAAATACATGCCGCTGACGCTGCTCGCGGGGAACATGGCGTTCGTTTCCGTCAGCGTGATGCCCGTGAGGGCGGTGGCGTTGAGGAGGTCGAACAGTGGCGGCTTCTCGGTGTGGTCGGGGCAGGCAGGATAGCCGGGGGCCGGGCGGATGCCGCGGTATTTTTCCCGGATGATGTCCTTCATCTCCAGGTTCTCGGTCTTGCCGTAGCCGGAATACTCGCGGGCCTTCTTGTGCATCAGCTCGGCGAGGGCCTCGGCGAGGCGGTCGCCCAGGGCCTGGGCGAGGATGGCGTTGAAGTCGTCGGTCTTGGCGCGGAACTCGGCGGCGAATTCCTCGACGCCGTGGCCGGCGGTGACGGCGAAGCCGCCGAGATAGTCGATGCGGCCCGAATCCTTCGGGGCGATGAAGTCGGCGAGGCAGTGGTTGAACTGGCCGGCGGGCTTCTCGTTTTGCTGACGGAGGAAATGGAAGGTCTTGAGCACCTTTTCACGCGACTCGTCTGAATAGACTTCGACGCTGTCGCCGACGCTGTTCGCCGGCCAGAAGCCGATGACGGCCTTGGCGGTATAGCGCTTTTCGTCGATGATGCGCTTCAGCATCGCCTGCGCCTCGGCGTAGAGCTTGGTGGCTTCCTCGCCGACGACGGGGTCCTTCAGGATGTCGGGGAAGCGGCCGTGGAGTTCCCAGGTGGAGAAGAAAGGCGACCAATCGATGTAGGCGGCGATCTCGGCGAGGGAGAGGGGTAGGGCGAGTCCTCCGGACGAGCCGGGCATTGGATGCGTGTGGGCGTGCGGCTCGTCCGGAGGACTCGCCCTACCTTCAGATGAGAAAACCTGGGTGCCGAGGAACTCGGGTTTGGGGATGTCGACGGTCTTCCAATCCGTGGGCTGGGCGCGGTTGCGGGCTTCGGGGAGGGGGAGGAGTTTGCGGGCACCCTTGCGGTCGGCGAATTCGAGGCGCTGGCGCTCCTGGGTGGCCTTTACATCGGCGAGGTAGGCGGGCTTTTGGTCGGGGCTGAGCAGCTTCGAGACGACGCCGATGACGCGCGAGGCGTCGAGCACGTGGATGACGGGTTCGGAATAATGCGGGGCGATCTTCACCGCGTTGTGCGCGGCCGACGTCGTGGCGCCGCCGATGAGCAGCGGGATCTTGAGGCCCTGGCGCTCCATTTCCTTGGCGTTGTGCACCATCTCGTCGAGCGAGGGCGTGATCAGGCCTGAGAGGCCGATGATGTCGGCGCCCTTCTCCTTGGCGGCGGCGAGGATCTTCTCGCATGACACCATGACGCCGAGGTCGATGACCTCGTAATTGTTACAGGCGAGGACGACGCCGACGATGTTCTTGCCGATGTCGTGCACGTCGCCCTTGACGGTGGCCATGACGATGCGGCCCTGCGCCTTGGCGGTGCCGCCGGACGCGACGAGCGCGGCCTTCTCGGCCTCCATGAACGGCTGGAGGTAGGCGACGGCCTTCTTCATGACGCGGGCCGACTTCACAACCTGCGGGAGGAACATCTTGCCGGCGCCGAAGAGGTCGCCGACGACGCGCATGCCGTCCATCAGCGGACCCTCGATGATCGTGAGAGGTTTGCCGTATTTCTGGCGGGCTTCCTCGGTGTCAGCGTCGATGAAGGCATCGATGCCTTTGACGAGGGCGTGGGAGAGGCGGGCTTCCACGGATTCGAGGCGCCAAGCCGGCTCAGCTGAAGCTGAGCCCTCCAGGGAAGAAGCGGTCGGGCCGGAGCCCGACCCTCCAGATTTGAGGGCCTCGCCGAAGGCGACCAGTCTTTCAGTTGCATCCGGCCGGCGGTTGAGGAGGACGTCCTCGACGAGGACGAGCAGCTCCTTGTCCACCTCCTCGTAGACCTCGAGCATGGACGGGTTTACGATGCCCATGTCCATGCCGGCCTTGATGGCGTGGTAGAGGAAGGCCGCGTGCATGGCCTCGCGCACGGGATTGTTGCCACGGAAGCTGAAGGAGACGTTGGAGACACCACCGCTGACCTTGGCGTGCGGGAGGTGGGCTTTGATCCAGCGCGTGGCCTCGATGAAATCGACGGCGTAGTTGTTGTGCTCCTCGATGCCGGTGCCGACGGTGAGGATGTTCGGGTCAAAGATGATGTCCTCGGGCGGGAAGCCGACCGTGTCCACCAGCAGGCGGTAAGCGCGCTCGCAGATGCGGATCTTCTCGGCGTAGGAGGCGGCCTGGCCGTTCTCGTCGAAGGCCATGACGACCACGGCGGCGCCGTAGCGGAGGATGGTGCGCGCCTGCTCGAGGAACTTCGCCTCGCCCTCCTTGAGGGAGATGGAATTGACGATGCCCTTGCCCTGAAGGCATTTCAGGCCGGCCTCGATGACCTCCCACTTGGAGGAGTCGACCATGACCGGAACCTTGGCGATCTCGGGCTCGCTGCCGATGAGCTGCAGGAAGCGCGTCATGGCGGCGACGCCGTCGATCAGGCCGTCGTCCATGCACACGTCGATGACGTTGGCGCCGTTGTCGACCTGCTGGCGGGCGACGGAGACGGCCTCCTCGTAGTTGCCGGCCTTGACGAGCTTGGCGAACTTGGGCGAGCCGGCGACGTTGGTGCGCTCGCCGACCATGAGGAACGAGCCGATTTGCTGGGTGAAGGGGAGGGAGCCGGAAAGTTGGAGAGGGAGCGGGGCCGCTGACGGCCCAGCTGGAGCTGGGCCCTCCACGGTTTCTGAAACCTGAGACCTGAAACCTGAAACCTGAAGGTCCGATCCCAGGATGTTAACCTTGCGGGCCGGCTTGGGCTTGAGCGACTCGGCGATGGCGGCGATGTGCTCGGGCGTGTTGCCGCAGCAGCCGCCGGCGATGTTGAGCAGGCCGCTGTCGGCGAACTCGCCCATGAAGCGCGCCATGTCGGCGGGCTTCAGGTCGAAGCCGGTCTCGGTGAGCGGATTCGGCAGGCCGGCGTTCGGGTAGGCGGAGATGAAGGTGTCGGACTTCGCCCCCAGTTCCTCGAGAAAGGGGCGCATGAGGTCGGGGCCGATCGAGCAGTTGAGACCGACGGCGAGCGGCTTATGCGTGCGCACGGCGTTCCAGAAGGCGCCGACGGTCTGCGCGGAGATCATCGTCTCGCCGCCGCGGCCGACCGCCGCCGAGATCATGAGCGGGAGGCGGATCTTGTCCTCGGCGAAGATCTCCTCGATGGCGACGAGGGCGGCCTTGGCGTTGAGGGAGTCGAAGATCGTCTCGACCAGCAGCAGGTCCACGCCGCCGGCGATGAGCGCGCGCACCTGGCGGCGGTAGTCGGCCTTCACCTGGTCGAAGGTGACGACGCGGAAGCCGGCGTCGTCGGCGTCGGGCGAGTTGGAGAGCGAGACGGTCAGCGGCCCGACGGCGCCGGCGACGTAGCGGCGCTTGCCGGAGTTGTTGGCGATGCGGTCGGCCCAGGTGCGGCACTGCTGCGCGGACTGGAAGTTGATGTCCCAGGCGAGGGTCTCGAGGAACTTGTTCTCGATGACGCTCTGGTAAAACGCCGGGTCCTTGCGGCCGCCCTTCTCGCGCGGGTCCTCGATGAAGAACTCGCTCTGGCCGATGCTGGTGGCCGAGAAGGTGTTGGTCTCGATGATGTCGGCGCCGGCCTCGAGGAAGCGGCGGTGGATGTCGCCGATCTCGGTCGGGCGGGTGAGCGAGTAGATGTCGCCGTTGTTCTTGAGGTCCTTCGGGGCGTCCTTGAAGCGGTCGCCGCGCGCCTGCTCCTCCGTGATGTTGTAGCTGCGGATGGTCGTGCCCATCGCGCCATCGATGATGGCCACGCGCTCGGCCAGGAGGCGGCGGAGGGCGGTTTCGGCGGAGGTGGGCGGGAGGACGGTCATGAAACTATTCTTGTATGCTTGCATCAAGATTCGATGATATGAAAAGGCAAGTCAGGGCTTCGACAATGACAAGAAATGCGTAACCCAAGGCAGGAATTGGGCTTGCACAAGGCCGCCGGCGGGTGGATTGGTGGTTGGCCTGAGGTTCTTTCATCAAATTCCAGGGATACAGGGAAGGCCGTGCGATTCGGCTACAGTTGCGCTGCGGTAACGCATCACAGACCCCCACCGGCGACAGGCGCCGGGCAAAGCCAATCGGGCAGCCGGTGAAGGCGAGGGGCGAGGAAGGCGCCGTTGGCGCGCAAAGAGCAAAGTGCGAAGAGCGAAGGGTCCGAACCCTTCGCCCTTACCACCTGGCCCTTGGCGCACCACGCGCTCACATGCGGAGTCCGAACATCTGCCCCCGGAAACTCACCACGCGGCCGCCTTGTGCAGGCGGCCGGGTTTAACCTTCAACGCACATTGAAGGGTGGGAGTGGAAGCTGAGTAGGTGGGAGCGGTTTTACACCGCGACAGTCGGGGCATAAAGCCCCTCCCACCCAAATGCTCTGCTCTTGCCGCAGCATCAGCAGATCATGAATACCACCATCGCGGCGTCGCTCCGACGCCTGCTCCTCCTCGCCGGCCTCGCGCCGGCCCTCACCGCGTTCGCGCAGACGGCCGAACCGGAAAAACTCCCGGACTACGTCTTCACCGCCACGCGGACCCCCGCGGCGCTGACGACACTCGGCACCTATGTCGACCGGATCAGCGGCGCCGAGCTGGCCCGCATGCAGCTCACCGGGCTGCGCTCGGCGCTCGGCGGCGTCCCGGGCGCGCCGAGCTTCGCCTCGGGCGCGGCGGGTGGCGTGACGTCGCTCTTCCTGCGCGGGTCGAACTCGAACCAGACGCTGTTCCTCGTGGACGGCATCCGTTTCAACGATCCGAACACCGACTACCAGGTCTCGTTCGGCGGCATGTGTCTCGGCACGTGCGACAACCTCGAGGTCTCGCACGGCCCGCAGAGCACGCTCTACGGCGGCGAGGCCGTCGGCGGCGTCGTGGCCATCCGCGGCCAGCGTGGCACGGGGCCCGGCAGCACGACCCTCGCGGCCGAGGCCGGCTCGTTCGGCACGGTGCAGGGCGCGGTCAGCGCGCAGGGCGGCGATGCGCAGCGCGCCTACACGTTCTCCGCGTCCGGCGGCCACACCGACAACGAGCGCGTGAACAATGAATTCGACAGCGTCACCTATTCGCTGCGCCTCGACCGGCAGGTCACGAAGGACGTCGCCATCGGCGCGACGTGGCGCGGGTTTGTGGGCCGCTACGGCTCGCCCGGCGCCGCGATCGGTTTCGGGGCCAACGATCCCGACAACGAGGAGACAGAAAGCAACCAGCTGGCGACCGTGTTCGCCGACCTGACGCATGCGCCGGGGCTGACGAGCCATGTCGTGCTCGGCGGGCAGGACCGGCGCTATGTGTCCGACACCGGCACGAGTGAGACGCGCGTCACGAACCGCCGCGCCGTGCTCGACTGGCAGAGCACCTACGTCCTGAACGAGCAGCACCGCATCACCGGCGGCCTGACCGCCGAGGCGAACCGCACCCGCAACAACGGTTTCGGCAACATCAACGAGCGGCAGGGTCTGCTGGCGTTCTTTGCCCAGGACGAGTGGACGCCGGTCGAGCACGTCTACCTGACGGCCGGCCTGCGCAGCGACGACCACGACACCTTCGGCCGCGCCACGACTGGCCGCGCGACGGCGGCGTGGTTGTCGAAGGGTTCACGCTGGAAGGTCCGCGCCACCTACGGCACGGCGTTCCGCTCACCAAGTTTCCTCGACCTTTACGGGCAGAGCGCGTTCTACGTCGGCAATCCCAACCTGAGGCCCGAGAAGGCGCGCGGGTGGGACGGCGGCGTGGATTATTTCCTCACCGGCAACCGGGGCGTGCTGAGCGCGACATGGTTCGACACGCGCTACGACAACCTGATCGTGTTCGATTTCGGCGTGTTTCCCGGCACGACGGCCAACGTGGAGGAGGCGCGGACGCGGGGCGTCGAGCTGGCGGGCAAGTTCACGCTGCCCGGCGCCGTGCAGGTGCGGCTGGCCTACACCTATCTCGAGGCGGAGAACCTCACGCAGGGCATCCGCCTGCTGCGCCGGCCGCGGAACAGCGGGTCGCTCGACCTCTGGCATGACTTCGGCCGCGGTTTCAGCGCCGGCACGGGGGTCGCGTTTGCGGCGGGCCGGCAGGACGTGCATGCGGCGACCTTCGCCACCATCCACGCCGAGGATTACACGGTCGTGCGCGTCTACGGCGCGTGGCAGGTGAATCCCCGGCTGGCCGTGAAGGCCCGGGTCGAGAACCTGCTCGACGAGGCCTACGAGGAAGTGCACGGCTACCCGCAGCTCGGCGTCGGCGTCTTCGCGGGCGTCGAGTGGAAGTTCTGAGGGTAGGGGCCGTTGCCCTCAACGGCCCGGGCGCTTGAGGGCAAGCGCCCCTACCGTTCTTACTGGCCGCGAGCCTCGGCGCTTGCGGCTTTTTCTTTGGCGCGGAGAATGCCGGCATGATGCGACTAACCCGTTTCGCTCTCCTGCTTGGGCTGGGCGGTGCCCTTTTGTCCGCGGCCGACTACCCGTTCCAGCCCGTGCCTTTCACCGCAGTGCGCGTCACCGGCGGTTTCTGGCAGGCCAAACAGGAGACCAACCGCGCGGTCACCGTGCCGTTCGCCCTGCAGCAGTGCGAGGAGTCGGGCCGGCTGAAGAACTTCGACCTTGCCGCCGAGGTCATGCGCCGGCGCGCGGCCGGTGAGAAGGATTTCCAAATCAAGCCGCCGACCATCTATCCCTTCGACGACACCGACGCCTACAAGGCCATCGAGGGTGCGGCCTACGTGCTCAGCATGCAGCGCGACCCGGCGCTGGAGGCGACGCTCGACGCCTGGGTCGCACGGATCGCGGCGGCGCAGGAGCCCGACGGCTACCTCTACACGTTCCGGACGATGCATCCCGACACGCCCGGCCACAAGTGGGTTGGCCAGCAGCGCTGGGAACTCGACCCGAAGCTCAGCCACGAGCTCTATAACGCCGGCCATCTCTACGAGGCGGGCGTGGCTTATTTCCAGGCCACCGGCAAACGCCCGCTGCTCGACGTCTGCCTGAAGAACGCCGAGCTGCTCTGGCGCGACTTCGGCGACGGCAAGCTCCGCATCGCCCCGGGTCACCAGATCGTCGAGATCGGGCTGGTGAAGCTCTACCGCGTGACGCACGACGCGCGCTGGCTGAAGCTCGCACAGATCTTCCTCGATGCGCGCGGACCGGGGCAGGGCACCTACAGCCAGCAGCACAAGCTGGTCGTGGACCAGGACGAGGCCGTCGGCCACGCCGTGCGGGCCAACTACATGTATGCCGGCATGGCGGACGTGGCCGCGCTGACGGGCGACACCCGTTATCTCGCGGCGATCACCAAGATCTGGGACAACGTCGTGACCAAGAAACTCTACCTCACCGGCGGGGCCGGCGCGCTGGCGAAGGGCGAGGCTTACGGCGCCGATTACGAGCTGCCGCACGACGGTTACAACGAGACCTGCGCCGCGCTGGCGCTGATGAACTGGAACCACCGCATGTTCCTCCTCACCGGCGAGGCCAAATACATGGACGTGCTCGAGCGCACGGCCTTCAACGGCTTCCTCAGCGGCGTGTCGGCTTCCGGCGACCGGTTCTTCTACCCGAACCCGCTCGCCTACGACGGCCGGGCGAAGAACAACCACGAGCACGCCGGCCGGGCGCCGTGGTTCGGTTGCGCGTGCTGTCCGCCGAACCTGATGCGCACGCTGGCGGCGCTGACAGGCTATTTCTACGCCGTGAAGGACGACTCGCTCTACGTGAATTTCTACGCGCAGAGCGAAGGCGAAGTGGCCGTGGCCGGGACGAAGGTGAAGATCGCCCAGAAGACGGATTATCCCTGGAACGGCCGGGTGACGATCACGGTGACCCCGGAGAAGCCGGGCCGTTTCACGCTGCGGCTCCGGATCCCCGGCTGGGTGGAAGGCCGGCCGCTGCCCTCGGATCTCTACCGTTACCTGCCCGCCGACGGCAGCGGGTGGAAGCTGGCCGGGGTCGCGGCCGACGATAAATATGGCCGGGAAGCGGGCTACTACTTCGTGACGCGGGATTGGAAAGCCGGCGACACACTGCAGCTGAACCTGGAAATGCCGGCGCGCCACGTGATCGGGAACGAGCAGATCGCCGCCACGCGCGGGCAGGTGGCTTTCGAGCGCGGGCCGGTCGTGTATTGCTTCGAGCAGCCCGACCAGCCCATTCCCGCGACCGTGTCGGCGTCGGCCAAGGTCACGGCCCAGGCGCGGCCTGACCTGCTTGGCGGGGTGACAGTGCTCGAGGTCGACGGCGCCACGGCGATTCCGTATTACGCCTGGAACAACCGCGGGCTCGCGCCGATGACGGTGTGGGTGCCGGTGCGGTAGGTGTCTTGGGTGGTGGGCCCAGCGCTCGCGGGGCGGGTGTGCTCTGTGATATCAGGTTCGCGGCCCCGGTGGTGCTGGGCCCTCCATAAAGACCTTGCCGCTTTTCGGCCAAGGGAAAGACTCTCCCGCATCCCCTATGAAATTCCCGAACGGTCGGATCGTTGTCTCGCTTCTTTTGGTCAACGTGATGCTGGCGGCGGATGATTTCCGCTACGGCCAGCCCGCCCAGGCGCAGCGCGACGCGGCGCTTTATGTGCCGGACCTCGCGACGCTCGCGAAGCCGCAATCCAGCGAGCTGCGCGAGCTCGTCGAGCGGTTTGTGAAGGACCGCGACGGCCTGTTGCAGATCTACTCGGTCGAGGGCTCCGCGTTGCAGGTGAAGCGGCTGCGCGAGTTTTACCATGCCTGGCAGGCCCGGCTGGACGCGCTGCCCTACGAGCCGCTCGGCGCCGAGGGGCGCATCGACTGGCACCTGATGCGGCTCAACCTGCGTTATGAACTCGGTTTGCTCGACCGGATGGAGCAGAAAGGCGTGGAGATGAAGCCGTTCCTCGGTTTCGCCGAGACCATCGCCGGCCTGCAGGAGAAGCGGCGCGATTTCGCGCGAGTCGACCCGAAGGCCGCGGCGGCGGAGCTGGCCTCGATCCGCACCGGCATCGAGGCGGCGAAGAAGTCGCTCGAGGGCGATGGCACCAAGCCCGGCAAGATCGCGGCGCTCCGCGCGGCCAACCGCATGGACGTGCTCGGCAAGGCGCTGAAGAACTGGTTCGATTTCTACAATGGCTACGACCCGGAGTTCGGCTGGTGGACGCGCGAGCCCTACAAGAAGGCGACGGCCGCGCTCGACGATTACGCGAAGTTCCTGCGCGAGAAGATCGTCGGGGTGAAGGCCGGAGAGGACGAGCCGATCGTCGGCGACCCGATCGGGGCCGAGGGCCTCAAGCTCGACCTCGAGCGCGAGATGATCCCCTACACGCCGGACGAGCTGATCGCCGTCGCGCAGAAGGAACTCGCCTGGTGCCAGGCCGAGTGGAAGAAGGTCGCGCAGGCGATGGGCCAGGGCGACGACTGGAAGGCCGCGCTCGAGCAGGTGAAGGCCAACTATGTGGCGCCCGGCGAGCAGCCCGCGCTCATCGCGGGCATGGCCTACGAGGCCGTGGATTTCCTCCTCAAGCGCGACGTGCTGACGATCCCACCGCATGCGATCGACGACTGGACGATGACGATGATGTCGCCCGAGCGGCAGAAGGTGAACCCGTTCTTCCTCGGCGGCGACCGCATCATCGTGTCGTTCCCGACCGACACGATGGACCACGCCGACAAGCTCGACAGCCTGCGGGCCAACAACCGGCATTTCTGCCGCGCCGTGGTGCACCACGAGCTGATCCCCGGACACCACCTGCAGGGCTGGTATATCGACCGCTACAACCCGCACCGGCAGCTCTACTACACGCCGTTCTGGATGGAGGGCTGGGCGCTCTGGTGGGAGTTCCACCTCTGGGATCTCGGCTTCGTGCAGACCCCGGAGGACCGCGCCGGCGCGCTCTTCTGGCGCACGCATCGCGCGGCGCGGATCATCTTTTCGCTCAACTTTCATCTCGGCAAATGGACGCCGCAGGAGTGCATCGACTTCCTCGTGGACACGGTCGGTCACGACCGGCACACGGCGACGGGCGAGGTGCGCCGGTCGTTCAACGGCGACTACTCGCCGCTCTACCAGGTCGGCTACATGATGGGCGCGATCCAGCTCCGCACGCTTTACGGCGAACTCGTGACGACCGGCCGGATGAAGGAGAAGGCCTTCCACGACAGCATCCTGCAGGGCGGCATCATGCCGATCGAGATGGTGCGCGCGCACGTCACCGGCACCAAGCTGCCGCGCGACTACCGTAGCTCGTGGAAGTTCGCCGGCGAGAAACCGTGAGTTTCAAGCTCCGCGGCGTGACCTGAGCTGATGTCAACTATTGGTTGACATCAGCTCGGGCGCTCAAGCTTGAGGGAATGGGGTTGTCCGGCAATGTAGGTGGCGTGCTGGCACGCCACGTTGCGCGCGAGCGCGCAACCTGCACACGGTCCGGGCGCATAACCCGCGGGACTGATGGTCCCGCCTCCAATAAAGAATCAACCGCTGCGCGCCCGGTTCAGATCACCGAGGCGCGTGAGCACGGTGTCGTCATCGAGGTCGGCCGGCCAGCCGTAGGCGGCGGCCACGGCGGCGTTGAGCGTTTCCGCGTCGGCGCCGCGCGCGGCCTTGGCGACGGCGTGGCGGTGTTCCTCCTGCGCGGCCGTGAGGGCGCTCAGGCCGGTGCCGGGCGGCCAGGGGAAAGGATAGGCGCGGACCGCCTCGGTCGGCGTGCGACGGGAATGGAACTTGCGCCACCAGAGGGCGAAGGGACGCGCGGCGAGGATGCCGTGGGTGAAGTCGTCGTCGCGCGCGACCGCGAGCAGGGTGTCGTCGGGGATGACGGCGGAGTCGAACCAGGTCCAGGCCGGCGGCTCGGCGCCGACGGGCGTGGCGAGGTAACGCTCGCGCCGGGCGAGGGTGGCGCGCAGGCGTTCGTCGGCGTGCGGGTTCACCCACCAGCGGTCGCGCGTCGGGCGCATGGTGCGGAAGAGATGGTGGAAAGGGTGCTCGTAGAGCGAAGCCTCGCGCTCGCCCATGGATGCCGGAAAATCGACCAGCCAGTGGATGGCCGGCCGGCGCCCGTCGGCGGCGGTGGCGAGACGGCGCAGGACGTCGGCGTTGGGTTTGCCGTGGGGATTGCGGGTGCCGAGCATGCGCTCCGCCATTTTCGGCGGGATCGACGCGGTCAGGGCCACGCGTTCGCCGGCAAAGGTCAGCCCGGCGTTCTCGGGCAGGGGGCGGGGCGCGGCGGTTGACATGGCCGGACTACGGCTTTGCCTGCGTTGCGGCGCAACGCCTATCGCATGACTCCCCCGTTTTATCTCGGCTGCCAGGGTTGGGCCCATGACACGTGGCCCGGGAAATTCTTCACCAGCCGGGTCCGGCGCGAGGAGCAGATGGCGCAGTATGCAAGTGTGTTCAACGCGGTGGAGGGCAACACGACCTTTTATGCGTTGCAGCCGCCCGCCACGATCCGGAAGTGGTGCGACGAGGCGCCGGCGCACCTGAGGTTCTGCTTCAAGTTTCATCAGGACATCAGTCACAAGCTGAGGCTGGTCGGCGCGGAGGCGGCGACGCGGGGATTTTTCGAACGGCTGGCACCGTTTGGCGAAAGGCTCGGGCCGTTCTTCCTGCAATTGCACGACAGCTTTGGCAGCAAGGAGCTGCCGGCCCTGGAGGCCTACCTCAGGGGGTTGCCCAGGGATTTCCGTTATGCGGTCGAGGTGCGACACAAGGATTTCTTCGACCAGGGAGCGAAGGAGCAGGCGCTCGATGAACTGCTCGGCGAACTGGGCCTGGAGCGGGTGAATTTCGACACCCGTGGATTGTTCGCGGCCGGGTCGGAAGGGGCGCGGCCGGCGCAGGAAAAGAAGCCGCGGGTGCCGGTCCGCTTCACGGCGGTCGGCCAGCAGCCATTCATCCGGTTCGTCGGCGATCCGGTGGTGGAGCACAACCGGGCGCTGCTCGACGAGTGGGCGGGGCATTTCGCGCGCTGGATCGGGGAGGGGCGCACGCCGTGGTTCTTCGCACACCATCCGGACGACACTTATTCGCCGCAGGTCG
Organism: Lacunisphaera sp.; assembly: GCA_041909435.1. Lineage (GTDB taxonomy): Bacteria > Verrucomicrobiota > Verrucomicrobiia > Opitutales > Opitutaceae > Lacunisphaera. The sequence goes on from JAYRDK010000011.1 coordinate 57,300, forward strand.
CGCGGCTGTTTCACGGGCTGTTGCGGGCCCGGGTGCCGACGTTGCCAGCACCGCCGGTCTGGCCGGCGGAGAAAGAGGCGGCCCGGCGCGGGGAGCAGCTGGGATTGTTTTAGCGTGCGGCCGGCGGGATGTTCGCCAAGCTGCCGTCATGAAGATTCCCGCTTTGGCTGGCTGTGTCCTGACGATGTTGGTGCCGGCCGCCGCGAGCCCCCTGCAGGATGCGGTGCGCGCGCATCGCGTGGCCCACGAGCAGGAGCTGATGGCCGAATACCGGGAATTGGTCAGCATCCCGAACGTCGGCAGCGACCAGCCGAACACGCGCCGCAATGCCGAGTTCATCGTCGCGATGATGCAGCGACGCGGCATCCCGGCCGAACTGCTGGAGGGCCGGACCTCCGCGACGAATCCCCTGGTCTTCGGCGAGATCAAGGTGCCGGGCGCGACGCGCACAGTGGTGTTTTACGCGCATTACGACGGCATGCCGGTCAACCCAAAGGAATGGGCCGAGGGGCTCGATCCGTGGAAGCCGGTCTTCCTCAGCACAGCGCTCGCCCGCGGCGGCAAGATCGTCACCGACTGGAAACCCGGCGACGCGATCAATCCCGACTGGCGGGTCAACGGCCGGGCCAGCGCCGACGACAAGGCGGGCATCTTCTCGATCCTCAACGGCTACGCGGCGCTGGTGGCGTCCGGCGTCCGGCCCACCGTGAACGTGAAGTTCGTCTTCGAGGGCGAGGAGGAGATGGGCTCGCCCCACCTCGGCGAGCTCATCGAGCTGCACCGCGCCAAGCTGGCGAGCGACCTGTGGATCATCTGCGACGGGCCGCGCCCCGTGTCCGGCCGGAAGGCCGTGGTCTTCGGCGTGCGCGGCGACGTGAACATGAACCTGACGGCCTATGGCGCGAAGCGCCCGCTGCACAGCGGCAACTACGGCAACTGGGCGCCCAATCCCGCCGACCGCCTCGTCGCGCTGCTCGCGAGCATGAAGGACGAGAACGGCCGCGTGCTCATCAAGGGTTTCTACGACGATTATGTGGGCTTCTCCGAAAGCGAGCGCATCGCGATCAAGGATGCGCCCAACACCGACGCCGCGCTGCTCAAGGACCTCGGCCTGAAGGCGCCCGAGATGCCGGGCCGGTCGCTGCTCGAGGGTTTCGAGCTGCCCGGCCTCAACCTCAACGGCGTCACCGCCGCCAACACCGGCAAGACGGCCACCAATGTGATCCCCGCGGTCGCGCGGGCCACGCTCGACCTGCGCCTGGTGCTCGGCATCGACTGGCGGAAGCAGACGGAGCGCGTGATCGAGCACATGCAGGCGCAGGGCTGGCACGTGATCGACCACGAGCCGACCGACGAGGAGCGCGCCCAGTTTGCGAAACTGCTCAAGGTCGAGATCGGCAGCGGTTACAACGCCCAGCGCACGCTGATGAACCTGCCGCTCGCCCAGTCGGTCGTGGCCGCGGTCCAGTCCACCACGGCGGATCCCGTGGCGCGCGTGCCCACCGGTGGCGGCAGCCTGCCGCTGAGCGTCATCGAGGAGAAGCTCGGCGCCAAGGTCATCAGCGTCCCGGCGGCCAATTACGACAACAACCAGCACGCGGAGAACGAGAACATGCTTATCCGCTACCTCTGGGAGGGCATGGAGACCTTTGCGGCGCTGATGACGATGAAGTAGGAGGAACGGTGGAACCCGGCCTCCGGACGGGTTTTCAGGACGCGACCAGACAGCGCAGGTAAATCCGCGGCAAGGCACAGGCTGGCGGCAGCGTATGATTCCCTGTCCTTTGCGGTAGGTGATAGCCAACCTGTCCGGAGGCCAGGTTCCACCTTAATCGTTGAACGTGATGCGCGGGTTCGTCTCGAGGAAGGCCGCGATGGCGGCGGCGAAGATCGCGCCGAACTCCGCGCGCTTCTTCTCGCCGACGCCGGTGATGCCTTCCATCGCCGCGACGCGGTCCGGGTATTCGCGGGCCATCTGGCGGAGGGTGGCGTCGCCAAAGACGACATAGGCCGGCACCTTGCGCTCGTCGGCCAGCTGCTTGCGCAGGGCGCGCAGGCGCTCGAACAGGATCTCGTCGCAGGCGATGTCGCCTTCGCGGCGGGCCACGCGCTTCGCCTTCGGCAGGTCCATGGGTTTGGTCAGCGTGATGGGTGCCCGCGAGACCAGCACGGCGCGGCCTTCGGGCGTGAGCTCCAGCGTGGCGAAGCCGCCTTCGCTGACGGTCACATAACCCAGCCGCATCAGCTCGCGGCCGACGGCGGCCCAGGCGGGGCGGGAGAGTTCCTTGCCGATGCCGTAGGTGGTCAGGCGGTCGTGGCCCCAGCGCGTGATCTTCTCGGTGTCGGCGCCGGTCAGGACCTCGATGACGTGGTTCAGGCCGACGTTGAAGTCGCTGTTCTGCGCGATGCGGTAGAGGCAGGAGAGGAATTTCTGGGCGACGACGGTGCCGTCGTAGGTGGCGCGAGGTTCGAGGCAGTTGTCGCAGGCGCCGCAGTTGGCCGACGGGTATTTCTCGCCAAAGTAGTCCAGCAGCTCGGCGCGGCGGCAGCCGGAGCTCTCGGCGTAGTGCACGATCTGGCGCAACTGGGCCCGGGCGACGGCCTGCTCGTGCTCGTCGGTGATCTCGGCGAGGAAATGCGTCTGCTTGGCGATGTCGCCGGCGCTGAAGAGCAGGAGGCAGTCGCCCGGCAGGCCGTCGCGCCCGGCGCGGCCGGTTTCCTGGTAGTAACCCTCGATGTTCTTCGGCAGGTCGTGGTGGATGACCCAGCGGACGTTGGGCTTGTTGATGCCCATGCCGAAGGCGATCGTCGCGCAGATGATGCGCGTCTCGTCCCGGAGGAAGAGCTCCTGGTTGCGCGTGCGCTCCTCGGCGTCGAGGCCGGCGTGGTAGGGCCGCGCGGAGAAGCCGCGCCCGGCGAGGGACTCGGCCACGCGCTCGGCGGTGGCGCGGCTCGCGCAGTAGATGATGCCGCTCTCCGTCTCGCGGGTGCGGACGAAGTCGATGATCTGCTTTGCCGGCTGGTCCTTCGGGATGACGCGATAGGAGAGGTTGGGGCGGTTGAAGCTGGCGACGAAGGTGGTGTCACCGCGCAGCTGCAGGTGCCTGATGATGTCGGCGCGGACGCGCTCGGTGGCCGTGGCGGTGAGGGCCATGACCGGCACGCCCGGCAGGAGGGCGCGGAGCTTCGCGATCTGGCGGTATTCCGGGCGGAAATCGTGGCCCCACTCGGAAATGCAGTGCGCCTCGTCGATGGCGAGGGCGGTGACGTTCCACGCCTTCAGGTTGGCGGCCCAGTTGTCGAGCATCAGGCGCTCGGGGGCGACGTAGAGCAGGCGCCATTCACCGCGGTGCAGGCCGCTCAGGCGGGAGCGCGCCTCGTCGGCATCGAGGGTGGAGTTCAGGTAGGTGGCGGCGACGCCGGCGGCCTGGAGCTGGTCAACCTGGTCCTTCATCAGAGCGATGAGCGGCGAGACGACGACGGTCAGGCCCGGCCGGAGCAGGGCGGGCAGCTGGAAGCAAAGCGATTTGCCGCCGCCGGTGGGCAGGAGCGCGAAGACATCCTTGTCCGCCAGCGCGGCCTCGATGATTTCCCGCTGCAACGGGCGGAAGGCGCCGTAGCCGAAGGTGGTCTTGAGGGTGAGCAGGAGGTCGTCCATCGCGGGGAGCAGTGTGGATGGGCGAGCCGGGTGCGGCCAGCAAGCCCGCAACCTGCGAAAAGGTGATTATTTCAACCCGAGCCAGCCGGCGAGGGCGCGGACGGCGCCGGTGATCCGATGGCCGCGGCGGACGGAGCGGCCCATGATGCGCAGCCGGCGCTTCTCGCGGTCGGCCTTGGGGTCGATATGGCCGACGATCTCGGTGCCGGCGAGGACGGGCAGGGCGTAATAACCGCGCTGCCGTTTCGCCGGGGGCGTGTAGACTTCCCACGTGTAATCAAAGTCCCAGAGGGCCGAGGTGACGCGGCGGTCGTAGATGAGGGGGTCGAGTGGAGCCAAGAGGATGGGGAGGTGGAACCGGGCCTCCGGACCGGTTTGTCCCGACGGGCGAGAAACCAACCCGTCCGGAGGCCGGGTTTCACCTTCGAGCAAAGCCAGATCCGAGCGCAGGCAGTGGAGGAGCGGGAGACCCTCGACCTTGATGGGTTGGACGAGGTCCTCGACGAGGGCGAGTTCCTGGCGCTTGAGCAGGACGAGGCGGCGTTGCTGGAGTTTCAGCCGGGCTTCCCAGCGGGCGACATCCTGCTTCTTTGCCTCGGGCCGGGCCAGCACGGTGGCGGGCAGCACGCGCTCGGGCAGGTCGTAGTAGCGGCGGTTGCCCTCGCCGCGGCGGGCGATGAGGAGGCGGCCGTGGAAGAAGAGCTTCTGCAGGGTCGCCTTGGCCTGGGTGGCCCGGCCCCAGACGTGACGCGAGCGGCCGGTATCGGCGAAATCCTCGGAGCTGAGGGGGCCGCGGGCGGTGATCTCGGCGAACAGGCGCGGCACGAGTTCCTTTTGCCGCGGCGAGAGCCGGCCGGACCAGGCGCCGGTGCGGTGCTGCCGGGAGCGCATGACCGCCAGCAGGTAGGGCCAGGCCTCGAGCGGGAAGGCGACGAGGGTGTTGGCGAAGGGCAGGTGGTGTTCGAAGGCGGTGCGTTGTTTTGCCGGCAGCGGCCGGTCCTCGCCGTGGAGGTGGCGCATCAGGCCGCCTTCGCGGTAGTCGCGGACGCGGTTGCGCAGGATGAGGTCGTGCATCCGGCCAGTGACGTTGATCGGGTCGATCTGGATGTAGCCGTGGTGGGCGAGGGCGGTGCCGATGTCGGGGGCGGGCGCATCGAGCAGCAGGGCGCGGCGCATGAACCGGCGGGCGGTCTCGGGGGAGAGGGTGAGCGGGGTCATGCGGTTGCCGGGCATAAAGTCCCTCGCGCCGGATCTGGCAAATAAGAAGGCCGCACCTTGCGGTGCGGCCCGGGGCAAAAGCGACCGATACAGCTTACTTCTTCGGCGTGCTGGCCTGGACCTCGGCGAGGCGCTTCTCGAGCTCGTTCATCTGGTTGACGAGGCGCTCCTCGACCTTCTTGCGGTCGGAGCTGGTGACGATGCTCAGGTTGGCGGCGTCGCGCACGACGTTGGCCGGGAGCGTGAGGAGGCGGGTGAGGAGGCCCTGGTCCTTGAAGCTGCTCAGGTAAAGGGCGGTGATCTCGTGGGAGAGCTTCATCGAGTCCTGGGCGACGGCCTGCGAGGCGAGGAGCTGGGTGTTGAGCTCCTGGTTGCGGGACATCTCGGCGGTCAGCACGCCGCTGATCTGGTCGGAGATGCGCTGGCTGTAGGCGTCGATCTTCTCGCGGGTCAGGTTCTGGTCCTTGGACATTTCGCCGAGGATGGGGGAGATCTTCTCGGCCATGCGGCTGGAAACCTTGTCGACCTGCTCGTTCTGGAGCTTCTCGGCCTCCTCGGGGGTCTTCGGGATGTTGGAGCCGTAGGGCATGACCTTGGCGGCGATGGCCTCGGCGAGCTGGTTGACCTTCTGCTCGTTGAGCTTGGCGACCTCCTCGTCCGTCATGAAGACGTCGGCGGCGCGCTTGGAGATGGCGTCCTTGAGCAGCTGGTTGACGGACTCGATGTGGCGGCGGGTTTCCTCGGCATTGGCCTTCATCTCGGCCGCGTTCTGCTCGCGCAGGGCGGCGAGCTCGGTCGCCTGCTTGGCGGCCAGTTCGGCGGCGGTCTTTTGATTGAACCAGAAAGCGACGCCCAGGATCAGGACGGCGGTGAGAATGACGGCGGGGAGTTGTTCTTTAAGCTTTTGCCACATGGTGTGTAGGGTTGAAGTGTGCGTGACAGGAATAGCAGGTGGATGTTCAAATGCAATGCCGCCTTGGCCTGTAAAAACCCGCCCGCAATGAGCCTCAACCGCTATGAAGAAGCCCTCTTTTCCTACTGGGAAAAGAATCCCGACGAACGCCGCCACTGGCAGGGCAAGGTGACCGATGTCACGCGCGCCGTGACCCAGCCGGGCGAGGCCGCGCGGACGCTGGAGCGCGAACTTTGGGACCACTTTGTCGAACGTTGCCCGCATGTGCCGGCGCTGCGCGAACTCGGCGCCGGCGGCCTGCGGCGCGTAAGCCTGCTCAATCTCGCCGAGCACATCATCCGCCTGTGGGGACCGCCGCCCAAGCCGCGGAAGCCGGCCGGCCCGCCGGCGTGACGCCGGCGCCGTCACGTGGAATTTTCACAATTTTGCAATTACTGCATTTACAAAGCCGCCAAGTGGATGCATGGGTTATTCACAAGTTATCCACTCGATGGAAAACACCATAAGCTCGGTTCAAAATTCACCGCAGCATTACGTAGAGGTTAGGGTTAAGACCTACGTTTTGGATACGAACGTGCTGCTGCACGACCCGCAGTCGATCTACAAATTCGAGGACAACAACCTGGCGATCCCCGTCGAGGTTCTTGAGGAGCTCGATGCGATCAAGAGCGAGCAGTCCACGGAGCGCGGCCGCAATGCCCGCCGCGTGCACCGCATCCTGCAGGAGCTCCTGCCGGACTCGCGATCGATGCACGAGGGCGTCAAGCTGCCCAGCGGGGGCACCCTCTCCGTCATCATCAACCGCTACCTGGTCGAGAACAACTGGTCGTCCCCGGCCATGCAGCGCCTGCGCGCCGTCGTCTCCGACTTCACCAAGAAGGACAACCGCATCATCGCGAGCGCCCTCTTCGTCCAGGAGACCAACCCGCCGCCGACCATCCTCGTCACCAAGGACGTCAACGTCCAGCTCAAGGCCCGCGCCGTCGGCCTCGAAGCCGAGGATTACCTCAACGACAAGGTCCCCGAGGCCGACACCGACGAGGGCGACTACCAGACGATCCCGCTCGATGTCTATGAGATGCAGCGCTTCTGCTCCGAGGGTGAGCTGGAGCTCGGCGAGGACGTCGCAAAAAGACTCTACCTGAACGAATACGTCCTGCTCATGACGCCCGAGGGCAAGACGATGCCCGGCCGCTATTACGGCCAGAACACCGTCCGCCGCCTCCAGATCCCCGATTTCGTCAAGGCCCCCGGCGGCATCCCGATCCGCCCGCGCAACCTCGAGCAGCAGTTCTTCGTCGACGCGCTGATGGATGACAGCATCTCGCTTGTCACCTGCTTCGGCAAGGCCGGCACCGGCAAGACGCTCCTCTCCACCGCCTGCGCGCTCTTCCAGACCACGGACGAGCGCTCGCGCTACGACGGCCTGTCGATCTCGCGCCCGGTCATCGCCCTCGGCAAGGACATCGGCTTCCTCCCCGGCACGCTCGAGGAGAAGATGAAGCCCTGGCTCCAGCCCTACCACGACGCGCTCGAGGTGCTCATCCCCTCGAAGCCCCAGAAGGAGCCGCAGTTCGCCAGCAAGAAGACCGGCAAGAAAAAGAAGAAAAAGCACGACGACGCCATGGCCATGATGACCACGCCGCAGCCCGTGCACAGCAGCGGCGGGCACAACGGTCACCCCGTCGTCAAACCCTACGAGCGCCTCATCAGCAGCGGCGTGGTCGAGATCGAGGCCCTGTGCTTCATCCGCGGCCGCTCGATCGCCCGGCGCTTCTTCATCCTCGACGAGGCGCAGCAGCTGACGCCCCACGAGGTGAAGACGGTCATCACCCGCATCGCCGAGAGCTCCAAGCTCGTGCTCATCGGCGACCCGGCGCAGATCGACAACCCCTACGTGGACTCGCGCAGCAACGGCCTCGTCTACTGCCACAACCGGATGAAGGGCCACGCCATCGCCGCGCACGTGAAGCTGTCGAAGGGCGAGCGCTCCAAGCTCGCGGAACTCGCCGCGGATCTGCTGTAGGGCCCAACCGCCTTTTGGGTGGAACCCGGCCTCTGGACGGGTTTGTAGGACGCACGTTAAACAAACCGGTCCGGAGGCCCGGTGCCACCTGCTGACGGGCTCATTCTCGGCTTGCCGCCCGCCCATCCCGGCGGAAACTGACCGCCTGTGGAAAAGGCGCTGCTCAACCCGGTGAAAGGCCTCGAGACCGAGGAACAGGCCGCCTTGCTGCTTGCCCAGCGCGAGCTCCGGCAGCTGCGCGACACCATCCAGGCCCTCCGCCTCGAGCTGGAGCGCGTGCAGGCCTCGCGGGAGGAGGCCGTGCAGTCCGCCGTGACCACCGCCCAGGACGAGGCCCGCCAGCTCCGCACCACCGCGGCCTCGCTCCGCGACGAACTGCAGGCCCTGCAGCTGGAGAAGGACGCCGCCGTGCAGGCCGCCGTCGCCGCCGGCCATGACGACGCCCGCCAGCTGCACGGCACCATCCAGCTGCTGCGCGACGAGCTGGAGCGGCTCCGCCAGGAAAACACCGACAACCTTGAAAAACAGACGCGGGCCCACCAGGACGAGCTGCGCCAGCTCCGCGGCACCATCGCCGGCCTCCGCGAACAACTCGAAAAAAACCATGGCCGTTAAAGCCAAGTCCGCCGCCAAAGCCCCCAAGCCCGCCTCGCGCCCGCCCGTCGAGGCCGCGCCCCGCGAGAGCATGTCCAGCCTCCGCGCCCGCCTGCGCCGCACCGAGATGCTCATCAAGCTGTCGCAGCGCGTCGCGATGATCGACAGCCTCGACGACCTGCTCGCGACGCTGGTCGAGGTGATCGCCAACGAGACCAACGCCGAGCGCGGCACCCTGTTCCTGAACGACCCGGTCACGAACGAGCTCTTCTCCCGCACCGCCCAGGGCACCTTCAACCGCGAGATCCGCCTGCTGAACAATTCCGGCGTCGCCGGCGCCGTGTTCCAGAGCGGCGAGGGGCTGATCATCCACGATCCCTACAAGGACAAGCGCTTCAACGACGAGATCGACCGCAAGACGGGCTTCACGACCAAGTCCATCCTCTGCGCCCCGATCAAGACCGCCCGCGGCGAGATCATCGGCGTCGTGCAGACGCTCAACAAGCGCGAGGGCCGGTTCTCCACCGAGGACCTCGACCTGCTCGAGGCCATGGCCACGCAGGCCTCCGTCGCCCTGCAGAGCTCGCAGTTCATCGAGGGCATGAAGAAGACGCGGCAGCAGGAGATGGAGTTCCTCGACCTCGTCGCCGACATCACCAGCTCGCTCGACCTGTCCGTGCTGCTGCGCCGCGTCATGAGCGAGGCCACGCGCATGCTCAAGGCCGACCGCTCGACGCTTTTCCTCAGCAACGAGAAGACCAACGAGCTCTGGTCCGAGGTGGGCGAGGGGCTCAACGCCGTGCAGATCAAGCTGCCCAACACCGCGGGCATCGCCGGCGCCGTGTTCCAGTCGGCCAAGACGATCAACATCCCGCACGCCTACGCCGACCTGCGCTTCAACCCGGCGTTCGACAAGAAGACCGGCTATTTCACCCGCTCCATCCTCTGCGTGCCGGTCGTGAACAAGAACGGCAAGTGCATCGGCGTCACCCAGGCCCTCAACAAGCGCGGCGGGCCCTTCACCGCCGAGGACGAGGCGCGCCTCAAGGCCTTCACCGCCCAGGTCTCCATCGCCCTCGAGAACGCCAAGCTCTTCGACGACGTGCAGAACATGCGGAACTACAACCAGTCCGTGCTGGAGAGCATGTCGAGCGCCGTCATCACGCTCGGCGAGGACGGCCGCATCCACACCTGCAACGGCGCCGGCTACCG
>JAYRDK010000012.1:0-66395 GCA_041909435.1 Lacunisphaera sp.
AGCAGATTGCCGACGACAAGCATTATGGCGGCAAGCTGCCCAACCAGAACCTCAGCGCCTACATCGAGGTCTCCCCGGCCTTCTACGTGGAAAAAATCGAGACGCCGGTCCTCGTGATCTCCACCACGGGCGACACCACGGTGCCCTACCAGCTCCACAACAAGCGCTTCATCGAGGCCCTCAAGGCCTACGGCAAGGTCCACGAGACCGCGCTCTACGACAACGCCCCCGGCAACCACAGCTTCATCTTCGGCGACAACCCGGACGCCCTGGACGCGCGCCGCCGCACCTTCGAGTGGTTCGCCAAATATTTGAAACCCTGATCCGGTCCACGCGTCCACCGCAGCCGTCCAGCCTGCGTCCTGTGGTGTCCGCGCCGCGCCCAGAACGGCTGGTATAGTCTGGCCGCAGCCATTCGAGACCCCGCGCCCCACGCATGTTTCACTTTCGTATACCCCGCCTGTCTGTCGTGCTTCTCGCCTGCTGGCCCGTGCTAGTCACGGCCCAGTCCGGGCCGCGACGCGACATGCCCGACGACCTGCCCTCGTCCGAGGCGACCCTCGCCCGGCCGCTCGTCACGGGCCGGCAGGGCATGGTCACCGCGCTGCATCCGCTGGCGGCGATGGCGGGCATGAAGATCCTGCTGCAGGGCGGGAACGCCTTCGATGCCGCGGCCGCGGCGGCGATGGCGGTGGCGGTGGTGGATCCGAAGAACTCCACGATCGGCGGACAGGGCTTCGCCACGATGTATGTCGCGCAGGAGAAGCGGGTGCGCGCGCTGAATTTTTTCGGACCCTCGCCGAAACTCGCCACCATCGAGGCCGTGAAGGGGAAAAACTACGAGCACGGCTACCTTTCGCCCGTGCTGCCCTCCGGTCTCGCCGGTTATGCCGCCATGCACCAGAAATACGGCCGGCTGCCCTGGCGCGAGGTCGTGCAACCGGCGCTGGAACTCGCCGAGCGGGGCTTTGCCGTGACGGAGGATTTCGCCGGCGTCCTCCAGGTGATGCAGCCGGAGTTGGATTTTCCCACGACGCGGGCGGTCTTTTTCCCCGGCGGTCGCGGACCGCGGGCAGGGGATTTGTTCCGGCAACCCGACCTGGCGCGCACGCTCCGGGAGGTGGCCGAGCACGGCGCCGCGGCTTTCTACCAGGGTGACATCGCCCGGCGCATCGGCGCGTTCTTCGAGCAGCACGGCGGGCTGATCCGCTACGAGGACCTCGCCGCCTACCAGCCGCAATGGGTCGAGCCGCTCTCGGTCAACTATCGCGGCTACCAGGTCTACACCACGCCGCCCAACAGCAGCGGGGTCGCGCTCCTGCTCCAGCTCAACATCCTGCGGGGCTACGACCTCGTGCAGCTCGGCCACAACACGCCGGATTACCTGAACCTCATCGCAGAGGTGCAGCGGGTGGGCATCGCCGACCGCAACCGCTACGTCGCCGACCCCGAGGCCATCGCCGTCCCGGTGGCGAGCCTGCTGAGCGAGGATTACGCGGCGAGCCGCCGGGCCCTGATCAAGATCGGCGCGGCCATGCCCGGCGTGCCCGACCCGCGGCTGGCGGACGAAAAACCCGCGCGCAGCAACACCACCCACCTCACCGTGGTGGACGGCGAGGGCAACATGGTCTCGCTCACCCAGACGCTCGGCGCGTGGTTCGGCTCCGGTGTCGTGGTCGCCGATACCGGCGTGGTTTTCAGCAACCAGATGCGCCACCTGCACACGATCGCGGACAGTCCCTCGCAGCTCGGGCCCGGCCGGCGGCCGCGCTCGAACCAGACCCCGGTCATCGTGCTGAAGGACGGCGAACCCGTGATCGCCATCGGCACGCCCGGCACCGAGGGCATCTGGCAGCGCCTTGTGCAGGTGCTGGTGAACATCATCGATTTCAAGATGGACGTGCAGCAGGCCGTGACCGCGCCCCGGCTGCTGCACGGCGGCCCGACCCGCGTGGCCCTCAACCCGCCGCCGCAGGTCAAGATGGAGGACCGGTTGCCGGCGGCGGCCGCCGCCGAGCTGCGCGCGCGCGGCTACCGCGTCGACCTCATTCCCGATGACGAGGGCAGCGTGAACGGCGTCCAGCGCGATCCCGTCACCGGCCTGCTCTATGGCGGGGCCGATCCGCGCCGCTGGGGCCACGAGGAGGGCTGGTGGGGTCCCGCCAATTCCGTCTACGCCGTCGGTTGGTGAACATTTTCCCATGAAATCACGCTGCCTGCTTCCCGTCCTCTTGTTCCTGTCGCTGGTTGGAGCCGTGTGGGGCGCCGCCGACAGCCCCATCAGCCTTGTCCTGACCTACAAGGCCCGCCCCGAGGCGCGGGCTGATTTCCGCGCCTGGGTCGAGACGACCGGGGCGGCCCGGTTCGCCGCCTGGAAGGCCGAGGGTGTCTTCACCGACGCGCAGCTGTTGTTCAGCACGTTTCCCTCGTCGGCCAATCCCGACCTCGTGGCCATCCTGGACTTCCCGAACCTGGCCGCCAGCGCCCGCTGGCGCGAGATCGAGCGCCGTTCCCCCGGCGGGCTTACCCCCGAGGCGCTCCGGCTGGCCGGCGTCGAGTCGGGCAACTACGGCGAGATCCTTGCCCGCGCCGTCGCGGCGAAACGCGACCCCGCGCGCGCGGCCTACCTGGTGGTCACCTACGCCACCCACGTCTCCGCCGCCGAATACGCCAGGTATGTCCTGGGTTACACGGTGCCCCAGATGAAGGAGTGGATGGCCGCGGGGCCGCTCACGGGCTACGCCATGTTCTATAACAACACCTCCTTCAACACGCCGTGGGACTCGATGCTCATCATGGAATACGCCGACCTGGCCGCCTTTGCCCGCCGCGACGAGGTCAAGTGGGCGGCCCGGGCCAAGCTCAACGCCAGCGACCCGGTCTTCAAGGCCTACACCGAATCGAAGGCCAACATCCGTGATGACCGCGCGATGTTCCACGCCGACGCCATTGTGCTGCCCCGGTGATGAAACCCGCCTTCCGCACGCGCCTGCTCCAGCTCCACCTGCTCGCCGGGCTCACCGCCGGCCTGGTGCTCACCATCATGGCCCTGGCCGGGGCCTGGATGGTGTTTCGTCCGCAGCTGGAACCGCTGGCTTATCCCGAGCTGCAGGTTGTGACGCCGGGTCGGGAGCGCGTGCCGCTCGACACGCTGGCCGCCAATGCCGCGGCGGCCTACCCGGGCCGCAAGTTCAACCAGGTCCGGTTCTGGGCCGAGCCCACGCGCTCGGTCATGATCCGCTGCAGCAACGCCGACCAGATCTACCTCGATCCGTGGACCGGCCGCGTGCTCGGGCTGCAAAGCCGCTACGGCGGGCTTTTCGGCAAGGCGGAGGACATCCATCGCTTTCTCGGCCTGGGCAGCGATGTCGGCACGCACGTCACGGCGGCGGCGGCGTTTCTTTTCATCTTCATCATCATAAGCGGCGTGGTGCTCTGGGTGCCGCCCGCGTGGCGGGCGGTGCGCGCCGCGCTGACCTTGAGATTCAACCTGTCCGGCCGGGCCCGCCTGCTCAACTGGCACCGGACGCTGGGCGCCTACACGGCCGTCTTCGTGCTGCTCAGCGCGCTCACCGGCCTGCCGCACGCCTATGCCTGGTATGAGCACGGCGTTTACCGGGTGGTCGGCTCGCCGTTGCCGGGGGCGCCGGTCGCGTCGGCCGCGGGGCCGGATTCGCCGCGGGTGCCGGTGGAGTCGATCTGGCGGCGCGCCGCCGCGGAGCTGCCGGATTACCACTCGGCGAACGTCTATTTTCCCAAGGCCGGTGACAACGCCACGTTGATCTGGATCGTGGGCGCGGACGCCCCGCATCCGCACGCCCGCAGCGAGTATTACGTCGATGCCGGCACGGGCGCCCTCCTGCAGGCCACGCCCTACGCGGCGAGCAGCGCCGGGCACAAGCTGTTCTACTGGGGTCTGGCCTGGCACCTTGGCCAGGCGGGCGGCCTGGTGTCCCAGGTGCTGGTCTTCCTCGCGACCCTTGGCGTGCCCGTGCTGGTGGTCACGGGCACCTGGTCCTATTTCCGCCGCCGCCGGCCGGTGGCGGGTGCCGGCGCCTCCGTGTCATGAGCCTCACGCTGCTGGCCTATGCGCTGATCGTGGTGTTCATGGCGTTGATCATGACGAAGCGCCTGTCGGTGATCACGGCGCTGATCGTCCTGCCCATCGCGTTCGCGCTGGTCGGCGGGTTCGGCGCGCAGATCGGGCCGATGATGCTCGACGGGGTGCGGGCCATCGCGCCGACCGGCGTGATGCTGATGTTCGCCATCCTGTATTTCAGCCTGATGATCGACGTGGGGCTCTTCGATCCCGTGGTGACCCGGGTGGTGCGCCTCGCCGGGGGCGACCCGGTGCGCATCAGCGTCGGCACGGCGGTGCTGGCGCTCTTCGTCTCGCTTGATGGCGACGGCTCGACCACCTACCTGATCACCACGGCGGCGATGCTGCCGCTCTACCAGAAGCTCGGGATGAGCCGGCTCATGCTGGCGTGCACCATCATGATGTCCGGCGGGGTGATGAACATCCTGCCCTGGGGCGGGCCCACCGCGCGGGCCGCGGCGGCGCTCAAGGTGGACGCGGCGGACCTGTTCGTGCCGCTGGTCCCCGCCATGGTGGCGGGCGCGGCCTGGGTGATCTTCGTGGCCTGGCGGTTCGGCCGCCACGAGCGGAAGCGGCTCGGGGTCCTGCCGGCGGCCGCCTTGCAGGACCTGCATGCGAGCGCGCAGGACCGGAAGGAATATGACCGGGAACAGGCCATCCGCCGGCCGCGGCTGCTGTGGTTCAACCTGACCCTGACGCTCGGCCTGATGGGCGCGCTGATCCTCGGGCTGCTGCCGCTGTCCATCCTCTTCATGATCGCCGCGGCGCTGGCGCTGATCGTCAACTACCCGCGGATCGAGGACCAGAAGGACCGCATCGCGGCGAATGCGGGCAACGTGCTCGCGGTCGTGGCGGTGGTGTTTGCCGCCGGCGTGTTCACGGGCATCCTGTCGGGCACGAAGATGATCGACGCCATGGCGCTGAGCGTGGTGCAGGTCATCCCCCCGGCCCTCGGGCCGTATCTGGCGGTGATCACCGCGTTCCTCAGCGTGCCGTTCACCTTCTTCATCTCCAACGACGCCTTCTATTACGGGGTCGTGCCGGTGCTGGCGGAGGCGGCAGCGTATTATGGCATCACCGCCGCCGAGATCGGGCGGGCATCGCTCGTGGGCCAGCCGGTGCACCTGCTGAGCCCGCTCGTGCCCTCGACCTACCTGCTGGTGGGCCTGTGCGGCATCGAGCTGGGCGACCACCAGCGGTTCACGCTCAAGTGGTCGCTGATCACCTCGTTGGTGCTGCTGGTGATCAGCCTGGTGATAACCGTCATCCCCCTGGCCGGACCGGGGCATCCCTTGCCATGAAACTACAGACCGCGGGCTCAATCATCCTGGGCCTCACGCTGACGCTGGCCGCTACGGCCGGGCCGACCCTGCTGACCGAGGATCCGGGCACGCCCGGGCCGGGCGCGTGGGAGATCAACCTCGGCGTGGCCGGCGAGCACCGTCCGGGTGAGAAGGCGTTCGCCGGGCCCATCGTTGATCTCAACCGCGGGCTCGGGCCGGCGCTGCAGCTCAAATACGAGGTGGCGTGGGTTTGGTTGCGTCCGGCCGGGGCGGCGCGCGAGGACGGGCTGGGGAATTCCCTCGCGGGTCTCAAGTGGCGTTTCTGGGAGGATGAGGCCGGGGGCCGGGCCGCGTCGGTGTTTCCGCAGTTCGAGTTTCGCACGCCGGGTTCGGACGCGGCGCAACGCGGGTTGGTGCCGGACGAAAACATCCTCCTGCTGCCGGTGCAGTGGCAGCTGACGGTCGCGGGCTGTGCTCTGCTCCTGGAGGCGGGGCGGGCCCTGCCTTCAAAATCGGCCGCGGGCTGGTATGGCGGCGTGGCCCTGCTGCGGGTGTTGCCGGGCGGCACGGAGGTCGCCGCCGAGCTCAACTGGCAGGCCGACCACGGCCTGCACCGCACCGAGCTGGTGGCCAACCTGGCCGTGCTGGTGCCTGTGACGGAACGGGCCGGGCTGCTGCTGACGGTCGGCCGCGAACTGCACAATCACAACGCCCCGCGGGCGAACCTGCTGGGTTACGTCGGTTGGCAGCTGAGCCTGTAACCGGCGGCGGCTAGATATCCTTCCGGCGCTTGTCGACCTTCTCGGTCTTGAATTCGTCCTTCGGGAGGACGTTATCGGTGACGACGACGGCGACCGGGAGCTTGGTCTTCACCCAGAGCTCGGACTCCTTGAAATACTTGGCGCTGGCGCTCTCGAGGGCCTCGCCGACGGACTTCACCGGCAGCATGCGGCCCTTCTTCGAGGCGTTGAAATCATAGGCGCCCTTGAAGATCCGGTCGGTGGTCGAGTAGGGGCTGGCGTTCTCGGCGATCTGCACGACCCAGCCGGTGAGGTCCTTCCTCGGCAGCTTGCCCTCCATGTCGGAGAGCACGATCACGAACTGCTTCTTCGGCGCGGGCGGCTTGATGTCCTCGTCCGCGGCGGGCGCGGTGACCTCGTTCATCTCCTCGACGATCTCGCGGAGGATGGAGGGGTCGAGCTTGTGCTTCTTGAGGATCTCGGCGACCTGACTGACTTCGATTTTGGCCATGGGAAAATTGGAAAAACCACGAATGGACACGAATGCGGGCCAATGACAAAGCTTATTCGTGGGACAGAATCTGGACGAGCTTTTCGACGTGGTGGACGAGCAGGACCGGGTGACCGGCCAGCTGGCCCGGCGCGAGGTGCACCGGCGCAAGCTCCGGCACCGGGCCGTGCATTTGCTGGTCACCAACCGTGCCGGGCAGGTGTTCCTGCACCAGCGGTCCATGCAGAAGGACCTTTTTCCCGGTGTGTGGGATTCCTCGGCCGCCGGGCACGTCGGGGCGGGCGAGGACTACGACGGCACGGCGGTGCGCGAGCTGGCGGAGGAGATCGGCTGCCGGCCGGCGCGGCCGCCCCAGCGGTTGTTCAAGATCGAGGCCCGCGAGGAGACGGGGCAGGAATTCGTCTGGGTCTACCGCGTCGAGGCCGAGGGGCCGTTTGTGCTGCAGGCGGATGAGATCGAGCGCGGCGGCTGGTTCACGGTGGCGGAAATCGACCGCTGGATCGCGGAGCGTCCGCACGAGCTGGCGCCGGCGTTTCTGTTCATCTGGCCGCGGGCCAGAAAGTGGTTCGTGGCCGAGACCCGGTAGGTGGCGTCATTGCCCGCCACGTTGCGCGCAAGCGCGCAACCTACACGCGGCGCTGGCCCTTGAGCTTCTCGAATTCCTTCTGGCTCATGAGGCGGCGGGGGAGGCGGCGCTCGGCCTCGCTGATGAGCCGGTCCCACTGCTCGTCGGTGGGCGCGAAATCCTCCCACGAGGAATTGTGGCCGGTCTTGCGGCTGAACACGACGTGGCCGCCGTGAAAACGCGCATTGATCTGCCATTTGACGCCCTCGTCGTCCTTGTCCCACCAGCCGAATTCCATGCCCATGACCGGAGGGGAAAGTGACAAGGGATAAGTGGCAAGTGACAAGTGGCCGGGCCGAAAGCCGGGGCAGGTGCCACTTGCAATGCGGCGGCCGGCCCAGCAAGTTGCCCGCGTATGCGCCGATTGTTTTACCTGTTCGCCGCGGTTGCCCTGGTGACCGGTGGTCATGCCCAGCTGGGGCATGAGATTGCGCGCCGGCACGCGGAACGGGCCGGCGACAAGCTCGCGGCCTTGGTGGCGGTGCGGGCCGAGGGCCGCACCTTCATCAACGGCGAGGTCGTGCCTTTCCTGCTTGTGGCCCAGCGGCCCAACCGGCTGCGGGTCGAGAGCTTCACGCCGGTGCGCCGGGCGCTGCAGGTTTACGACGGGGAATCGGCGCCGTGGACCAGCCACAGCGAGACGAAAGGCGGCGCGCCGCAGGCCATGGCGGAAGCCGATGCGCGGGAATTCATCATCAACGCCGATTTCGACGGCCCGCTGGTGAACTTTGCCGCCAAGGGTTTCTCGGTGGATTACGCGGGTGAGGAACCGGTCGAGGGCCGGCCCGCCTACAAGCTGCTTGTGATGGACCGGAACGACCACCTGTTCTTTCTCTGGGTGGACACGCAGACCGCCGAGATCGTGAAACGCACGGTTTACCGCGTGACCAACGGCCAGCGCGTGGCGGTGGACACGCTCTTCAAGGATTTCCGGCTGGTGGGCGGGGTGATGCAGCCGCACCACATCGAGACGATGGTCAACGGGCGGTTGCTCCACGTGGCGGTGATCGACCGGATGGAGGCCAATCCGGCCGTGGCGCCGGGGGTGTTCGCGCGGCCGGGAAATTAATCCCGCGACAGCTCGCCCGCGCGGCGGGTGCCGGCGAGAACGGTTTCCTTCAGCGTTTCGCGAAACTGCCGCGCGGCCATCACCTGCAGGCCGGCATAGGTGGTGCCGTTGGGCGAGGTGACCTTGTCGCGCAGCGCCTCGGGGGTCTCGGTGCTGCGGGCGAGCAGGCGGGCGGCGCCGAGGGTGGTCTCGAGCGCGACCTTGGTGGCGACGTCAACGGGCAGGCCGGCGGCGATGCCGGCGTCGCGCAGGCCGGCGACAAATTCAAAGAGGAAGGCCGGGCCGCTGCCGCCGAGAGCGGTGAGCGCGTCGAGGTGGTTCTCCGCGACGGGCAGGTGCTGGCCGAGCGCGCCGAGCATGGTCACGAGCGTCTGCTGGTCGGTTGCGCCGAGCGGGGCGAGGGTGGCATAGGTGGTCATGCCCGCACCGATCGCCGCCGGGGTGTTGGGCATGGTGCGGACGATGTTGCGGGCCCGGGGAAAGGTCCGGGCGAGGGTGGCGATCGTCTTGCCCGCGAGCAGCGAGATGACGAGCTTGCCGGCGGTCAGTTCGCCCAGCCGCGGGTCGGCGCCCGCGAGCGACTGGGGCTTGAAGGCCACGACCACGGTGTCGGCGCCCGCGAGCAGCTTAGCCAGGTCGGGCTCGAAGGTGACGCCGGTGTCCGCGGCGAGCCGGCGCGCGGATTCGCCGGTCTTGCTGGTGCAGGCGATGTCCCCCGGCGCGCAGGCGCGGTGGGTGAGCAACCCGCGCACGATGGCGGAGGCGAGGTTGCCGGCGCCAAGGAAGGCGGTCTTGGGAAGCGGGATCACGACGCAGAGATGATTAGCCGCGCCGGTATGCGGCCGGCAACGAGAATTCCGAAGCGCATGGAGTGCGGGCGACCTCGCCCGCGAACGCAACCGCAGCGGGGTCGCTGCGGCTCCACTTCAGGCCTTGTCCTTGTTCTTCCGCTCAAGCGGGTGGCGGATCGTGCAGATGGCGCCGCCGCCGGGACGGTCGGCCAGGGTGACCTCGCCGCCGAGGTTGCGCATGGCGTGACGCGCGACCGTCAGGCCCATGCCGACGCCGACCGTGTGCTTGGTGCTGGTGAACGGCTCGAAGGCGTGGTCGCGGATCTCGGGGTCGATGCCGCGGCCTCGGTCCTCGATGTGCACGAGGGCGAAGCGGCCTTCCTCGGGGCGCTCGACGACCTCGGTGCGGATGTTGATCGGGCGCTTGTCGTCGGGTTCGTCGTGGTAGCTTTCCCACGCGTTGACCAGGAGCTTGGAGAGCGTGTCCTCGAACACCTCGACGTTGGTGTCGATCAGCACCTCGGCGGTGGCGTGCTCGATGGTGATCGGCTGGTCGATCTTGTATTCGATCTGGTAGCGGCGGATACCGCTGTCGATCATGCGGGCGAGGCTGGCGCGGATGAGCGGCGGGCGGTTCTTCACCACGAGGCCGGTCAGCTGCTTGATGATGCCGACGATGCGGTTGACGGCGTCCTCGAGGTGCTGGGCGTTCTTCTTCACCAGCTCGGGCTTCTCGTGGTAGGCCTTGATCAGGTCGACGTAGCCGATGACGACGCCGAGGAGATTGTTCAGGTTGTGCGCGATGCCCTGGGTGACGGCGCCGATGGTGGCGGAGCGGCGGGATTCGCCGAGGCGGGTCTGCAGCTCGATCAGCTCGCGGTTGATCGAGACGAAGCGAAGCTGCGTCTGCACCCGGGCGAGCGTCTCGTCGAGGTCGATGGGCTTGGTGATGTAGTCCACGGCGCCGACACCGAGGCCCTCGATCTTGCCCTCCTTGGAGGTGCGGGCGGTGATGAAGATGACCGGGATGGCCTTGGTCTCCTTGTCGGCCTGGAGGCGCTGGCAGACCTCGATGCCGTCCATCTCGGGCATCATCACGTCGAGCAGGATGAGGTCGGGCTTGTCGGCCTTGACCAGGTCGAGCGCCTCGCGTCCGGAGTAGGAGGTGGCCACGATCATGCCCTCGCGCTCCAGCTTGCGCTTCAGCAGCTGGACGTTGATCGGCTGGTCATCGACGACAAGAATCTTGGGTGTGGCCATGCTGGTTGAAGGCTGAGGCAAAGGGGTTTGCCTCCGGCTGGCAAGGTTCAGTTAAGGGGAAAGCCCCTATTTTAAGGCGGCCCGTCAGGCGTTTTGCCGCCGGGCCTTGACCGTATTCTGCATGAGCATGGCGACGGTCATCGGCCCCACGCCACCGGGGACGGGGGTGATCTTGCGGCAGAGCGGCGAAACCGTGGGGAAGTGGACGTCACCGGTGAGCCGGTAGCCGGACTTTTTGGTCGCGTCGGCGACGCGGTTGACACCGACATCGATGACCACGGCGCCGGGCTTGACCATGTCGGCGGTCACGAACTCGGGCTTGCCGATGGCGGCGATGAGGACGTCGGCCTGGCGGGTGAGGGCCGGGAGGTTGGCGGTTTGCGAGTGGCAGACCGTGACGGTGGCGTTGGCCCAGGACTTGCGCTGCATGGCGAGCAGTGCGGCGGGTTTGCCGACAATGAGGCTGCGGCCGAGCACGACGACGTGTTTGCCGGAGAGTGAAACCCCCGAGCGCTGGAGGAGCTCCATGATGCCGGCGGGCGTGCAGGCGACGAAGCCGGTGTCGTCCTCCTGCGCGAGCTTGCCGAGGTTCATGGTGTGGAAGCCGTCGACGTCCTTGTGCGCGGCGATGCGGCGGAAGACGGCGACCTCGTTGATGTGCTTCGGCAGCGGCGACTGCACGAGGATGCCGTCGACGCCGGCGTCGGCGTTGAGTCCGTCGATCAGGGCGAAGAGCTCGTCCTGTGAGATGGTGACGGGCGGGAAGATGAGGCGGCTGGTGATGCCGATGGTGGCGGAGGCGGTCTCCTTCTTCTTCACGTAGGAGACGGAGGCCGGATCCTCGCCGACCCGCACGAGGGCGAGGCAGGGCGGGCGGCCGGGGAGCGCGGCGACCTGGGACTTGAGTTCGGCGATGATGTCCGCCGCGATTTTGTTACCGTCGATCAGTTCCATGGATAAAAAAGGCCGGCCCAGGCGGCCGGCCGGGAGGGGGAGGGTTATTTCTTCAGCGCCATGGACTCTGCGGCGATGACGAGGTCCTTGCCGTCAACGGTGTTCCGCACGGTGCCGGTGATGGTGATGTCGCGGTCGAGGAAGTTCTCGATCTTGTCCGTGAGCAGCAGGCGCCGGGTGTCGACGTAGGCGAAGCGGCGGCCGCTGGCATCGGTCACCTGGTAGTCGTAGGGCGGGTTCGGATTGAGGATGGGGCGGCGGGCCAGCACGAGCGTGCCGGCGAAGAGGCGGGGGGTCTCCGCGGAGCTGGCGGAAGGGGCCACCGGGCGGCCGAGGGCGGTGGTCGGGCCCGGCGGGACCGGGGGCGCGGTGACGGCGACCATGGGTTTGGTGGCCTCCGCGGAGATGTTGGCGGCTTCGCCGACGGCGATGAAGCCCTGGAGCTTCTTCTCAAGGCGGACCTGCACCCAGTCGCCGCCGGCCAGGCCGACGACCTCGGACTTGTCGCCCGCGGCGGCCACGGCGAGGAGCTGCGCGTCCTTGCGCGGGGCGGCGTAGATGTTGCCGCCCTCGCGGACCTCGAGGCCCTTGGTGATGTCGCGGCTCTGGGCGTAGGCCTCGAACGGGCCGCTGACCTCGACGCGGCGCCAGCCGGCCGGGGCCTCGCCGACGACGGTGATCGTGCTGCCGGCCTTGAGGCGGGTCAGGACGGGGGACTTCGGGTCGGTCTGGACGAAGACGGCGGTGTCGGTCTTCAGCGTATCGGCGGAGAGCGACGCGGCGAAGGCGAGGGCGAGCAGGATGAGCTTAGTTTTCATCGGAGGTGGAGGGGGTCATCTCACGGTAGTGCGCCACCGGGACGACGAAGAGAGATTGGATTTCCTTGCTAGAAAGTTGTTTCACGCCGCGCAAAGGAATTCCTTTCAGGCGCAGGGCGCCGATCTGGTAGCGGCGGAGACGGCGGACCTCGAAGCCCAGGGCGGTGAAGAGTTGGCGGATCTCGCGCTTCTTGCCGTGGTGCATGTGGACGTCGAGCTCGGTGGAGCTGCGGTCGGCCTTGGGGTTGACCAGGCTGGCCTTCTCGACCTTGAGGTGCTCGCCCTCGATGACCACGCCGCGCAGCAGCTGGCGCAGACGGCCGGCGGGGAAGGGCTCCTCCAGCGAAACGTAGTAGCGCTTCACGACCAGATTAGACGGGTGCATGAGCTTGTGGGCCAGGTCGCCGTCGGAGGTGAGGATGACCAGACCCTCGCTGTCCTTGTCGAGCCGGCCGGCGCAAAAGAGCCGCAGCTTGGCCCACTCGCGCGGCAGCAGGTCGAAGATGGTGTGGTCGGCGTGGGGGTCGCTGTTGCTGCAGACGACGCCGCGAGGCTTGTGCATGACGAGCGCCAACTTGGGCTGGGCGTGGGGCTTGAGCGGTTTGCCCCGCACGGTGACCTTGTCGACGCCCGGCTCGACCTTCTGGCCCAGGGCGGCCTTTTCGCCGTTCACATAGACCTCGCCCGCGACGATCAGCGCCTCGGCGGCCCGGCGGGAGCAGACGCCGGCCTCGGCGATGAGTTTTTGGATGCGGACGGGTTCCATGGATATGAAGCCGCTGAATGGCACGCGGCGGAGGGCGGCGCAACGAGATTCCCCTGACACAGACGAAGCTTGCCAAGGCCTCCCGCCGCGGGAGTAAAATTCCCACTCGCATGCATGTCTCGACCCCGCCTTTCAGCCCTTACACGAAGGACAACCCGCTTGCCGCCAAACTGCTGGAGAACCGCGTGCTCAACAAGGACGGCTCGAGCAAGGACACGCGGCACCTGGTGATCGACATCGCGGGCAGCGGCCTGACCTACAAGGTCGGCGATTCGCTCGGCATTTTTCCCTCGAACCGCCCGCAGCTGGTCGAGGAGGTCATCGAGCTGCTGGGCGCCACCGGCAACGAACCGGTGTTGCCCGCCCGGATGACCGCCGCCATCAGCCTGCGCGAGGCGCTGACCACGAAGGTCTCGCTCGCCGGTCCGACCAAGAAGATCCTCGAGACGCTGGCGGCCAAGACGACGGACCCCAAGGAGAAGGAGCAGCTGGCGGCATTGCTGGCGCCCGAGGGCAAGGAAGCGCTGGAACTGTTCCTGGGCCAGCGCGAATACCTCGACCTGCTTGAGGAATTTCCCGGCGCGAAGCTGACGCCCCAGGAGTTCATCGACCACCTGCGTAGGCTCATGCCGCGGCTCTACTCGATCGCCTCCTCGCCGAAGATGTTTCCCGGCCAGGTGCACCTGACGGTCGCGCCGGTGCGTTATGAGTCCAACGGCCGCCGGCGTTACGGCGTGTGCTCCACCTTCCTGTCCGACCGGGTCACGCGGCGGAAGACGCCCGTCCCGGTCTTCGTGGCCGAGTCGCACTTCGGCCTGCCGGCCGACCTGACCAAGGATGTCATCATGATCGGGCCGGGCACGGGCATCGCGCCGTTCCGGGCCTTCGTGCAGGAGCGCATCGCCACCAATGCGCCCGGCCGCAACTGGCTGTTCTTCGGCGACCAGCACGCCGCCACCGACTACCTCTACGGCGACGAGTGGAAGAAGCTGCTGGCCGAGGGCAAGGTCGCGCGGGTCGACCTGGCGTTCTCCCGCGACCAGGCGAAGAAGGTCTATGTGCAGGATCGCATGCGCGAGGCCGCCGCGGAACTCTGGGCCTGGGTCAAGGGCGGCGCGCATTTCTACGTGTGTGGCGACGCCCACCGCATGGCGAAGGACGTCGACCTCGCGTTGCACGAGATCATCGCGCAGCACGGCGGCCTGGAGCCGGCGGCCGCCGCGGACTACGTGAAGCAGATGAAGAAGGACAAGCGCTACCAGCGCGACGTGTATTGACAAACGTCCGGGGTGCGGCGAGCTATGGCGCCCTCACCCTTATGAGTCTGACCTACAACAATCGTGTGGCCCTTGTCACCGGCGCCGGCCGGGGCATCGGCAAAGCCATCGCGGAACTGCTGGCCAAGGGCGGCGTGACCGTGATCTGTGTGAGCAAGTCCGCCGACAGCTGCGGGGCGACGGCGGCGGCCATCACCGCCGCAGGCGGCAAGGCCAAGGCCCTCGCCGTGGACGTGGCCGACGGCGCCGCGGTCGCCAAGGCCAGCGCCGACCTGCTCGCCGAGTTCGGCCAGATCGACATCCTCGTCAACAACGCCGGCATCACGAAGGACGGCCTGCTGTTCCGCATGTCCGAGGAGGACTGGAACTCCGTCATCACGACCAATCTCACCAGCTGCTATCACTGGACGAAGCACATCGGCCGCTCGATGACCCAGAAGCGCTGGGGCCGCATCGTGAACATCACCTCGGTGGTGGGCATCATGGGCAATGCCGGCCAGGCCAACTACTGTTCGGCCAAGGCGGGCCTCATCGGCTTCACCAAGGCGATCGCCAAGGAGTTTGCCGCACGCGGCGTGACCTCGAATGCCGTCGCCCCGGGCTTCATCAAGACCGACATGACCGCCGCGCTGCCCGCCGAGGCCGCGGAAAAGATCACCTCCGTCATCCCGCTCAAACGCCTCGGCGAGGCGGTGGATATCGCCCACATGACTGCGTTTCTCTGTTCTGAGGAAGCGGGTTACATCACCGGGCAAGTTTTTACCGTTGACGGCGGCATGGTCATGTGACCTCTTTCACCAACGTTTTAGATCCAATTTCCAATCTCATGGCTGACCAGAAAACCATCGACCAGCGCGTCAAAGAAATCATCGTTAACCAACTGAATGTTAACGAGGAGCAAATCACTCCGCAGGCGTCGTTCCTCGACGACCTTGGCGCCGATTCACTCGACACCGTCGAGCTGATCATGGCTTTCGAAGAGGAGTTCAAGGACGAGATCAAGGGCGAGATCCCCGAGTCCGACGCCGAGAAGCTCCAGACTGTCGGTGACGTCACCGCCTACATCCAAAACAAGGCCGGTAAGAAATAAATTTTGGCCATTTGACCGAAGCGTTCTACCGTCTGGCCTAGCGCTGGTCTGGTAGGGCGCTTTTTTCATTTCCACCCACGACTATTACCGATGGAAAATCCTCCTTCTCAAAAGCGCGTTGTTGTCACCGGCATGGGCGTGGTCGCCTCCCTGGGCCACAATGTGAACGATTTCTGGGCCGCCATCGTGGCCGGCAAGTGCGGCATCGACAAGGTGACGCTCTTCGACGCGAAGGACTACAGCTGCCAGATTGGCGCCGAGGTGCGGGGCTGGGATCCGGCGCAGCACATGGACCCGAAGGAGGTCCGCCGCAACGACCGCTACACGCATTTCGGTTTCTGCGCGGCCAGGCAGGCCATCGCGGACGCCAAGCTCGACATGACCAAGGAGGATGCCGACCGCGTGGGCGTCATCATCGGCTCCGGCATCGGCGGCATGTGGACCATCGAGAACCAGCACAAGGTGCTGCTGGAGCGCGGCCCCCGCAAGGTGTCGCCCTTCATGATTCCCGCCCTCATCAGCAACATGTGCGGCGGCCTGGTGGCCATCGAGCTCGGGGCGCGCGGGCCGAATTTCGGCGTGGTCAGCGCCTGCTCGACCGCCACCCACGCCATCGGCGAGTCGCTTCGGATGATCCGTCGCGGCGAGGCCGACGTCATGGTCTGCGGCGGCGCCGAGGCCGCCATCACGCCGCTGGCCTACGCCGGCTTCTGCTCGATGAAGGCGATGAGCACGAACAACGAGAATCCCGCGAAGGCCAGCCGTCCCTTCGACCTGAACCGCGACGGCTTCATCATGGGCGAGGGCGGGGCCATCCTGGTGATCGAGAGCCTTGAGCACGCCCTGGCCCGCGGTGCCCACATCTATTGCGAGCTGGCCGGCTATGCCGCCACCTGCGACGCCTACCACATCACCTCGCCCGATCCGGAGGGCAAGGGGCTGGCGCAGTCGATGATCAAGGCCATGCGCGACGCCAACGTCGAGCCGCACCAGGTCGACTACATCAACGCGCACGGCACCTCGACGCCCTACAACGACAAGTTCGAGACGATCGCCATCAAGAAGATCTTCGGCGACCACTCCCGCAAGGTGAACATCAGCTCCACCAAGTCGATGACCGGCCACCTGCTCGGCGCGGCCGGCAGCATCGAGGCGGTCATCAGCGTCAAGGCCATCGAGACCGGCATCGTGCCGCCGACCATCAATTACGAGACCCCGGATCCGGAGTGCGACCTCGACTACACGCCGAACGTGAAGCGCGAGGCGAAGATCGACACCGTGCTGACCGACAACCTCGGCTTCGGCGGCCACAACGCCACGCTGGTCTTCCGCCGGCACTGAGATGCCACGGCGAGGTCGCCGTGGCTCCAGGTTTTTGGAGCGCGGGCGACCCCGCCCGCGACACGCCCATGGTGCGGCCAATCGTAATATTCACGGCGGGCTGCCTGTTCCTGTCCGTTGGCTGCGGCCGCAAGGATGCGGCCGCGCCCGATCCTGCGACCCGCGAGACCGTGTGGGGGGCCATCCAGCCGCTGGCGGAGCGCTATCGCCTGGATGCGGCGTTCATCTACGCGCTGGTCGCCGCGGAATCGAACTTCGATCCCCAAGCCCGCAACGGCGAGGCGAGGGGACTGATGCAGATCAAACCCGGGGCCTGGCGCACGGTAAACCGTGAGCCCTACGAACCCAATGTCTGGGCCTGGCGCCGGAATCTGGCGGCCGGCGTCGACTACCTTGCCTGGTGCCGGAGTTACCTGCACCAGAGGCAGAAATTCTCCTATCCGCTGCTGCTGGCGTCGTTTCACTACGGGATGGATTACGTGGAGGCGCGGGATTTCGACCTGGCCCGCCTCGATGTGCCGGACAGCGCGATCTACCGGGAATTGTGGCGCGGGAACCTCGCGCCGGTGCCGCCGCCGAAAGCGCAAATTCCCCGTTGACGCGTCCTTCCGGCGCCCTTTTAACTCGGCCCCTTTCGGTAATGGCGAGTTAGCTCAGTTGGTAGAGCAGAGGACTGAAAATCCTTGTGTCCTCGGTTCGATTCCGAGACTCGCCACCACTTTAAGAGACCGTTGGCCAATAAGATGCCAACGGTCTCTTTGCGTTATAAGTGCCGGGTTTGGAGGAGCCCCAAAGGGCGATTTTCGGCCGATTCCCAACGAATTACACCGAGGACACAAGGACGAGTAGTCCTTGTGTCCTCGGTAAGCCTTCGGCGTTGTGTGTAGCCGCTGAAGATTTAATATTCGGCCATATGCCCAACCTACAGGGAGCCAGCTGGCACAAGTCGAACCTCAACGAATATTTTGCCCAGTGTTTCCTTTCCGCTCTGGGCGCATCTGCTCCAGTGCCGCGCCAAGAGGACTACGGGATCGATTTTCACTGTGTATTGTCGCGGGAAGACGAAGAGCAGCGTTTGACCTTTCATTCTCCCTACAACGTCCAGTGCGGATCCGAATCTGGAAAGGAGTTTATCTACGGCGGCTTCACCAAAGGCGAGAATCCCCGCTGGAGGGAGGAAGGTGCGCGTTGGTTGTATGAGCAGGAAATTCCCTTTTTTGTCTGCACCGTCGATGTGCCTACGGAATGTTTTCGTCTTTATTCGACCAGCCCTAAATGGCTCACCCGACACAAATTCGGTCACCTAAAGCCGGCCGCGTTTGAACTGATTCCTGATCAAATATTCAATCCCATCGATGAGGCTAGTGTGCCGATCAAATCAGTCGGGCTGGCGTCGGAAGCAACAGATGGCCGCAAATACGGGGTGCCTTTGCGCGGCCCGGTGGTGGAGCTCTGCGGGAAGGATCTTCGAGATAACAATAAGCTAGAGACGGCGCGGGTGACGCTCACGAAGGCGATCGAAATGGAGCAGGCTAACATTGTTCAAAACCATCATCTAAAAGTGTTCTGGGTAGAATGGCTGACTGACATTGTGCCAAATGGTGAGCTGAAATCAGCGCAGTCGATCCACTACAATCCGGTGAAGGGCGCACACATCGACGCGCAAATTGAATCGCTCATTAAGCCTGCCACGGTTCTCGCGATGAATCTGTATGCTCAAGGCGATACTCGGGCGGATAAATTTTTGGCTCCGCTATTCGGATTCTTCCCGAAAGAACGTTTCTCGCGCGACCTAATCGATAAGCTCCCTCCGCTGGTTTTGAAGAACTGGCTCGAAGGCAAATAGCTGAGTGCTATTTTTTAAATAAATTGAGGGAGGGGTGGCTATCTCCACCTATTTATTGCCAGATTCTGAAGAAGCGAAAGACGGGTTAAAAATGGAACTTTCATCCGAACTCGACGCCGGGAATTTGCTTTCTGCCGGCTAGGTATCGGAAATCCTCGGCCTTCACCCCGACACGGTGAAGCGCCTGGCCTGAAGAGGCGCTTTGTCGGCCCTCAAGTTCAACAGCCGCCTGCTGCGTTTTAGCGGAGGGCGGCATCTGTCTAAGGCTACGGAATGGCTCAACCGTGGCGCCTCGAATCGAGACGGGCGCTCTGGTGGGTGTTGGCTACAGTGCTTCCGCCAGCTTCTGATCGATCGCGGCGAGGGCTAGTGAAAGCTCGAGGAACTGTTCGCGCTTTTCGGGAGGGATGGTTTCCAGCCACTCGCGGGCTTTCGCCAGAGGGACGGCTTCCAGCTCCTCGAGGTCGTGCTTCTCGCGCCTGCGCTTGAATTTTTGTAGCACCTGTGGGACGTCGTCGTTGGTCGGCACCAGCGCGAGCACGCCGGTGGAGCAGCCCGCCGTCACGCCGCGGGCCACGCCGAGCCACTTGATGGCATCCTTCTTGATCTTGAGGCCGGTTTCCTTGTGTAGCACGCCGCAGACCTGGTTGGCGATGTCCGGGTTTTCATCGTCGACACCATAATGAGCGGAACATGCCGCCCCTGCCGCCGTGACGTCCCACTTTCCGCTCCACCGCTGCTTGCCAAAGAAAACGGTCAGCTCGGGCTTGCGGGTGAGCACGAGCACATAGACGCAGAGCGCGTCGCGCGGCGGGCAGAAATCCCCCCGTGGGTCATCCGAAAGCTTGAGCCACTGTCGGTAGGTCTGTTTGTGCACAGAGCCGAAATTTTGGTCGAGATGGCACTTCAGGAAGTGCAGGTCGGAATAGCCGGTCCGGTCGGTCGTGATCCGGACCGAGGTGCTGCTTCCGCCCGCGTTTACCTCGACCTCCCGAATGCCCCAGATATGACTGTCGTGGAGATCGGGCCGCCCTTCCTTTTTGGCCAAGGCGCGCTCTTTCTCGAAATGCTCGTCACGGTTCTTCGCATAGGCCTTGGGATGACTGGGGGGGGACCATTCCGCTTCGGGCGGCTCCCGCACTGCTTCCACCGCGAGCATCCGCCCGGGCAGAGCCGTCGCCCAGGCGAGGACATGTGCTTTGTGGCTGACGCCGCCGTGAAACCGATAGCCAAAGTGATGCGGCAGGGTGTGACCGGCCGTCTCACTTTTTCCGAACACCCAAGGTGCTCCCTTTTCCTGCAGATTGATTCTGAAATGCGAGGCGTGCTTGGCTGGCCGGCGCTGAATCTCGATGCGCAGGTGGGGGAATATCCAAGTAAGATACCGGGCGATCTGCTTCTCCAAGCGCTTGACCGTGTTGCTGATCTTCTTGGTCGCCCGGATGACAGCTTCCTCGTCCACGGCGGGCTTGCCCGGCCAGAGGGTCAGCAGGTCAGCGCGGGAAACCCAGCCGTCCCCGACGGTCCGCTTCATCAGCAGACGGTCGAGGATACGGTGGTGCAGGCCGTCGTTATGCCGGGGAAAATGAGCCTTGGCGGCGAGAAGGAAGAATTGGTGTAGCGAGCGTGGCCGCCGTGAGGGAGGTGGGGTGGTTCGTGTGCTCAAGAGTAGGGTATGTCCTCCCTCTCATGTAGACATCCAGACCCAGTGAACCAAGCGGTAAGAATCCTGAGGCGTGCGATATGCCTCGGAATTTAATAGAATCCGGGGTGCCAGACCTCACTCAACTCCAAAACCGCCTGAATTATGGTCATCTCTTCCCTTTCTATCGAACGCCCGCGGATCTCAGCGAATCAGCTGGGGGAATTCCCCTTCGCCACGCCGGCCGCGAAAACTCGCATGCTCGCTGACCAGAAGTTCGGCAACTCGCACCGGGCACCCTACTATCACTCCGCGAGCTGCGCGATCGTGCGCGCCTTCGACGACGTCGAGTTCGACCGCGACGTGATCCACGTGGAAATCGCGAAGCAGCGTGGCACCCGCGCTCGCAGCAGGCAGCACGCCGCCAAACTGGAGAACAACGCCGTGATGCTCGAACGCTTCCTCTCCATCGGCGGGCCACTCGTTCCGGCCGCAGGCGATCACCTTAAGGTGCGCCGCAACGCCCTGCTCGAGCTCGACGACGTCGTCATCAGCGTGCGGCCGGAAATCATCACCCGCAATGCCGCCACCGGGTTCTTCTCGCTCACCAAATTTCGCCTCTCTCAAAGCCGGGTCTCCGGTGACTCTTCCGAGATCATCCTCCTGCTCCTGCTCAAATACGCCCAGCGCCTGAATTTCCCCGGCCTGGAGCTCGATCCGGCCGAAACACGCCTGATCGATTGCTTCTCCCGCGCGGTCATCCCCGCCCACATGCTGCCGCGCCTGCGCGAACAGCAGCTGCAGGCTGCTCTCCGCGAAATCCACCGCCTTTGGCCCACGCTCCGCCGGCCGGACGGCGATCCCGATCCGTTCCCCAACTGATTTCCCGCAACCGTATCCACAAGCCCGATCAACATATGAGTAAATCCACCCGCAATTCCGGTCAGCGCTGGTCCTCCGGCGACGTCCGCCAGCTCCGGCAACTCGCTGGCGAAAATACGCCCACGCGCGTCATCAGCCTCAAGCTGGGCCGCCCTGAGGGCGCCATCTACTCCAAGGCGTCCGAGCAGGGCATCCCACTAAAACCCACCAACCAGAGCCCCTATAATCGCCGCTGACCGAACCGCCGTCTTGACCGACTGATACCTCTACTACCCCACGCCCCGGACCGTCACCGCCCTCAACTTTCGACGACGATGAGCCCGCACCTCCAGTTCCGCTTCAGTGGCTTCGGCCCGGGCTGGAAGCTTTTCTTTCGCGTGCTGCAATGGATCGCCAGCGGGGTCGTCGCCGCCCTAGTGTTCTTCGCCACTATCGATCCCTGGTTGGGGCTCGGACTTGGACCGCTGGTTCTAGACAATCTCAGAAACCTGTCCGTGACCGTGCGCCATTTTTGGCACGTTTCGCTGCTGATCGTTGCCCTCGTCACCTTGGTGGTGCGGTTGAGCTGGTGGCATTATCAGCGTTTTCAGGAGCCGGCTGCGGCGAAGGAGCCCCACATCACACTCGACATCACGGGCTGGCTGGCGGCCGATCCGATTGCCGCGCGGCTGCAGGCGCCCTACATCCACGTGGTCCTGAGCTTGCACGTGCTCCTGCAATCCGTGAAGCCGGTGCAGTTGCAGGAGTGGCTGGCCAGCCACCGGCTCGATGTGCCGCTCGAAGTGGTGGGGTATTATCTGTTACACCCGGAACAGGTGCCGAAGCCAGACCTCTGGAGGGGACTTTGTCTCGCCCTGAACCTTCCTGCGGACTTCTATCGCACTGGCGACGCCTACAGCGACCCTGCCAGTTGCCTCGCCCGCTGCCGCCGCTACCACGCCCTAAACGGCGTCGTTTTCACCCTCGCCAAGAACCAGACCAATCCCCGGCGCATAACGTCCCTGCCACCAGCCGCTCTACGGGTTGTCATGCTCCAACTCGAACGAGACATTGCCCGCGAAATGCGCATCAACCCGGAGAATCTCCAATGATCCACAAAACTGCTCCCGATCGGGTGGATCTCGTCGTCCTGCACTTTGATCAAGACGCTGCGCCCTGTCGTCACCGCAAAAACCAGCAGATCAACTTTAAGGACGTCGGCTCCCTTGATCTCTCCCAGGTGATTGACTTGCCGGCTGATGCCGGCTGCAGCCATGTGTTTCCGCTTCGTCGCGAACTCACCGAGCCCCCGGGAACGAGCGTTTCTCTACTTTTTAAAAATTGGATCCGGTATTTACGCACGTTCATAGTCGTGGATGACATTGATCCGAATAGGAGGGATGAGAGAGAAGGCATAGAGGGCACGCTGGATCTGCTTAAATATCCGTGGAAATTGTCTGCCTCGTATCATTCGAGGTTGAAGTTGCGGGCGGTCCATTCTTGGGAATCGCTTTGTTTCAAGCGGTTGCATGCCAAGCGTGACCCTCTGTTGACGGCGTGTCTGGATGTTTTTGAAGCGACGTTGCCTGGCTCCGATGCCTTGCGGTTGCTGGCGTGGAATTGGGCCTTGAACCATGCGTCGGCGTCATCTCGCACCAGCCAGTTCGGCGATTTTCTTGCTGCCCTGAACCGCGCAGAGGCTCTCGACGCCGCCATCAAGATTTGGGTCGATGCCAAGGAAAGCATCGCGGCCACTCTGGTCCCGGCCTTCCTGCTGTCTCTCGACGCCTTTCAGGAGCGAGAGGACAAGAAGCGCCGGTCGGGCCAAGTCCCGGCCGATTTCTTCTTAAAGGCAGATCTCTTCGGCAGCGCCGTGCGCCTGGCGTTTGAAGTTCGTGAAGAACGAAAGTCACCGAAATTCGAAAGGGACGTGCGACGGTGGACTCACCTCCTTGCGCATCATTTGAATTGCCTGGTCCGTTATATAGATACTCCGGCCATCCATGCGTTCATGATCCATGTGGGATGCCGCAAAACCATTTACCTGCACAAGCAGCTTAAGACGGCCGACAATTGCTACTACCTTTGCCACGAGCTCGGTCACTACCTTCTGAACCATGTGCCCAATAGTAGCTATGGACTGGATGCATCTTGCCTGCTCGACGGTGAGCACGACTCTTTTAGCCGGCAGGAGTTGGAAGCGGACTATTTTGCTGAGGCGATAGTATCCATCCTCATGGCGCTTTATCCGGAAACGGCCTGCTGGCTGACCAAATCTCCTCCTAGGGAGAAGATAATCCGCCTTTTTCACTATCGGTCTGCGACACGTCCGGGCACGCCGACTTCTGGGCCGCGCCATCTAGAAGCAAGAAATACACAGAGCTAAGGCACCGAATACAAGATGGCCAAGCAGGACGGCCATCCCTTGCATGGGCAGGGCACGTTCGAGCACAAGGCGGCCCTGGGGCACTAGGTCATGCCGCTGGCGGAAGCGAGCTGGCTGTCACTAGCATCGATATAGTGAGCCGTGCGCTCAACATGATCTTAGCCATCACTTTAAACCGCTGATGGTAGATCCATCAGCGGTTTTTGTTTGGCTCAGCGGATACCGGCCAGCGCGGACTCCTGGTTCTTCAAGAGGGTCCGGCTGATGACGATGCGCTGCACCTCCGAGGAGCCTTCGCCGATCTCGCTCAGGCGGGCGTCGCGCCAGTATCGCTCGATGGGGATGTCGCGGGTATAGCCGTAGCCGCCGTGGATCTGCAGGGCGCGGTTGCAGATGCGCGAGGCGGCCTCGGAGGCGTAAAGCTTGGCGACGGAGGATTCGATCGTGTGGCGCTCGCCGCGTGAGGCGAGCACGGTCGCCTGCAGCACGAGGGCCTCGGCGGCGCGCAGTTCCACCTCGCAGTCGGCGAGCATGAACTGGAGGGCCTGGAAATCGGCGAGACGCTTGCCGAACTGGCGGCGGTTGACGGCGTGGTGCAGCGCCGCGTCAAGCGCGGCCCGGGCCAGGCCCAGCGAAACGGCGGCGACCCCGATGCGGCCCTTGTCGAGACAGGCGAGGGCGGTGACCTGCCCGGTGCCGCGCTGGCCGATCAGCTCGGCCTTCGCGTTCACCAGCTTGAACTCGGCGGTGTCGCTCGCGCGGAGCCCGCAGGTCGGCACCTTGCGGACCGGAATGATCTCGGCACGGTTCACGAGAAAGGCGCTGATCTCCTTGCGCCCCTCGGCGGTTTTGCCGGTGACCGCCATCACGATCATGACATCCGCGGTGCGGCCGAGCGTGATGTAGCGCTTGAAGCCGTTGAGCTCCCACTTGCCGGGTTTGACCTCGGTGGCTGTGGTCAACACGCCGCCACTGTCGCTGCCGGCCTCGGGCTCGGTGAGCGCCCAGGCGCCCAGCCAGGTGCCCTTGAGGAGCTTGGTGAGGACACGCTTGTGCTGGGACGGGCTGCCGGCGGCGAGCAGGTGGCCGGAGCCGAGGGCGTTGTGCGCGGCGACGTCGATGGCGAAGGCCGCCTGGTATTTGGCGAGCTCGCGGATCGCGAGCGCGTAGGCCGCGTAACCGAAGCCCTGGCCGCCGAGCGCGCGCGGCGCCGTGATGCCGAGCAGGCCGAGCTTGCCGGCCTTCATGAAGGCGGCGCGGGGCAGTTCCTCCGCATTTTCCCACGCATCGGCGTGCGGGGCGATTTCGGTCGCGGCGAAGTGCGCCACCTTGTTCAGGAAAACGATCTCGGCGGGGGACAATTGCTCGCGCCAGGGCGCGGTGAAGGCATCGGAACTCATGGGGCGGGGGATTGGGCCGGTGGAAATGCGCGGCGGTGGTTTGTCCGGCAACATACTCCTTTCCCGCGCGAGCGACTAGGTTTCCCAACCCGCGAAACCCATAATCATCCTTATGGCGTAGCCCCGGCGGCCGGATTGCAGTTTGCCCGGAGTGGGATTTGTGGTGAGAGTGTCGCGCGAAAGCTAACCCCAAGGCGCCCCGTGTCCTCCCCGAAAAACCTGCTCGATTATTACCATGAATTTGCCCGGCAGGAGGCCGGGCTCCGCGAAGGCGGCGGGGCGGACGGTCAGGCCCGCCAGCACAAGCTTGGGCGCCTGTTCGTGCGCGAGCGCCTCGCGGCGCTGGCGGATGACCAAGGCGCGGCCTTTCTCGAACTCGGGCTCTGGGCCGCCCACGGCATGTATAAGGAGTGGGGCGATTTCCCCGGCGCCGGTGTGGTGACTGGCATCGCGGACATCGGCGGGCATCCCTGCATGATCGTGGCGAACGACGCCACGGTGAAGGCTGGCGCCTTCGTGCCGATGACATGCAAGAAGGTGCTCCGCGCGCAGCGCATCGCCTTCGAGTGCAACCTGCCGCTCGTCTACCTGGTGGACTCGGCCGGCGTGTTCCTGCCGATGCAGGACGAGATTTTCCCCGACGAGGACGACTTCGGCCGGATCTTCCGCAACAACGCCGTGATCTCCGCGGCCGGCATCCCGCAATACGCCGCCATCATGGGCAACTGCGTCGCCGGCGGCGCCTACCTGCCGGTGCTGTGCGACAAGATCCTCATGACCGAGGGCAGCGGCCTCTACCTCGCCGGTCCGCAGCTGGTGAAGGCGGCGATCGGCCAGGAGACCGACCAAGAAACGCTGGGCGGCGCGGCCATGCACGCCGAGCTTTCCGGCACGGTCGACTTCAAGGAGAAGAACGACGAGGCCTGCCTGAAGCGCCTGCGCAGCCTGGTGGGATTGCTGCCGGCCGCGGCGCCGGCCGCGCTGCCGCCGGCCGTGGAACCCGAGTTCCCGGCGACCAAGATCCTCGACATTGTTTCCCTCGACGGTCGCCGCGAATACGACGTGCGCGACCTGCTGCGTTGCCTGGTCGATGCGGGCTCGCTCGACGAATACAAGGCCGACTACGGCAAGTCGCTCGTCACCACTTTCGCCCGGCTGGGCGGCCGCCCGGTCGGCATCGTGGCCAACCAGCGCATGCGCGTGCAGTCCAAGGCGACCGGCCTGCAGATGCCGGGTGTCATCTACGCCGACTCCGCCGACAAGGCCGCGCGTTTCATCATGGACTGCAACCAGACGCGCCTGCCGCTGCTGTTCCTGCAGGACGTGTCGGGCTTCATGGTCGGCAAGGACGCGGAGCAGAGCGGTATCATCCGCTCGGGCGCCAAGATGGTCAACGCGCTCAGCAACTCGACGGTGCCCAAGATCACCGTCATCACCGGCGGCTCCTACGGCGCGGGCAACTATGCGATGTGCGGCAAGGCCTTTGATCCGCGCTTCATCCTCGCGTGGCCGAATGCCAGATATGCCGTGATGGGCGCGGCCCAGGCCAGCGACGTGGTCTACAACATCCTCGCCCGCGCGGCCAAGGACCGGCCCAAGGAGGAACTCGACCGCCTGCGCCAGCAGGTGAAGGAGAATTACGTCGAGCAGGCCGACATCCGCTACGCCGCGGCCCGCGGCTGGGTCGACGCCGTCATCCAGCCGCACGAGACGCGCGCCACGCTGCTGCGGGCCTTCGCCCTGGCCACCCGGCCCGCCGCCAAGGCCTCGTTCCATACCGGCGTGATCCAGGTCTGAGCCATGTCCCGTCCGCTCAAGATCGCGAATGCGTCAGGTTTCTGGGGCGACCAGCCCGATGCCGCGGCGCGGCTGGTGGCGCAGCAGCCGGATCTGGATTATCTGACGCTCGATTATCTCGCGGAGGTATCGCTTTCCATCATGGCGATCACCCGGGCCAAGGATCCCACCGCCAGCTATGCGCGGGACTTTGTCGAGGTCGTCCAGTCGCTCGTGCCATTCTGGCAGGGCGGTGGCCGCACAAAGATCGTGACCAATGCCGGCGGCCTTGACCCGCATG
Source organism: Lacunisphaera sp. (assembly GCA_041909435.1). Lineage (GTDB taxonomy): Bacteria > Verrucomicrobiota > Verrucomicrobiia > Opitutales > Opitutaceae > Lacunisphaera. The sequence continues at coordinate 26,837 of JAYRDK010000012.1, forward strand.
CCTGCGGTGCCGCGGTGCAGGCTGCCCTGGTCAGGGCGGGTCTGGCGCAGCTGAAGGTTGCGGTGGTGTCGGGTGACGACGTGCTGGCCCTCGTGCGGGCCGGCGGCTCGGAATTCAACAACCTGGAGAGTGGCGCGACGGTGGCAACGGTGGCGGACCGCTTGGTTACGGCGAACGCCTACCTCGGGGCCGAAGGCATCGCGGCCGCCCTGCAGGCCGGTGCACATATCGTCATCACCGGCCGCGTGGCCGATCCGTCCCTGACCGTGGGTCCGTGTTGCGCGCACTTCGGCTGGTCGGCCCGCGATCATGATCGTCTCGCCGGTGCCACCGTGGCCGGTCACTTGCTGGAATGCGGCGCACAGGCCTGCGGTGGATTTACCACCGACTGGCTCGACCTGCCGGGCTCACACGACATCGGCTTTCCGGTGGCCGAGGTCGCGGGCGATGGCTCGTGCGTGCTGACCAAGCCGGCCGGCACGGGCGGCGCGGTGACGGTCCAGACGGTCAAGGAGCAGCTGCTCTATGAGATCGGCGACCCGGGTAATTATCTTTCGCCGGACGTGACGGTTTCGTTCCTGACCCTGCGCGTCGAGCAAAGCGGGCCGGATCGCGTGAAAATTTCCGGTGCCACCGGCCGGCCGCCGCCCGCGACCTACAAGGTCAGCGCGACCTATCGTCACGGCCACAAGGCCCACGGCATGCTCACCGTGTTCGGCGAACAAGCCGTCGCGAAGGCGCGCCGGGCGGGTGAGGGTGTGTTGCGCCGCCTGCAGGAGGCCGGCTGCGTCTATCGCGAAACCCTCGTCGAGTGCCTTGGCACGGGCGCCAGCGTCGGCGGCATCATCCGGCGCGTGCCCGAAAACGACCTGATCGAAACCGTGCTGCGCATCAGCGTGGCGGCGGATACGCCGGAGCCGGTCAAACGTTTCACCCGCGAGATCGCCCCGCTGGTCACTTGCGGACCGCAGGGCGTCACGGGCTACGCCTCCGGCCGCCCCAAGGTGATGCCGGTGTTCGGTTACTGGCCATGCCTGGTTCCGCGCGCCGCGGTCAAGCCGGTCTGGCAGATTTTATGAGAACGCTGCGCAGCATCGCCTTCGCCCGGAGCGGCGACAAGGGTGCCTCGGCCAACATCGCGGTCTTCGGCCGCACGCCGGCCGATTATGCCTGGTTGCGCGAGCACCTGACCGCCGCGCAGGTCGAGGCCTGGTTCAAGCCGCTCGGCACCGGTCCGGTTGTCCGCTACGAGGTGCCCAACCTAGAGGCCCTCAATTTCGTGCTGCCCGGGGTGCTCGCCGGCGGCGGCAGTTGCTCGTTGCGCATCGATGCCCAGGGCAAGACGCTCGGACAGGCCCTGCTGGCCATGCCGCTGGACTTGTTGCCGGAAAACAATCACTCAACCGACTGACCCCATGGCCGCCTCCCTTGTTCTTTCCGAAAGTGCCGGTCCCGGCGTGACGCTCCTCACGCTCAACCGGGCCGAGAAGCGCAACGCGCTCTCGGTGGAGCTCGTGCAGGCGCTGCTGGGCGCACTGGCCGCCGCGGAGAACGACCCCGCGCAGCGCGTGCTGATCCTGTCCGCCGCCGGCCCGGTGTTTTGCGCCGGCCTCGATCTGGCCGAGGCGGCGGATCCCGCGCGGGCGCACCAGTCCGCCGAATTGATCGGCCAGGCGTTGCGCCGGCTGAGCGAGAGCCGCCTGGTGACCATCGCAGTCGTGCAGGGCGCCGCCATCGCGGGCGGGGCGGGACTGATGTCCGCCTGCGATTTTGCCTTCGCCGAGGAGTCGGCCCAGATCGGTTACCCCGAGACCCGGCGCGGGCTGGTGGCCGCGCTGGTGATGACCTTTTTGCGCCGGCAGCTGCGCGAGCGCGACGCCCGCCGGATTTTGCTGACGGGCGAACTGTTCTCCGGCCGGCATGCCGAGGTGATCGGCCTGGTCAACGAGGCGCTCCAGGCGGACCAGCTCATGCCCACGGCGCTGCACACCGCCGCCGAGGTGCGGCAGGGCGGCCCGGAGGCCGTGGCGCGCACCAAGCAGTTGCTCGCCCAGCTCTGGCCCTCGCCGTTGGCGGCGGACCTCGAGCGGGCGATGGGCACGCACTTGGAGACCCGGCAGTCGGCCGAGATCCAGGAGGGTATCGCCGCCTTCCGTGAAAAACGGCCGCCCAGGTGGGTGCCGGGCAAGTGATTCACCCGTTGGGGGACGGGTTCTTTTTCTTGGAATAAGCCCCGGGGTGGATGACTCTTATCCCCGCATGGCCAGTGAGATATTCAACCAGTTGGTGGATGCGCATTACACGCCGCTCTTCCGCTTTGCCCTCAGTCTGACGAGAAATTCGTCGGACGCGGGCGATCTCACCCAGCAAACCTTCTTCATCTGGGCCAAGCAGGGACACGCGCTGCGCGAGGCCGGCAAGGCCAAGTCCTGGCTCTTCACCACGCTGTATCGCGAATTTCTCCGCGGCCGGCGCCGCGCGGAGCGCATCACGGCGCTCGAGGACTTGGGGCCGGTCGAGGCCGACCCGCCGGCCCCCCAGGTGGATGTGGTCACCGGCATGGATGCGGGTCTCGTGGTCGAGGCCCTGCAGGAAGTGGATGACACCTACCGCGCGCCGCTGACCCTTTTTTATATGCAGGATTTCTCCTACAAGGAGATCGCCGAGATGCTCGAGGTGCCGATCGGAACCGTGATGTCCCGCCTGTCGCGCGGGAAGGCGCAGCTGCGCGCGGCCCTGGCCCGCAAGGAAGCCGCGGGACGCAGCAAGGTCGTGGCCTTCAACCAGCCGTCCGCGAGGAAACTCCCATGAACAACGAAGAGGCAAAATTCATCCTGCAAGGCTACCGGCCGAACGGCGCGGACGCCGGCGATGCGGCCTTTCGTGCCGCGTTGGAGCAGGTCCAGCGCGACCCGGCGCTGCGCGAGTGGTTCGCCCGCCAGCAGGCCTTTGACGCCGCCGTCAGCGCGCAGCTCAACGCCGTGCCGGCGCCCGCCGGCTTGCGCGAGGCCATCCTTGCGGGCGGTCGCGTGACCGCCCCCGACCGGGCGCAAGTCAGCTGGTGGCGCTCGCCCGTCTGGCTGGCGGCGGCGGCCAGTGTCGCCGTGATCCTCGCCACGACGCTCGCCCTCTGGCCCAAGCAGGCGGCGGCCGACACGGCCCTCGCCGACTACGTGATGACGGACGCCGCGCACGCCGACCATCACGGCGGCCATGGCACGGATTCGCTGCAGGCCATGCTCGGCGACCCGGCCAACCGGCTCAGTCGCGGCTTGCCGATCAGCTTTACCGCCCTGCGCAAGGATGGCTGCCGCACGGTCACCTACGAGGGCCGGGAGGTGCTCGAGGTGTGTTTCAACCGCGGCGGGGTCTGGTTCCACGCTTATATCGGCCGGCGCGCGGACTTTCCCGCGCTGGCGTCGGCTCCGGCCTTCCTGGACAAGGAGGGGGTCAGTGTCGCTTCCTGGGCCGACGAGACGCACGTCTATCTTGTGGCCAGCAAGGCCGGCCGGGCGGCGCTGCAGCGGCTGCTGTAAGGCGCGGCGGTTTTAGCCGTGCCAAGCGGCCGGCGGCCTGTAGCATCCCCCGCCAATGAAGCCGGTCCCGTCCACCGCGGAGCATGCCCGTCTGGCGGAGGACGCCGACCGCGGGAAAAACTGGAAACGCTGGGGCCCGTATCTGGCCGAGCGGCAGTGGGGCACCGTGCGCGAGGATTACTCGGTGGACGGCGAGGCGTGGAAGTATTTCCCATTCGAGCAGGCGGAGAGCCGCGCCTACCGGTGGGGTGAGGACGGCCTCCTGGGCATCACGGACCGCGAGTGCCGCCTGTGTTTTGCCCTGGCGCTGTGGAACGGCCGGGACCCGCGGCTCAAGGAGCGCCTGTTCGGGCTGACCGGGCCCGAGGGCAACCACGGCGAGGATGTGAAGGAGGCGTATTTCTACACGGCCAGCACGCCGACCCACAGTCACATGCGGGCGGTGTATCACTATCCGCAGGCCGAGTTTCCCTATGCCCGTTTGCGCGAGGAAAACGCGCGGCGCGGCCGCAACCAGCCGGAGTTTGAGCTGGAAGACACGGGCGTGTTTGCCGAGGGCCGCTACTTCGAGGTGGCGGTCGAATACGCCAAGGGCGGGCCGAACGACATCTTGATCGAGATCACCGCGAGGAACTGCGGCCCGGAGCGCGCCCCGCTGCACCTGTTGCCGACGCTGTGGTTCCGCAACAACTGGTCATGGGGCAGCCGGAACGAGGGCAGTGACCTGAAGCCCCGCATGCAGCAGCTGGCGCCCGGGCATGTGCAGACCCACCACGAGTCGCTCGGCCGGTTCTTCTGGGAGATCGAGCCGGCGGCGCCCGGCCGGGCCGATCCGCTGCTTTTCACGGACAACGAGACCAACGCCGCCCGCCTCTTTGACGCGGAGAATGCCGGGCCGTTCGTGAAGGACGCCTTCCACGACCATGTGGTGCGCGGGCAGGCCGGCGCGGTGAACGCCAAGCGCACCGGCACGAAGGTCGCGGCCCACCGCGTGCTCGACCTCGCGCCCGGCGGGACGGCGGTGATGCGGCTGCGGCTCAGCGCCGAGGCCGAGGCGCCGGGCCGGCCGTTTGGGGAGGAATTTGCCCGGACTTTGGCCGCGCGGCGGGCCGAGGCGGAGGAGTTTTATAACACGGTGCTGCCGGCGGGAGTGGGCGAGGAAGAGCGCAACGTGGCGCGCCAGGCCTTCGCCGGCCTGCTCTGGTCGAAGCAGTTTTATCACTTCGTGGTGGCCGACTGGCTCGAGGGCGACCGCAAGCAGCCGCCCCCGCCGGCGGCGCGGCGCCGGGGGCGCAACAGCGACTGGCCGCACCTGTTCAACCGCGACATCATCTCGATGCCGGACAAGTGGGAGTATCCGTGGTTCGCGGCGTGGGACCTCGCGTTCCACATGATCCCGTTTGCGCGGATCGACCCAGCTTTCGCCAAGGAGCAGCTGAACCTGTTCCTGCGGGAATGGTATATGCACCCAAACGGCCAGATCCCGGCCTACGAGTGGAATTTCTCCGACGTGAACCCGCCGGTGCACGCGTGGGCCTGCTGGCGTGTCTACAAGATGACCGGGCCGCGCGGCGGGCGCGATCGTTTGTTCCTGGCACGGGTGTTCCAGAAGCTGCTGGTCAACTTCACCTGGTGGGTGAACCGCAAGGACCCGGGCGGGCGGCACCTGTTCTCGGGCGGCTTCCTCGGGCTCGACAACATCGGCGTCTTTGACCGCTCGAAACCATTGCCGACCGGCGGCCACCTGGAGCAGGCGGACGGCACGGCCTGGATGGCGTTTTATTGCAGCACGATGCTCGCGATGGCCCTCGAGCTCGCCGAGGGGGATCCGGAATACGAGGACATCGCCTCGAAGTTTTTCGAGCACTTCGTGGCCATCGCCGACGCGATGAACAACCTCGGCGGCACGGGCCTGTGGCACGAGGAGGACGGCTTTTATTACGACCAGCTGCTGCTGGAGGGAAAATCCTTCCCGCTGCGGCTGCGCTCGATGGTGGGCATCATCCCGCTCTTCGCGGTGGAGTTCATCGACGAGTCGCGGCTGGACCGCCTGCCCGGCTTCGCGAAGCGCACCCGGTGGTTCCTGAAAAACCGCAAGGACCTGTCGGCGCACATTTCCTATCTGACCCAGGGCAAATCAGGCAACGGACTGCGCCTGCTCGCGATCCCCTCCAAGGAACGGCTCCAGCGCATGCTGCGCTACGTGTTCGACGAGCGGGAGTTTCTTTCGCCCCATGGCGTGCGGTCCTTGTCGCGGATCTATCAGGAACAACCGTTTGTCCTGCAGGCCGGCGGCCAGGAATACCGGGTGGAGTATGTGCCCGGCGAGTCCGATTCAGGTCTGTTCGGCGGCAACTCGAACTGGCGCGGGCCGGTGTGGTTTCCGACCAATTTCCTGCTGATCGAGGCCCTGGAGCGCTATCACCATTTCTATGGCGACGGCTTTACCGTTGAATTTCCGACCGGCAGCGGGAACCGGGTGACCCTGCAGGTGGCCGCCCAGGAACTGGCCAGGCGGATGGTAAAAATCTTCCTGCCTGCTGCCAGCGGAGCCTTGGTTTGCCATGGTCCGGGGTGCACTAAAACCGAAGCGGACCGCCTCAAGGGCATGGTGCTTTTCCATGAATACTTTCACGGTGAAACCGGCCAGGGTCTGGGGGCCAGTCACCAAACCGGATGGACGGCCTTGGTCGCCCGCTTGATTGAGGGCAATTTCGAGAAAAACCGGTAATTTCGCCCAACTTTTTTTGGGCAAGAACGGCGCGTAAAAATCTACCGTTCCAATGGGTTAGGGAATTGGATGGTAAAACTAGAGACAGCGCGTCCCAAGTAAAATAGTTGGGATAAAAACGAGCTTGTCGGTGTCCCGAAGATGGCCTTTTTCCCGGCCACTTAGGTATGAAACAACACCTCCTCAAGTTCCTGCTTCTGCTCTCCGCGATCGGTTTTACAACCGTCGCCGGGGCGTCCGACCGTTGGGAAACCTTGCGCGCCATCAACTGGGTCGAGAACCCGACCAACCAGACCCAAGTAGGCCGGTTCGGTGAACTGGGGCCGTATCAGTTCCGCCCGGCCACCTGGCGCATGCATACGGACAAGCCTTTCCGGCAGGCCATCCAGCGTGATGCGGCCGATGAGGTCGCGGTGAAGCATTACGAATGGATCAAGCGCACCTTCCAGAAGGCCGGCGTGGAGCCCAATGTCTTCAATATTGCCATGGCATGGAATTGCGGCGTCGAGGCCGTGCTTTCCGGCCGCGCGCCCAGCGTCAGCTACCACTACGCCGAGCGGGTGAGCAACCTGGTCGAGACCCTGAAGGATCGCCACCGGCCCGATCTGGCCGACGAGACGCGTCCGGCCGCCCGCAGTGACGAATACGCCGGCGAGGAGCAGGTCCGTTTCCGCATCCTGCAGGACACCCCGCGCTTCGTCCTGGCGGCCGACTAGGCCACCGGCTACTCCAGGAACGACGACTGCTTGGGCTGCTTGGCGGCCTTGCGGGCCGCCTCTTCCTCGGGCGAGGCGTTCAGGTGCCGGGGCGGGCGGGCGACGCGCGAGGCGACGGCCGCTTCGCGGTCCGTGACGATGCGGTCGCACATCTTCTCGATCTGCAGGTGCAGCCAGTGGGTGGTGGCGCTGTTTTCCGTGTAATCGGCCGGACCGTAGTGGTCGATGCGGCCCGCTTGGCGCAGACGGTCGTTCTGCTCGAACTCGGCGCGCACGGCGGGATTGTAGACCGCGTAGGTCTTGCCGCCGCCCTGCTTCACGACGGAGAAGCTCGGGACGTCGCTCGGGCCGTCGGCGATGTAGATCATGTTCTGCAGCGGGATGCGGCGATCCTCGGGCGTGACCTTGGCGTTCACGTCGATCGCGGCGTTCTTGTTCGTGCCCTTGTTGATCTCGAAGATGGCGCGCGTCTTGGTGGTGTTGTCGATCATGACGCCGATCTGGGCGATCTCGTTGGCGGCCTCGAGGGGGAATTCCTTCTGCTTGAGGAAGCCGGGCTGCAGGGGGTTCTCGATGAATTCGCAGGCCCAGGTCGCGTCGATGTAGGGGGCGAGGGCGCTGCCGCGGATCATCTCGGCGAGACCCGTGCTCACGACGTAGTGTTCGAGCTGGATCTCGTGCTTCACGTATTCCGGCTTGGCACGGGCCCAGGCGCGGGAGGACTCGAAGAATTTTGGCAGGCCGGGATAGAACCCGATCTCCTGGCCGCACTCGCGGAGCACCCGGTTGCCGAGGCCGGGCATCTTGCCGGCGAGCACGTAGGTCAGCAGGTGGTTCAGGTAGCTGATCTCCGGGGCGATGTTGTAGCCGCGCTTCCGGTAGTTCTCGGCCAGGGCGTTGGTCTCGGCCCAGAAAGTGGCCTCGTCGATCCCATAACGGCGGAACAAAGGCGCCTGCATGTAGGCCGGAATCAATGTCTTGTCAAAGTCCCAGACGCAGGCGATGATGTTCTGAGTGAAGAGTGTGGAAGCCATCGCGGAGAAATTCTATTAGACGGCAGGCGCTGCCGTTGGTTTGGCCTTTGATAAAGCCGCGCACCGCGGCTGAAGCAATTCACAATTTCCCGCCCGCTCCTCCCGCATGGATATTCTGCCCGACATCACCCTCTTTCAGCGCCGCCTCGACGAACTCGACGCGCAGATGGCGGCGCCGTCGTTCTACGCTAACCCCCGCAAGGCGACCGAGGTTTCCCGCGAGCAGCAGTCGCTGCGCAAGCTGGTGGAAACGCACACCGAGTATGAGCGGGTGGGACGGGAGCGCACCGAGCATGAGGCCTTGCTGAAGGATCCGTCGGCCGACGCCGAGTTGCGCACGCTGGCCCAGCAGGAGATTCCCGAGCTGCAGGCCAGGCACGAGCAGCTGAGGCAGGCCGTGTTGCTGGCCATGATCCCACCGGAGGCGGCGGATTCCCGCAACACGGTGTTCGAGATCCGCGCCGGCACCGGCGGCGACGAGGCCAGCCTGTTTGCCGCCGAGCTCTATCGCGCCTACATGCGCTATGCCGAGGGCCGCGGCTGGAAGGTCCAGCCCATGAGCTCGAGCGCCTCCGACCGCGGCGGCCTGAAGGAGGTCATCTTCCTCATCAGCGGCTCGGACGTCTACAAGCAGCTGAAATACGAGAGCGGGGTGCACCGGGTCCAGCGCATCCCGGTCACGGAGGCCAACGGCCGCATCCACACCTCGACGGTCACGGTCGCCGTGCTGCCGGAGGCCGAGGAGGTGGACGTGCAGATCGATCCGCAGGATCTCGACATCAGCGTCATGCGCGCCAGCGGCCCCGGCGGGCAGGGCGTCAACACGACCGACTCCGCCGTGCGCATCGTGCACAAGCCGAGCGGGCTGATGGTTTATTGCGCCGACGACCGCTCCCAGATCAAGAACAAGGCCCGCGCCATGGCGGTGTTGCGCTCCCGCCTGCTCAAGCTCAAGGAGGAGGAGGAACAGGCCAAGTATGCCGCCCAGCGCCGCGGCCAGATCGGCACCGGCGGGCGCAGCGAGCGCATCCGCACCTACAATTTTCCGCAGAACCGCATGACCGATCATCGCATCGGCCTGACCCTTTACAGCCTGCCCGCCATCATGGAAGGGCAGTTCGACCCGATCATCGAGGCCCTGCAGCGGGCGGATTTCGAGGAGAAGCTGGCGGCCCTGACCGGCGGACCGTTGCCCGTGCGGGCCCGGGCCTCGGACGACGATTAACATGCTCAGCGTGCTCGAAATCATCAAGCGGACGACCGGCTTCCTCGAACAGCGCGGGGTGGAGTCGCCGCGGCTGAACGCCGAGCTGCTCATCGGCCACGCGCTCGGCCTGAAGCGCATGCAGCTTTACCTGCAGTTCGAGCGGCCGCTGACCGAGGCGGAGCTCGAGAAGATCCGCCCGCTGGTGAAACGCCGCGGCGGGCGCGAGCCGCTGCAATACGTCATGGGCGAGACGGAGTTCTCGGGCCTCAGGCTGAAGGTGGACCGCCGGGCGCTCATCCCCCGTCCCGAGACGGAACGGTTGATCGAACTCGTGCGGCAGCACCTTGCCACGCCGCCGGCCACGGTGCTCGACCTGGGCACGGGCACCGGGGCGATCGCCCTGGCCCTCGCCAAGGCCTGGCCCGAGGCCGGGGTGACCGCCGTGGACAAAAGCGAGGAGGCGCTGGCCCTGGCCCGGGAAAACGCCGCGGCGTGCGGCCTGACGGAGCGGGTCAGGTTCATGCCTTCCGACTGGTTTTCCGCCGTGCCCGCCGGGGAGACATTCGCCCTGATCGTGGCGAACCCGCCGTATCTCTCCGACGAGGAGACGGCGGCGGCCCAGCCGGAAGTGAAGGATTTCGAGCCGCACATGGCGCTCTCGGCCGGGACGAACAGTGCCGCGGATCTGGAGCGCATCATCCGCGCGGCACGCGCCTATCTGGCCCCGGGTGGACTGCTGGCGTGCGAGACGGGCATTGCGCAGCATCAGGCCCTGCTCGCGCTGGCGACGGCGGAGGGTTACGCCCGGGCCGAGTCTTTGCGCGACCTCACGGGTCGCGAACGCTATCTGCTAGCCTTTGGGTAACGGCGAGAGCGGGGCGCGGCCGGCCCAGAACTGCGGATCCTTGTTGATCCGCAGGGCATCGGTGACGACGCGCAGCGACTCGCGCAGGTGGACGTCGAGCTTGGCCTGGGTGGCCTCGTCAAGCGCGTCGGTGTCCCCCTCCTCGTCGGTCGCGGCGGGCGCGGGTTCCTTGGCGGGCGTGGCGGCGGCGGTCTTGAGGACCGAGTCGAGCTTGATCTCGCGGCTGGCAAAATTGCTCTTCGCGAGCCGGTCGCGCTCGGCGTCCATGGTCTTCTTGAAATCGTCGTCGGCCTGCTTGAGGGCCTGGCGCCGGGCGAGATTGAGCGAGATGGTCTTCTGTTCCTGGCGCTCCTTGAACCAGTCGATGCTCTTCTTGAGGTAGGCGAATTCTTCCAGGGATTGCTGGCGTGCGTGGCTGGACTCGAGCAGGGGCTCGACAAAGGCCTTGGCGAGGGCCTTGCCCTCGAAGGGCGCGGACTTGATCTCGTCCCACATGAGGGCGTGGGGCAGGTCGGACTCGCCGATCGGCAGGAAGTTGTTGATGGAGGGCAGCGCGATGTCGGGCGTGACGCCGTGCTTCTGGGTGGAGGAGCCGTTGGGGAGGTAGAACTTCTGGTAGGTGAGCTTGGCCGCGCCGGTGTTGGCGATGTTCTGGCTGAGGCGGGGCAGGAAGTTCTTCATCTCCAGCACGGCCTGGACGGTGCCCTTGCCGTGGGTGGTGCTGTCACCGATGATGACCGCGCGGCCGTAGTTCTGCAGGGCGCCGGCGAAGATCTCGGACGCGGAGGCGCTGAAGCGGGAGGTCAGCACGGCGAGCGGGCCGTCGTAGCTGACGGAGGTGTCGGTGTCGCTGTCCACCTGCAGGCGGCCCATCGAGTCGCGCACCTGCACGACCGGGCCCTGGTCGATGAAGAGGCCGGTGAGGTCGACGGCCTCGGAGAGCAGGCCGCCGCCGTTGCGGCGCAGGTCGATGACAAGGGCCTTGATGCCCTCGTGCTTGAGCTTGCCGATCAGCTCGGCCACGTCCTGGGTCGCGGCGTTCTTGTTGGCGGAGGTGTCGGCGTCCTCGGAGGGGCCGTAGAAGGAGTTGAGCGTGATGACGCCGACGGGGATGGTCTGGTTGTTGTCGCCGGGCAGGTCGTAGATGGAGGCGGAGGCGCGGGCTTCGTCCAGCTTGATGACGTCGCGGACGATGTGAACCTGGCGGGTCTTCGTCGCGTCGGGGGCGTCGTGGGGCAGGATGGTCAGGGTGACCTTGGTGCCCTTGGCGCCGCGGATCATGTCGACGATGCGGCGCAGTTTCATGCCGATGACCTCGATGTTCTCGCCGCCCTGCTGCTGGACGGCGACGATCTTGTCGTTCATGCGGATCTGGCCGCTGAGGTCGGCGGGGCTGCCGGGCTTGACCTCGCGCACCACGCAGTTGCCGTCGTCCTCGATGCCCAGCACGGCGCCGATGCCGATGAGGGAGAGTTTCATCTGGATGCTGAAATCCTGCAGCGTGTCCGAGGAAAGGTAGGCCGAGTGCGGGTCATACATCCGCGTGAAGCTGGAAAGGAACATCTCCTGGACGTCGAGGGCCTCGATGTCGCCGACGTTCTTCACCATGCGTTCGTAGCGCTTGCGGATGGTGGCCTTGGCTTCCTCGGGGGTCTTCTTGGCCAGCACGTCCTGCAGGATCTCATATTTGATCCGGCGGCGCCACAGGTCGTCGGCCTCGGCCGCGTTGGCCGGGAACTCGCTCTTGCTGCGGTCGGGGGTGTAGGTCTCCTGGGTGGTGAAGTCGTAGTCCTTCTTGAGTTCCTCGAAGATCCAGGCGGCGCGCGCCTTCACGCGGTCCTCGTAGGCCCGGAAGATGACGAAGGCGGTGTCGATGTTGCCGAGATAGGCGAGGTCGGTCTCGATGCGCGGGCCGTATTGGTTGCGGAAGGCCGTCTCGTCCTCGGCGGTGAAGAACAGGCGCTGCGGGTCCAGCCCCTCCTTCATGTAGTCCTCGATCAGCTGCGGGAAATCCGCCGGGGTGACGCCATCCTTGTTGTAGTGGTAGACCTCGAGCAGCTGGACCAGCGTGCGGGTCTCGAGCTTCATGACCGGGGTGGTCTTGAACTCGCGGTCGGGCGTCGCGAAGGCGACGGTGACGAGGAGCAGCGGGAGGGAAAGGAACCTGGCGGGCAACCGGAGGGGGATTTTCACAGCAAGGGGAGGCAGAATGGGTAGCGATTAGTGGGCTAAAAACGAGATTTGTTTCCACAAAACGGCAAACCGCTTTTGGGCCTGTGTCAGGCGGCCGGAAACCGCGCCGGATCACAGTCACCCACGGGGCTTGATGTGCTAGTGCCGGCTCAACAGGTCCTTCGCCTCGTCCAGCACCCGCTTTTCCTCGTTGGTGAGGGCCCCGAATCCGTGGCTGTTGATCTTGTCGAGGATGCGGTCCACCTCGGCCCGGAGCTGGGGCGAGGACTTGCGGGAGGGCGCGGCCGGTGGGCGGGTGGGGGAGGGTTTCGGTTCCCGGCGCAGCCAGCGGGGCCACGCCAGGGTGGGGGCGCGATCCCAGCCGTTGTTGGCGTGCAGGTAGCGGAAATAAATCCAACCGGCCAGCATGCCGCCTAGGTGGGCGGAAGGAGTCAGCCCCAGCGGCACCGGCGCGCCGCCGAGCTCATAGAGGACCAGGCACAGCAGATCCACGGCGAGCAGGGCATAGACCACGTGCCGGATGCGGAAGCTGACCGGCAGGAAAAAGAGCGTCAGTTCCAGCCCGGGATTCACGCCGGCCAGCACCACGAGGAACGCAAACAGCGCCGACCCGGCGCCGATATGGGCCCCGCCATGCACCCAGTTGACGGCGGTCCAGCCCAGCCCGCTGAGCAGGATGGCGCCGGCATAGAGACCCAGCAGGCGGCGGGCGCCGAGCTGGGCTTCCAGTTCCCGGCCGATGAACACGAGGCCGAGGATCGTGAAGAGGATGTGGAAGGGGTTGGCCGTGCTGTGCAGGAAACTGTGGGTCAGGAGCGTCCACAGCCGCCCGTGCTGCAGGTTGTCGATCGTCAGGGGAAATTTGCCGACCAATTCCGGGCCGGAGGCGCCGAGCCAGGGCGACAGCAGCACCAGTTCCAGCACAAACGCCGCGATCAGGGCGGAGATCAGCCAGATGACCGCGGAAGTGCTGCCGCGGGGGTATTCGCCACGCATATAAGGACGGTCGGAGAGCATCTCGCGCGGAACTTATGTCGCCCGCCCGCGAAGACAAGCCCCGGCATCCCCGGGTGATATTTCAAGCCGGACATAAGCCCGTGCGACTTCTTGACAGCAGGGTGAATTCCCATTGATTCACTTCGAAATGGCCAACAAAGCAGAAAAGTGGAAGGACAACGCCGGCGGTAAATTCTACGTGGACCAGCAGTGCATCGACTGCGATCTGTGCCGCGAGACGGCGCCGGCTTTTTTCAAGCGCCACGAAGAGGGCGGTTACTCCTTCGTCCACACCCAGCCCGCGACGGAAGAGGACGTCCAGCTTTGCATGGAGGCCCTCGAGGGCTGCCCGGTCGAGGCGATCGGCAACGACGGCGAGGAGTAAGCTTCGCCCCCCCAATACCCAAGCCGCTCCCGGAGCGGCTTTATTTGGCTTACTTTGGTTAAGTGAAATTAAAAATTGGTTTAACCCAATGCTGAAACCGTCTCCTGCTTCCCGCCGCGCCGGCTGCGCGGTTGCTTGTGCAGCCGTCTGCCTTATCGCCATCGCCCCGGCCCGGGCCGACGAGCCGGCGTATGTGTTGCCCAAGCTCGCGACCTACTCGGCGCAGGTGGCCAACCAGACCCCGGGGGCGACCTTTGCGATGCCGGTCTCCGGTTTGCGGTTTGAACCGCGCGTCGATGTGCAGGCGCGCAACCTGGCCGAAGGGCAGGCGGACGTCGCGATCCGCGGCGGGGTGTTTGAGAACACCGGCTTCAGGCTCGGCGCGGTCTCGCTTTATGATCCGCAGACCGGGCACTATTTTGCGGAGATCCCGGTCGCCCCGGCCATGCTGCTTTCGCCGCGGGTGCTCACGGGCACCGACAATGCCGCGACCGGCTTCAACGCCGGTGTGGGCACGGTGGCCTACGGCTGGCGGCCCATCGAGCAGCGCGGCGAGGCCGCGGTGGCGTTGGGCGACTATGCCACCAACCGCCAGAGCCTTTACCAGGGCTTGATGCTGCCTGGTGAACACGGCGGGCGGACCTTCGCGGCCGATGTCGAGCTGTCGCGGTCGGAGTCCGACGGCTCCGTGCCGTTTGGCGACCACGACTTCCGGCGCGCCTCCGGCCGCTTGCAGCTGCAGAGTGCGCAAAGCCAGACCGACCTCTTCGCCGGCGTGCAGCACAAGTTCTTCGGCTGGCCCAATCTCTACACGCCGTTCGGGTTCAACGAGACGGAGGACCTGCGCACGACCCTCTATGCCTTCAACCACCGGGCCTGGACGTCGCCGGAAAACTTCTGGCAGCTCGGCGCCTGCTACCGGCGCAATTACGACGACTACGAGTTCAACCGCGCCGTGCCGGGGGCCTCGAATCCCTTCATCCACACCACGCATGTCCGCACGCTGGCGCTCGACGGGCACCAGGTGTTCGGCGACTACGCCGTCACCTACGGCGCCCAGGCGATCCGCGACAGCCTCCAGTCCACGGCGCTGACCTTCGGCCGTTTCCGGACGCGCGATTACTACAAGGTGTCCGTCGTGCCCGAACGCGAGTTCGCCACGGCGCAGGGCCGGCTCAGGCTGCGCGCCGGGGTTTCCTTCGATGATACGAATCGCGATGATTCCGCGCTCTCGCCGATCCTCGAGGCGGCGCTGACCCGGCCCGACGGCCGGCGCCTCTACGCGCAGTATTCCGAGACGACGCAAGTGGCGACCTACACGGCGCTGAACTCCAACCCGGCGGCCGGCCTGTTTCGCGGCAATCCCAACCTCGGGCGCGCGACCAGCCGCAACCTGGAGGCGGGGTTTTCGTTCCGGCCGGCCGGCTGGAAGGTCGAGGCCGCCGTGTTTCATCGGCAGGATGATGAGCTGACCGACTGGACCTTCACGCGCGGCGTCACCGCCCGCACGGCCAATGCCGTCGACATCGGCACCCTGGGCGTGGAGATCGTCGCGACGCGCAAGACCCCGCGCTACGACCTCGTGCTCGGCTATACCTTCCTCGACAAGGACGCCGATTACGGCGCCGCGACGATCGACGCCAGTTTCTACGCGCTCAATTTCGCCAAGCACCGGCTGACCGCCGCCGTGACCGCGCGCCTGGGGCACGGCTTCGAGGTGCGCGTGGACAATGAATTCCGGGTGCAGGAGGAAAATCTGCTGCGGGTCGCGGGCGGGGACAACGCGGTGCTGTCGTCCGTGGGCCTATATTACCTGCCGCCCGGGGTGCGCGGCCTCGAGTTTTCGGCGCTCGTCGAGAATTTGTGGGACGATGACTTTCAGGAAGTGCCCCAGGTGCCGGCGGCCCGGCGGCAGATTTCAGCCGGCGCGGCCTACCGCTGGTAAGGGCGGTCAATTCGTTTGACAGGCCTGCGCTCTGCGCGGTCATTACGCGCCTGATGGACAATCCCTTTCTCGACCGTTCCTTTCACATTGCCTGGTCGCAACTCACCGCGGATCGCGTGGGACCGGCGGTCGAGGCCGCCCTCGTCGACGCGGAGGCCGCGCTGGCCCGTATCGCCGCGTTGCCCGTTGGAACGGTCAATTACCGGAACACCTTTATCGCCCTGGAGCAGGCCACCGAACTGCTGAACGAATCCTGGGCCAAGGTCACGCATCTCACCACGGTGGCCGACGCGGCCCCGCTGCGCGACGCCCACAACGCCATGCTGCCGAAGGTCTCGGCCTTCTTCGCGAAGATCCCGCTCAACGCCGAGGTCTGGCTGCGGCTCAAGGCCGCCGCCGCGCACCCGTCGGTCGCGTCTCTGCAGGGCGAGCACCGGCGCTTCGTGGACGAAACCATGGCGGACTTCCGCCAGCAGGGCGCCGACCTGCCGGCGGACAGGAAGGCGCGGCTGGAGGCCGTGCAGAGCGAACTCGCCCAGCTCACGCAAAAATATTCCGAGAACGTGCTCGATGCGACCAATGCCTGGGAGTTGCTCGTCTCCGACCCGGCCCGGCTCGCCGGCCTGCCACCCCACGCCCGGGAATCCGCCCGGCAGAGCGCGCTCAAGAAGGGGCAGGGGACGGAGGCTGCCCCCGTCTGGCGGTTCACGCTGCACGGACCCTCGCTGGAGCCGGTCATGCTTTATGCCGAGGACGCGGAACTGCGCCGGCAGGTCTGGTCCGCCTCGACCGCCGTCGGCCGCGAAGGCGCGCAGGACAACCGCGGACTCATCAGGCGCATCCTGGCGCTGCGTCAGGAGAAGGCGACGTTGCTCGGACAGCCGCACTTTGCCGATCTCGTGCTGCAACGCCGCATGGCCAGGAGCGGCGCGGCGGCGCTGGCGTTCATCGAGGACCTGCACGGCCGCGTGCAGGCCGCCTTCGCGCGCGAAGGCCGCGAACTCGAGGCCTTCAAGGCGGAGCAGACCAAGGCCGCCCCGGCCCGCCTGGCACCGTGGGAGACGGCCTTCTGGGCCGAGCGGCTGCGCCGCATGCGCCACGATTTCGACGAGGAGCAGCTCCGGCCGTATTTCCCGCTGCCGGGTGTGCTGGCGGGATTGTTTGAGATCACCGGCCGCGTGTTCGGCATTTGCGTGACGGAGCGTCCGGCCGGGGCGGTCGAGGTCTGGCATCCCGAGGTGAAGTTTTACGACGTGCATGACCGCGCGGGCCGGCACCTCGGTTCGTTTTATGCCGACTGGCACCCGCGCGAGTCCAAGCGCGGCGGGGCCTGGATGAACTACCTGATCACGGGCGGCCCGGTCGCCGGCGGCCCGCGCGCGCCGCACCTCGGCCTGATGTGCGGCAACCTGACGCCCGCCCAGGGCGGCAAGCCCGCGCTGCTCACGCACCACGAGGTCGAGACGGTCTTCCACGAGTTCGGCCACCTGCTGCACCACCTGCTGGGCGAGGTGTCGATCAAGTCGCTCAACGGCGTGAACGTCGCCTGGGACTTCGTCGAGCTGCCCTCGCAGATCATGGAGAACTGGTGCTGGGAGCGCGCCGGCCTCGACCTCTTCGCCCGGCACCACGAGACGGGCGAGGCCATCCCGGACGCGCTCTTCCAGCGGATGATCGCCGCGAAGAATTTCCGCAGCGCCACCGCCACGATGCGCCAGCTGGCGTTCGCCCGCATGGACCTCGACCTGCACCTGCATGCCGCCGATTACGCGGCGGGCGAGGTGTCGCCCAGGCTGCAGGCCCTGTTGCGCGACTACCTGGTGCCGACCGAGCCGCCGGCCCCGACTATCGAGAACCGCTTCACGCACATCTTCTCCGATCCCACCGGCTACGCCGCCGGTTATTATTCCTACAAGTGGGCGGAGGTGCTCGATGCCGACGCCTTCACGCGCTTCCAGCGCGAGGGCATCTTCAACGAGCAGGTCGGCCGCGACTTCGTGGCCAAGGTCCTCAGCCGCGGCAATTCCGCCGATCCCATGCAGCTTTTCACCGACTTCATGGGACGCCCGCCCGACCTGTCCGCGCTCCTGCTCCGGGCCGGCTTGGCCTGAGCGGTTTACAACGTTTCCGCCCGTTTCCAGCCGGGCATTTTCCGCTGGAAAAATGCCGGCGGCCGGCGACCTTCCTGCCATCCAACTTTAACCCGATCCAACCATGCTTATCTGGGCCCTGCTCATCATCGTTCCGCTCCTGTTCGGCTTCTACGCGCAGATGCGCGTCACGAGCGCCTACAACAAGAACGTGCGCATCCCCTCGCGCGGCCACATTACCGGCCGGGAGGCGGCCGCCGCCGTCATGGAGAGCGCCGGCATCCACGACGTCGAGATCGTCCGCGTGCCGGGCCAGCTGACCGACCACTACGACCCGAGCAAGAAGCGCCTCGCGCTCTCCGAGTTCAACTACGACGGCACCAGCCTCGCCGCCCTCGGCGTCGCGGCCCATGAGGCCGGCCACGCCATCCAGCACAAGGTCGGCTACTCCATGATGACGCTGCGCCAGACCCTCGTGCCGGTGACGCAGATCGCCTCGGGCGCCTCGCAGTTCCTCATCATCATCGGCATCGTGCTCGGCGCCAAGGCGGCCGGCGGCATCTTCCTGACGCTTGGCGCCGTCGCGCTGGCGACCATCTGTCTGTTCCAGCTCGTCACGCTGCCCGTCGAGTTCGACGCCACCGCCCGCGCCAAGGCCCAGCTCGTCAACCTCGGCATCGTCGACCGCGACGAGATGCCCGGCGTCAACCAGACGCTCGATGCCGCGGCGCTGACCTATGTGGCCGCGTTCGTCGCCTCGCTCGGCAGCCTGCTGCACATCCTGATGATCATCATGGGTGGGCGGCGGGACGATTGAGGCCGGCAAGAATCAAAAACAAGAAGCCGGTCCGCAAGGGCCGGCTTTTTTGTAGGTTGCGCGCTCGCGCGCAACGGGGCCGCGAGCGGGCCACCGACATTCTAATTGCTGGTTTTTGGAGGGGCGGTCTCCTGACCGGCCGCGGCCGGCGCCTCCATTGAGTCGCGCCCGATCAGACCTCAGAAGTCGAACTGGTCGATGTTGCCCTTGTTGAAGATGAAGGGTTTTCCGAGGAGGATGTTGTCACCCTTGATCTCGAAGCTGCCCAACGCGCCGGCCTTGACGCTGGTCGCACCGGGCCTGAGCTGATCCTTGGCCAGGGCCGTGCCGGCGTAGATCGTGAGGTAGCCGAGATCCATCGTGTTCCAGAGGATCACGCTCTCGGTGACGCCCTCGTGGACGTAGCGCTTGTTCTCGTTGGGCAGGCCGAGACCGATGACCTTCACCTTGCCGGTCTTGCCGGCCTGCTTGACGGCCTCGGCCGCACCGGGGACGCCGGGGGTGCAGATGGCCATGATGAGCTTCAGGTTCGGGTTGGCGCTCATGAGCGCGGTGGCCTCGGACTGGGCGCGGTCCTTCAGGTCGTCGCAGGGGCGGACGGCGACGAGCTTGATGTTCGGGTAGGCGGACTTCAGGCGCGCCTCGATGTGCTTCATCCACTCGCGCTGGTTGGCGGCGGTGAGGGTGGCGGTGATGATGGCCAGCTCGCCCTCGTTGTTCATCAGGCGGGCGGCCTCGTCCATCAGGCCCTGGCCGATGCCCTCGGGCGTGGCCTGGTTGACGAAGAAGGAGCGGGCGTCGGGCAGGGCATCGGCGTCGTAGGTGATGACCTTGGTGCCGGACTTCTGCGCCTTGCGGAGCGCGGTGGAGATGCCCTCCTTGTTCTCGGCGGCCACGGCGATGACGTCCACGCCGAGCGTGATCCAGTTCTCGACGATCTCGTTCTGCTTGGCGGCGTTGGTGTCGGTCGGGCCGTCGAAGAGCAGCTCGACGTTCAGTTCCTTGGCCGCCTTCTCGGCGCCGGCCTTCACGGAGAGGAAGTAGGCGTTGCCCTTGGCCTTGGGCATCAGCGCGATCATGAGCTTGGCGTCGGCGGCGGTCAGGACCGTGGCGACGGAGGCGAACAAGGCGGCGAGCACGCCGGGACGGAGGTATTTCATGCAGGGTAGGGGTTGAACGACTCAGCCAGCCTGACGGCGGGCGCGGAGACCAGACAAGATTTTTGGCAAAACGCTCCCGGTCAGCGCGACGAGCAGCAGGGCGCCGGTCAGGAGACCCGAGATTTCCTCGGCGGCATTCAGGCGGATGACAACGGGCAGGGTGGCCAGGCCGCTCTTGAGCACGGCGATGAGCGCCACACCGAGCAGGGTGCCGGTCACGCTCCCCTTGCCACCGAAGATGCTCGTGCCGCCCAGCACGACCGCGGTGATGGCGAACAGCTCGTAGCCGGTGCCGGCGTCGGCCTTGGCCTGCCCGAGGCGCGCCGTGTAGATGATGGCGGCCAGGGCCGAGATGAGGCCCGCCAGCACATAGACCAGCGCCACGCGTCGCTCGACCGGCAGGCCGGCATAGCGCGCCCCTTCGGGCGAGAAGCCGATGGCCCGGAACGAGCGCCCGAACACCGTGCGGTGCACCAGCAGCCACACGGCCACGGCCACCAGCGCAAACAGCCACGCCTGCACCGGCAGCCCGAGCCAGCGTTCCTGGCCGACAAAGAGGAAGCTTGCCGGGAAATCCGTATACGTGATCGCGCCGTGCGTGATCGCCTCGGCCAGGCCGCGGAAAAGCGAATAGGTGCCAAGCGTCACAATCAAGGGTGGCAGCCGCAGCACCGTGATGAGCCCGGCGTTCAGCCCTCCGGCCAGGGCGCCGATCACGAGCGTCAGGCCGGCCGCGACCGGGATCGGTAGTCCGCCGTCGAACCAGAGTTTGCCAAACAAAATGGCGCACAGTCCGAGCAGCGAGCCGACCGACAGGTCGATGCCGGCCGTGATGATGACCGGGGTCAGCGCCAGCGCCAACAGGCCGATCTCGCAGGAGTGGCGCAGGATGTCGAACTGGCGGTCCATGGTGCCGAAACCCACGACCACGCCGCGGCGGTTGGTCGTCGTGCCGAAGTAATAGAACAGCAGCCACTCCGCCACGAGCACGACGAACAGCAGCATCTCGTAACGGAGGAAGATGGCCTTCCAGCCGGACTGATGGGCGGGGGCGCTCATTTGCCGGCCCTCCGTTGGCGCACGCCGTCGGCCACGACCGCGAGCAGGATGATGGCGCCCTGGATGGCCTTTTCCCAGTAGGCCTCGACGTGCAGGTGCGTGAGGGCGGGGGACACGCAGGCCAGCAGCAGCAGCCCGGCGAAGGCGCCCCAAAGATTGCCGCGGCCACCCGCGATGGCGACGCCGCCCACCACGACTGCCGCGATGACCTTCAATTCCAGACCCGCGCCCGACAGCGGCTGCACCTGCGGCGACTGGGCGATATTCATGATGGCGGCAAGTCCGGTGAGCGCGCCGAGGAAGACGAACACGAGGAAGGTGACCTGTTGCGGCGGGATGCCCGCCAGCCGCGCGGCCTCGGCGTTCGTGCCCACGGCATAAACCTGACGCCCCGCCGACCAGTGCCGCATGGCCAGCCCGATGACGACCAGCACGGCGAGCGAGGAGAGCACCAAGGTCCACTGGCCGGCGCTCTGGCTCAGGCCGAACCATTGCACATTATCCGGCAGGTTCACAAACTCGCCCTGCCGCACGAGGTTCAACCCCTGCCGCAGCGTGACCATGGTCGCGAGGGTCACGACGATCGAGGGCAGGCGCAGGCCCGCGACGAGCCAGCCGTTGATCGCGCCCATCAGGGCGCCGAGCCCGACCGAGGCGCCGAGCACGAGCGGCAGCGGCCAGCCGCGCACGGCGAGCAGGCCGGCGCACACGCTGCAGACGGAAAATTGCGAGCCGACGGAGATGTCAATCTGCCGGCAGATGATCACCAATGCCATGCCGCAGGCCACGATCAGCGTCGGCGCCTCGCGGGTGACGAGCGAGAGCAGCGGCTGCGGCTGGAAAAACGCCGGGGCGAACACCGCCAGCCCGAGCAGCACGGTGCCGAGCGCCGCCGTCACGGAGAGTTCGCGGAAATAGCGCTTCATGCGGCCCCCCTGCCGGTTTCCTGGCCCAGGGCGGCCGTCATCACCGTGTGCGCGTCGCTGCCGCCCGGCAGCACCGCGGCCAGGGCGCCGCCGCGCATCACGCCGATGCGGTCGCTCATGCCGAGCACCTCGGGCAGGTCGCTGGAAATCATGAGCACGGCGAGTCCGTCCTTCGCGAGCCGGCGGATGATCTTGTGGATCTCGCTCTTGGCGCCGACGTCCACGCCCTGCGTCGGCTCGTCGAGGATGAGCACGCGGGGCTTGGTCGCCAGCCAGCGGGCGAGCGAGACCTTCTGCTGGTTGCCGCCCGACAGGCTGCCGCCGGGTGCGTCCGCGCCGGAGCACTTCACCGCGAGGTCGCGGACGTAATCCAGCGCCAGCGCCTGCTCCGCGCCATCGCGCAGCCAGGTGCCCGGGAAAATCCGGCGGTGCACCGCCATCGTCATGTTCTGCGCGATGGGCATCTCCAGGATCACGCCGTGCCGGCGGCGGTCCTCCGGCACGTAGGCGATGCCGAGTTCGATGGCCTGCCGGGGCGAATGAATGGCCACGGTCCGGCCGTTGAGCTTGATCTCCCCGGTGTTGGCCGGCGTCAGGCCGAACAGGATGCGCGCCAGTTCCGTGCGCCCGGCGCCGACCAGGCCGGCCAGGCCGAAAACCTCGCCGGCCCGCAGCTCGAGGCTGACGTCCCGCACGCCGGAGGCGGCGCAGCCGACATTTTGCAACGACAGGACGACATCACCCGGCGGCGACTCGGCGGGCGGGTAAAGCTGGGCGACCTCGCGGCCGACCATGAGCTTGATCAGGCCGGCCTCGTCCATGGCCTTGACGCCGTGGGTGCCCACGCTCGCGCCGTCGCGCAGCACGGTGACGCGGTCGGCGAGGGCGAAGATTTCCTCGAGGCGGTGTGAAATGTAGACGACCCCCACGCCGGCCGCGCGCAGTTCGCGCACGACGGTGAAGAGCCGCGCCTGCTCGCGCTGGGTGAGCGAGGCGGTGGGCTCGTCCATGATGACGATCCGCGCGCCGGCGCCGACGGCGCAGGCGATCTCGACCAGCTGCTGCTCGGGCATCGAGAGTTCGTTGACCTCGGTGTCGGGGTCGATGGTGGCCCCGACGCGCGCCAGCAGGTCCGCCGCCCGGGCGCGGCGCGCCGGCCAGTCGATCCGCCGCGTGGCGCCGCCGTGCTCGAGGCGCAGGCCGATGTTCTCGGCGACGGTGAGGTCGGGAAACAGCGCCGGCTGCTGGTAGATGCAGGCGATGCCGAGCTGCTGGGCGAGGGTGGGGGTGAGCCCGCGCAGCGTCCGGCCGGCGACGGTGATCTCGCCGTCATCGGGCGTGTGCGCGCCGGTCGCGACCTTGATCAGCGTGCTCTTGCCCGCGCCGTTCTCGCCGAGCAGCGCATGCACCTCGCCGGCCGCGAGCTCGAAGTCCACCCCGCGCAGCGCGCGCACGCCGCCAAAGTTCTTGGCGATGCGCCGCAGCGTCAGCAGGGGGGCGGAAGCGGACGGGTTCAAGCCAGGTGGAAGACCTCGTTCAGGCCGCGCGCGACGGGGCTGTGGTCGGGGTTGCTCGGCATGATGTCGCCCATGTGCTTCCACCAGCGCTGGCAGACCTCGGTCCGCGCGATGGCGTTCCAGCGCGCCTCGTCCTCGACCTCGACGTAGCCGAAGAGCTGGCGCGTCGCGGGGTCGAGGAAGATGGAGTAGTTGTGCGCCCCGTGGGCCTTGAGGACGGCGGCGAGGTCGTCCCAGATGGGCTGGTGGCGGCGGGCGTATTCCGCCTCGGCGCCGGCGTTGACGGACATGACGAAGGCTTTGCGAATCATGGGAGGTAGGGCAGGGGAACTAGAGCACCTACTGGCAAAATGCAGCTTTGTTCTGCGGAATATGACGGTCAGAAATCATTTCCGTCCCCCGGCCTTGCCCCCGGGTAGCAAAAGCCGCACGGTCGTCAGCTGCCCCATGAAGAAGAAACGCATTGCTTTCGTCGGCACCGGCGGCCGCGCCATGAGCTTCATCGAGCCTGTCGCCACCACCTACCGGGAGACCAACGAGATCGTCGCCCTCTGCGACCTGAGCCCGGCCCGCATGGCCTACTACAACGGCCTCCTCGCGGGCGAGCTGGGTTACCACGCCGTGCCGGCCTACACGGCCGACCGGTTCGACGAGATGCTGCGCGTGGAGCAGCCCGACACCGTCTTTGTCTGCACCAAGGACAGCACGCACCACGACTACATCGTGCGCGCCCTGCACGCCGGCTGCGACGTGATCACGGAGAAGCCCATGACGACCGACGCGGCGAAGTGCCGCGCGATCCTCGAAGCCCAGCGCGCCACCGGCCGCCGCGTGCGCGTGGCCTTCAATTACCGCTGGGCTCCCTTCCGCACCAAGGTCAAGGAACTCATCGCCGCCGGCACCATCGGGAAGGTCCGCTCGGTCAACCTCGAATACCTCCTCGATACCAACCACGGCGCCGACTACTTCCGCCGCTGGCACGCGTCCGCCGCCGAGTCCGGCACGCTGCTCGTCCACAAGAGCACGCACCACTTCGACCTCGTCAACTGGTGGCTCGACGCCATCCCGGCCCAGGTCTTCGCCTACGGCGACCTCGTCTTCTACGGGAAAAAGAACGCCGAGGCCCGCGGCGACGGCGCGTTCACGAAATACCCGCGCTACACCGGCGAGCCCGCCGCCCGGGCCGACCCGTTCCGCCTCGACCTCGACGAAAGTGCGTCCTTCCGCGGGCTCTACCGGGCCGGCGAGGCCGACTCCGGCTACATCCGCGACCGGAACGTGTTTCGCGAGGGCATCGACATCCACGACCAGATGTCGCTCAACGTCCGCTACCGCACCGGCGAGGTGCTGACCTATTCGCTCGTCTGCTACTCGCCGCGCGAGGGCATGCGCGTGACCTTCAACGGCGACCGCGGCCGCATCGAGTATCACGAGTTCATCGGCTCGCACATGAACCGCGCCGTCCGGCCGAAGGATTTCCAGCTCGAGATCAAGCCCGGCTCCGAGGCCGAGGGCGAGTGGATCAAGGTCTACCCGCACTTCCAGACCGGCTACCTCGTGCCCATGCCGCCCGCCACCGGGGCGCACGGCGGCGCGGACGAGATCCTCAACCGCTCGTTCTACGCGCCGGACGCCCCGTCCACCGACCGGTGGGGCCGCTTCGCCGGGCACGAGCAGGGCGCCGCCTCCATCCTCGTCGGCATCGCCGGCGTCGAGTCGATCCGGCGCAACCTGCCGGTGAATCTTAACGATCTTGTGTCGCTGCGGCCTGAGGCCAACCATCTCAGCGAGCTCGTCTGACGCGGCCGCCCAACCACCCCCGCGATGAAAAAAATTATCCTGCCCCTGCTCATGACCGCCCTCGCCACCTTCAGTGAAGCCGCCCCGCCTGTCGTCATCCCGCTCTGGCCCGAGGGCGTGCCGGGTGCCAGGGCCATCGGCGAGGAGCGCAGCGAGTCTGGCGGCCGCATCTCCAATGTCTCCGAGCCCACCCTGACCGTCTACGCCCCGGCGATCGACCGGCCCAACGGCACCGCGGTCATCATCGCCCCGGGCGGCGGCTACGGTATGCTCTCCACCGAGCGCGAGGGCGTCCAATACGCCAGCTGGCTGAGCACGCTGGGCGTCACCTCCTTCGTCCTGAAATACCGCATGAAGGAATTCGGCCACCCCGCGCCGCTGCAGGATGTCCTGCGCGCCGTGCGCCTCGTCCGCTCCCGCGCCGCCGAGTTCAGGGTCAGCCCCGCGCGCGTCGGCGTCATGGGCAGCTCGGCCGGCGGCCACCTCGCCGCCAGCGCCGGGACATTGTTTGATCATCCGGCCGGCAAGACCGGCGCGCCGCTCGACGCCACCAGCGCGCGCCCCGACTTCCTCATCCTGATGTATCCGGTCATCACGATGGACGATCCGCACGCCCACGCCGGCTCGCGCAAGAACCTGCTCGGGGACAATCCGTCGCCCGACCTGCTCCAGCTGGCCTCGATGGAGAAGCAGGTGACCGCCGCCACGCCGCCGACGCTGCTCATCCACACGCAGGCGGACCAGTCGGTGCCGGTCGAGAACAGCATTTTGTTCTACCAGGCGCTCACGCGCGCCAAGGTGCCGGCCGAGATGTATCTCTTCGAGCACGGTGGCCACGGCATGGGCATGAAGGACGGCCTGGGCACCTCGTCCGAATGGCCGGCGCGCGCCGCCGAGTGGCTCCGTAACCGTGGGTTGCTCACTGCCGTCAAGCAGTGACCCCGCGCCCACCATGTCCCGCCCCGCCCGTTTTTCCGGCCTGGTCCTCCTCGCCGCCTCCCTGCTTGGCGCCGCCACTGCGACGGACATCACCCGCGTCATGGAACGCCTCGACCGCGGCGTCGTGGCTGTGCACCAGCCCGACGGCAAGGTCTTCGTCAGCTGGCGGCTGCTGGCGTCCGATCCCGAGGGCACGGCCTTCAACCTCTACCGGGAGACCGCGCCCGCGGTCACCGTGGCTTTTGGCGGCAACGCCGCCAACCGGCCGCGCGAGGAGCCGGTGGTCCGGCTCAACGCTGCGCCGCTCGCCGGCCCGACCTGGTTCCTCGACCCCGGCGCCCGCCTGGAGCGCGCCACGAAATACTTTGTCCGTCCGGTCGTGAACGGGGCCGAGGAGGCCCCTAGTGCGGCCTTCGCCCTGCCGGCCGGCGCCCCGCCGCTGCCTTACCACGCCGTGCCGATCGTCACGCCGGACGGCTACACCCCCAACGACGCCTCGCTCGGCGACCTCGACGGCGACGGCCGCTACGAGATCATCCTCAAGCAGGAGCAGCGTCCGCGGGACAACTCCCAGGCCGGCCTGACCGGCGAGACGCTGCTGCAGGCCTACACGCTCGAGGGGAAACATCTCTGGACGATCAACCTCGGCAAAAACATCCGGGAGGGCGCGCATTACACCATGTTCATGGTGATGGATTTTGACGGCGACGGCCGCGCCGAGGTCGCCTGCAAGACCGCCGACGGCACGGTGGACGGCACCGGCAAGGTCATCGGCGATGCCAACGCCGACTGGCGCGAACCGGCCACCGCCGCGCCAGCGCCCACGGGCGACCGGTCCGGCAGCGCCGCCACGCCCGACGGCCGCCGCGTCGCCCCGCTGGAGGGCCGCATCATGCGCGGGCCCGAATACCTCACTATCTTCGACGGCCTCACCGGCGCCGCGCTGGCCACGACCAAATACCTGCCCGGCCGCCATCCCGACACCGACAATCCGACCGGCGATCAGTTGAAGGAGATCTGGGGCGATGCCTACGCCAACCGTTCCGACCGGTTCCTCGCGGGCGTGGCCTACCTCGACGGCGAGCTGCCGAGCCTGCTCATGTGCCGTGGCTACTACACACGCTCCGTCATCGCGGCGTGGGACTGGCGCAACGGCCAGCTGACCTCGCGCTGGGTTTTCGACAGCGACAAGCTCGGGCCGCCCGACAAGACCAACCCGTGGCGTGGGCAGGGGAACCACAACCTCTCCGTCGCCGACGTCGATGGCGACGGCAGGGACGAGATCATCTACGGGGCCATGGTCGTCGACGACAACGGCACCGGGCTCTACTCGACCGGCTGGGGCCACGGCGACGCGCTGCACGTGGGCGATTTCGTGCCGGACAATCCCGGTCTCGAAGTCGGTGACATCCAGGAGCGTTTCGACCAGCAGGGCCTGAGCCTGCGCGACGCCCGCACGGGCAGGCCGATCTTCACGATCCCGTCCGTCAAGGCCGCCACCGAGGGTGGCGACGCCGGCGAAGGCCCGGGCCGTGGCAACACCTTCAACATCGATCCCCGCTTTCCGGGGGCCGAGTCCTGGGCCGCCGGCGCCGAGATGGACGGCATCCACGACGCCACGGGCAAAAAATTCCTCGAGAAGCGCCCGCGCGGCATGCCCGTCAACTTCGGCATCTATTGGGACGGCGACCTCCTCACCGAACTCCTCGATGGCAACCGGATTGTGAAGTGGAACTGGAAAGCTTCTTCCATCGATCCGCTCCTCGTGGCCCACGCCTCCACCGCGGGCAACGGCACCAAGTCCACCCCCGCCGTCAGCGCCGACCTGTGGGGCGACTGGCGCGAGGAGGTCATCTGGACCAGCCGCGACAAAAAGGAGCTGCGCATCTACACCAGCACGATCCCGACGAAACACCGGCTCGTGACGTTCATGCACGACGCCCAATACCGCGTCGCCGTGGCCTGGCAGAACACCGCCTACAACCAGCCGCCGCATCCGAGTTTCTATCTGGACGAATCCGCCCCGCTCCCCCCCCGGCCGCAGATCCGCTATCCCTCGGTCCGGCCTTAACCCCCCCCTGTCACCCCGCTTCACTTCCGCCAGCCTCGAGCACGACCCCGGGGATGTGCCCGAGCTGCCTTCGGCTTCCGCTGCCAACCCCTGAACCGCATGAACCTCCTCCGGTTGCTGCTGCCGCTCGTCCTGACCGCCGTCGTGCGGGCTGTCATCGCGCCCCCGGCCCCGCTGCCCGGGACCCGCACGGTCGCCCCTGGTCCGTTCCAGCCGACCTGGGATTCCCTTACGCAGAACTACCAGGCGCCGGACTGGTTTCGCGACGCAAAGTTCGGCATCTGGGCCCACTGGTCGGCCCAATGCGTGCCCGAGCAGGGCGACTGGTATGCGCGCAACATGTATCTGGAGGGTTCGGCCCAGTATAAATATCACGTCGAGCACTACGGGCATCCCTCGAAATTCGGCTTCATGGAATTCTACCACCTCTGGCGGGCCGAGCAGTGGGAGCCGGAGAAGATGATGGACCTCTACGTGAAGGCCGGGGCGAAATACTTCGTGGCGCTCGCCAATCACCACGACAACTTCGACGCCTACGACTCGAAGTATCACGCGTGGAACTCCGTCAACGTCGGCCCGAAGCGGGACATCGTCGGCACCTGGGCGAAGCTCGCCCGCGCCCGCGGCCTGAGGTTCGGCGTGACGAACCATGCCTCGCATGCTTGGCACTGGTTCCAGCCGGCCTACGATCACGACCGCGAGGGGTCGCTCGCGGGCGTGCCCTATGACGCCGCGACGCTCACCAAGGCCGACGGGGTGGGGAAGTGGTGGGAGGGGCTCGACCCACAGGACCTCTATGCCGGCCTGCGCCTGCCGGTGCCGGCCACCGTGAAGACCGTCAAGGATGCCAACGACTGGCACCGCAAGGTCGACGGCCACTGGTGGGAGATCATCCCGCCGCTCGACCGGGGTTACTCGGACAACTGGTTCTTCCGCGCCCAGGACCTCGTCGACAAATACCAGCCGGATCTCTTCTACTTTGACGACACCGGCATCCCGTTCGGCCAGACCGGTCTCGAGTTCGTCGCACACTTTTACAACGCCAACGCCGCGCGCCACGGCGGCCAGGTCCAGGCCGTGATGAACAGCAAGCACCTCGAGCCCGCCCAGGAGGCCGCGGGCGTCCAGGACATCGAGCGCGGCGTCGCCACCGGGATCCGCCCGCTGCCCTGGCAGACCGACACCTGCATCGGCGCATGGCATTACGACCGGCGGATCTTCGAGCAGCACCGCTACAAGACGGTCGCCCAGGTCGTGCGCATGCTGGCCGACATTGTCAGCAAGAACGGCAATCTGCTCCTCAACGTGCCCGTGCGCGGCGATGGTTCGCTCGACGAGGATGAGATCGCCTTTCTCGGCGGCCTGGCCCGGTGGATGGACGTGAACAGCGAGGCCATCTACGCGACGCGGCCCTGGGCGATTTACGGCGAGGGCCCCTCTACCGTGGAGCAACACGAGTCCGGCCAGTTTGGCGGCGCGCGCGACGTCCGCAGCAAGCCCTACACCGCCGCCGATCTGCGCTTCACCACGAAAGGTGGGGTGCTTTACGCCATCGTCATGGAGCTTCCCGCCGCCGGCCAGCCGGTCGTCGTCAAGTCGCTCGCGCGCAACTCGCCCCACGCCCGGGGCAAGGTCACCGCGGTCACGCTCCTCGGCCACTCCGCGCCGCTGCAGTGGACGCAGGATGAGACCGGCCTCAGGGTCACGCTGCCCGCCGCGCCCAGCGAGCACGCCATCGCCCTCCGGATCACCGGTGTCCTCTGACGCCCTTCCCTTTAACCCCAACCCCTGCACCGTATGAAACGCTCCCGTCTGCTCGGCCTCGGCCTGTTGCTCGCCGCGCCGCTCCTCGCCCAAACCCCGCCGGCGCCGGCGGCCGCCGCTTTGCCCCCGGCCAATGCCGCGCCCGGTTCCCTGCCTCCGGCCCAGGCGGCCCAGGCCTTCGCCGGCCGCGTCGCGCCCGCCTATCCGACGCCCTACACGCCGGCCACGCCCGACGAGATCAAGGCCGTGCTCTCCCGCATCGTCGGCTACCTGGAGACCGCCAGCCCGGTCAAGGTCGTCAAGGTCATCGACCGCAACACGCGCGAACCCGTCACCGACCTGACCAAGCTCTCCGGCCCCGTTGCCTTTGACCGCACCGACTTCCTCATCACCAGCTACGAGTGGGGCGTCACCTATGCCGGTATGCTGCTCGCGGCCGAGGCCACCGGCGACGCGCGCTACAAGGATTACGCCGCCACCCGCCTGCACGCCATCGCCACCGTCGCGGCGCACGTGAAGTCCCTGCCGCCGCCGCCCGCGGACGCGACCGGCCCGCAGCGGGCGATGGCGCTCCGCCCGGTCATCGCGCCCCGCAGCCTCGACGACTCCGGGTCGATGGCCGCCGCCTTCATCAAGGCCGCCCGCGCCGGCATCGAGCCCGCGACGCTCCGCCCGTGGATCGACAATTACCTGAAGTGGATCCACACCGGCCAGGAGCGCCTGGCCGACGGCACGCTGTCCCGCAGCCGCCCGCTGCACAACACGCTCTGGCTCGACGATCTCTACATGAGCGTCCCCGCGCTGGCCCAGATGGGCGCGCTGACGGGCGAGGCGAAATACTTCGACGACGCCGTGAAGCAGATCCTGCAGTTCTCCTCCCGGATGTTTCTGCCGGAAAACAAGCTCTACCGCCACGGCTGGGTCGAGGCGATGGACCCGCATCCCGCGTTCCACTGGGGCCGCGCCAACGGCTGGGCGGTCGTCGCCATGACCGAGCTGCTCTCCGTGCTGCCGGAGGACCACCCGGGCCGCGCCGCCGTGCTCGCCCAATACCGCGCGCATGTCGCCGGCCTCGCCGCCACCCAGGGGCGCACCGGCCTCTGGCACCAGCTGCTCGACCGCAACGATTCCTACCTCGAGACCTCCGCCTCCGCCATGTTCGTCTACTCGATCGCGCGCGGCATCAACCGCGGCTGGCTCGACCCGCTCGCCTACGGCCCGATGGTCTCGCTCGGGTGGAACGCCGTCGCCCAGCAGGTCAACGCGCAGGGCCAGGTCGAGAACACCTGCGTCGGCACCGGCATGGCCTTTGACCCGATGTTCTATTATTACCGGCCGGTGAGCGTCTTCGCCGCCCACGGCTACGGCCCGGTGCTGCTCGCCGGTGCGGAGGTGCTCGCGCTGCGCCAGGGCAAGGGCGCCGCCGCCAACATCAACGACAGCTCCGTCCAGTTCGCCCCGTCGCCCTCGCGCTTCTAGGCGGTTGCCCCCGGCCATGAAATCCTCCCTCCGCCTGCTGCTGCTGCCCGCCGCCCTGGGCGGGATGCTGGCGCTGGGCGGCGCCGCCGAGCCGGTGCCGGAGGATTTCGGCTTCAGCCTCGTCCCGAACGCCTTCTCCCGCAATCCGCGCCTGTCGATGACGGTCTACACCGAGCTGACCGGGCTGGGCCGGAAGGTGCCGCCGGCCTCGGCGGTGGCGCCGGTTTATTTCGTGGCGGTCGACCGGGGCCTGCAGTCGCAGGGTGAGCCGGTCAGCGGGGTGATCTCGCCCACGCCGGCGGTGCTGCACGACACGCTGTTCCAGGCACTCGCCGACGGCGGTTACCAGCCGGC
This sequence comes from Lacunisphaera sp., assembly GCA_041909435.1. Lineage (GTDB taxonomy): Bacteria > Verrucomicrobiota > Verrucomicrobiia > Opitutales > Opitutaceae > Lacunisphaera. The sequence continues at coordinate 58,421 of JAYRDK010000012.1, forward strand.
GCCGGAGGGCCGGCCGGCCGGGCTGGCGCTGGTCTATTACTGGGGCTCGCACCAGAGCATGGATCCGGACCTCGGGGCCCTGTTTCCCGAGCGCAACCGGCAGTATTTCATGGAACGGGCCTACCTCGTCGGCGGCCGCGCCTTCCGGCACGAGATCATGAACCAGTTCAACTACGGCTACACCTTCGCCGACCGCACCCCGCGGAAGAATTTCCTGATCAACCAGGTCAGCGACGACATCTATTTCGTCATCGTCTCGGCCTACGACTACGCGGCCCTCGCCGCGGGCGAGCGCCGGCTCCTCTGGCGCACCATGATGACCGTCGCCACCCACGGTGTGTCGATGAAGGACAGCCTGCCGCCGCTTGTGATGACCGCCGGGCCTTATTTCGGGCGCGAGACCGCGGAGCCGGTGGCGTTGCACCGTCGCGTGCGGCGCGGCACCGTCACGCTCGGCCCGCTGAAGATCGTCGCCGACGTCGTCCCGGACCGCCCGGTCCGCAAATAACCCCCGCATTTTATGTCCCGCCTCACCCCGCTGCTCCCCGTTGCGCTGGCGCTCCTCCTCCCGCCGGCCCAGGCCCTGGAAAAACCCGACGTCACCTACCAGGTGTTCCAGTTTCCCGCGGACCGGATCCCGCGCATCGACGGTGATACTTCCGACTGGGCCATGGTCCCGGAGAGCTACGTGGTCGGCAAGGACCAGCTGACGAATGATGTGAAGACGCCGCCCGCCGCCGGCGACCAGTCGCTCGCCGTGCGCGTCAAGGTCGGCTGGGTCAAGGGGCTCAACCGCCTGTATTTCCTCTACGAGGCCGAGGACGACTTCTGGGACTTCGCCGACCCGGGCCTGCGCAACGACACCTTCGAGCTCATGGTCGATGGCGACGCCTCGGGCGGGACCTTTGTCGGTCGCGACAACAACCGTTACTGGACCCCGGAGAACATCGGGCTGCAGGCGGCGCCCGAGCCCCGGATCAGCGACCGCGAGGTCAAATGGGCCGTGCATGGCGTGCACGCGCAGAATTACCACATCATGACGCCCGCCGTGGACAAGGACTGGACCATGGCCTGGGGCGCGGGCACCTGGACGAAGGAGCTGCCGTGGGCGAACTCGGCGCAGTCCTTCAACTTCAAGCACGGCGAGGGCGGCAAATACACGCTCGAGTTCTGGATCACGCCGTTTGACTACGCCGGCCCCGAGGGTCCGGCGCGCGCGGTTGAGTCGGTGTTGTCCGAGAACAAGATCATCGGCCTCTCCTGGATCGTGCTCGATTACGACGGCAAGACGCCGCGCGGCTTCTGGATGCTTTCGCCCAAGCGGCAGGGCCTGGGCAACGCGTCCGGGCTGTGCGCCTTCCGGCTGATGCCCATGGAACCGGCGTTTCTCCCGAAGCTCGCGGCGCAATGGACGTTCCAGGTCGCCGATATGGACCGCCGGCTCGTGGCCTTCAAGGACCTCTCCGTCGGCACCGTGACCGCCTGGAAATGGGATTTCGGCGACGGCACCACCTCCAGCGAGCAACACCCGGTGCACACCTACGCCAAGGCCGGCAATTATGTCGTCCTCCTCGAGGTCACCGGCCCCGACGGCACCGCCCGCCGCTCGAAGATCTGGGACGTGCAGCTGAAGGACTGATCCGGCATGCGCCCGCTCCTCCTCATCCTGCTGCTATCCTGCGCCTCGTTGTCGGCGGCGGTCTATAACGTCCGCGACCACGGCGCCCAGGGCGACGGCGTCGCCCTCGACTCGCCGGCGATCAACGCCGCCATCGAGGCCGCCGCCCGGGCGGGTGGGGGCACCGTCGTGCTGCCGGCGGGCACCTACCTGAGCTTCTCGGTCCGGCTTAAGAGCAACATAACGCTGCACCTCGAGGCTGGCGCCGTCCTGCTCGCCGCGACGCCGGCCGAGGGTTTCGGCGCCTACGACCCGCCCGAGCCGAACGACTGGGGCGACAAGCTCCAATACCAGGACTTTGGCCACAGCCACTGGCAGAACAGCCTCATCTGGGGCGACGGCTTGGAGAACATCGCCATCACGGGCCCGGGCCTGATCGACGGCACCAAGGGTCTCGTCCGCAACGCCGGCTACGGCGGCGGCCGCCGCGGCGCCACCGGTCCCGACGGCACCTTGCCGCCGGGCAGCGCACCTGCGCCGGTTTCGGTCACTCCGCCCGGTCCGCCGCCTTCAGGTGCGCCGGCCGGTGACCAGCCACGCCCGGCTCCCCGCAGCCCCGTCGGCCTCGGCAACAAGGCCATCGGCCTGAAGAACTGCCGCAACGTCACGCTGCGCGACTTCTCCGTCCTCAACGGCGGCCACTTCGCCCTCCTCGCCACGGGCGTCGACCACCTCACGATCGACAACCTCAAGGTCGACACCAACCGCGACGGTTTCGACATCGACGCCTGCCGCAACGTCCGCGTGTCGAATTGCAGCGTCAACGCCCCGAACGACGACGCCATCGTCCTGAAGAGCAGCTTCGGGCTGGGGGAGGCCCGCGCGACCGAAAATGTCACCATCACCAACTGCCTGGTCAGCGGCTTTGACGTGGGCTCGCTGCTCGACGGCACCTTCAAGCGCACGCTGGAGCGCGCCCCCGACCGCGACGGTCCGACCGGCCGCATCAAGTTCGGCACCGAGTCCAACGGCGGCTTCCGGAACATCACGATCTCGAACATCGTCTTCGACCGGTCGCGCGGCCTCGCGCTTGAGACCGTCGATGGCGGCATCATCGAGGATGTCGTCATCTCGAATATCACGATGCGCGATGTCTCGAACTCCCCGATCTTCATCCGCCTCGGCCACCGCGCGCGCGGCCCTGCCGGCACGCCCGTCGGCGCCGTGCGCCGCGTGCGCCTCAGCGGCATCACCGTCAACGGCGCGGACGGCCGCTTCCCGATCCTGCTCGCCGGCCTGCCCGGTCACCCGATCGAGCACGTCACGATCGAGGGCGTCCACGTCCTCTCCCGCGGCGGTGTCACGATGGAGCAGGTCGCGGCCCAACCGGCCGAACTGGTCAATGCCTTCTTCCTGCGCGGCAACGAGCCGGGCGTCACGGGTCCGCGCGAGCCCTTCGCCGTGCCGGCGCGCGAGCCGGCCTATCCCGAGCCGAGCATGTTCGGCCTGCTGCCCGCCTCCGCCCTCTATGCGCGGTTTGTCACCGGCCTGGTGGTGCGCGATGTGACCTACGTTTACGAAAAACCCGACACCCGCCCGCGTGTGGTCCTCGACCACGTGACGGACGTCCGCTTCGACGAACTCGACGTGGCGCATCCGGGGGAGGGGAAGGCCTTCGCCCTGCGCGCCGTGAAGGATTTCACGATCACGCGCAGCCCCGGCGTGCCGGACACGCGGCATGAGTCCGTGGAGAAGATCGATTTCTGAGGTGGAACCCGGCCTCCGGACGGGTTTTCAGGACGTTCGCGAACAGCAGGGTGAACGCACCAACCGGGCCGGCGAAGGCGGATGGGTCCTTTTCTTTTTGCGCATATGATATGCCAACCCGTCCGGAGGTCGGGTTCCACCTAGATGCCTAAGTCTCGGATAAACCGGCTCCTACCAGGATATTCGCGCCTTTGCGTCCCGGCGTTAACCTTCAGGTTTCAGGTCTCCGATATTTATATGATTGACCTCAATCATATAAATATCGTCACTCTCCATCCATGCGCGTGCCCCAGCATATCGTCGACCTCCGTCGCGAGGAACTTCGCAGCCTGATCCGGCGCGATGGTTTCCTGCCGGTGAACGAGATCTGCCGGCGCCTGGGCGTCTCCGAGGCCACGGCGCGCCGCGACCTGGCGGCGGTTGAGGCCGAGGGCCACATCACCCGCACTTACGGCGGCGCGCTGGCGGACTACAACAGCTCCTTCGACTCGGTCGACGAGCGCTCCGGCCGCGCCCGCTCGGCCAAGGCCCGCATCGCGCGCAAGGCCGTGGCCCAGATCCCGCGCACGGGCACCATCTTCCTTGACGCCGGCACGACCATCCAGGCCGTGGCCCGCGCATTGACCCGCCGCCGCGACTTCGCCGGCCTCGCGGTCGTCACCAACAGCCTGGCCGCCGCCACCGTGCTGGGCGGCGTGGCCGGGCTCGAATTGCACGTCCTCGGCGGCCAGTTCCTCAACCGGCAGGCCGCGCTCATGGGCGCCCGCGCCGTGTCCGCGCTGGGCGACTGGCAGTTCGACGCGGCGTTCCTGGCGGGCGAGGGGATGGACGCCGCCGGCATCACCAATTCCCACGACCACATCGCGGCGTTCCAGCAGGCCCTGCTGCCGCACGCGAATCGCGTCTGCTTCTGTCTCGACGCCACCAAGCTCGGCCGGGCCACGCCGCACCGCGCGGCCGCCTGGTCCCAGGTTTCCCTGCTCATCACCGACGCGTCCGCCAAGGCCCTCGCCGACAACAGCATCGTCCTGCCCGCCGCCAAGCTCCTCCGCGCCTCATGACCATCCAGCAACACCCTTCCGAACCGGGCGGTTGGGGGCAACCGCCCCTGCCGTTTGCCGGTATCATGGTAGGGGCCGTTGCCCCCAACGGCCTTCTTTGGAGGGCTCAGCTCCAGCTGAGCCGCGGCCCAGCGGGAGCTGGGCCCTCCACCATTCACCCGAACCTTCGGACCAACTGAGATGAACTCCGCCACCCAACCCGACGTGCTCGCCCGCATGCTCGACCTCTCGCACCAGCTGGGCCGCGAGGACCGCAAGCTCGCCATCCTGGGCGAGGGGAACACCTCCGCCCGCCTCTCGGCCGACACTTTCGTCGTCAAGGCCAGCGGCTCGAACCTGGGCTCGCTCACCGAGAAGGGCACCGCCACCTGCCGCTTCGACGCCCTGCTGCCGCTGCTCGACCGCAAGGCCATGACCGATGCCGCGATCGACGAGGCGCTCTTCGCCTCGCGCACCGATCCGTCGTCGCGCAAGCCGTCCGTCGAGGCCATGTTCCATGCGTGGCTGCTGACGCTCCCCGGCGTGAACTTCGTCGGCCACACGCACGCGGTCGAGGTGAACAAGATCCTCGCCACGAAACATGCGAAGACCTTCGCCACGAAGCGCCTTTGTCCCGACGAGATCGTGTGCTGCGGCGCCGAGTTCGTGCTCGTGCCCTACATCGACCCGGGCCTGAAGCTCGCGCAGGGCATCCGGGCCGCCGTGAAGGCCTACATCAGGCGCCTGTCCCTCCCGCCGCGCGTCATCCTCCTCGAGAACCACGGCCTGATCACCCTCGGCGCCACGCCCGAGGCCGTCCTCGCCGCCACCCTGATGGCCAGCAAGGCCGCCGAGATCTTCGCCGGCGCCATGGCGCTCGGCACCCCGCGTTTCCTGTCCGCCGCCGTCGCCGCCCGCATCGCCGGCCGCCCCGACGAACACTACCGCCAGCAGGCCCTGGGCCTCTAACCCTTTTCAGGTCTCAGGTTTCAGGTTTCCTCCTCTTAACTCTCAACTCCCAACTCAAAACTCACATGCCCTCCTACAAATACGTCAACTTCGCCTGGGACGACGCCAAGGCCGCCTCGCTCGACCCCGTCGGTCGTCTCATCTACCGCTCGAACCTGCTCGGCAGCGACCAGCGCATCACCAACACCGGCGGCGGCAACACGTCGTCGAAGATCACCGAGAAGGACCCGCTCAACGGCTCGCCGACCGAGGTCCTCTGGGTCAAGGGCTCCGGCGGCGACCTCCGCACCAGCACGCGCGAGAACTTCTCTTCTCTCTACCAGCAGAAGCTGCTCGATCTCCAGAAGCTCTACGCCGCGCGCACCGACAAGGGCCTCAAGGCCCCCGCGGAGGACGACATGGTGGGCATGTATAACCACACCACCTTCAACCTGAACCCGCGCCCGTCCTCGATCGACACCCCGCTGCACTCCTTCCTGCCGGGCAAGCACGTCGACCACATGCACCCGAACGCGATCATCGCCATCGCGGCCTCGAAGAACTGCGAGAAACTCACCAAGGAAATCTTCGGCGGCGAGATGGCCTATGTGCCGTGGATGCGCCCGGGCTTCGAGCTCGGCCTCGCCATGCAGGAGATTTCCCGGAAGAACCCGAAGATGAAGGCCATCATGATGGGCCAGCACGGCTTCATCTCGTGGGATGACGACGAGAAGAAGTGCTACACGTGGACGCTCGACTGCATCGAGAAGGCCGCGGCCTACATCGAGGCGAAATACCAGGCCAAGGGCGGCGACGCCACGGCCTTCGGCGGCGCCAAATACCAGACGCTCGACGCCGCGAAGCGCAACGAGGTCTTCGCCGCCATTTTGCCCTGGCTCCGCGGCCAGGTTTCCCAGCAGAAGCGTTTCATCGGCACCGTGCAGGACGACGAGAAGATCCTGCGCTTCGTCAACTCGAAGGACGCCGCCCGCCTCGCCGAACTCGGCACGAGCTGCCCCGACCACTTCCTCCGCACCAAGATCAAGCCGCTCTACGTGGATTGGAACCCGCAGGCCGAGGACACCGCCGCGCTCAAGAAGAAGCTCGCCGCCGGCCTCGAGGCCTACCGCAAGGACTACGCGGCCTACTACGCGAAGTGCAAACACGCCAACTCGCCGGCCATGCGCGACCCGAACCCGACCGTCGTCCTCATCCCGGGCGTCGGCATGGTCGCCTGGGGCAAGGACAAGTCCGAGTCCCGCGTCACCGCCGAGTTCTACAACTGCGCGGTCGAGGTCATGCGCGGTGCCGAGGCGATCGACCAATACATCGCCCTGCCGCAGCAGGAGGCCTTTGACATCGAGTATTGGCTCCTCGAGGAGGCCAAGCTCAAGCGCATGCCGGCCGAGAAGGAACTCGCCCGCCAGGTCATCATCGTGATCGGCGCCGGCTCCGGCATCGGCAAGGAGACCGCCCACCGCCTCGTGAAGGACGGCGCGCACATCGTCTCGGTCGACATGAAGCTCGAGACCGCGCAGGCCACCGCCAGCGAGATCACCGCCAAGCTCGGCCAGGGCATCGGCGTCGCCGGCACCGGCATCTCCAGCTGCGGCCCGGCCGTCGGCCTCGCGTGCAACATCACCGACCGCGCCAGCGTCCGCGCCATGCTCGACCAGGTCGCGCTGGCCTACGGCGGCTTCGACTCCATCTGCGTCACCGCCGGCGTCTTCTGGCCGAGCGACACCACCGGCCACATCCCCGACGACAAGTGGGCCTTCACCTTCGGCGTCAACGTCACCGGCAGCTACATCGTCGGCGACGAGGCGTTCAAGACCTGGAAGGAACAGGGCCTGCGCGGCAACCTCGTCCTCACGACCTCGGCCAACGCCGCCGTCGCGAAGAAGGGTTCCGTCGCCTACGACACCTCCAAGGCCGCCGCCAACCACCTCGTGCGCGAGCTCGCCATCGAGCTGGCCCCGCTGGTCCGCGTCAACGGCGTCGCCCCGGCCACGGTGGTGCAGGGGAGCGCGATGTTCCCGCGCGACCGCGTCATCGGCTCGCTCGCCAAATACAACATCCCCTACAAGGACGACGAGGCGACGGAGTCGCTGGTCAGCAAGCTGGCGCAGTTCTACGCCGACCGCACTCTGACCAAGGCCCCGATCACCCCGGCCGACCAGGCCGAGGCCTACTTCCTCCTCGTGAGCTCGCGCCTCAGCAAGACCACCGGCCAGATCGTCACCGTCGACGGCGGCCTCCACGAGGCCTTCCTGCGGTAAACCAGCTGTCAGCCATCAGCCGTCAGCGTTCAGCCAGAGCAATTCAAGATTCCGAAAAGTCTCCCTTGCTGATAGCTGATCGCTGAGAGCTGACCGCTTCTTCAAATGTCTTCTTCCAAAACCATCCATTGCGCGGCCGTCGATCTGGGCGCGACCAGCGGCCGCGTCATCGTCGGCACGTGGGCGAAGCAGAAGCTCACGCTGACGGAGGTCCACCGCTTCCCCAACGCCTTCAAGTCCGCCGGTGGCCACGACTACTGGGACATCCCGGGCCTCTGGTCCGAGATCGTCACCGGCCTGCGCGAGGCTAAACGCCGCTTCCC
>JAYRDK010000013.1:0-64307 GCA_041909435.1 Lacunisphaera sp.
CCAAGCTCTTCGACGACGTGCAGAACATGCGGAACTACAACCAGTCCGTGCTGGAGAGCATGTCGAGCGCCGTCATCACGCTCGGCGAGGACGGCCGCATCCACACCTGCAACGGCGCCGGCTACCGCATCTTCAAGGTGCGCGAGGCCGAGGCGATCGGCAAACCCGCCGCGGAGTTCCTCGCCGGCCCCAACGCCTGGATCCTCGACCGGCTCAAGGCCCTCGAGACCAGCGGCGCGAAGTCCGACGCCCTGATGGACGCCGAGATCGAGGTCCGCGGCGAGAAGGTGAACGTCAACGTCACCCTCCAGCCGCTCATCAGCCTCAAGGGCAAGCGGCTCGGCTCGATGCTCATGCTCGAGGACATCTCCTCCGAGAAGCGGATGAAGTCCACGATGGCGCGCTACATGGACCCGGGCCTGGCGGACCAGCTGCTCGCGGCTGGCGGCGAGGCGCTCGGCGGCCAGAGCGTCGAGGCCACGATGCTCTTCTCCGACATCCGCTCCTTCACCACGCTCACCGAGGAACTCGGGGCGCAGGGCACGGTGGCGCTGCTCAACGAGTATTTCACGCTCATGGTCCAGTGCATCACGCACGAGGGCGGCATGCTCGACAAGTTCATCGGCGACGCGATCATGGCCGAGTTCGGCATCCCGGTGGCGCACGGCGACGATCCCGACCGCGCGATGCGCGCCGCGATCTCGATGATCACCGAGCTGCGCGCGCTCAACCAGCGCCGCGCCGCCCGGGGCCAGAAGCCCGTGCTCATGGGCATCGGTCTCAACACCGACACCGTCGTCTCCGGCAACATCGGCTCGCCGAAGCGCATGGATTACACGGTCATCGGCGACGGCGTGAACCTCGCCTCGCGCCTCGAGAGCGCGTGCAAGGAATACTCCGCCCAGATCCTCTGCTCGGAGGGCACCTACCGGAAGCTCAAGGGCACCTACCGGATGCGCGAGATCGACTGGGTCCAGGTGAAGGGCAAGACCGAGCCCGTCGGCGTCTACGAGGTGCTGGATTTCCACACCGAGGAGACGTTCCCCCACCTGCCGGAGGTCGTCGGGTTGTTCCGCGGCGGCCTCGGCTATTACCGCAAGGGCGAGTTCGACCGCGCCATCAAGCAGTTCCAGGAGGCGCTCGCGATGCACCCCGGCGACAAGCTCAGCGCGACCTTCATCGAGCGCTGCGAATACCTCAAGGCGCACCCGCCCGAGAAATGGGATGGCGTGTGGGTGATGAAGTCGAAGTGACGCGCTTTGCGCGTCACAACGTTCAACGTTCAAGGCCGAACGTTTAACTTTCAATGGCTTCGCGCAGCCGGTGGTTGGATGGCGGCTTGTTGCTGTAGGTTGCGCGCTTGCGCGCAACGTTGCGTGCAAGCACGCAACCTACAGAACCAATCCGCGGGACTGATGGTCCCGCCTCCAAGTCGAACCTTCGGTGTTCGAAGTCCGATGTTCCGCGCGGCGCGCGGTCACTCCTTCGTCTCGGCCTCGACCGGCTTGGCTTCCGGTTCATCTTCGCCCTCGGTGTCGAGCAGGCTGGGCTCCTTCCTCGTGTGCGCGACCCATTCCATGATGCCGGCGAACAGGCCGGTGAACATCAGGTCGCCGAAGAGCGTGTTGCGGAAGAAGAGGACGGTGGGCGGGTATTCGGGGTGGCCGACCGTCAGCGCCTGCCACCAGCCGGCGAGGGTCTTGGCGTAGAAGGGGTCCGCGGCCCACGACTGCGTGTTGGTGACGAGGTAGAAGATGATCGCGCCGAGCAGGGAGCCGTTGAGCAGGTTGAGCCAGGATTTGCGCGAGGCGACCCAGGCGCCGATGCCGATCGCGGCGGCGAAGCAGGCCGTGCGGGCGATGACGCCGCTCACCGGCCAGTGGAAGCCGTATTCCCGCGCGTAGAACCAGTTGATGTAGAGATCCGACAGGCTCAGCGCGGCGAAGGGGATGAGCCACATCCAGCGGTTGCGGAAATACACCGCGCCGCAGAAGCCGATGGCCATGACCGGCGAGAAGTTGGCGAAGGACATGTCCACCGTCGGCACCAGGCGGTAAAGCGTGGCGAGGACAATGAGGAAAAGCGCGGTGCGCATGGGATGGAAATGAGACCAATATGGACCGGGTGACAAGCGTGGTCTGTGCCCTACACACCCCGGCGCTGCGCGCCACCCCTCTTCATAGAGGGGACCCAATCTACGCTAGCGAGAATCCCCTCTATGAAGAGGGATTTGGGAGCCGAGGGCCTTGCGAAGGCTGCTGCCCGTAGGGCGGGGGTGTGTGAGAATTTCAGCCTTCCGCCTCGCGGCCCATCAGCCAGAGCAGGTCGGAGAGCCGGTTGAGGTATTGCACGAGCACGGGGCGCACGCTGCGGCCCTCCTTGGGCAGGGTGATGAGCTGCCGTTCGGCGCGACGGGCCGCGGTGCGGGCGAGGTCGAGGGCGGCGGCGTGCAGGTTGGCGCCGGGCGTCGCCCAGCCGTCGAACTTCGGCGAGCGCGCCTCGATGGCGGCGACCGCCGCATCGAGCCGGTCGAGGGCGGTGGCGTCGATCTTGGCGAACTTGGATTCGTCGTAGCGGGCGGCGTTCACCTCGGCGCAGGCAACCTCGCCCATGAAGGCGACCAGTTCCTGCTGGATGCGCGCGAGCTCGGCCGGGCTCGCGCCGGCGGGGCGGGTGGCCTTGGCGAAGCCGAGGGCGGCGTTCAACTCGTCGAGCGCGCCGACCGCGGCGATCTGCGGGTGGTCCTTGGGCACGCGCTGGCCGTAGAGCAGGGCCGTGGTGCCGTCGTCACCGGTGCGGGTGGCGATGGAGCGGGGCGGGGGCTGCGGGTTGTCGGCCATGGCGGGGGGAAGTGAGAGGGAGAGAGAAAGTGAGAGGGGCGGTGTTATGGAACGGGGAAGGCGCCGGTGGATTGGTCCACTTTCACTCTCACCCTCACTGCTTCGCCGCCTCGCGGGTTTGCTTCTTGAGCGCCTTGAGCTCCTGGTCGATGGCGGTGAGCACGTCCTTCTCCATCCGGTCGATGTAGAGGACGCCGTTCAGGTGATCGACCTCGTGCTGCACGCAGCGGGACAACAGCCCCGTGCAACGCAGGACATGGGGATGACCGGCCGTGTCCTGGAATTTCACCGTGATCTCGTCCGGCCGCACCACGTCGCCGCGGATCTGGGGGAAGGAGAGGCACCCTTCCTCATAGACGGTCGTCGGTTTCGGCACGGCGGTGACCTCGGGGTTGATCAGGGCCAGCGGCATGAAGAGCTCCAGCGGCGGGCGGGTGCCGTCGTATTCCCAGGCAAACTCCGCCTCGGAGGGCCGGAGGTCGATGACACAGAGCTGAATGGCTTGGCCGATCTGCTGGGCGGCGAGGCCGATGCCCTCCGCCGCATGCATGGTTTCGACCATGTCATGGGCGAGCCGCGTCAGCGCCGCGTCAAACACGGTCACCTTCGCGCCTTTTTTGCGGAGGATGGGCTCATTAAAGCGAACTATTTTCAGGGCCATGGGTCTTTGAAAGCACAGCGTATTTCCCCGGCCGGGGAGCCGCAAATAAATTTGTTTCCCCCCGTCCGTCTGTTATGAACCAACCCATGCATCCGCCCGACTTCGCTTCCGGCGCCCGCGCCGCCATGTGGCAGGTGTGGCTGGCGTTGGGCGGCGGGTTGCTGCTGCTGGCCTGGCTCCTGCCGGTGAACGTGAAGTCGCTCAACCCCGCGCTGCTGCGCGAGGCCGGCCGCGACACCCCGAGCGTGTCGGGTTTCGGCCGGGAACTGCTCGAGCTCGACAAGCCCGGCCCGGCCGCCCTCGCCCTTGAGACGGCGAGGAAGGTCGGTGATCCCGGCGCTTCCGCCCTCGGCGTTGTCTATGGTAATTTTGCGCAGAAGCACCGCGAGATGATGCCGTGGGGCGGCTGGGACATCGCGCTGGAGCCGCTGCTCGGCAGCCGCAATGCCGCGTCCTCCGCCGACTCGCAGCCGGTGCTCAGCTTCATGGCGACGGAGCAGGCCCGCGAGAACCTGCGGCGCTACCTCACGGTCTCGCGCTTACCCGGCGTGCAAACGCTGCTCAAGACCGCCGAGCTCGGCTCGACGGAGCGTTTCGTGCCCGCCAACCGGCCCGGCGGCCAGCCGCTCGACGCGGTCATCCTGCTCACCGCCTATCTGTGGCAGACCGAGCACCTCTCGTCCGGCCTCCAGCGCGAGGTGCGGGTGCTCGCCGAGACCGCGTTGCGCACGGGCCAGATGGGCGAGCTGGAGGACTTTTACCTGGATATCCTGACCCTCGGCCGGCGGTTGAACTGGGTGCAGCTCTCGGAGCTGCTGCGCACGACCGGCAGCCTCGGCACGGCGGCACAGTTCGCCCACTTGGCGCGCGTTGCGCCGGAGCACCTGCCGGTCATCTACACCGCCGCGCTCATGACCAAGTCGGCGGACCGCGTGGCGCACTACCTCATCGCCTTCGGGCAACCCGGCGCGGAGCACCTGCAGCTGGCTTTGTCCCACGGGCAGGGCGCCGTCGAGCAGCTGGTCCAGCGCCAGGCGCCGGTCACGCGCAGCTCCGGCCCGGAGTTTGAGTTCGGGGCGGGCTTCACGCTGCGGTATCCGGAGCTGGCGCTCCTGACCAAGTATGCGGCCTTCCTGGGCGGCATTTTCCTGCTGCTGCGCTCGGTGGACCTGCGGCTTTTCCGGTCGGTCGAGTCGACGCTGCGCGGCGCCTTCCCCAGGATGGGCAGCGGCATCATCGCGGCCATCCTGACCTTCATCTTCTTCGTGTTCTCCGAGCCCTCGCTGCTCAGGGCCGCCCCGGCCTCCGAATACCAGATCAAGCTTACCATCCCCGTCATCGGCACCCTCGCGGCGCCGGCCGCCACCGCCTCAACCACACCCACCACCATGGACATCTCCACCATCGCCTCGATCCTCGCCTTCGCCGCCCTGCAGGTCGGCATGTATGTCATCTGCCTGCTGAAAATCTCCGAGATCGCCCGGCAGGGGGTGCCCGCCGCCACCAAGCTGCGGCTGATGGAGAACGAGGAGAACCTCTTTGACGGCGGCCTCTACATCGGCATCGCCGGCACGGCCACCGCGCTGGTGCTGCAGGTGATCGGCTGGATCGACGCCAACCTGCTCGCCGCCTACTCGTCCAACCTCTTCGGCATCGTCTGCGTGGCGCTGGTCAAGATCCGCCACGTCCGCCCCTACAAGCGCCAGCTCATCATCGAGGTGCAGTCCGGCACCGCCTGAGGACCCGCGCCATGAACAAGACGCTCCTATTGATCATGTGCGACTTCATGTTGCTCAATCTCCTGGCGCTCACGCGCTGGGAGAAGGCCGAGCCGACGCACACCCAGCTGGAGACCGCCGCGCCGCGGTCCGCCGCCAACGCCCCGGCGATCAACGCCGACATGGTCGAGCTCATGCGCATCTCCCTCGAGGACGAGAAGGCCTCGCGCCAGTCGCTCGCCGCCCAGCTCGCCAGCACCTCGGGCTCGCTCGCCGAGCGCGAGAAGAACCTCGCCGCCCTGCAGACGCAGAAGGGCCAGATCGAGCGCACGCTCGCGGCCACCCAGACCAGCGTGAAGGAGCTGGAGCAGCGCTACACCGCCACGTCCCAGGAGGCGTCGATGTCCCGGGAGCAGCTGGCCAAGCTCCAGCGCGAGCTGGAGGAGCAGAAGGCCGAGGCCGAGCGCCAGCGCGCCGAGCTCGCCCGTGCCGAGCGGCAGAACGCCGAGGCCCGCCAGCGCATCGAGAACCTCAACGTCGCCGTGAAGGTGGCCGAGCAGGAGAAGCAGCTCATCGCGCAGAACCTCACCGAGGCCAAGCAGCAGGTCGAGGTCGAGCGCGCCGAGCGGGTCAAGGTGCAGGAGCAGACCACCCAGCTCGCGCAGGGCGTCGGCCAGCTGGCCGAGAAGTCCGGCGAGCTCAGCCAGGAGATCCGCACCAACCGTCCGGTGAACCCCAACCTCATCTTCAGCGACTTCCAGGCCAACCGCGTCGCCACCCGGCTCACCGCGCGCAAGCCCGGGCTCTTCAGCCCGACGGTGAAGGAGAAGGACACCCAGACCATCCTGGTGAGCGACGGCAACCGCACCTACGCGCTCATGCACCTGAGCGACACGCCGTTCACGCTGGTGGAGACCCCGGCCGACTATGACCGCGTGGTGGGCACGCTCAGCCGCGGGTCGTTCAACGCCCCGGTCGGCGCGCTGCACTTCCTCCGCCTCGACCCGCGCATCATCGTGGTGCCGGTGGACGACTCGCTCGCCGCGCTGATGGGCGCGAAGATCTACTCGCTCGCCAAGGAGCCCTTCAAGTTCCCCGAGGCGGTCCTCGTGCGCGCCGACGACGGCCGCTACGGCGAGACGCCGCTGCGCATCGACCCCGCGAGTAATTCCTACGTGAAGCTCGACAACCGGATCGTCACGCGGCTCTTCGGCGAGATCGCGCCCAAGCGCGGCGACCTTGTTTTCAGCAAGACCGGCGACCTGATCGGCATGATGGTCAACAGCGAGTATTGCGCCGTGCTCGGTGACTTCACCGCCCTGCACACGCTGGCGGCCGGCGAGAGCATCGGCCCCGGCACGCGCGGCATCATCGCCGACCTGCAGGCCCGGGTGATGCGGCTGCCGGCGAAGCTCCAGTAAGCGGGAAGGTCCTGGCGGCGGTCGATGGGCCGCCGCAACCGGCCACACCGCTGTTTACAGGCGGACTGATTCCCGCCAATCAGGGGCGTGCTTCCCCAACTGCTCGACTCGCTCGCGCTGTCCGACCCTTGGACCTACCTGGTGGTCTTTCTCGGCGTGTCGCTGCTCATGCTCTGGCGGCTGGAGGCGATGCTGGACCACGGGCTTGAGGGCACGGCCCTCGGCACGCTGCTGCTGCCCTATTGCTCGGGGCTGGGGAACCTGATCTTCGTCGCCATCATGGTCTCGCGGAACGGCGCGCCCGGCGAGGTGATGACCAACTGCCTCGTCAACAATGTCACCAACCTCACGCTGCTCCTCGGCGTGCCGGCGCTGTGCTGGGGCCTGGCCGTGCTGCCGGCCGGGGCCAAGGCGGCCGGCGGCAAGGGCAAGAAACCCGCCAAACCGGCCAAGGCCGCCAAGGCGGCGAAGGGCGGCGGCCTCGAGGGCCAGCTCAACCGGCTGTCGCTGCTGCTCACCCTGACGGCCGTGGTGTTCTTCACCGGCACGGTCTGGGCGCTCGGCGGCGACGGAAAGCTGGACCGCACGGACGGGACGGTGCTCATCGGGCTGTTCCTCTTCTGGCAGTGTTTCCAGGTGTTCGACGTGATGAAGCACAACCTGCGGTCGAAGGTCTCGTTCGGCTGGATGTTTTATGTGGACGCCCTCCTGGTGCTGGCCTGCGCCTACTTCATGTATGAGTCGATCGACTGGCTCGTGACCTGGCTGATGGCGCAGAAGGGCGGTTTTGTCAGCGCGGCCAACCTCGGCTGGCTCACCGGCTGGCTGATGGTGCTGCCCAACGCCGTGCTGGCGCTCTACTGGGGCTGGAAGCGCCGGGCGGACGTGGTCTACAGCTCGCAGGTGGGTGACGGACACATCTGCATCCCGCTTTGCCTGGGCCTGTTCGCGCTGGTGAAGCCGCTGCCGATGGCCGGGTTCAGCTCCACGGCGCTGGCGATGTTGCTCGGCGTCGCGGGCCTGCATGCGGTCTTCCTGCTGTTCGCCGGCGGTCTGCCGCGCTGGGCCGGCGGCGTGCTGGTCGCGGGCTACGGGTGGTTTGTTTACGCCGGCCTGCTGGCCTGAGGCGTTTAACCACTAATGGATTTCGCCAAAGGCGAAATCCACTTGGTCCCCTCCGCCTGATCGGCTTCGGTATTGATCCAAGGGGACTGCTGATCGCAGTCCGGGCATACTGCCGGCGATAAGCCGGCCCCTGTTTTATTCCGGAGCCGATCAGGCGGAGGCGTGAATCAAAATTTCGCCTTTGGCGAAATTCATTAGCGGTTAAATCACCCGGCACTCACTCCAGCGGATCGGCCCGGAACTTCGCGCTCAGCTCGACGAAGGGTTTCTGCGCCTCGAGCCATTTCGGATCGCGACGGATGTCCTGCATGGACTTGGTCGTGTGGTTGCAGAAGAGGTAGGAGGCGGGACCGAGGCGGATGCAGGCATCGAAATGCGTGCCGTGGGCGCCCTGCACGAACTCGAAGTCGC
The DNA here is from genome assembly GCA_041909435.1 of Lacunisphaera sp. Lineage (GTDB taxonomy): Bacteria > Verrucomicrobiota > Verrucomicrobiia > Opitutales > Opitutaceae > Lacunisphaera. The sequence continues at coordinate 8,177 of JAYRDK010000013.1, forward strand.
CGACGACCATCTTGCGCGCCTCCATCTCGGCCTGGAGCGGGGCGATGTCCTTCTTGAAATTTGCCTGGTAGAGGTCGACGCGCGGGCCGTCGTAGGCCAGCACAGCCCCGGCGTCACGGGCGAGTTTCACCAGCACCCACTCGTTGAAGACGGGCTGGGTGTAGAGAGCCTTCATCTTGGCGAAGGCCTGGAGGATGGCCACGTGGGCGTCGGGGAGATTCATGGGCGGTGTGACCTGTGTTTTTGGTCAACGTTCAGGCCGAGGCCAGCAGATTGTGGCGGGATGGCGGGATTTACGGGTCGATGACGGAAACGGCCGGGCGCGTTATGCCTGACGCGCCGCGGCGGATTACGGATAATCCGCCCTACCTTGCGGGCAAAGCCAGTTCCCGCACCCAGACATTGCGGAAGGCAACGGGGTTGCCGTGTTCCTGCAGCTCGAGCGGCAGCTTGGCCGCATGGGGCGCGTATTTCGGCGGGCCGCGGTATTCGGTGGGGCCGGTCAGGACGGTGTCGTGCTGCACGAGCACCCCGTTGTGGAAGGCGGTGATCCGGGCCGGGCTGGTGAGCGAACCGTCGGCGGCGAAGCGCGGGGCGATGAAGACAATGTCATAGGTCTGCCATTCGCCGGGCGGGCGGCTGGCGTTCACCAGCGGCGGGTGCTGCTTGTAGATCGAGCCGGCCTGGCCGTTGACGTAGGTCGGATTGTCGTGGGAATCGAGCACCTGCACCTCGTAGCGGCCCATGAAGAACACGCCGCTGTTGCCGCGGCCCTGGCCCTTGCCCTCGATCTTCGCCGGGGTGCGGAACTCAAGGTGGAGCTGCACATCGCCAAAGGATTGCCGCGTGCGGATGCCGCCGTGCGGGAAATCGGGCAGGCGTCCCGGGGTGGCGGCGACCCGGGCGGCTTCCTCGGGAGAGGCTTTGCCGGCCACCACCACCATGGCGCCGTCCTCGATGCGCCACATCGGGTTTTCCACCTTGGCCGGCTCCCAGGCGTCGAGCGAGGTGCCGTTGAAGAGGATGATCGCGTCGGACGGCACGCCGCCGGCCGGGGCGGCGACGACGGGCGGGACGGGCGTGTAGTATTCGGTCAGTTCCGGCGGGGGCAGCTCGTCGGCGGCGAGCAGGCGGACGGTCAGGGCGGTGAGCAGCAGAGGTAGGCGGCGCATGGTGGGGATAAGCGAAGGCGAAGAACGAACGGAGGCAAGCCGGAGGTAGGGCGAGTCGTCCCGACGAGCCGCGGCCTTGGGCGTCATAGGCCCGGCGACGGCGGCTCATCCGGAGGATTCGCCCTACCTTTCCAACGTCGCGGCCATCAGGCCGATGACGACATCGTTGGCGACGGCGCGGACGGTGAGAGATTGGAGTTCCTTGGCCGGATCGAGGGCCAGCTGGAGCACGGTGGCGGCGCCGCCGGGGACCACGCGGCCCTGGCCCTTGAATGTGGTGTGATCGAGGACGCGCACGGCGCCGGTCTTGAGGTCGATGCGGGTGGGGAGGAGGCCGTTGAGACGGAATTGGAAATCGTCGATGAAGTAGTCCTGCTCGATGGGCCACCAGGTCTCGGGATTGCGCAGGGCGAGGCGGGAGGTGGTGCCGTCGGTGTAGGTGACGACGACCTCGCCGTTGTCGAGGCGGCTCTGCATGGCATTGGTCGAGCCCGCCATCAAGAGGTGAATCTGGCGGGCCTTGCCGGTGAGCGGCACGGTGGCCTCGCGCGGGTAGTTGTCCCATTGCGAGGTGAAGAGGATGTTTTTGGCGTCGCCCGGTCCGGGGGTGGCGAAGGATACGCCGTTGGGCAGCGTGATGCGTCCGTTGTTGGCCGCGGCCGCGGCGCGCAGACCGGTATCGTCGATCTCGGCGGTGGCGTTGACGTGCCCGGCCCAGTAGCCGATGCCCTGCGACGGCAGGGCGAGAGAAACGAAGGGCGAGCGCGGGGAGCGGTATTTGCCTGGACGGAAGATTTCCGTGAGGCGGTCGTTGAAGAGGGAGGAGAGATCGAGGGGGGCGAGGTTGGTGATCGTGGGTGGAACCCGGCCTCCGGACGGGTTGTTCGCCGGCTTGGATACAAAAAGCCCGTCCGGAGGCCGGGCTCCACCTAATCTGCTTCCGCGCCAGCTTACACTGACTTCGTGTTTGGCCGCGGCTGGCGCGAGAATTTCCAGGCGGGAAGAAGGAGCCTCGAGCACCCGGCCTTCCGCCGGCCGGCCGTTGACGGTGACCCGGGGTGCGTTGCCGGCAACGGGGATCTGCAGGCGCAGGGCCATGGGGCGGTTGAAGCGTGAATCTATGATGAAGGTCTCGGTCTGTTCCTTGCGGACATAGGCCAGATCGACCTGCGGATGGTGCATTTTTGCGTTGTTCCATTCGATGGGGAACCCGGGGGTGATCCGCAACTCGCTCGCGAGAGCGTCAGGTCGCACACCGAACAGGCCTTCGATGAACGCCCGGCTGAGCGTGCCGGAGCCATCGGCGAAGTCGCGCTGCGATTCGCGGCGGTAGACATCGAGATAACTCATCGAGCCGACATTTCCTGGGGAAATGCCCATGAACATGGCGGCAACAAGCGAGCCCTTGAGCACCCGGAAGGCCTGCTCGGTATCTCCGGCCTGCCAGAGGCCCAGCGCGCCATGGGCGTTTTCGTTCATCGTGACATTGTTGATGGACCAGGTGTAAGGCATCCAGTTACTCGTGCCGAGCGTGTGCAGATCCTCGGGCACACCGGGACCGCGCACCGGGATTTGAGGCAGAAAAACCCCGACGTAGCGGGCCATTTGCGCAGCTTCATCGGGCGTCACGAGTTGGGAATCCATCACATGATAGAAACTCCATAAAGCGGCATCGGGATGAACCAGTTGGCGTCCGAGCCAATCCTTGGTCTCGGCGAACATGCCGGTATCCTTTTGCCAAAGCAGTTCCCGCATGCCGCGGGCAATCAGGTCGGCTTCCTTGGTGTAGGGCGCCGGGTCGGCGCCGGTGAGGGGGGCGAGGCGGGCGGCCATGCGGTTGTGCCAGTAGTTGTAGGCAGAGCTGTGTGCTGCGCCGCCGCCGCTGTATTGCAGGTCGTCGCTCGCCCAGATCGCGGCGTAGGCTTCGTAGAGCGGGAGTTTCTCGCCGGTGGCGGTGGTGAACTCGCGGCGGAAGAGACGGCGCTCCCAGGCGAGGTGGCGTTCGATGACGGGCCACAGCTGTTTCGAAAACTCCGTGTCGCCGGTCCAGAGCAGGTGGCGGAACAGGCCGTCGATGAACACGAGGTTCATGTCGTAATGGCTGTTCGACATGTCGCCGTTGCTGTGGAGGGCGGTTTCGCTGCGGGCGAGGTTGGCGTTTTCGTCGGGTGGAGGGAGTTTGTCGGGAATGGGGTCGGTATTCTGCCGGCCGGCCCAGTAGGTGAAATTGGCGCTGGCGCGGTCATGCCAGCCGAGGGCGTCGAGGGCGTAGGGGCCGCGCCAGCCGAGCAGCTTCGTGCGCCAGGCGATGGCGCCGTGCATGATGGCCTGCTGCGGCTCGTCCCACACGGCGTCGGCGGCGATGTTGAGCGCGCCGACGGCGGCGTTGATGAACGGATCGGGCGTCTCGACCGACACGCGGGTGCGCAGCGCGGTGAAGTGCGCCTCGGTCTCGGCAAAGATCCGGGGCAGGTCCTCGGGGCGGAACGCGACGGCCCCGGGGCGCCGGTCGGCGGCGGGAGCGGCCGGTGGCGCGCCGACTTCCCGATAGGTGTCGAGGTCGGCCGGGGCGGGACCCGCCGCCTGGCGCTGCAGCGAGAGGAACAAGGGCTGTCCGGCGGCGAGCGACGCGCGGCCGACGACAACGGGCCGGCTGCTGAACGAGTCCGCCTCCGGTTTCAGGAGGGCGGGCAGGTCATTCCATTTGCCCGCGTCGGCGGTGGCGAGCCGGGCGCCCGCCGGGACGAGGCCGATGATCGTGGCGGGCTTGGCGCGGAGGGTGAAGGCCCCGGGTGCGAAGGTGATGGCGTTGTCCTTGCAGAAGTCGGGCTGAAGCTGGAACCACTGGCTGATGGGCACGCGCTCGGTGCCGATGTCGCCGTCGCGCGAGCCGCGCTGGCCGTTGACGCCGCCGTAGGCCCAGACCAGCTCGAGGCCGGGGGCGAGGCCGGAGCCCTCGACCCGCACGAGGAGGCCCTCGGCCTGGTGGTAGGCGAGGGCGGCGAGGCGGAGCACGCCGTCCGGCCCGAGCAGCGGGTCGCGGATCTCGTAGAGCAACTCGCCGGGGCGGTAGCGGGTCTCGATCCGGGCGGCGGCGTGCAGCCACTTGGCGCCGGCGGGGGCGGCGAGGCCCAGCCGCAGGTTGCCGCCGCGGCCGGGGAGGTAGAGGACGAACTCGGGCTTGTCGCCGCCGTCGACGCGGAAGGCGGTGTTGCCGCCGTAGAGCGGGCGGTTGAAGAACTCGGCGCCGTTCTCGATGACGAAGTCCGCGCCATCCGGCCGGTAGCGGAGCGGGCGCTCGATGTTGGACTCAAGGTTGGGGAAGAGCTTCTGCGCCGCGGGTTGGGCGAGGGCAGAAACGGCCAACAGGAGGGCACCACTAAGCCACAATGCTCTCACACTAATGGAGGGCTCGCGTCCTTGCGAGCCGCGGCCCAGCTGGAGCTGGGCCCTCCACCAAGACACGGCCCGCAGGGACGCGGGCCCTGCAGGGAATTTATCCGTGATCATCCGTGTAATCGGTGGTCAAAAACCGTCTTGGTCCGTCAACTCAGGTTTCAGGTCTCAAGTTTCAGATTTCTGCTTTGGGTTCGAAACGGCTTTGGGCGCGGTTTTTCTTCACGGTGTGGGCGGGGGCGACCACGCCGTTCATGGCGATGTAGATGCCGGGCGGCAGCGATTGCAGGGCGCCGACGGCGCAGCCGAGGTTGAAGACGGCGTCGCTGTTGCGGAAGCGGGCGGGCTGCATCGAGCCGGTGAAGACGATGACCTTGTCCGGCAGGCCCTCGAGCTTGGCGGCCGTGGCCGTCATGGTGTCGGTGCCGTGGGTGATGAGGATGAGGTTTTCGGGCGAGGCCTCGACGCGGGTGCGGATGAGGGCGCGGTCCTCGTCGGTCATGGCGAGGCTGTCCTTCTGGAGGACGGACTCGACGACGAAGTCGAAGGTGACGTTGGACTCGCGGAAGACGGGGCCGACCTGGGGTTCGCCGACCTCGTAGGTGCTGGCGGCGTCGAAGTAGACCTTGTCGATGGTGCCGCCGGTGGCGATGACACGGATGCGCATGGCCGGAAGGTGGCTGCGGAGCCGCGGGAATTCAATCTGGATTCTGAAGCGGGGTTTTAACCACGAAGGACACGAAGGGGCGCGAAGCTGAAAGGCAGGAGTTTTTAGCCACCAAAAGGACAAGAAGCGCAAAAGGGACCAAAGCGGAGTCTGGTATTTTTTGTGCCCTTTGTGCTTTTTGTGGCCAAGGTCTGATTCAGGTTTTCCTTATGGCGAGATGGGCGACGAGACCGATGACGAGGCAGGCCAGGGCGACGAGGTCGGCGGTGCAGACCCGCGCGAGCTGGGTGTTATAGCTGCCCAGGGACTGGAGCCCAAAGGGGCACACACCCTTTTCGATGCACAACAAAATGTTTACGCTTCAGACTGACCTTGCTCCGGACGCATCGCTGCCGACCTCAATTGGAGCTCGGCCATCAGATCTACATATTCATCCTGAGAAATTATACTTTCCCTCCGTAAGAACTCGAAACGCGCCGCTTCACCAGCAGGATCTAATTCGTTCAAAATTCTCGCGTAGCGTTCCTTAAGGGAGCTTTTCCGGTATTCTGTTATTTTCGCCAGGATCTGATCTTTTTTCTTGTCGGCTATTATGTAGATTGAGCCTTGGGACACATCGATCACCTGAAATTTTGTCCTTACATAATAATGATAACCGAATGCCATTAGCCCGAGAATAAACCAAGTAGGGAATTCGAGGGAGCCTTTATCCCGAAGATCAAAAATCATTTCTGCGAGTCCGGCCGCAATCCACAGACCTCCTACAAAAAACCAAATCGAACGCTTGGTCTCAAAGGTGCGGTAGCGCTCCAGATTAATTTCTTCGTATGGGATTCTAAAATTATGAGTCGCAGTCGAATCACTGAGAGTGAAATTCAAACAGTCTTTCTCAAAAAGAAATACGCAACGGTTCGATGCGCGGCGTTGAGCGATCTTTATGTTTTCAGTAAGGTTCATTCTGGGGGATGAGAATTTTCCTCGGATTTAAACAACTGGATATCTTCCAACGTCCAGAGCGCTACTTCAGCGCAGATAGAAATTCATCAGCGGCCACACCGGCTTGTTTGAGCACGCCGTTGAGCGTCCATGAATTAATCTCCCGGTGCATCGGCACCACGCAGCCACGGTCGCCGCGGCGCATGATTGCATGACTGCCTCTCTGGCGGAGGAGGACAAAGCCCAGTCGCTCCAGCGCCTTCACGGCTTTGCGGCCGGAGACTCCCGGCAGATTAGGCATGAGCGGCCACCTCGAAGGTCGTCATCACCGCCCGGCCGGCCGTCTTCGCCTTGTCGGGGAATTCAGAGAGATAGAGTTCGGTGGCTTCCTTGAGATTGCTCAGCGCCTCCTGATGGGTGCGGCCTTGGGTAGTCGTGCCGGTCTCAGGATTATAGGCGACCAGCCACTTCGAGCGGGGCGCGGGATAAATGACGGCGGTCAGGGTGCGCATGAAAGACACTATGCGGGTGGATCCGTCGGTGTCAATTAGCGCGGCGAATCGGGGTGTCGGGCGTAAAGCCCGACCTACAGGGACGTCGTGCTTTTTTGTGCCCTTTTGTGTTTCTTGTGGCCAAAAGAATTCTGCATGTCCGGCCAGCCGAATATCCTTTGGATCGTTACCACCCATCCGCCTTCGCTCCAAGCTACGGCGCGATCTGGGGTGGGCGTTGATGATAGCTGCGAGAGATAACCATGCCTTCGCGGCCAAATATCTTGTGGATTCTAACGACCCAGTGGCGGGCCATGGCGACGGGGTATGCGGGGGATGTTAATGCCCGGACGCCCTGGCTGGACGGACTGGCGAGCGAGGCGGTTAATTATACGCAGGCCGTCACGCCGCATCCGCTCGGGCCGCAGGCGCGGGCGGCGCTGCTGACGGGGAGGCTTTGTCCGGAGAACGGGGTGAAGGGGTATTGGGATGCGTTGCCGGTATATGATGAGAAAAAAGCGCGAGCTAGCTCGCTGGCCCACGAAGGAAAGCGGGCGTCGTCAAGCTACGCCCCCACAGGACGAACCATTGCCCATGCGTTGAAAGATCGCGGCTATGCGACGGCTTGGTTTGGGAAGTGGCATCTGGCGGAGCGGGATCGCTCGGCACCGTTTGTCGGCGAGGCGCATGCGAAGATGATCGTGCCGCCGGAGCGGCGCGGGGGTTTTGAAATGTGGGAGGGGTTTGAAAGCGGATTCTTGATCAATGATCCGTGGTTGCATGGGACTCGGATCGAGGCGCCGCGAAAGTTTAAAGGTTATCAGAGTGATGTGCTGGTGCAGCGGGCAGCCGAGTGGATTGCGGAGGGCGGATTGCGGATCGGGGATTCGGCAAAACCATTCTTTGCGGTTGTCAGCCTGGAGGCGCCGCATCCGCCTTATCATGCGCCGGCGCCGCATGTGGCGGAGGTGAAACCGCGGGAATTAAAATTACGGGCGAATGTTCCCGCGGGCGGGGATGTCGAGAAACAGGTGCGGGAGGAGATGGCGGGATATTATGCCCACATCGAGGCGACGGACCGGGCGATCGGGAAACTGCTGACCGAGGTGGACCTCTCCGGGACGATCGTCGTGTTCACCTCGGTGCATGGGGATATGCATGGGAGCCACGGGTTGTTTCGGAAGGCGTGGCCGTATGAGGAATCAATCAGGGTGCCCTTATTGATTCGCAGGGAGCCCTCCTTCGCCAAGGCTTCGAAGGGCGCGGCAGGGAGGAAAGATGATAGTCCCGTGAGCTTGGTTGATCTGCCGCACATGGCGGTGGCTTGGGCGGAGGGGCGGGAATGGCACAACAAGCGGGACAGCGCGCTGATCTCGATGCCGGCGGCGACGGAGATCGCGTTGCAGTGTCCCGTGGCCTGGCGGGGATTCCGCTCGGCGCAGCACAAGCTGGTGCTCAATGAAGACGGGACGCCGTGGCTGTATTTCGACTTGGAGAAGGATCCGCTGGAAATGAAAAACCTCGCCGGGGATCCGGCGAGGCGAGAGGAGATCGAGAAACTGATAAGACTGATGTAGGCTGGAGGACTCGCGTCCCTGCGAGCCGCGGCCCAGCTGGAGCTGGGCCCTCCACTAAAACCGGCCCGCAGAGACGCGGGCCCTCCATCATTTCACCCGTTTGCCGTGCTTGATGACCACATCGACGCGCTGGAGGAGGTCGATGTAGCGGAGCACGTCGCCCTTCACGGCGATGATGTCGGCGTATTTGCCCGCCTGGATGGTGCCGTAGTCCTTGTCCACCTTCATGGCGACGGCGGGCCAGTAGGTGGCGCCGCGGATGGCCGTCATGGAATCGACGCCGAGCTTGTTCACCCAGATGTCGAGTTCGCGCCAGGTGGACTGGTTGTGGAATTTCATCGGGATGCCGGAGTCGGTGCCGATGAGGAGGACGACGCCGGCCTCCTGGAGCTGCTTGAACTTGGCGGCGCTGGTCTTCGCGCGGAGCGGGGTGATCTGGTAATACGCGAGCCAGCCGGGGTTCTTCAGCGACTGTTTGATGTCGGCGACGATGTCGGCCGGGACGCCGTTCTGCCAGCCGGTGTCCTCGATGTGCATCGGGTTGGTGACGTTGTATTCGTAGTTGAAGAAACCCTCGATGGTCGGGCACCAGAAGAGCGGCCCGAGGGACATCTTGGCGGTGCGTTCCTTGAGGGCGGCGAGGACGTCGTCCGGATAACCCGGCGCGGTGGCGAGACCGGTGTGTTCGAAGCAATCCACGCCATACTTGAGGCCGAGGCGGATCTCGTCGGGGCGGTGGGAGTGGGCGACGACGGGCAGCTTGTTTTTGTGGGCCTCGTCGACGATGGCCGCGATCTCCTCGCCGGTCATCTGGTCCTGGTCGATGAGCTTGATGATGTTCACGCCGGCGTCGGCCAGGCGCTTCACCTTGGCGCGGGCGTCGTCGGCACCCTGGACGCCCCAGCGGAAATCCTCGGTGCCCGGGTAGGCTTCCTTCTGGATGAAGGGGCCGGAGACGTAGAGCGTCGGGCCGGGGATCTCGCCCTTCGCGATCCGTTGCCGGACATTGATGCTGGCGTCGAGCGGCGCGCCGAGGTCGCGGGCGGAGGTGACGCCGGCAAACAGCAACTGCCGGGCGGCGGCGGGCATGATCTCCTTCTCGAAGCGGGCGGGGTAGGTCTTGTCCCAGTGCGTGTAGTCCGAATGGCCGAGCAGCATGGTGTGGACGTGATTGTCCCACAGCCCGGGGAGGACGGACATGCCGGCAAGGGAGACAACCTCGGCGCCGGCGGGGACGGGGAGGCTCTCGGCGGTGCCGACGGCCTTGATGCGCTCGTCCTCGACGAGGATGACGGAATTGTTGACCGGGGCGCCGCCCCAGCCGTCGATCAGGCGGCCGCCGACGTAGGCGGTGAGCTTGGCCGTCGCGGACGCGACGCAGAGGACGGAGGACAGAAGACAGAGAACAGGCAGGCGGTGGATTCGCATGAGGGCAAGCTAGCGGGCCGGGCGCAGGTGAAAATCAAAATGTGGAGGGCTCGCATCCCGGCGAGCCGCGGTGCATGCGGGGTGAGGGCACCCCGCCTCCAATAAAACGGCCCGCAGGGACGCGGGCCCTCCACTCAGGCGTGCGGGGTGAAGTGCCGGGAGATGACGGCCTGGAGCTCCTCGATCTTCACGGGTTTCGTGATGTAGTCGTTCATGCCGGAGTCGAGGCAGCGCTCGCGGTCGCCGGTCATGGCGTTGGCGGTGAGGGCGATGATGACGGGCTGGCGCTCCGGCGGGATGATGGCGCGGATCTGGCGCGTGGCCTCGAGGCCGTCCATCTCGGGCATCTGGACGTCCATGAACAGCAGGTGGTAGTTGCGCTCGCGCACGGCGCTGATGGCCTCGTGGCCGTTGCCCGCGACGTCGGCCCGGTAGCCCATGCGGTCGAGATAACGGAGCGCGACCTTCTGGTTCACGGGATTGTCCTCCACCAGCAGGATGTCGAGGGGCAGGGTGTCGGCGAGGCGGATGGCGACGCCGGTGTTCGACGGGGTGGCGCCGGCCTCCGGCCCGGGCTCGGTGATGATGCGCCGGAGGGTGTCGTGCAGGGGGTAGGGCTTGATCGGTTTCGGCAGGCGGAGGAGGAGCGGGTCGCTGCTCTCGGTGCGGCGGGCCGTGGTGGTGGCGGGCGTGAGCAGCACGACGGGCAGCTTCGGGTAGAGCGCGCGCAGCTCGCTGGCGAGTTCGAGGCCCGAGCGGCCGCCGGGGAGCGTCTCGTCGATGATGGCGGCGGACAGCGGCCCGAGGGCGGCCTGCTGCAGGGCGGTGGGGCCGTCGGCGGCGAGCACCGGCACGAGGTTCCAGCCGCGCAGGTAATGGTCGAGGGCGGTGCGGTTGACCGTGAGGTCGTCGACGGCGAGCACCCGGCAGCCGGCCGGCAGGGCGCCGAAGAGCGGCGGGGTGTGGCCATCGGTCACGTCGACCACGCTCGTCTGGATGCAGAAGTGGAAGCGCGAGCCCCGGTCGGGGGTGCTGGTGACGTCGATGCTGCCGCCCATGAGCTGGCAGAGGCGGTCGCAGATGGCGAGGCCGAGGCCGGTGCCGCCGTATTTGCGCGTCGTGGAGGCGTCGACCTGGCTGAACGGCTTGAAGAGCAGGCCCATCCGGTCGGCCGGGATGCCGATGCCGGTGTCGGTGACGTAGAAATCGAGGAGGATCTGCTCGTCGGCCGGGCGGCCGGCGGTGGCGGCATCGGCGGTGACCTCGAGGGTGACGGAGCCCGCCGGCGTGAACTTCACGGCGTTGTTCATCAGGTTCACCAGCACCTGGCGGAGGCGCGTGATGTCGCCGAGCACGCAGGCCGGGACGAGGGGGTCGATGACGTAGGCGAGCTCGAGGCCCTTGGCGGCGGCCTGGGCGGTGAAGATGTCGACCGCCTCCTCGACGCACTGGGCGATCTCGAAGGGCTGGCTCTCGAGCTCCATCTTGCCGGACTCGATCTTGGAGAAGTCGAGGATCTCGTTGATGATCGCGAGGAGCGAGTCGCCGCTGGTGCGGATGGTGCTGACGTAGTCGCGCTGCTCGGGCGAGAGGTCGGTCTCGAGGAGCAGGCTGGTCATGCCGATGACGCCGTTCATCGGCGTGCGGATCTCGTGCGACATGGAGGCGAGGAACTCGGACTTGGCGCGGGAGTTGGCGTCGGCCTCGGCCTTGGCGCGGCGGAGCTGCTGCTCGGTCTCCACCCGGGAGGAGATGTCGGTCTCGATGGCGATGAAGTTCTCGACGTGGCCCTCCTCGCTGAGGACGGGCTGGACGTCGAGGTGGACGTGGAAGCGGCGGTCGTCGGCCGCGAGCTGGACGGCGTCGGTGGTGATGGCCTGCTGGGCGTCGAGGGCGGCGCTGATGCGGCCGACGGCGCCGGGGTCGGCGTCGGGGCTGGCGAGCGAGTCGGTGAGCAGGTGGCCGTGGACCTCGGGGAGCGAGCGGCCGGTGAGGCGGGCGTAGCTGCTGTTGGTCCACTCGATGCGGCCGAGCGGGTCGGTGATGATGACGGCGTTGTCGGTCTTGGAGGCGACGAGGGAGAGCTTGCGGCTCTCGGCCTGGCTGAGGCGGAGGGCCTCGTCGGCGCGCTTGCGGGCGTTGATGTTCTGGATGGTGCCGAGGACGCGGCGCGGCTGGCGGTTCGCGGTGAAGGACGTGCACTTGGCGCGCAGGGCGATCCAGAGCCACTCGCCGGACTTGTGGAGCACGCAGTGCTCGATCTCGATGAAGGGGGTCTCGCCGCGGAAATGGGCGTCGATGACGGCGCGGACGGCGGGCTGGTCCTCGCCGTGGAGGAGGTTGAGCCAGCCGGAGCCGGTGGCGGGCATCTCGGCCGGGTCGTAGCCGATGAGCTTCCAGATGCTCGGCGTGCAGTAGACCTCGTCGGTCTCGACGTCCCACTCGTAGACGCCGACCTGGGTGGAGTCGAAGGCGAGGTTGAGGCGCTCGTCGGCGACCTTGAGGCCGGCCTCGGCGCGGCGGCGCTCCTCGTTCTCGAGGCGGAGCTGCCGGCTGGTGAGCTCGGCGGCGAGCTGGCGGCGGCGGGCGGACTGGGCGAGGTTGACGACAAGGCCGAAGAGGACGCTGACAAAGAGCCCGGCGGCGAGCGCGACCTCGGGCAGGAACTGGCGGTTGCCGGCGAGGAAGACCGGGCGCGGGGCCAGCGTGATGGTGAGGCGCTGGTTGAGGATGTGGAAGTCGGCCGACTGGCGGTAGCGTCCGTCGATCACCTCGTCGGGGGTCACCGATGCGTAGACCCGGACGGAGCCGGCCACGGCGGCGGCGTTTTCCAACGAGACGCCGACCTGGTAGCGGCGGGAGAGGTTGAGGCGGCGGTCGATCTGGTCGAACAGCTTGTCGTAATAGAATTCGCCGACGATGAAGCCGGCATCCGGCCCGACCGGGGAGAGAGGGATGTAGACGGCGAAGGTCGGGGACTGGAGCGGCGGCTCGAGCGGCGCGGCGACGGCGAAGGTGTAGGTGCGGCGGGCGGCCTCGACGGCGGCGCGGCGCAGGGGATCGCCGGCGTGGTCGAAGGACGGCGCGTCCTCGTTGCCCGCCCGCGGCCAGAACCAGCGGGTGCGCAGGCCGGCGTCGACCCACTGGATGGAGCGGTAGCTGGTGAAATCGGCGAGGTATTCGGCGACATCGGTTTCCCACGCGGCCTGCGTGACCCCGGCGCGGGTCCAGCGACGGGCCTGGCGCGCGAGGCTCTCGATGTGGGCCTCGGACTCGCCGCTGTAGAGGGCGGCGATGTTGTTGATCGTGAGCTGGGTCGTGCCGTTGGTGTAGTCGAGCTCGCGCTGGCGGAGGGCGACCCAGAAGGTGAAGGTGACCGTGAGGGTGCACACGACGACCGGGAGCCAGAGCCAGCGCGGGCCGGCGCCGGCGCGGTCGGGGGTATCGCGGGCGGCGAGCCAGATCTGGGCGTTACCGAGGATGATGAGCAGGAGCGCGGTGTGCGGGCCGAGGCGGGCGTAGGCCTGCCAGAGCTCGACGCCGTTGAGGCCCGTGCGGTAGGCGGCGAGGCCGGTGAGGCCGTAGGCGGCGCCGACGGAGCCGGTCAGCGCGAGCAGCAGCGGGCGGCGGGGATCGCCGGGGCGGGCGGCCATCCAGGTGAACAGCAGCCCGCCCGTCATCAGCAGGAACGAAAGGGCGGCGGGCATGCGCGCGACGTTCGGCCCGGCGATGACGGACTCGTGGTTCACGAGCAGGTCGTCGATGCCGAGATCCGTCCGGAGCGGGCTCTGGATGAGCGTGGCCCAGGCGACGACCGAGGCGAGCAACCCGAGCGCCAGGCCGGTCCGCCGCCAGCCAAACGCGAGTGCGCCGGGCGCCAGGCCGATCAGCACGAGGCAGAGGCAGGCGTTGGCGGGGAGCGCCGCGTCGTAGGAACGGGGCTGGATCAGGCCCAGGCTGCCGGTCCGCCAACCCCAGAGACCCAGCAGGCCATAAACCGCCAGCGCCGCGAACGGCATCAGGTAGCTGTAGCTCAGCAGGCTTTGCCGGGGTCGACTCGATGGGAACGGCATGGGGTGCGACTCAGTTTGCTAGGGAGTGGCCATTCGGCTGGCAATGGTAATTAGGGGTTTCCACCTAGCTCGATCGGGAAAAAGCCGGATCACCACCGGACAATGACGCTAACCCTTTGGCGGGACGGCTTTGTCGGGGGCGGGCGGGGGCAGGGGCTCGGGTGAAATTTTCACGGTCGGGGCGACGGAATCGGGCTGGGTGGAAGAGCCGCCGACGAAGATGGACCAGTCCGGTTTGCTGATGGGGCCGGTGAGCTTGAGCTCGAGGATGCTGGTGATCGGGTTGATGACGAGGCCGATGACGCCGGTGATCAGGTTGCGGTTGTCCTCGTAGGGCTTGAGGCGGGCGGTGAAGTCGAGCGCGTTGGTGGCGAGGGTGAAGTTGCCGCGGGCGTCGATCACGGCGCTGCGGCCGGTGACCTTCAGGTCCGGGAAATACAGGCGGCCGCCGTCGAGGCGGAAGCTGCTGTGCGCGGCGTCAAGCTTGAGCGAGGAGAAGTTGAGCGAGACCGCGCTGAGCACCTGCGAGAGCAGGCCGAAGAGGTGGATCTCGCCGAGGTCGGCGCCGGTGAGCGCGGCGTTGCCGCTGCCGGTGAAGGTCGTGATCTCGCCGGGCTGGCCGGTGGCGGAGAGGCCGACGTCGAGTTTGCCGCCCGCGGCGCGCTGCATGAACTTGCTCTCCGTCACGGAGGCCGATTTTTCGCCGGTGCGGTTGGCCTGGTATTCCTCGACCGCCCGGATGGAGCGGGCGAACTCGGCGCCGTTGACATACAGGTCGAAGCCGAGCCGGCGGTAGTCCGCCGGGCCGTAGACCGCGGCCTTGCCGGAGCCCTTGCCCCCCGCCGCCGTGAACTCGATCGCGTCGAGCCGCACATCGTTGCCCGTGACGCCGCCGCTGACCCGCGCGGTGTCGACCGGGAAGCCGTAATAGTGGAAGGCGCTGCCGACCGTGCCGGTGAAACTGTAATCGGCGGTCGTGCCGACGGTGCCCCACGCGTGCACCGACGGCGGCGCGGTGAAGCGCAGGCTGGCCAGCACCTCGTCCGCCTTGCCCTCGAGCATGCGGCCGAGGACGGCGGGATCGGCGTTGGTGTCGAAATCGAACTCGAAGCGGCCCATGCCGGCCGTGCCCGGCTCGGCGAAGCGCTTGAAGGTGCCGGTGAGGCCCTGCTTCCCGCCCGCCCGCGTGGCGGCCAGCGCCAGGCCGTGCGCGAAATTGGGCCGCACGAAGACCACCGCGTGCGCCTGCTCGAAGTCGCCGTTCCAGACCGTGGCGCCGCGGACGTCGCTGCGGCCGAAATAGGCCGTGCGGCTCGGGTCCCGCCAGCGGCCGGACAGGTCGATCTCCGCGGTCGGCGGGGCGGCGGGGAAGGCGAAGCGGGCGTTCCAGAAATTCAGCCACCAGTTGCCGTTGAACCAGCCGTTGATCCCGGCCGGGCGCAGCCGGCCGTCGAGCAGCATGCGGTAGTCGGTGGTCGAGAAATTCATCCAATAGGAGCCGCGGGCGAAGTTTTCCCCCATCTCCACGCGGGCGTCGTGGGCGAGGAAGTTCATGCCCGTGATGTCGATGCGGCCGCGCGCGGCGGTGATCTTCACGCCGCGCGAGTCGATGCGGCCGGCGTCCACGCGGCTGCTGAGCGTGGCGAAGCGCCAGCCCGGGTCCAACACGGCCTCGGCCGAGAAGGTCACGGGATCACCAAAGACAAAATAGGGCGCGGCGCGCGGCGTGATCTCGGCGAGCACCCGGTTGATCAGCGTGTGCGAGCCGCGGCCCGCGGCGCGGACCCGCGCGCTTTCCTCGGCGAGGCGGGCGTCGACCTCGGCGGCGATGAATTCGCCGCTGACCTGCAGCGCCGTCGCGACCGACACCTCGGGCCAGCGGGCGAGGTCGGCGCGGAGCACGGGGCCGAGGAGGTCCATCCCCGGGGCGGAGACCTTCCCGGCGGCCACCAGCGCCTCGCGCGGGCGGGGCGCCTGGCCGTCGGGCGGGACCTCGAGCGTGAGGATGGCGCGGATCGTCTCCGCGGCGTAGTCCGCCTGGTAACGGGCCGAGCGGGCGGCGGCGTGCAGGCGGAGGGGGCGCGGTTCCTTGCCATCCAGCCGCAGGGAGCCGGTGGCCGCCAGCGGACCGAGGCTGAGCGACCGGCCCCACGGCTGGTCGGCGGCCGCGGCCGTCAGGAGCAGGTGCGCCAGGTTGCCGACCCCGGGCTGGCTCTCGAGGCGCACGGCGAGGGCCGGGCTCTCGAAGGTGTCGAGCCGGTGCAGCGGGAGGGCCAGCTGCCGGCTGACCTCCAGGAAGCGGGCGATGAGCTGGTCGGGCGACAGCCCGGCGGCACCGGGGGCGCGGGGCGGCGGCGTGAAGTCGCCCTGGGCGGTGAGGATCAGGCGGCCGACGCGGCCGTTGAACTGGTCCACCAGCCAGCGCCGGTCCTCGTGCCGCAGGACGACGGCGAGGTCGCGGATGAGCGGCTCGACGGTGCCGCTGGGCGAGAGCATGGCGGGCAGCTGGAGCGTGGCGCCCTCGAGCCGGATCTCGTCGGGGACGGGCCGGCCGGCGAGCACCGACCAGAAGTCGCGGCGCAGGTAGAGCAGGCGGCAGGTGAGCAGCGGTTCCTCAAACCGGCGCGAGCGCAGGGCCACGTCCTCCAGCAGGAGCTTGCCGGTCGGATCGAGGCTGGCGCGGCCGAACTTGATCGTGAGGCTGGCCTTGGCCAGCTCCGCCTCGGCGCGGCGCAGCACGAAGTCAGGCACCGGCAGCTCGTGGGCCGCGGCGATGTAGATGAGCGCCACCAGCGAGGCCCCCAGCACCAGCCACATCGCCCAGCAGGTGACCGTGACCAGGCTGGAGCCGCAGAAACGCAGCACGGTGGCGGCGGGTTTGGACTGCGGGTGGGCGGACATGGGCGGGCGGTGGGGTCAGGCGGCGATCCCGGTGGGAGGGGCTTTACGCCCCGACTTCCGCGACGACCTTCGTGTCAGGGTATAAAACCCCTCCCACCAAACGGAGGAGCTGAGGCGTCGCTTGTGCATGCATCGGGGGCACGGCGGTCATGGACCGCCGCTACAGGTCAAGGTTTGCCGGGCGGCGTTTCGGCTTTGGGCGCTTCGACCGGAGCGGCCGGGGCCGGCGCCGTTCCGGCCTGCTGGCCGGCCGGTGTTTGTCCGGGCCGGTCGCCCGGCAAAGGGCCGGGGTCGTGCTTCTCGGTGTAGGTGAGCGCGAAGATCGTATCGAGCATCTCCTGGGTGACCTCGAAGACCACCCCGCCGAAGTCCGCCGTGCCCGCCAGCATGGTCGAGCCTCCGAGGCGGTCGGTGAACCAGAGGGTCGTGGTCGCGCTGGCCGCGGTGCCGCCACCGGGGAGCGTGGTGTCGACGTCGAGCCGGTATTTCCAAGGCTGCGGCCCCGTCGCGGTCTCGGCGTGGTCGGGGGTGAAGGTGCCGGGGGTGTAGGCCTTGACGCGGAGGGTGCGCAGCTGGGCGAGCAGGGCGACCAGCAGGGTGCGCGCCTTCGCGGGGATTTCCCCGGTCACGAGCGTCTCGGCGGTGAGGGCGGTCTCGTTGTGCACGCCGAAGAGGAGGGTGTCGGCCGGCAGGGCGCTGAGCTTTAGGCTGGTGATGCGGGCGGCCTCGGGCAGTTCCCGGAGGACCCGCAGGCGGTAATGCCGCGCGAGGGCGGGCGTGTCGTCGAGGATGTCGGGCAGGATCTGGTAGACAAAGGGTGCGTTGGTGACGCGGGCGAAGGCCTCGCCGGGCTTGTCGGGCGAGACGCCGACCTGGAGCGTGAGGGAGGAGGAAAGGTCAGCACCGTTGCCGGCTGCTGCCGGCCCGGTGTTTGTCCCGGAAACTCCGCGCGCTGCCGGATTTCCGGGCAAACCGCCGGTGGAGAGATTGAGCGTGATCTCGCGCTCGGGGCGGTTGAAGCCCCAGTTCTCGAGGTCGGTGGCGGCGGGGGCGTCGCTCAGGAACTTGGGCGAACCCGGCCGGGCCTCGCGGGCGGACAGTTGGGAGATTTTCTGCAGCAGGGCGGTCACGACGCCGGGATCGGCGGCGATGGTCTGCGGGGCGGCGCCGCTCACGCGCACGACGGCCTGCCAGCCCTGTTCGCCCTCCAGTTTCTGGAGCGTGAGTTCCGGCGAGCCGGGGGCGACGAGGGTGAGGGCGGTGACGGTGGCGGGCTCGAAATCGAGCACGCGCGGGTCGCGGAGCTCCTCCTGCGCGGAGCGGAGGACGTCGAGCAGTTCCTTGGACACGACGGTGGAGAAGACGACATCCTTGTCCTCGATCTTCGCGAAATATTCGGTGGCCCCGGCACCGTTGCCGGCTGCTCCCTCCCGCGGCGCGGCCGGCGTGCCGGTCGGGTTGCCGAGCAGCAGGGTCTCGCGGCGGGCGTTGCCCTCGAGGGTGATGCGGAGGCTCGGGGAGTTGAGGCCGGCGCGGTCGAGGTCGGTGTCGCGGGGCTCGAGGAAATTTTTCGCGGTGAGGGCGTTGACGGCGTTGATCGTGACCTCGACGGCGGCCTTGCTGGCGCGGGCGTTGATGGGGGCCTCGAAGGCCCAGCGGGAGGCGGCGTCGCGCCGGAGGCGGACCTTGAGGTTGGCGGGCGCGGCGGTCTGGACGTTGAGGGAGCGGACCTCGAAGACCGGCACGCTGAAGATGGAGGCGGCGCGCAGGGTGTCGAGCGGGAGGCCGACCGCCTCGGCGAGGCTGCGGCTCACGACATGGATGCGGGCGCCGTCGGGGGAGAGGACGTAGAGGCGGTTGCCGACGGTGGTGGTGTCGCCGATCTTGAGCGTGTAGGCGCGGCCGGAGGAGGTGAACTCGAGGATGAGGGTGGGGTCGGCGAGGCCGTAGTCGGCGAGCGAGCGGCCGCTGGAGGCGAGGTCGGCGACGGGGAAGCTCGTCTCATGCTCCAGCAACTCGAGGGCGTTGATCAGGCCGGCGATGGCGTTGCGGTCGGCGGGCCACTCGTAGGGCGCGGTGAGCCACCAGGAGTCGGTGCGCTTCTCGAGCTTGACGGTGGCCCCGGTGCGGTCCTTGCGGCTGAGCGCCTCGATGGTGGCGGCCTCGGGGCCGAGCACGCGGCGGCGGGCCTCGAGGGTCTTGCGCTCGTCGATGCGCGGCAGGTCGTAGAAATAGATGTAGCAGAACAGGACGACGTTCAGGAAAAGGAGGACGACGGTGACTTTGGAGCGCATGGCGGCGGGCGGTTAGTTGCGGCGGGTCCAGTAGACAAAGACGCCGAGCAGGGCGACGACGCCGGGCACGACGAGGAAGAGACCGAGGCGGAGGCGGACGAGTTCCTCCTGGCTGAGGGAGAGCTGGAAGCGCTCGATGGGCCGGGCGGGGATGTTGAGCTGGGTGTCGCGGTCGACGGCCCAGCTGACGGTGTTGAGGAAGAGGGGGAAGTTGCCGCCGTTGATGATGCGGTTGTTGGTGACGAGGTCGGAGGTGCCGAAGACGGCGAGGCGGCCGCCGGGCACGCTGAGCGGGAGGTTGGCGGGTTTCAGGCGCTCGGAGATGGCGAGGACGCCGAGGCCGTTGCGGTGGCGCAGGTCCTGGCCGGGCGTGTATTCGGCGTTGCGGAGGCGGTAGCCGCTCTCGCCCCAGGCGGTGGGGCTGCTGGCGACGAGGACCTTCACGCTCAGGCCGTCGTCGGGCGAGCGGCCGATGTCCTCGTTCACGACGCGGGTCGGGCCGACCAGCGGGAACAGGGCGTTGTCGATGATCAGCTGCGTGATGGGATGGGGCAGGAAGTGGCTGAGGATGAGCTCGCCGTTCTCCGAGATGTAGTTGGGGTTCGTGTCGAGGATGATGTTGTCGTAGACGAGCACGCCCCAGTCGAAGAGCAGGTTCTCCAGGCCGAACTGGCGCGCGGGATCGACGAGCAGGACGACGCGACCGGCGCGGGTGGTGAGGTAGTTGCGCAGCAGCTCCTCCTCGAAGGGCTGGAAGCGGCTCTGCGGCGAGGGGATGATGAGGAGCGCGGCGTCGTCCGGGATCCGGCGGTTCAGGCCGAGGTTGAGGCCCTCGAGGTCGTAGTTGCGCTGGCGGAGCTGGTCGCGCAGCTGCGAGAGGCCGCGGGCGCCGTCAACGCTGTCGGGCGACATCTCGCCGTGGCCGGCGAGGAAATAGATCTTCTTCTTCTCGGCGCTGGCCACGTCGAGGATGGCGGCGGTGAGGGTGGCCTCGCCCTTGAACGCCTCGCGGCTGACCTTCTTCTTGATGACGTAAAGGTCGTCGAGGCGGAGCAGCCGGGTGTGGCGGTCGCTCGCCAGCATGATGATGTTGGGCTGGTCGGCGACGCCGAGGGCCTCGGCCTCGCGGCGGCTCTGGTAGACGTCGACGTAGCGGACGGTGAGGCGGCCCTTGCTGTTGCCGCCGGTGAAGTAGGTGTATTCGCGGAGCAGCGCGCTGATGTCGCGGTAGGCCTGGGCGAGCTCCTCGCTGTCGTTGCTGTCGGTGAACGTGACCGTGATGGTCACGTCGCGCTCGAGGCGCTCGAGGTAGGAGCGGGTCTCGGGGGAGAGCGAGTGCCGGCGGCTGGCGGTGGTGTCGAAGCGCCAGGCATGGTGGAGGGCGATGTAGTTGAGCCCGGCGAAGAGCGCGAGGAACAGCACGGCCTGCAGCAGCAGGTTGACCAGGCGGATCCAGCGGGCGGCGCGGAAGCTGTCGGAGAAGTGCATCGTCAGCCGTTGAGCAGCTTCGCCTCGACGCCGAGGATGCTGAAGATGAGGGCGAGGGTGGAGCCGGTCAGGTAATAGAACAGCTGCCGCGTATCGATGACGCCGTGGGTGAAGTCCTCGACGTGGGTGAAGATCTGGAGCGACTCGAGCGCGGTCTTCACCGGGCTGAAGACGGCGTTGTTGAGCGCGCTGAGCTCGCCAAGGTAGCGCGGGCCGAGGATGACGAGGATGAGCAGGACGACGGTGAAGATGCCGGCGACGGGCTGGCTGCGCGTCATCGAGCTGGCGAAGACGCCGATGGCGATGAAGAGCAGGCCGCTGATGGCGATGAAGAGGTAGCCGCCGAGGAGCGGGCCGGCGTCGAGGTAGCGGGCGTCGCGCGCGTAGAGCTGCAGGATGTAGTGGAAGCCGAGGGTGGAGCCCCAGAGCAGGAGGTAGAAGAGGTAGGCGGCGGAGAACTTGCCCAGCACGACCTCGGCGGTGCTGACCGGCGTGGTGAGCAGCGTCTCGAGCGTGCCCTGGCGGCGCTCGTCGGCGATGGTCTTCATCGTGAGCAGCGGCACCATGAAGAGCACCGGGAACCAGAAGAACTGGAAGAACACGACGGCCGGCGGCGTCTCCTGCGGGGTCTTGCTGTAGAGGTCGAGGATGCTGGCGAAGATGAAGCCCATGACGCCGAGGAAGAACACGGCCGCGATATACGTGCTCGGGCTGTAGAGCAGCGTGCGGATCTCGTGGGAGAGAATGGTGAAGTAGTGGCGCATGGCGTCAGAATTTCGGCAGCGGCGCGCGGCTGTCGCCGTTGACGGGCTTGTCGGGCAGGCGCGCGTCCCAGCTGCGGCGGGTGGCGGCGAGGAAGACGTCCTCGAGCGACGGCTGCGTGCGGCCGAGCGAGCGGATGCGGTAGCCGAGGGCGGGCAGGGCGCCGAGGAGTTTCTCGCCGAGATCGGCGGCCGACTCGGTGACGAGCGTGGCGACGCAGAAGCCGTCGGCGGCGCAGTCGCCGAGGGAGGCGACGCGGAGGGTGGGCTCGATCTCCTTCAGCCGGGCGCCGAGGGTGTCGGTCTCGCCGGCGAGCTCGAGGCGGTAGCTGGTGGAGCCGAAGATCTCGTGGCGGAGGTCGGCGGGCGAGCCCTGGGCGACGATGCGGCCGCCGTTGATGATGAGCACGCGGTCGCAGGTGGCCTCGATCTCGGGGAGGATGTGGCTGGAGATGATGACGCTCATGCGGCCGCGGAGGCTGGCGATGAGGTCGCGCACGATGATGATCTGGTGCGGGTCGAGGCCGATGGTCGGCTCGTCCATGATGATGACGGCGGGCTCGGAGAGGATGGCCTCGGCGATGCCGACGCGCTGCTTGTTGCCCTTGGAGAGGCGGCCGAGGATGCGGTGGCGGTTGCGCTTGAGGTCGCAGAGCTCGAGGACCTCGTCGATGCGGGCGCGGAGCCGGGCGCGGGGCATCTCCTTGAGGCGGCCGCGGAACCAGAGGTATTCGGAGACGCGCATGTCGTCCGGCAGCGGGTTGTTCTCCGGCATGTAGCCGACGTGGCGCTTGGTGGCCTCGGGCTCGGTGGCGACGGGGTGGCCGCAGATGCGGACGGAGCCGGAGTTGGCCGGCAGGTAGCCGGTGAGGATGCGCATGGTGGTGCTCTTGCCGGCGCCGTTGGGCCCGAGCAAACCGACGATCTCGCCGCGCTTCACGGTGAAGCTCAGGTCGTTGACCGCGGTGAGCGGGCCGTAGGTTTTGACCAGGTGGGAGACCTCTATGGTGATGTCGGGGATTTCGGCCATGCCGCGGGGATATTTACACGGGGAAACGGCCCCGCCGGCAAGCCTTGCGTGTCAGACGGCCGGGCCGGCTTCCCGGGACAAGGTGACCTCGCCAGCGCGGAAGCGTTCCGAGCGGCCGGAGCTGAGGCGCACGATGAGCGAGCCCTCGTTGTCGATGCCGGTGGCGGTGCCGGTGACGGTGCGCGTGCCCTGGGTGACGCTCACCGGGCGGCCGCGCAGGACGTCGTAGCGCTTCCACAGCGCGGCGAACTTGTCGCGATAGCCGCCCTCGAGGAACTGGTCGTAGGCGGTGAGGACGCGGCCGATGAGCGCGGCGGCAAAGCGGTTGAGGTCGAGCGGGGCGCCGGTGGCGTCGGCGAGCGAGATGGCGGTCTTCTGCAGGTCGCGCGGGAGGTCGGCGGCGCGGCCGTTGAGGTTGAGGCCGAGGCCGAAGACGAGGTCGCGGATCTGGTCGGCGTCGACGCGCGCCTCGGTGAGCATGCCGCCGGCCTTGCGGCCGTTCACATGGAGGTCGTTGGGCCACTTCAGGCCCGGCTCGAGCTTGGCGAAGTTGGAGACGAGCTCGCAGATGTTGAGCCCCATCCAGAGGGTGAAGTCATGGAGGCGGGCCGGCTCGAGCTTGGGGCGGAAGACGAAGGTGCTGTAAAGGTTGCCGGCCGCCGGGCTGTGCCAGACGCGGCCGCGGCGGCCGCGACCGGCGGTTTGCCGGCTGGCGAGGATGACGAGCGGGACGGCGGCGCCGCTGGCGAGCAGGCGCTCGGCCTCGCTGTTGGTGCTGTCCACGGTGTCGAGGCAGACCAGCTGCGGCGGCCGCGGGCGGCCGCTGAGATAAGCCTGGATGAGGGCGGGGTGCAGCGTGTCCGGGGTCTTGACCAGCCGGTAACCGCGGCTCCGGCGCGCCTCGAAGACGAAACCCTGCCGGATGAGCTTCTGCAGCTGCATCCAGACGGCGACGCGCGAGATGCCGAGCAGCCGGGCGAGGCGCGCCCCCGACACGGTGGCGGCGTCGGCGGCGAGCATTTCACGGAGGATGGTGATCTCGGTGGTGGACAAGGGGAGAATAGCGTCGCGGTGAAAACGGAAAGCGTTACGAAAACAGAGAACGATGGGTGCGCAAATGTCATTTGCAGATTTCCAGAAATCCACGGCCGGCGGCGCGCCGCCGGCGGGGCTCAGCGGGCCGCTGCGGGCGCTGTGGCTGGATGCGCGCGGCGAGTGGGACGCGGCGCATGAGGCGGCGCAGGCCGCGGGCGGGGCCGACGGGGCGTGGGTGCACGCCTACCTGCACCGGAAGGAAGGCGACGGGATGAACGCCGGCTACTGGTATGCGCGGGCCGGGCAGCCGGCGGCGACGGGTGAACTCGCCGAGGAGTGGGCGGCGATTGCGCGGGAGCTGCTGGGGAGGTGACTTGGAGGCGGGGTGCCCTCACCCCGCGAAGCGCGTCGATGCGAATTCAAAGCAGCGGGGTGGGGGCACCCCGCCTCCAACAATAGGCAGGCTACGGCTTCGCCGCGGCCTCGCGCAGGGCCTTGGCGGCCTCGGGGTCGGTCTGCTCGGCGGCCTTGGCGATCGTCAGCACGTCATCCATGAACTGCCGCTTCTGGGCGATGTTGTAGTCCTCGCGGGCGCGCTCGGCGGCGCCGGTGCCGAAGAGCGGCAGCGTGAATTTGTTCAATGCGCGGTCGAGGGCGGTGAAGTTTTTCTTCACCAGCTCGTCGTTGAAGGCCTTGGGGCCGAGAATCGTGTGGTCGCCCAGCCGCGGACGGGGGCGCGGCTGCTGTTTCACGGTCATCTTGGGCAGTTCGAGGACCTCGGAGTCGGCGGGGGTGGTCTCCGAGCCGAGCTGGCTGGCGGGGGCGCGGGCGATGGATTGCGCGCGGATGTCGGCCAGCTTGAGCGGATCGACCGGCTTGGGCAGCGTCGCGTTCAGCTGCTGGGCGACCTCGGCCGAAAGCGGGGACGGGGTCGCGGCCGGCGCGGGCTCGGGCGCCGGCGGCGTCTGGGCGGCGGCAGAAACGGTCGCAAACAGGGCCAGGGCGATGGCGGACGGTTTCATGGTAAGGTGATTGGACAGAAGATAGCCCCGAAGTTTCCGGGATGCATGCATTATTTTTTGCGGCCGTCGCCAGCCGGGCGACTCCGCCAATACTCGGCTTGATCCATCTTTACCCGCTCTTTTTCGAGATCGTCGCCGGCTCCGGGATCGGCGGTCGAGATGACTTTGAAGAGGCGGTGCACATGGTGGAGCTCGGACATCTTCTTCTGATTTTCGTAGGCGGCGCGGGCCCGGGCTGCCGGTGAGGAGCCAAAGAGCGGAATATACCAGCTGTTTAGCGCCCACTCCACGTCGGTGAGCGACTGTTTGTAGGCCGCCATGGCCTTTTGCTGAACAGCCTTGTTCATCAACCACACATCCGGATCATGGGTGGGCGGGCGCTTTTCCTTCACGGTGAATTTCGGCAGGGCGAGCACGTTCGGGTCGGTCTCGGTCCCATCGCTTTTGGGCTGGTCCAGGACCGGCGGCGGCGGCGGGGTGAACTTCGGCAGCGTCACGCGGATTTCCTGCGTGAGGCGGGCGGAGGTCTTGCGCTCCGGCGCCGGTTCGGCCGGCTCCTGCGCCGCGAGCGGTCCGGCCACGGCGAAAACAAGCAGGTGAAAGCCGGTGGGTTTCATCGTGGGGGCTCCGATGAGACACTCGGACCGGCCGATGTTTCCTGCAAGCCGGGGAATTCCGCCCGGCGGGGATTCACCCTACTTTAGCGACTGGGCGAAGGCGCGGAGCCGCGGCCAGTGCAGGTCGGGGATGGCGGGACCGAGGTGCTGCACGCATTCGGCGCCGAGGGCGGAGCCCAGCGCGCCGGCCCCGGCGAGCGACATGCCGCGCAAATGGCCGTAGAGGAAACCGCCGGCCCAGGAGTCGCCGGCGCCGGTGGTATCGACCACGCGCTCGACCTTGACGGGGGCGATGCGGTGAAGCTCGGAACCCCGGGCGACCCACGCGCCTTCCTTGCCGATCTTCACGCAGGCGATGCCGCCGTAGCCGGCGAGCTTGCGGGCGTAGGCGTCGTAGGAGGCGTCCTTCTGGAAGAGCGCGCGGACCTCGTCCTCGTTGGCGAAGACGACGTCCACGCCCTGCTGCAGCTGGGCAAGGATCCAGTCGCGGGCGACGTTGACGACCTCGAAGGAGGAGAGCTCGAGGCTGATGGTGCAGCCGGCGGCGCGGGCGGTGGTGGCGACCTTCTCGGCGAGCGCGGGGTTGAACATCAGGTAACCCTCGATGTGGGCGTGTTTCGCGCCGGCGAAGTCCGCCGCGGTGATCTCGTCCGGGCTGAGCGTCATGGCGGCCCCGAGGTGGGTGCGCATGGTGCGCTGGCCGTCGGGCGTGACCATCGAGAGGCAGCGGCCGTTGGGCGCGGCGGTGTGCTTGAAGCGGGAGCCGTCGCCGCCGGCGGCGGTGAAGTTGGCGCGGTAGTCGCGGGCGGTGACGTCGCCGCCGATCTTGCCGAGGAAGGTGGTCCTCAGGCCGAGCTTGGTGGCGCCGAGCACGGCGTTGGCGGCGGAGCCGCCGGGGGTGACGGCGTAGTCGGTGCCGAGCTTGGACACGAGCGACTCGATGTCGGTGTCGTCGACCAGGACCATGCCGCCCTTCTCGCCGGCGACGTGGGCCGTGAGGAAGGACTCGGGGACGTGCGCGAGCAGGTCCATGATGGGGTTGCCGATGCCGATGAGTTCGAAGGAGGACGAGGACATGAAGAGATTGTTCAATGTTCAGTTTTCATCGTTCAATGTTCATTTGGGCGAAGCCGGCGATGAACGATGAACATTGAACGATGAACAATGAAAATTAAGCAGGGCTCAGCTCACCGTCAGGCTGGTGGCGAGGATCGGGTCGTCGTCGACCTCGATGACGATGGCGTAGTCGCCGGGCTGCTCGAAGCGGAGGTTGCGGAGCTCGTTGATCAGGTTGATGCGGTGCAGGGGGCTCTGGGACTCGAACTCGCGGTGGAGGAGCTCGACCGGGTTGGCGGGGTTGAGGCCCATGGACATCTTGATCTTGTGCGTGCCCGGCTGGACGTCGGTGAGCGTCAGGAACCACACCATGTAGGGGTGCATGACCGGGAAGGAGCGGGCCTTGATGTTGGAGAACACGCCGAGGATGGTGTGTTTGCCCGAGGCGGGGTCGATGTGGACGCCGTCGCAGGTGATCCAGGCCAGGAGGGAGGGTTTGGACTGCACGCCGGGAGGATGGGCCGGGGCGGGGGAGCGGCAAACTATTTTGCGGGTTTTCCGCTGCGGGAACCGCGGCGCGGCCACCTTTTTCTTGTGTATGGTTCCGGGGGGCCTTTTACCCATACCCCGTGAAGTATATTTTCGTCACGGGCGGCGTCGTTTCATCTTTGGGCAAAGGGCTCACGGCGGGTTCGCTCGGCGCCCTGCTTGAACTGCGCGGACTCAAGGTGCGCATCCAGAAGTTCGACCCCTACCTCAACGTCGACCCGGGCACGATGAGCCCCTACCAGCACGGCGAGGTCTACGTGCTCGATGACGGCGCCGAGACCGACCTCGACCTCGGCCACTACGAGCGCTTCACCTCCGGCAGCCTGTCGCGCGCCAACAGCCTTTCCTCCGGCCAGATCTATGAGGCCGTCATCGCCAAGGAGCGCCGCGGCGACTACCTCGGCAAGACCGTGCAGGTGATCCCGCACGTCACGAACGAGATCAAGGAACGCATCTACCGGGGCGGCAAGGGCGTGGACGTGCTCATCACCGAGATCGGCGGCACGACCGGCGACATCGAGGGCCTGCCGTTCCTCGAGGCGCTGCGCCAGTTCGCCCTCGAGGTCGGGCCGAAGGAGTGCATCTTCATCCACGTCACGCTCGTGCCCTTCGTCAGCGCCGCCGGCGAGCTGAAGACCAAGCCCACGCAGCAGAGCGTGGCCAAGCTCCGCGAGATCGGCATCCAGCCGCACCTGCTCGTCTGCCGCTGCGAGAAGCCGCTGACGATGGAGATGCGCGAGAAGCTCTCGATGTTCTGCAACGTCCCGGTGAAGGCCGTGTATGCCGCCGAGGACGTCGAGTCGTCCATCTATGAGCTGCCGCTCATGCTCCAGAAACAGGGCATGGACCAATACGTGTGCGACCTCTTCGGCATCAAGGCCAGGGCGCCCGCGAAGAACATCTGGGTCGACATCGTCAAGCGCATCAAGTCCCCGAGGCACACGGTGAAGATCGGCGTGGTCGGCAAATACATCGAGCTGCAGGACGCCTACAAGTCCGTCTACGAGTCGCTGGCCCACGCCGGCATCGCCAACAACGCCCTGGTCGACGTCGTGCGGGTCGACGCCGAGGACCTGGAGACGAAGGCCGGCCTCGCGCAGCTCAAGAAACTCGACGGCATTTTGGTGCCCGGCGGCTTCGGCGACCGCGGCACCGAGGGCAAGATCGCGGCGGCGAAGTTCGCCCGCGAGCACAAGGTGCCGTATTACGGCCTGTGCCTCGGCCTGCAGATCGCCGTCATCGAGTTTGCCCGCAACGTCCTCGGCCTGAAGAAGGCCAATTCCATGGAGTTCGACGAGAAGACCCCGGAGCCGGTCATCGCGCTGATGGACGAGCAGCGCAACGTCGTCCAGAAGGGCGGCACGATGCGCCTTGGCGCCTACACCTGCGACCTGAAGCCCGGCACGCTCGCGCGCAAGGCCTACGGCGCCGCCAGCGTGAGCGAGCGCCACCGCCACCGCTATGAGGTGAACAACGACTACATCGCGCGCCTCGAGAAGGCGGGCATGATCATTTCCGGCTGGAACCCGAAGCGCGGCCTCGTCGAGGTCGCGGAGCTGAAGAACCACCCGTGGTTCCTCGGCGTGCAGTGCCACCCGGAGTTCCACTCGAAGCCGAACCAGGCCCACCCGCTCTTCGCCGCCTTCATCGCCGCCGCGATCAAGAACCAGAAAAAGCGGTAGGGCGGATCCTCCGGATGAGCCGCGGCTCGTCGGGGACGACTCGCCCTACCAGTCACGACCCACCCCCATGATCTTTAATCCCAAGAAGCTCCTCCTCCTCGCCGGCCCCTGCTCGCTGGAAAACGAGCAGGTCTGCCGCGCCGCGGCGGAGACGCTGGTCAAGATCGGCAGGAAGCACCCGGAGCTGACGATCGTTTTCAAGGGTTCGTTCGACAAGGCCAACCGCACCTCGCTCAGCGGCGACCGCGGCCCGGGCATGCATGAGGGCCTCGCGCTGCTCGCGCTGATGAAGAAGGACTACGGCTTTCCGGTTGTCACCGACTTCCACGAGCGCCAGCAGGCCGCCACGGTCGCCGAGGTGTGCGACGTGCTGCAGATTCCCGCGTTCCTCTGCCGCCAGACCGACCTGCTGCTCGCCGCCGCCGCGACGGGCCGCGTCGTCAACGTGAAGAAGGGCCAGTTTCTCTCGCCGCAGGAGATGGAGTTTGTCGTCAGCAAGCTGAAGCAGGGGAAGGCGAAGGAAATCTGGCAGACCGAGCGCGGCACGACCTTCGGTTACCAGAACCTCGTCGTCGACATGCGCTCCTTCGCCCAGATGAAGGCACTCGGCGCCCCCGCAATCTTTGATGCCACGCACAGCGTGCAGCAGCCCGGCGCCGCGGGCGGCAAGACGGGCGGCAAGCGCGAGTTCGTGCCGCCGCTGGCCCGGGCGGCCCTCGCCGCCGGTGCCGACGGCCTGTTCATCGAGACGCACCCGGATCCCGAAAAGGCGATCTCCGACGGTCCGAACCAGGTCCCGACGGCGGACCTGCCCGCGCTGATCGATTCGTGTGTGGCGGTGTGGAAAGCGGTGCGGGGCGCTTGATTTGGAGGCGGGGTGCCCTCACCCCGCGAGGCTGCATATGCGGGGTGGGGGCACCCCGCCTCCACCAAACGGGTTAACCGCCCCCTCCCGAATTGACGCGCACCCCGGCCGGCGCATGGTGTCAGCCAACCAAGCATTCCCTCATGTCCACCTTCATCATTGACGTGCCCGTGCCCTCGATGGGCGCCACGGTGAGCGAGCTCACTGTCATCAACCTTGCCGTCGTCCCCGGGACGAAAGTCGCCAAGGGCCAGAAGCTCGCCGCGCTCGAGAGCGACAAGTCGGCCTTCGATTTCGAGTCGCCCGCCGAGGGCACTGTGCTCTCGATCATGGCGAAGAACGGCGCCGCCATCACCTCCGGCCAGCCTTTCCTTCGCATGGAGACGACCGACGAGAGCCTGCGGCACCTGGAAGTGAAGGTGGCCGCCGCTGCCGCCGCGGCCTCGCCGGGCAAGGTCCTGCAATGGACGCCCCGTGCCATCAAGATGGCGCAGGAAGCCGGGCTGGATCACGCGACGATCACCGACATCGAGGCCACCGGCCCCGGCGGCCGGGTGTCGGGCGACGACGTGACGAAGTATCTGGCGGGCCGGAAATAAGGCTTATTTCACGCAAAGCCGCCAAGGCGCTAAGTTCAGGAGTCAGGAAGGCCAAGAACTACGCGATGGATGCCGTCCTTGATTAGTGGCGCCCCAAAATTGACCAGCAGACCAAGACGTTTGCCGGTCAATTTGAGGTAAGTTTTGAGCTGCTTCTTATGTGACGGGTGCAACTCCTCCACGGATTTGAGTTCGATAATGACGAGGTCGTTCACGATCAGATCAGCCCGAAAACCTTCATCAAATTTCTGTCCACGATACTCGAATGAAATGGGTTGCTGCCTGACAACTGAGAGGCCGCGCAGTTCAAGCTCCCGGGCGAGGAGGGCTTCGTAGACAGATTCGAGCAGTCCCGGCCCCAACTCGGTGTGCAGCTTGAAGGCGGCATCAACGATTTCCCAGGATAGCTCGTTTTCGGTCATTCTCTTTGCGCCTTGGCGGCTTTGCGTGAACCTTTCTTCCTCAGTTCGCCGGCTTGGCCGTGCTCAGGTAGAGCCCGTTGAAGAGCAGCTTGAACGTGCCGTGCGTGCCGGCGCGGAAGGCGACCTCGGGTCCGAGCAGGTAGAGCTTGCCGGTGCCGACCGGCGCCTCGAGCGCGACGATGCCGTCGGCGAGATACGACTGGCCCCAGGCCCAGCCGCTGCGCATCGGCTCCCCGCTGGCGAACCAGGCGACGGGCTTCACGCCCCTGGCGACGGCGTCGGGCAGGAGTTTGAAGACCGGGCTGTTGTCGAAGTAGATGTCGGCCGTGGCATCCAGCCCCCACGCCAGCGGGGCGGAGGGGTCGATGGCCGTGGAGAGGATGCTGCCGGGGATGTAGAATTTCTCGCGCGGCAGGCGGCGCTCCTTGCCGGCCGGTCCCATCTCGACCAGCGCGTTGCGCACGGGGACGCCCAGGTGGTAGGCGAGGTTGGTGCTGGTGCCGATGGTCACGATGCTGCCGCCCTGCTCGGTGAACTGGCGCAGCGCCGAGATGGATTTCTCCTCGGTGATGCTGCCGGTCCAGCCGCGGTAGGCCGCCGGCAGGTCGTCGCCGGTCGGGACCTTGACGAAGTATTCGCTCAGGCGCGGGCTCGGCGCGCCCATGGACTTGGGCAGCGGGATGGCGCCGTTGACGAAGACGATCACGTCGTATTTGGCGCGCAGGTTGCCGGCGTCGATCTGCTGCGGATAGACGACCTCGAAGGGGAACTCGAACTGCTCGAAGATCCAGCGCGTCCAGCCGGAGGGCATCGAGCCGCCATATTGGTCCCAGAGGGCGATGCGCGTGGGGGCGAGCTTGAGGGCGTCGCCGACGGACTTGAGCGTGACGGCGGTGGCGTCGAGGCCGAGCTCGGCCGCGGCCTTGGCGACAATGGGCTTCGCCGGCTCGGAGGCCGGGATGTAGAGCGAGCCCGCCCCGAAGCCGGGATGGCCCGCCGGCGGTGTCTTCAGCCAATAAACGTCCGCGCCGGCCTTCAGGAGGCGGTTGAGGAGGATGAAGCTGTTGTTGGCGCGGTGGCTCACGAGCCAGCCGCCGGTGCCGGCACCGACCGTGCCGGCGGGCGGGTTCTGCAACTGGCCCCAGGGCAGGCGCTCGAACGGACCGTCGAAGCCGTCGAGGATGCGGTCGAACTTCACGCCCATCTGGTAGGCGATGGTCCAGCCGGCGGAGTCGTAGGGCGCCACGGGCGGTCCGCCCGCGTAGAGGAAGTCATTCGGGTGGTCCTGCGGTTCGAACATGTCGAGGACGAAGGGACGGAAGGCCTGCGCGGTCTTCACGATGTAGGACCCGGCGGGATAGGTTTTCCCGGCGACCATGAAGTCCGCGGTGGCGCGGTGGATGGCGATGCCGGACTTCACCAGCGTGTTGATGAACTTCACCGCGGTCGGGAAGTCGGCCTGGTCGCGCGGGATGATGTAGCCGCGCGGGTCGCGCTGGTCGGGCTGCTTGAGCGCCTCGTCGTAGAACTTCGCGGGCACCACTGTGCCGCTCTGGCTGGCGAAGCGGAAGGAGTCGTCATCCGCCTCGGCGGCCTTGGCCGAGGGGGTGGCGGCGGTGCGCATGGCGGCGGCGCGCTTGGGCGAGAGCGTCCAGTGGTCGCGGCTGCCGCGCTCGATGGCGTTGTTCCCCATGTGCCAGATGTTGTAGAGCAGCTCGTCGCGGTTGCGGGCGGCGTAGTTGAGCACGGCATAGTTGGCCGTGAGCGAGTAGTCGACGGAGCGGCGGAAGTGCCAGGTCTGGGGCGGGACGGGGTAGGGCAGGTCGCCGGACGGGATCTGGCGCTCGGGGATGAGGGCGATCTGCATCGGCGTGGGGCTGCCGGCGGTCTCGGTGAGCAGGCCGATCATGTTGTGGAAATACACCGTGGTGCGGAGGCCGCCGTTCCACCAGGTGGAGAAGACGGAGCCGCGCTTCATGGTCGTGCCGGGTTTGTCCTCGGCGATCCAGCGGTTGTGCATGGCCGCGCCGACGGCGTCGAGCGACGTGATGATCAGCGGGTCGTAGAAATAATTGAAGGGATCGCGGTAGGGCGGGGCCGCGACGATGGTGCCCTGCGGGGCGGTCTGGTGGTGGTTGTAGACGATCTGCGGGAACCACTCGAGGTAGAGCTGCCGCGCGATGTTCGCGGACTCCTTCATGTTGGTCATCATGAAGTCGCGGTTGTTGTCGTGGCCGATGTATTTCTGGTAGAGCCGCGGCTCGCGGTCGACGATGCGCGACGCCGGGTCGGGCCGGCGCATATACCACGAGCTGATCAGTTCCTGGCCGTCGGGGTTGGCGTGGGTGAAGAGGATGATGACGTTGTCGAGGATGCGGAGGGTCTCGGCGTCGGTGCGGCTGGCGAAGGCCCAGAGCGTCTCGACCAGCTGGGCGGCGCCGAGCGTCTCGGTGGCGTGGAGGCCGCCGTCGATCCAGATGACGGCCTTGCCCTCGGCGGCGAGGGCGCGGGCCTGTTCCTCGTTGAGGCCCTCGGCGCGGGCGAGCTTCGCGGCGATCTCCTTGTAACGATCGAGCTTGGCCAGGTTGGCCGGCGAGGTGCAGATCACCATGTATTGGCGGCGACCCTCCTCGGTGGGGCCGATGTCCACGAGCTTCAGGCGGTCGGACTCGGCGGCGAGCTTCTTGAAATAGGCCTCGGTCTGCGTGTAGGTGGCGAGCTGGTAGTCGTCGCCCATGTTGAAGCCGAAGTGCTCCTTCGGCGAGGTGAGGGCGAGCGCCAGCGGCGCGATGAACAAGGCGGCGGCACAGGCCGCCCGGCGGAACAGCGGGGATCTCATAGGGGGCCGCCACTCTTGCCGGAGGCGGCAGGCAGGCGACATCAAATTTGGTTTCTTGGATCACGGCCCTTGGAGCTACAGCGGCCGGACATGCAGGTAGGGCGAGTCGTCCCGACGAGCCGCTTCGGAAGACGGCTCATCCGGAGGATTCGCCCTACCCGTCGAGGGCGTGACTCAGGATGCTCAAGGCGTAGACCGCCGCGGTGTCGCTGCGCAGCACGAGCGGTCCCAGCGTGATGGGTGAACAACCGGCCGTGAGGGCGGCGGTCATCTCGGCCGGGGAGAAATCTCCCTCGGGGCCGACGAGCCAGAGCACCTTGCGCGGGGCGTGGCCGTGTTTGGCGGCGTAGGTGGCGAGCGCCTGCTTCAGCGTCGTGGTGCCGGCGTGGAGGCTGGCGATGAGCTTCAGGTCGTAGCCGGTGGCGGCAGCGAGGAAGGAGGGGAAAACCTGCAGCGGCGTGATCTCCGGCAGCCAGGGATTGCCGCATTGCTTGGCGGCTTCGATGGCGCCGGTGCGCCATTTCTCGACCTTCTTGTCCGCGCGGTCGCCGTCGAGGTGGACCTGCGTGCGTTCGCTGAGCAGCGGAACGATGCGCACGGCCCCGATCTCCGTGGCCTGGCGGACGATGTCGTCCATGGTCGCGCCCTTGGGCAGCGCCTGGCCGAGCGTGATTTCGAAGGTGCGGGGCCTGGCGGTGCGGGCCTCCTTCACCCGGAGCAGGGCGCCGCTCTTGCTGGCATCGGTGCATTCGGTAAGCCATTCGCGGCCGCGGCCGTCGAAGGCGGTCACCGCGTCGCCGCGGCCGCAGCGGTTCACGGTGACGAGATGATGGCTCTCCTCGGGGGCCAGCCGGATTTCCGTGGCGTCGGCGGAGGCGGCGGGAGCATAGGCGCGGAAGTCGGGCATCGCCGGATCACTCTTGGGGAGAAAACCGCAAGGTCAACCGCGCCCGGGCGCGAGGTTGGCGCTGGCGAAACGATCGGTCCGGCCTACATTGTCCGATCATGATCGTCATCCGCCGCCTGATCGACCGGCAACGCGCCTACACCGCCATTTTTTTACCGGGGGAGGAGCCGCGGATCATCCCGACCACGGATTACGAGCACGGCCGGATCCTGCAGGTCTACAAGCAGGACAGGCCGCACGCGGACGTGCTCAATGACTTCACCGATTTTGGGCTGACGGGCCCCAAGAATACCGGGGAATAGTTGGCAGGAGTTTTGACCTGATTCGCTTTCGGTCCGCCTTCGCCAAGGCTATGGCGGATGGATTTCTTTTCGCACCGAAAAGAAATCCAGTGCCCGGGGTGGGGGTCGAACCCACAAGCCTTTAGGGGGCGGCGGATTTTGAGTCCGCTGCGTCTGCCAATTCCGCCACCCGGGCGACTGAGCCGGCGAGGCAAGCGCACGGCGCGGGGGATGTAAACCCGTTTTTGGGGGTGGAGGGCCGGCCTCACGGCCGGCCGCGGTCGGTCAGGAGACCGACCCTCCAAAATAAGAGAATGCTACTTCGCCGCGACCTCGCGGTATTCGCCGAGGGCGCGGTAGCGCTCGTAGCGGGTATCGAGGAGCTTCTCCGTGGAGAGCTTGGCGAGTTCACCGAGGTGGTGGCTCAGGATCTTCCGGAGCGAGGCGGCCGCGGCGGCCGGGTCGTTGTGCGCACCACCGAAGGGCTCGGGGATGACGTCGTCGACGACGGCGAGATCCTTGAGGCTCCCGGCGTTGAGCTTGAGGGCCTCGGCAGCCTTGGGCGCGTTGGCGCGGTCCTTCCACAGGATGGCGGCGCAGCCCTCGGGCGAGATGACGGAGTAATAGGCGTTCTCGAAGATGAGCACGCGGTCGGTGACGCCGATGCCGAGCGCGCCGCCGGAGCCGCCCTCGCCGACGATGATGGCGACGGAGGGAACCTTGAGCATCGCCATCTCGCGGAGATTGACCGCGATGGCCTCGGAGACGTGGCGGGCCTCGGACTCGACGCCCGGATAGGCGCCGGGGGTGTCGATGAAGGTGATCACGGGCAGGCCGAACTTCTCCGCGAGCTTCATGAGGCGGAGGGCCTTGCGGTAACCCTCGGGCTGGGGCATGCCGAAATTGCGGACGATGTTTTCCTTGGTGTCGCGGCCCTTCTGCTGGGCGATGATCATCACGGAGCGGCCCTCGAAGAAGGCCGTGCCGCCGACGAGCGCCCGGTCATCGTTGAACTGGCGATCGCCGTGCAGCTCCTGGAAGTCCTCGCACAGGGCGGTGACGTAATCGAGGGCGTAGGGCCGCTTCGGGTGGCGGGCGACCTGCACGCGCTGCCACGGGGTCAGGTTTTCGTAGATGTCGCGCTTGGTCGCGTCGATCTTGGCCTCGATGGTCGCCAGTTCGGCGGACATATCGATGTTGTTCTCGAGGGACTGCTGGTGGAGGGCTTCGAGCTGTTTTTCGAGCTCGCGGAGCGGTTTCTCGAATTCCAGCAGGTAGGCGGGTCTTTCCATGGCGAAAGGCTACGGGTGGGCGCGGACGCCTGTCAACGGGCCTGTCCGGCGGATGCCCGGATCACTCCTTAATACCGTCACCAGATGCAGTTGGGTTCTTCAACTGGTCCTTCCAACTGAGGATCTTGGCCTGGGCGCCGTATTTCTCGGCGGTGGCCTTGTCGCCCTTTTCCATCCAGATGCGCGAGAGGGTGGTGTTGATGAAGAGGTCGTCGGGCCGGAGGGCGAGGGCGCGGTCGGCGGCGGCGAGGGCGGCGTCGAAGCGGCGCAGGGAGAAGTTGATCTCGGCGAGCGCGTGCCAGGCCTCGAAGGCGTCGGGTGCGGCGGCGCAGGCGCGGGCGAGCTTGGCCAGGGCGGCCTCGTGGTCGCCCATGGTGTAGTCGAAGGTGGCTTCCTCGACGAGGGACTGGACTTCGGCGGGTGTCACGGGGCCTTGGGGGTTTCCGGCTTCTGGAGCTTGGCCTCGATGTTGATGCTGAGCTCGACCTCGTCGGCAATCGACTTCTCCGGGACGCCGACGCCGAAGTCGGTGCGGTCGATGGTGGTGACGGCCTCCCAGCCGGTGAGCTTGGCGCCGCGCTGGCCGTCGGCGAAGCCGAGGAACTTCACCTCGAGGACGAGCGGGCGGGTCTGCCCCTTGATCGTGAGCTCGCCGGTGACGGTGTAGGTGTCGGCGCCGGATTTTTTCCAAGCGGTGCTGCGGAAGGTGGCGTCGGGGAATTTATCGGCGAGGAAGAAGTCGGCGCTGAGCAGGTGCTTGTTGCGCGCCTCGTTCTTGGTATCGATGCCGCCGATCTCGACGGTGGCCGTGATGGTGTTGCGCGTGAAATCGTCGCGGTCGACTGTGAGCGTCCCGGTGAACCTGGCGAAGGTGCCCGGGACCTTGGCGAGGAAGTGGCGGACGTTGAAGACGACGGACGAGTGGGCCGGGTCGATCTGGTAGGTCTCGACGGCGGCGCGGGCGGTGAGGGTGAGCGCGACGAGGGCCGGGAGCAGGCGGAGCAGTCTCATGGGACGGGGAGTGTCCCGGCCGCAGCGGGCCGGGTCAAAAAGAAAGGACGGCCCGGGGGCCGTCCTGATTGTTTGTGGTAGGGCGAATCCTCTGGATGAGCTGCGGCTCGTCGGGGACGACTCGCCCTACCTGGAATAGGCTGTCCTCAGCCCTGCTTGGCGCCGGCCTCGATGTTGATCGTGATGGCGACCTCGTCGCCGAGCGCCTTCTGCAGCATCGCCGGACCGGCGAGGCCGAACTCGGACTTCTTGATGGTGGTGGTGGCCTCCCAGCCGGAGAGGAGGGTGCCGGGGCGCATGCCGGGGCCGAAGCCGAGGAGCGTGGTCTTCAGGACGACCTCCTTGGTGATGTCCTTGATCGTGAGGTCACCGGTGATGTCGTAGGTGTCCGCGCCGGTCTTCTTCCAGGACTTGCTCTTGAAGGTGGCGGTCGGGAACTTGGTGACGTCGAAGAAGTCGGGACCCTTGATGTGCTTGTCCCGGCCCTCGCTGTCGGTCGTCAGGCCGGCCACGTCGATCGTGGCGGTCACGCTGCTGTTCTCCAGGTTGTCCCGGTCGACGGTGATGTCGCCGCTGAGCTTGGTGAAGCTGCTGGTATACTTGGAAAGGATGTGGCGGAGGCTGTAGTTGATCGAGGAGTGGGTGGCGTCGATCTTGTAGACCTCGACCGCGGCTTGGCTGCTGGCGGCAAGACCGAGGACGGCGAGGAGGGCGAGGAGGCGTTTCATGTTTTTGTGGTTGGTTGAAGGGAAGCGGGCGGGGAGAGGAATAGGATAAGTAGTTGCTGATGCAACTAAATTCTCCGGCGCCCCCGTTTTTTCACAAAACCAGCATGGCGTCGCCGTAGCTGAAGAAACGGTATTCGCGGGCGACGGCCTCGGCGTAGATCTCCTTCAGCCAGGCGATACCGTCGGCCGAGCCGGGGGCGAGGAAGGCGGAAACCAGGCAGAGCAGGGTGGAGCGGGGCTGGTGGAAGTTGGTGATGAGCGCGTCCACCCCGCGGAAGGAGCGGGGCGGGTAGATGAAGAGGTCGGCCTCGCCCAGGAAGTCGCGGCCGGTCGGCGCCGGATGGAGGGACAGGTAGTGCTCGATCGTGCGGACCGAGGTGGTGCCGACGGCAACCCGGCGGCCGGCGGGCTTGAACAGCGCCTGTTGGGTGCCGGCGGGGATCTCATACACCTCGCGATGGATCGGGTGATCCTCGATGTGCTCCGTGGCGATCGGCCGGAACGTGCCCAGGCCGACATGCAGCGTGAGGTCGGCGGTCGCGATGCCCTGGGCGGAGAGTTGCGCGAGCAGTTCCGGCGTGAAGTGCAGGCCGGCGGTCGGCGCGGCCGCCGCGACCTGGTGGGCGCGGTCGGCGTAGACGGTCTGGTAGCGCTCGCGGTCGATGGCGCGGGCCGCGTCGTTGTCGTGGCCGGTGATGTAGGGCGGCAGCGGCATGTCGCCGATGCGGTTGGCCACGGCGAGGATGTCGCCGTCAGGCGTGGCGAAGGCAACCCGCACGGGGCCGTCGTCGGTTTTCTCGCGGACCGTGGCGGTGAACACGCCGTCGATGCCGAAGGTGGCGCCGGCGGGGAGCTTTTTGCCGGGGCGCACGAGGCACCACCACTCGTTCGCGACGGCGGCGGGCCGCAACAGCAGGCACTCGACCTGGCCGCCGGTGGGGCGGTTGGCGTGGAGTCGCGCGGGGATGACGGCGGCGTTGTTGCGGAAGAGGCAGTCGCCGGTTCGCAGGTATTCGGGCAGGTCGCGGAAATGCCGGTGCTCGATCCGGTGCTCCGCCCGGTGC
Source organism: Lacunisphaera sp. (assembly GCA_041909435.1). Lineage (GTDB taxonomy): Bacteria > Verrucomicrobiota > Verrucomicrobiia > Opitutales > Opitutaceae > Lacunisphaera. Next base: position 46,360 of record JAYRDK010000013.1, read on the forward strand.
ACGACGAGCAGGCGCGAGGCATCGCGCCGGTCGGCGGGTTGCTGCGCGATGAGCCTGTCAGGCAGCGGGTAATCGAAAAGATCGGTCTTCAAGGCCGGCAGGTTTAGGCGCCCGCGGGGCGGACGGCAACAACGGTCATGTGGGTGTGGCGGAAGAGTTTCAAAAACGTGCTTGCCTCACCCGGGGCAAATCCGCCGAATGCCGCTTCGATTTTCGCCGCTTTAGCTCAGCTGGTAGAGCGACTCATTCGTAATGAGTAGGTCGTCGGTTCAAATCCGACAAGCGGCTCCAGTTTCCCCTCTGAGTGGGTCTAGGGCGGTTTAGGGCCCGGAGGGTCGGTGTCACACCGGTGTCACATTTCAAAGCGCCCCAGAGGGTCGAAACGAGGCCTTATGGGGCCTGAAACGCTGTCGGAAAAGCGGCGTTGGATTTCCGCGTCATACGCTGACCCAGGGTTGGGCTGCGATCAGCTCGGCACTGATTTTACAACCTTAGTTCCGTATCACTTATCGAGCTTGAGGTCGTTCGATGTAAGAAGGTGCGCTAGTGACTTCCAGTCATACAGGTCGAAATAAGGGAATGCGGCTAAGGCGTGACTAAAGTTGTGAAAGTCATTTTCGCGATACTGCCGTTTCCTATTCTAGTGTTACACTCGCTGCGAGAGTCGCTCGACTGGCTTCAGCGAGGTGTCACAGATTGGTTGTCGTTCGCAGTTTCATCGGAGGGCATTGCAGGCATAGCGCAAGCGATCACAGCTGCCAGTATGGCAGGAATGCACGACCAGAGCAGCGCAATACGGAAATCATCCACTGGTGCGAGCAGACCGAAAATCAAGGAGGCACCTGCCGCCACAAGACGGCCGATATTGTATGAGAATCCAGCGCCGGTAGTCCGGAGCAAGGTGGGAAAGAGCGGAGGCAAATACATGGTGAACAAACCAAGGACACCTGAGAAAAACCCGACCGAGGGGAGCCAGAAGAAAGCCAGTTCGGAAAAGCTCCTCGGTTCAATAAACGATCCGACCATGCCTGCGGCCATGCCCAGGAACATGAGGCCGATGGCCCGTGGGTAATCCAATTTTTTTGCCAGCCAACCGGCGAAGAAATTCCCGGCAATCGATACAAAGATGACGAGGAAGAAGACGGCGGTGATGTGACGGGTCACCGCCGCCGGAGTTTCGCCGGCGGCGACCAGCACCAGGCGCAGTTGTTGCGGGTGCCAGAATAAGAAAAGCCACCATGCGGAAAGACCGCATCCGCACACACTGCTCGTTAGAAGGGTTCGCTTCAGCGTGCTGCCACGGAATAGGTCCGTCAGGCGGGCCTTGGTCTGATGCGCTTTGGCTGCGACCCAGTTTTCCGGCTCCGGCACGTAGCGGCGGATCCAGTAGACCAGCAGGGCAGGGAGCACGCCGACGAAAAACACGACCCGCTCCGAAGGCGGATTGGGCAGAAGGGTATAAAGCCAGACGACCACGGCGGCGAACAGCACACCGAGATTGACCGCAGTTTGGAGCACGGCCGCGATCCACGGGCGCCAGGCTCGAGGCCAGGTTTCACTGAGCAGAGTGGAGCCGACAGCCCACTCACCGCCGATGCCAAGAGCAGCCACAAACCGAAAGATCATCAGATGCCACCAAGTCTGCGCCATACCGCATAGCCCGGTGCAAATTGCATAAGTCAGCACCGTCAGCGCGAGCGCCCGGCTGCGGCCAAGTTTGTCACCAATGATGCCGAAAAAAGCGCCGCCCAACGCCCAGCCCACCAGGAACGCGGCCTGGATGTAGGCGCTTTTTTCCTTCACAGCCGGATCCGCAGCGCTGGTCGCGCCCAGCAACTGGACGACGACAGGAATCGCCACCAGCGTGTAGAGGTGCATTTCGAGGCCGTCGAAGAACCAACCCAACCAAGCGGCAATGCCAGAGCGCCGCTGATATGAGGTGATTTGGCGGAGTTGTGCTGAGACAGACGTAGATTCGGGACGCAGTATCATGGGAGTTTGGGTTACCGGTCCCTACTTGGTGGGCCCGCAGGAATAGACTCCCCGAGTACCTTACCTGTTTACGCGTCACGAAAAACTCAATTCGATCTGTCGAAAAAAATTATCGAAAAATCGGGAGACCTCGCCCAAATGCAAACAGCCAACGTTTTTACTTTCTTGAGTGCTCGAATAAGTGTCGACACAAAAACGAATTCTGCGGTAAAAATCCATTACTTCCACTTGGCACCTAGTGTCTGCAACCTGCAAGGTATCCCGTCCTGATTTTCCCACTTTATCAATTTTCATCCCGTGAAACAAAAGCGCACAACCGAAGTTTCCGAAGGAGTATCCGACCGGCTGATCGAAGCCATCGTCACTCTAAAAATCCCGCCAGGAAAGCCCTTGCGGGAGGCGCGCCTGGCGAAGGAGTGGGGCGTGAGTCGGACGCCGGTTCGCGAGGCGGTCCGTCAGGCGGTGGCTTTGGGCTTGATTGAGCTACGTCCCAACCGGGCGCCCGTGGTAAGGGTCTTGAGTCCGGCGGACGTCGAGAATCTCTACGCACTCAGAGAGACCCTGGAAGTCTTCGCTCTGGACTTGTCCTTCGATAAAATTCCACCGCAGCGGGTCAAGAAAGTGTATCAGGAAGTCCAGTCGCTTGATCGTGCAATCGGCAAGCCGCGCTGGCGTCGTCGGGCGCTCGCCTTGGATACGGCGCTTCACCAGCTTTGGATTGCACATTGCGGCAACCGATGGCTGCAGCAATCTATCAGTCAGCTTTGGACCTTCATCAAAATCCTCCAACAGATTGTCGCCAAAGATGAGATGATGTTGGATAACTCCATCGCAGAGCATACTGCTATTCTCGATGCGCTGTCGACTGGCGACAAGCTAGCCACTCGGCGCGCGCTGGTGCATCATATCCGCTCTTCAGCTGAGTATCTAAACCGCCAGTTGCCGGCTTCCGATTCCCTGAGTCCTAAGGCCAGTTTTTAGAAATTACAGTAAGGCTGCGTGCAGGATCTCGATCGGGTGCCGGGCCACGCGGCCCGTGCCGTCGAGAATCTGGTGGCGGCAGCTGGTGCCGGGGGCGGCGATCAGCGTGTCCTCCGGCGCATTGCGCACGGCGGGGAAGAGCACGAGTTCGCCGATCTGCTGGGAGATGGCGAAGTGCTCCTCCTCGTAACCGAAGGAGCCGGCCATGCCGCAGCAGCCCGAGGGGATGACCGACACCTTGTGGCCGGCGGGCAGCTCGAGCATCTTCACGGTCGGCGTGAGGGACGAGAGCGCCTTCTGGTGACAGTGGCCGTGGAGCTTGATGGCGCGGGTCTGCGGTTTGAAGGCGGCCTTGGTGATCCGGCCGGCGTCGGCCTCGCGGGCGATAAACTCGTCGATCAGCAGCGCGTTCTTCGCGAGAGCCTGGGCGGCGTCGAGCAAGTGAGCAGGGACGAGATCGGGATACTCGTCGCGGAAGGAAAGGATGCACGACGGCTCGAGGCCGATGAGCGGGGACTTCGTGCTGATAACATCCTTGAGCAGCTCGACATTGCGGATGGCGAACTTTTGCGCGTCACGGATGAGGCCCTTGGAAAAATGAGCGCGGCCGCTCTCGACGTGCTCGGGGATGACGACCTCGTAGCCGAGCTTGTTCAGGAGCTGCACGGCCTTGATGCCCATCGGCGTGTCGTTGTAATCCGTGAACTCGTCGCAGAAGAGAAACACGCGGCCGTTGGGGTAGGCGAGGGTCGGCGGGTTCGCGTGCTGCTTGTGCCACGCGGCGAGCGTGGTGCTGTGCAGCGTCGGCAGGCTGCGCTTGGCGGAGAAACCGGCGAAGCGCTTGATCATCCGCGAGACGTCCGGCGCGGTGACCGCCCAGTTGTAGAGCGCGGGAAACAGCGAAGCCAGGCGCATGGAGCCGGTGAAGCCGGCGACGAGCCGCGAGCGCAGGGGCACACCGTTGGCATCATAATAGTGCTGCTGCCACTCGGCCTTGAGGCGGGCGACGTCCACGTTCGACGGACACTCGGATTTGCAGCCTTTGCAGGAGAGGCAAAGGTCCATGACGCCCTTCACCTGCTCGCTGTCCCAGGCGTTCATGCCGTCGCGGGCGTCGGTGAGAACGTGGCGGAGCATGTTGGCGCGGGCGCGGGTCGTGTCCTGCTCGTTGCGCGTCGCCATGAAGCTCGGGCACATCGTGCCGCCCATGAGGTGGGTCTTGCGGCACTCGCCGACGCCGTTGCATTTCTCGGCGGCACGGAGGACGCCCTGCGTGGCGCTGAAGTTGAAGACGGTCTTGTATTCCGGGGTCGGGTGGTCGGGACCGTGGCGCAGCGACGTGTCCATCGGCGGCGTATCGATGATCTTGCCGGGATTGAACAGGCCGCGCGGGTCGAAGGTCTCCTTCACGCGGCGCATCATCGCGTAGCACTCGGGGCCGACCATGAATGGGATGAACTCGCCGCGCAGGCGGCCGTCGCCGTGTTCGCCGGAGAGCGATCCGCGGTATTTCTTCACGAGGTGGGCGACGTCGGTGGCGATGCCGCGGAAGAACTTCATGCCCTCGGGCGTCTTGAGGTCGAAGAGCGGACGGGTGTGCAGCTCGCCGGCGCCGGCATGTGCGTAGTAGACGGAGCTGATGCCGTATTTCTCGCGCATCAACTTATCGAACTCGGCGATGTAGGCCGGCAGATCCTCGACGGCGACCGCCGTGTCCTCGACGACTTCGCGCGGCTTGGCGTCGCCGGGGATGTTCATCATGAGACCCTGGCCGGCGCGGCGGAGGTCCCAGACCCGGTTGGCTTCGTCGCCCCAGAGCACGGGGAAGGCGTAGCCGAGGCCGGCGGCGCGGAGTTCCGACTCGATGGTCCGCATCACTGCCTCGATGGCCTCGCGTTGTTCGAGGCGGATCTCGATGACGAGCACGGCGCCCGGGTCGCCGACGAGGAAGAAGCGGTTCTTGGCGTGCTCGAGGTTGGCCTTGGTGCACTCGAGGATGTGGCGGTCGATCAGCTCGCAGCCGAACGGCCGGTGGCGCATCGCGATAAGTGTGGCGTGCAGCGAGTCCTGGATCGTCTTGAAGTGCGCGCACATCAGCGCGCCCGCCGGCGGCAGGGGCTCGACGTTGAGCTCGAACTCGACGCCGAGGAACAACGTGCCCTCGGAGCCCGCGAGCAGCTGGCAGAGGTTGAAGGGCTGGGCCGAGGCCGGATCGAAGACATTGCACTCCATCAGGCGGTCCAGCGCGTAGCCGGTGTTGCGGCGGGTGACGGTAGGCTTCGGGTAGTTGTCGCGGATCAGCTGGCGGTTCTTCGCGTCGCCGAGCAGGTCGCGGACGGTGCGGTAGATTTTGGTCTCGAGCGTGTCGGGGCCGGCGCACTTGGCGGCGAATTCTGCGGAAGTGAGCGGGCCAAAGGTCACTTCAGAGCCGTCGCTGAGAAAGCCGCGCGTCGAGACAAGATGCTCGCGCGTAGTGCCGTGGACGATGGAGTTGGCGCCGCAGGAGTTGTTGCCGACCATGCCGCCGACCATGGCGCGGTTGGCGGTGGAGGTCTCGGGCGTGAAAAAGAGGCTGTGCGGTTTGAGGGCGAGGTTGAGCTCGTTGCGGACGACACCCGGCTGGACGCGGACGCGGCGCGCCTTCGCGTCGGTCGCGACGATACGGTTCAGGTGCCGGCCGAGATCCACCACGATGCCGTTGCCCACGACCTGGCCGGCGAGGGAGGTGCCGGCGGTGCGCGGGATCAGGCCGATGCCATGCGCGTTGGCGAAGGCGATGAGTTCGCGGACATCCGTCTCGGTCTTCGGCAGCGCGACGGCGACGGGCAGCTCCTGGTATTCGGAGGCGTCGGTCGCATAAAGTTGCCGCATCGTAACATCGAAATGCAGCTCGCCCGTCAGGCGGGCGGCGAAAGCTGGCAGGTCCACAGGAATAGGTGAAACGATGATCCAGGACGATTGCCCTGTGATGAGGCCGCCAAGCCAGACAGACTCATGTCCGGCTAAGGCCCCCCTCAGTTTTTCTTAAGATAGTAGTCGCGTTCAATCTGCTCAAGGGTTCGTCCTTTCGTTTCGGGAAGGAAAACAACGATGAAGACGAGGCAAACCAGACAGAAGAAAGCAAAGACATTAAACACGCTGCCCTGAAGCGCCGAGAGCATGTAAGGGAAGAACTGTGCGACTAGGAAGTTGCCGGCCCAGAGAAAAACGACCGACAAAGCCATGGCCCGTCCGCGCACCCGATTAGGGAAGATCTCGGATACAACCACCCAGTAGATTCCTCCCATGCCGATGGAAAACCAAGACACATAGCTCAGGGTGTAAATCAAAAGCAGCATTCCGCTGTGCTCCGCCTTAGGAAAAGCCAGGCCCATCAAAAAGAGCGAGACGCCCATGCCCGCCGAGGCGGCGATCATGATCGGGCGTCGCCCGACCTTGTCCACGATCAGCATGGCCACGATGGTGAAGAGAATCATGATCAACCCGATGATGATGGAGTGCCCGTAGGCGCTGCCGGTGCTGATGCCGGCGTTCAGGAAGATGCGCGGCGCATAATACATAACAATGTTGATGCCGGTGATCGCCTGGAATAAGGCTAGCGCCATGCTCATGTAGGTAATCCGCCGTCCGCCCGGTTGGAAGAGCTCGCTCATTTTTCCTTCCTCCTCGTCTAATGTGCGGATGATCGCTTCGAATTCGGAGTCAGCTTCAGCAGCCGGGAGCAGGCGCCCCAGTACGAGGCGCGCTTCCGTACGCCTTCCGCGCTTGGCGAGCCAGCGCGGGCTTTCCGGAATCCAAATCGTCAGTACCAGGAAAACCACCGACGGCAGCAGTGCCATGCCCAGCATCCAGCGCCAGCCGGTGGCGATCATCCACGCCGTGTCGCCCCAATCAAGGATCATGCGATTGGCGAGGTAGGACAGGACCATGCCGGAAACGATGGCGATCTGGTTCATGGTCACCAGGCCGCCCCTGATCCGCGCGGGCGCCACCTCGGCGATATACATGGGCGTGACCATCGAAGCCACGCCGACACCGATGCCGCCGATGAAACGTGAAAAGGTAAGCAACTCCATGTTGGGAGCGAACGCGCAGCCGACCGCGCAGAGCGCGAAGAGCACGCCGGAAGTGAGCAGGCCGAGTTTCCGGCCGAATTGGTCGGCGAACCAGCCGGCGACCAGGGCGCCCACGACGCAGCCGACCAGGGCACTCGAAACGACCCATCCGAGCGACAGGTCACTCAGGCCGAATCGCGTCTGGATGGCCTCGGTCGCGCCGGAAATGACGGCGGTGTCGTAGCCGAAAAGAAGGCCGCCAAACGCGGCGATCCCGCTGACAAAAATGACATACAAAAGTGATTTCATGGGGCGAAGAGGCAGGGGTGCTGGGCGGTCAGCGTCCGGGCGTAAGGATGATCTCCGGAACGCCGAGTTGTGCGCTCCATTGGGCGAATTGGGCTGCGAGCCCGGGCTCGATGGGGATACCGTTCAGGGCGCGTTCCCTTTCGTTGGCGTAATGGTCGTCGCCGGGCGCTAGCACCGGGGCGGATGGGTTGGCGCTGGGTTGAACGCGCGCAGATTGGACCAGGTCGCGGGCGGAATCCGCAAAGGTAGGTCCACCGTGAAAGCGTTTAGGATCGATAGCGCCAATAAAGGACCCCAAGAATCGGCGTTGTGACAGATCGCCATACATGGCCGGGATGTTCGGGCCCCAAGGTGCGCCATTCAGGGGGCCGCACAGCAGTTCTATCATCAGCGCAAGGGCATATCCCTTGTGGCCCGCCACCGGTTTCAGGCAGGCGACTTCGACCGGATCGCTGGTGGGTCGGCCTTCTGCGTCGTAGGCCAGCGCCGGATCGATCGGGCGTCCTTCGCGGCGCGCATTCATGATCTTGTTCCACGCCGCGGCACTGGTGGCCATGTCGAGGCAGATGGGCGGACCGTCCGCGCATGGCACGCTGATGCAGATCGGATTTGTGCCCAGGAATTTCCGGTAACCTCGGTCCGGGGCGACAAAGGCATCGGAATGCGTGAAAACGAGACCGATGAGGCCCGCTTCGGCGATGATGCGGCCGTAGAGGCCGATGGCGCCACAATGGGACGAATTGCGCACGCCGACGAAGCCTAGGCCGTTCTCCTTGGCGAGCGTGATGGCCTCCTGCGTGGCGCGTTCGCAAACAACGAGGCCCAGTCCATGATCGCCGTCCAGATTGCCGGTGCACGCCCCGGTTTGCTCGAACTGCATGTTCGGCTTTGGATTCAACGAGCCTGCGGCGAGACGCGACAGGTAGTGCGGCAAGCGGGCGATCCCATGGGAATCGATGCCCCAAAGGCTGGTTTTCACAAGGCTGCGGGCGGTGAACGCGGCGTGTGTTTCGCTCAGGCCGGAGCGTTGCAGGCAAGCGGTGCCCCATTGATGAAGTGTGTCCGCAGTGGCGGTGGAAAAATTCATGGCTGCACTGGTGGTCATAAGTCAGAACGACGGGTTGAACGGAGCAACGCCCGGCACCACCCACCGTCGACTCCGATGAGATTGACCGGTGCAGCCAGCAGTTCGTAGGTTCCGGCCGGGATGTGGCGGAGCGTGATATTTTCGAGGATCAGCGTTTCCTTGCCGAGCAACTCGAGATGGGCGGGGAAGGCGGGTTCGGTCGGAGGATCGATCGTCAGGTAATCCAAGCCCACAAGCAGGATGTTTCTCGCCGTGCACCAGCGGGCGGCCGAGAACGCAATGTAGATGAAATCGGGATTCCAAGGCTGTTTCCAATAGTCGGATTCACCGTTGCGTGTGCAAAACAGCAGACGTTTGGCGTGCGCGGGGATCCTGGCAGCCTCGAGTGCCTCGGCATCGATGCAGCGCGTTAGGTGACGCAGATCGACTACCTCGCATTCACCGACCCAATGGTGCAGCGGCATTTCATGCAGGCGGCGGCCACTCTTGATGAAATGCCACGGGGCGTCCACATGGGTGCCATGATGCAATCCGCCGCGATAGAACCCGACGTTCGCGGGGTTGCCCTTTGCATGCGTCCAACCCGGCCAATGAAATTCGGGAGCCGGATCGCCCGGGAAGACCGTGGTGTCCGGACTGGTGGGGATGCTGATATCTAGATACTCGGGCATGAAGAGTGAGATTAAGGGCGGCTTGGCGCGGTCACTTCTCCCAGTATTTTGCTCCGGGCAGGGATCCATCCATCACGTATCCTCCGTCGATCGTCAGGTGCTGCCCGGTCATGTATCGTGATTCGTCGCTCGCGAGAAATAGGGCGCCGTTGGCAATCCACTCGGCCTGGGCGATTTCGCGCAGGGGCACCCGCTCGAAGAGAGCGCGCTTGACGGAGTCGGTGTACATCGGGGTGGTGAGTTCGGTGAACGTTGCGCCCGGCCTGATGTAGTTGGCGGTAATGCCGTGCGGGGCCGCCTCGGTGGCCACAGTACGGATGAACCCCTCAATGCCACCCTTCGCCGCCGTGTAGTGGCCGCAGTTCGGTTCGCTCAGGACGGCGTGGATGCTGGAAATGGCGATGATGCGGCCGGGTTGCCGGCCCTTGATCATCTCGCGCAGGGCACGTTGCGTGCAGAGGAAGACGCTCTTAAGGTTGGTGCGGATGAGCAAGTCCCAGTCGGATTCCGCCATGTCTACCACGGAGGATTGCCGGATGATGGCCGCGTTGTTGACGAGTATGTCCAGCCCGCCGAGGGCGGTGCAGGCCTGGTCGAAGGCCTGATTCACCTGAGTGGAGTCGCCCACATCGCACCGATATGCATGGGCGTGGCCGCCCGACTGGTTGATCTCTGTGACGACGGCCTGGGCGGCACGGTCATTGATATCAAGGATGGCAACGGCGGCGCCTTCGCGTGCGAAGCGGATGGCGATGGCCTTGCCGATGCCGCTGCCGGCGCCCGTGACGATGGCTTTCTTGTTTTTGAGTCTCATTGGGAGGGGTTTGGTAGGGCTAGAAAATCGCGAAGGTGATTCAATCGCGGCTTGGCGCGATATGGGGAACGAGCAGGGCGTAAGGGATGTTGGAGTGCTTGAATAAACTGTCGACACTTTAATTAAATCAATGTGCACTCTTTTCATTCCGTTCATGAAGAGTGCCAATGCCTCCTCCATGCCGCACGACCGAGCAAGATGGTTCGCGACACAGGTTCAACCTCACGAGTCCGCGGTGCGGGGGTATTTGCGCAGTTGTTTCCCGTCCGTCGACATCGACGACGTGGTGCAGGAGTCGTATCTAAAAATCTGGCGCTATCATGATACGGCCAGCATCGCGGCCATGAAAGCATATTTCTTTTCCACGGCCCGGAACACCGCGTTAACCTGGATTCGTCGCCGGAAGATATATGCCGACACACCCGTATGCGATTTGCTGGTATCGGGGATCGAGGATGGCGGACCGGGAGTGCGGGAACTGATCAACAAGAGCCAGCAATTCGAAATGGTGGTCGCGGCCATGGGCCGCCTGCCCGGGCGGTGCCGGGATATTGTCGCGCTGACTGCGATGGAGGGGCTTTCCAATCGTGAAATTGCGGTCCGCCTCAACCTGGCCGAGAGCACCGTGCGGGTGCAAATGGCACGTGGTATTCGAAAAATGGCGGCGGCGATCCAGCTGCAGGGCGGCGACCGTAATCGCGTTGTAGGGATGCACTAGACATAGGCGACACCTCCCGAGTGTGGAGTGGCGCCAGGCCGGAATCGTCAACGCTGAGTGCCTGGTCCGCTTTATCGTTCGATGGCGCCGCCTTCGAATTCGACTACATAAACGACGCCCATGTCATCGTTGATCCAGCGTTCGGGATAGAAATAGCGCCGGCCGTCCGCGGCGGTCTTCACTTCATAAGGTGTGCGCTTTGCATCTTTCAGGGCGTAGACCGCGGTGATCTTGTTTTTGAAGTTGGGCAGCATGAAAAGATCGCCACGGCTGTCGCGCTCGACGTGGAACAGCGTGAAATATAGTTTTCCCGGTTTCGAGGTGCAGCGCCAGTTGTGGAAGGAAAGGAAGACCGGTTTGCCCGCCTTGTCGGTCATCTTGGTCGAGTGGTCGCCGAATTCCTCGCCGAAGGGGGACCGGCCGGCGCCGTAGATCGCCTCGTGGTTGGCCTTGAGCCAGCGGCCGATCTCCCGGAGGTTGTCCTGGCTGGGCTGCGGAATGACGCCTTCGGCCGTAGGGCCTACGTTGAGCAGGTAGTTGCCGCCCTTGGAGACAATGTCGACGAGCTTGAAGATCAGCTCCCCGGGCGACTTCCAGTTGTGGTCATCGGTGCGGTAACCCCAGGTTTGGTTGAGGGTGGCCGGCACTTCCCAGGCGTCATCGGAGGCCGTCGGCGGGATCGCATTATCGCTGGTGCTGCGGTAGTCACCAACGTCGCCGAGGCGGCCGTCGATCAACGTGGCCGGTTGGAGCGTACGCACGATGTCGGTGAGGCGTTTCGGGCGATCGCCGGTCATCATCTGGGGTGTATCGAACCAGATGAGGCACATCTGGCCATAGTTGGTGAGCAATTCGCGCAATTGCGGTTCCACTTTTCCGCGAAGATAGGTGTCATAGCTGCCGTCCTTGTCCTTGACGGCGTTTTCCGGGAAATCCCAGTTGTTACCCGTGCCGCCGCGTTCGGCCCAGTCCTGCGACTGCGAATAATACACGCCAAAGCGCAGGCCGCGTTTGGCGCAGGCGGCGGCGAGTTCCTTGATGATGTCACGCTTGAAGGGAGTGGCATCGACCACGTTATAGGGACTGGCCTCAGACTTGAAGAGGGCGAAACCGTCGTGGTGCTTCGAGGTGATGACGACGTACTTCATACCGGCGTCCTGAGCTAGCTGGGCCCAGGCATCGGCGTCAAATTTCACGGGGTTGAACTGCTTCGCGAGTTGGGAGTATTCGGCCACGGGGATCCGCTTGTGAAACATGATCCACTCACCGATGGTGGGGGAGCGCTCGCCCTTCCAATAGCCGGCGGGGACGGAATAGAGGCCCCAGTGAATGAAGAGGCCGAATTTGTCGTGCCGGAACCATTCAAGGCGTTTTTCCTTGGCTTCCCGGCTTTCGGGATCGACCGGGACGGAGTGATCCGCGGCATGGAGGGATGCTCCGTTAACCGAGAGACAGAAGGAGGTGAGGAACAGCAAACAGAGACGTTGGGTATTCATGGATGGAAAGAAGGTGCGCTCGGAAGGCGACGAGCCCCGGGCGGCGATGCGGATGATCAATTGATTTCGATGAGCGAGTGGCCGTAGCCCGGAATAGAGACTTCCAGTTCGTACTCGCCGGTGTTGCCGACCACGTTTGCACCAACCACGCGGTAATCCGAACGAGCGGCCAGTCCGAAGCGGGTGGGATTGAATCGGATCCGCCGCACGACCGGCTGGTCGGTCAGGTTGAAGCAGTTGACGACTGCGGCGGAAAGAGAGGGGTGGCGGTGAACATGCGTGAGCTCGTCGATGCCATAGAACGTCCCGGCGGTGAAAAACGGCTTAAGCCGGAGGTAGGCGGTCATGGCCTGGCGGTGCGCCTCGCGCACAACGGGATCCGTCGGAGTGCCGCCGATGCCGAGATGACGCACGGTGGACGCGTTCCACCAGAACATCAGTCCCTGTTTGGTATCGCTGCGAAGATCGATGTGGAGATAGAGGGGGATCGAGTAGGCCAGGTTGTAGTAGTAGAGTGCGATGCTGTGCCCGCCGACAAGATCGCGCATGGGATTCCACATCAGTTCGAAGCCCCAGACGCTGTCGTATCCCCCGTTGCCGTAACCGTAGTAGATGGGCACGTAACGCAGGCGCGATCCTCCGGTAATCTGGTCGTGCATTTCGATTTGTACCTCGGGATAGCGGGCATGCACGCGGCGAGCCATGCGGTTCAAGGCCGCAGCATGTTCCTCGCGTCGCGCAGGAATCCGGTGTCCATGCGCCGGGTCGTGGCATTCGTTGGAGTACATGGTTCCATCGAACATCACGAAGGCAGCCCCGTCGCGCGCAAGTTCGAGGAGACGGCGAACCGTTTCGTCCTCATACTGGCGGGATGCGCCGCACAACGAGCCCTTGACCCGCTTGCCCTCGCCGTCCAGCCGCAGCGTTTCTTCTGAATAGGAGGAAGGGTTGCCCCAACCACTCATGGGGACGTGAAGCGAGAGGCGCAGGCCATAGTCGTTCTTCAACATGGTGGCAAAATCCGCCATGGGGCCGAGGCGGGTGTGGTCCCAGATCTTCGAACCGAAATTCGTGTCCCAGCCGGGATCGAGATAAAGAGCCTCGCATCCCATGGCGCGGGCTTTTTCAGCCTCTTGTTTCATATCGGCCAAGGAATAGTATTTGGCTCGGTTTTCGGGTAGATCCTGCTTGGCCAGTCCCAGTCCCCACAGCTTGTTGTCGTAGAGCTCATTCCAGTGAACCGGCGGGTTATAACCCGCGGGGGAACCCATGCCGCGGCTCTCTCGTTCGTTGCGGAAGGTGTAGAAAGCTTCGGTCTGCCCGCCTTGGAAAGCGGTTAGGCGGGTGATGCCGAAACGGTGGCTCGCTCCCGGAGCGAGCCAGGCGCCAGCCTCGGGATCGGATCCGCGAAAGGCGAATCCCCCCCAGCACAATCCGAGTTCGCCTGCGGCAAGCGGCACGCGATCGAGGACGGACCACTCCATGCCTTCCTGGCTGTACTTTGAGATCACGAAACCGGACCGCCCGTTTTCCAGGCTCCAGCCTTCGGAGGCATATTCAGGGAAGATCGTCTCAGTGCTTCCTTCCGCGTGGGCGCTCATCATCCATACCGAACCATGGTTCATGTACCGCTCGGTTGAGTGCAGCTTGGAGGCACGGGGGACCGTGAGGATGTCCGCAAGCGAGTATTCGGCCCTCTGCTGATTGCCGCCCATCGGTTCGCGAACAAACGGGATGGCGGAAAAACGATATCCGGCCAGCGGACCGACGGGATGCGCGCCGTTCATCTTGACGGGCAGCACGAATCCGGCCCGGTTATGCGGCAGGGCGACCGTGTAGGGATTTGGGTTTTTGAGTGAGATCTCCTCTTCGAGCCAGGGTTGTCCTTCGGGAAGCCGGATTTCCTGCACGAACTGCAGGCCGCCACGCAGGTGTCCGGTGATGCGGATTCCTCCGGACAGTCGCGTCACTTCAGGAGAGCCGATGACCGCAAAGGGATAAAGGTAGGACCCCGCGGCCAGTTTTGTCTGGGACGGAAGGTGGATGATTGTGCACTGTAGATCCCCATCCCGAGGTTCGACCTCCAATTGAAACTCCTGATTTCGAATCGTTGCCATCACGCCCGTTGCCGCGAGAAAGGGAAGCGTAAGCGCCGCTAGCATTCGCCGGAAGCGCGTTGAGTGTACGGCCGCCTGCCGGTTCAATCGGCGAAGCGGGTTTTGCAGCGGCGGAGGCATCGAGAAAAAATCGGGATTCATGGATGAAAAAATCCAGTCGATAGCCACGGGATAGGGCGGCTACGAAGGCTAGACTAGTTGAGGGTCACGGCCGTTTACGTTGTCGGGTATTTTCGTGGCGGTTGGATGAAAAAATGTGGTATGGCTTTAGAGCCGTTTCAGGATGCCGTAGGGCAAGGCCACCGAAACCATGTACACCGCATTTTGCCGCTCGGCCGCGCTCCGGCCATGAACCTCCCAAGGCGCGCCATGACCCGGGCCTAGCCGAAAGTCTTCGCGGCGCAGGTGCGCGATCATCTCCGCAAAGAGCTGTAACGCCAGCGAGCGGTCATTTTCCCAAAGCGCTTCGATCAGCCATCCGGAGGCCGTGTGCCAATAGCCGCCATTTTGATAGGCATTCAGGCGCCATGGGCAGCGTTCCCATGCGGTGGTGGGACTGAAATCCATGTCGGTGGGAACCTGGCGAACGCCACCTTCGTGCGTGATGGTGCCGTGGCGCACGGCATCCGCGATGGTGTGACGCGCGGCCGCCGCCGGCGCCTGATCCAGGACTCCAAGATGCAGGGCGAAGAGCGTGCCCCACACGTCGGGTTCGCGGCTGATCCCGGTCGAGGCGCGAAGCCACCCGCCGATGGCCGGCGGGTCGGAAAAACTCGGGACTATATTTTCACGGATGACTTGCTGGATGCGGAGGTAGGCTTCCGCGCGCGCCTCATGGCCGGTGGCGCGGGCCAGTTCCGCCATCTCGCCGGCCGCGCGATAACGGAGCAGGGAGGCAAAAAGCAGTTTCCCCGTCTGCGTGACGCCATCGCAGAAACCGAAGCCCACAGCCCGATCCATTTCCGTCGTTTCGGCCAGACCGGTGCCGGCCTCGACGGTGGGACTGGCAAAAGCGTGCTCCAGGCGGGCGTACACGCTGACCCCGGCAATCTCCGATTTAAGCAGAAGCGGATCGCGTACAGTTTTCCAATGGACGTACGCGATATGAATCAATTCATAGTGATCGTCGATCGGTGGCACACGGCCGAACTTGCCGTTGCCCTGATCCTCTCCCGTGGCATAGGTCCCGGGATAGAACGTAGGACGACCATCGTAGTTGATATGATCGGGAACGGCCCACGGTGGCAGGTACAAGCCATGCGCGAGCTTTCGCTCCGACGGTCCGTTCTGCGCGCGACAGGCCAGCAGCAGATGATCGCGGATTTCATCTGGTCCGATCAGCCCGGAATCGAGCGCCATGGAAAAATCGCGAATCCAGTATGCCGGATAGGTATCCTTGCCCGGGGTGATCAGCGCAAACCCGGTGGAGTTGGCCATCTTTGCTTTTCCTCCACCTCCCGAGCCCGGCGGCACTCGCGACGCCCCGATCACATCCCGCGCCATGTCGCGCAGGAAAGCCATGTCGGCGGGTGGCAGCGTTCCGGCAGAGAGCGAAAAGGGAAGCGCTGTGAAGGCGAGAGTGGTGGCGAAGCGACGCAGAAGCATGGGCAGATGGAGGCAGGCGAAATGATTCTGGGAGCTCATGGCGAAATTGCGTCATCGGCAGGCTCGCGGGTTCGTGGATCCTCCCCGCGAACTGCATTGAGCGCGGCGCGAAGTTCCTTCGCTATCTCGGGATGCTCTCTGCGCAGGTTCGATTTTTCCCCGGGGTCTGCAGCCAAATCGTAGATTTCCTCGGGCATGCTTTGGACGGTTCTGCCCGGTTGGGGCGCCGGGAGGCCTTCAATCCATTTCCAACGACCTTTCACCACGGCGAAGGTGCCGTTTCCGCTGTGCAGGATCAGCGTCTCGCGGCCTGGCCGGGCCGCGGGCTTTGCCAGGAGGGCCGGCAAAAAGCTGATACTGTCTTCTCCAACCGCGGGTGTCTCATGTGAAGGGCCGTGTACAAGTTCCGCGATTGTTGCCATGAGGTCGACCAGGCTGATGCGTTCTTGTGATTCGACGGCCGCGGGAATCCGGTCGGGCCAGAGGGCGACGAAAGGCACGCGGAAGCCGCCTTCGTGGATGCCGCCTTTCTTGCCGCGGAACTGACCGTTGGGGCTGAGGCCGTGTTGTTGTGCATCCCACACCACGTCGAGGAGGGGAGTATAGGGTGGCGGAGCCTTGGTAGGGCTCTCCACTCGCACGGCGCCATTGTCGCTGGTGAAGATCACCAGGGTGTTCCGGTCGAAGCCCGATCGTTTCAGCGCATCCAGGATGCGCCCCACGGAGAGATCCAGGTCCTGCACCCAATCGCCGTAAAGGCCGGCGCCGCTGCCCCGGGCGGCTTGGCCGGGAGTGACAGGCTCGTGGATCGCTGCCGTCGCGAAGTAGAGGAAGAATGGCTTTGCAGGTGACTGCTGCCCAATCCAGTCAACGGCATGGTCGGTCAGGACCGCCTGGGCCGTCCAATCGTCGCGTTGCGGGGCATCGAAGCCCATGAACCTCGCGCCATAGTAGCTCGGTTTGGGATATTCCACGTGGTTTGCGGATCGCAATCCCCAGACGGTTTCATTTTCCGCATAGATTCCCCAGGGTTCGCCGTGATTCTGGGGAAGCCCAAAGTAGTAGTCGAATCCGAGCTGCCGCGGGCCGGGCGACAGCGGCGAAGCCAGGTCGTGGGAATCGCGGACGGTCGTTCCGAATCCAAGATGCCACTTCCCGATGATACCGGTCGCGTAGCCGGTTCGCCGGAGCAGGGAAGCCAGCGTCGGGCGCGTGGGCTCGATGAGCAATGGGTCCAGTGGCGCCACCAGTCCGCTCTTAAGGGAGGAGCGCCAGCAATACCGCCCGGTCAGCATCCCATAGCGCGTCGGCGTGCAGAGGGAACTAGGGGTGTAGGCCTGTGTGAAACGGATGCCTTCGCGAGCCAGACGATCAATGTTGGGCGTTCGCACCAGGCGGGTTGGCGCGCCATAGCAGTTGAGCGCACCCACGCCGAGATCGTCGGCGAGAATAACCACAATATTGGGCTGAGACGATTCGGCTGCAAAGCCAGCCGCGGGCACGGAGAGAAAAGCTAGAGTGGGCCAGGACAGGAGCAAATGGACGGTTCTGGTGAGCCGAAGGGACGGCGAGGTGAGAGCGCGGAGAAGGGGACAACTTGACGGGAGGCTCATGATTGGGGCGGGGGGCATGCGGAGAGACTCATGGGGCAGTTTCCGCGTTTACCGGTTCGAAGATTATTTTGCACCGAGGTTTCGCCTGCGTCGACCACAAGAAATCCACCGTGGGAAACCGGGCGCTGTATGAGGCTCCAAAGTAGTTTGGAATAATAAAAGTGTGGACACTTATTGATTTTGCCACCATTGCCCGATTCAGAGCGCTGCGGAAAGCGCGTCCCAGGCACAGTCACCCCTCACAGCCCCAGCATCAATGAACTCAAGAAAGCAGTATGTCCCACAACGGCCCGTCGTCCCGCGCGTCCGGCATTGTTCGATCGTGCGAGCGATCCACCTGATGGCGGCGATCATCTTCCTGCCGGCGCCGATGGCGACCGCGCAAAACCGGAGCGATACGAAGCAAACGGATGAAACGCGTGACGGCGACCCGATCGTCCTCACGCCGTTCACCGTAAGCGGCTCCAGCAATGTTGGCTATGGCGCGACC
>JAYRDK010000014.1:0-62705 GCA_041909435.1 Lacunisphaera sp.
GACCCCGCCTTTGTTTTGGGGTAGGGCGAGTCGTCCCGACGAGCCACGGCTCATCCGGCCTGTCCGCCATAGGCCCGGCGACGGCTGAAGGATTCGCCCCACCTTGATATCTTTGGTTATCCGTGTAATTCGTGGCGGCGATGTCCCGCCTGCCGCTCATCGCCCACCTCGACGCCGACGCGTTTTTCGTGTCGTGCGAGCTGTCGATGAAACCGGAGCTGCGCGGCACCAAGTGTGCCGTCGGCGGCCGGGAACGCGGCATCATCTCCTCCGCCAGCTACGAGGCGCGGGCCTGCGGCGTCTACACGCCGATGCCGACCAAACTGGCGCTGAAAGTCTGCCCCGACCTGATCCTGCTGCCGCACACCTCGGGCATCTACAGCAAGAAATCCCGCGAGATGTTCGACCTGTGCGAGACGGTCACGCCGGTCGTGCAGCGCAACTCCATCGACGAGGGCTACCTCGACCTCGGGCCCTGCGGTTTCAAGACCGCCGCCGAGATCGAGCGGCGGATGCGCGCTTTGCAGCAACGCATCTGGGACGACCTGCAGATCCCGACCTCCTTCGGCATCGCGGCCAACAAGCTGGTGTCCGCCATCGCCAGCAAGGCCCGCAAGCCCCGCGGCTTCACGGTGGTGCCGCCGGGGGACGAGGCGGCATTCCTGGCGCCCCTGAAGATCAGCGTGATCCCCGGCGTGGGAAAAAAGAGCGAGGAGCGGCTGGCCGCGCAGGGCATCCGGTTCGTCAGCGACCTGTTCACGCGTTCGGAATCCGAATTGAAGGCCCTGTTCGGCAGCGGCTGGCAGGAGATGCTGACCATGGCCCGCGGTGAGGACGACCGGCCGGTGCACACCGACCACGAGGACGCAAAGTCCTACTCGGTGCAGGAGACCTTCGGGGAGGACATCAGTGATTTCGCCGAGATCGAGCGTTTCGCCAAGGGGATGATCGACGAGCTGATGCCCGCCATCCGGGCCGACGGCAAACGGGTGAAGACGATGACCGTGAAGGTGCGTTATCCGGGCATGGAGAACAGCACGGCCGGCCGCAGCCTGACCGAGGCCACGGACCTGGAGGCGCCGTTTTATCCGCTGGTCCAGCCGTTGCTGAAGGCGGCCTGGACGCAGCGGCGGCCCCTGCGGCTGGTCAGCGTGAGGTTTTCCGGGGTTGAGGAGAAGGGCGCCCAACTCGAGATGTTCGGCCAGACCGACGAGAAGAAACGCCGCTTGGCGGCGGTCCTGGACAAGCTGAATACCCGGGGAAAGAAGAGCATAGTCCGCCACGGACACCAGCTCGGCGGAGAAACCTGAAAGCTGAGACCTGAAACCTGAGGAACAGGCATCGAGATAGCGGAGTGTTGGCCAAGCAAAGGCACAAAAGACCAGCCAGCGAATGAAGCTCTCAAGGCGCCTATAGGCGCGCGGTTGATTACCGAACGCCTACGCGGTGCTTTTTGTGACCTTTCGTGGCCATAAATGTCTTTCCTGTCTCCCTATCCGTGGCATCAGTGTAATCCGTGGCTAACAATTCAGAAATCGAACAGCGCATCGCCGTCGCCAAGCAGGCCGTCCTCGCCGAGACGGCGCTCATGCACCGGGAATTCGGCCACGCCAAGCCGGTCATCAAGCACGACGGCACCAAGGTCACACCAGTGGACATTGCCATCTCGCAGCATCTGCAGGACGCCATCACCCAGGCTTTCCCGACGGATCAATTTTTCAGCGAGGAGCTGGCGCCGACCGCCGAGCCCGTGCCGCTCACCTCGCGTTTCTGCTGGGTGTGCGACCCGATCGACGGCACCAACAATTACGCCAACGGCATCATCTACTGCGCCATCTCACTCGCGCTGTTGGAGAACGGCACGCCCGTCTATGGCATCGTCTACGACATGGCCCGGCGCGTCCTCATCCACGGCGGCCCCGGCCGCGGAGTCTGGGACGGCGACAAGCAGGTCCGCGTGAAACCCGAGGCCCCGAACAGCCACAGCCTGATCGGTTTTCACTCCCCGGTGGAGAAGGTCTATGCGATGGAAGGCAAAAAGCTCATCGAGAACTTCAAGATCCGCGGCCTCGGCAGCAGCACGCTGCACCTTTCGTATGCCGCCATCGGCCTGCTCGACGGGGTGGTGGACCACAACAACAAGGTCTGGGACATCGCCGCCGCCTGCGCACTGCTCGTGGAGGCCGGCGTCGAGATCCACTATCTCGAGAACCCGCCTTTCCCGATGACGGAATTCACCCTAAAGGCGAAACGCATCCAGTATGCCGCGGGCAATCCGGCGATGAAGGCGCGGTTGCTCGAGGTGCTGGGACGGGTGTAGGTGGCGTGCTCGCACGCCACGTTGCGCGCAAGCGCGCAACGTGCATGGAGGCGGGGCCATCAGCCCCGCGGGCCCAACCTTCGCGGCCCATGCCTGCGGGACTGATGGTCCCGCCTCCAACGTGAGCAGACTCAGACCTGATACGTCTGCAACGGCACCGGATCGAGCACCTTGGCGTGCGGCAGCCTGGCCTGGAGCTGTTCCAGGAACCAGGCGCGGGCCGGCGGGTCGCCGTGGGTGAGGACGATGGACCGCGGCGAACATTTCACGGCAAAGTCGAGCAGCTCGTCGCGCGTGGCGTGGCCGCTGAACTCGAAGCGCTCGATATGGGCGCGGATACGGGTCTTCACGTTGACGGCGTCGAAGAGGAACTGGTCGCCGTTGTTGGCCGCGAGCAGGTGGCCGCCGGGGGTGTCGGGGTCGCAGTAGCCGACGAAGCACAGGCTGTGCTTGGCGTTGCCGGCGAGACAGGAGGCGAGGAGGTAGGAAGGCGTGTTCTCCACCACCATGCCCGAGCTGACGATGTAGATGCCCTGCAGGGGCGGTTCCTTGCCGGGGGTGAGGTCGCGGGGGGATTTCTTGACCTTCAGTTCCTTGAGGATGCTGCGGGTGAAATGGACGAGGCCGGTCTTCTTGCTGATCTGGTCGAAATAGTCGGCGAGGTCCATGCCCAGGCCGGAGACGAAGATCGGGCACTCGGCGAGGCGGTTGAACTTCCGGGCGTCGTGCAGGATGGCCGCGATCTCCTGCATGCGACCGAGCGCGAACACCGGGATGAGCACCGAGCCGCCGCGCTGGAGCGTGGCATTGATCGTCTCGATGAGGCGGATCATCTCCTTGGAGCGCGTGATGCCGGGCGGTTTCTCGGTGGCGCCGTGGGTGGTCTCCATGACGAGCGTGTCGAACTTCGCGGTCGGGAATTTCGCCCCGGCGAGGATGCGCTGGACCTGGAACAGCACGTCGCCGGTGAAGAAGATGCGGCGGTGCTTGTGGTGGATCTCGACGCCGGCGGCGCCCGGGATGTGCCCGGCGGGATGGAAGGTGAACTCGATCTCGTCGAGCGCGCCGGAAAATTTCTTCGGGCTGTTGAAGGCGAGGGGATACATCCGCGGGACGCAGCGGTCGATCTCCTCATGGGTGAAGAGCGGGTAGTCGGCGATGCCCTTCTCCTCGCGCTCGCGCATCATGACGTTGGCGGAGTTGTGCAGCATGCGCTCGATCAGCATGTGGCTGGGCTGCGTCATGATCACCGGCGTGTCCGGAAAGGCGCGCATCAGCAGCGGCAGCGACCCGATGTGGTCGAGGTGGCAGTGCGTGATGAGGATGAGGTCGAGCTTCACGCCCTCCAGCGGGCGCAGGTTCGGGGCGGCGACGCGGCCGACCTTCTTGGGGTGCAGGCCGCTGTCGATGACGAGATGGAAATCGCCGAGCTGGACGTAGAGCGAGTTGGCGCCGATGCCGCCGTCCGCGTTGAGATCAATGAGCTTCATTCGGTTGGGGCCAGTCAGCCGGCCGGAATCTCCATGTCAAACGCGGGGATGCGGACAAAGATCCGCCGCCCCTGGTCGTCGAGGCCGTGGAAACTGCCCTCGACCCGACCGTTGCACCCGGTCACGTGGTAGCTGTTGTAGGAAAAGTGGCCGCCGGGAGCCAGGGTGGGGGTCTCGCCGACGATCTTGTCGCCCTCGACCACCAGGCTGGTGCCGTCGGCATGCTCGATGACCCACTTGCGGCCCAGGAGGGTGACGGCGCGGTCGGAATCGTTGTGGATCGTCAGGTAATAGACGAAGGCATGCGGCTGGTCCGGGGGCAGGTTGCCGCCGTGGTGGTAGACGAGCTTGTCCAGTTCAACGCGGAGGCCGGGCAGTTCGAGCGGAGCAGACATAAGCAGAGACCTGAAACCTGAGACCTGAAACCTGAGAATGAAAGACCTTTTCAGGTTTCTCTGTCAGTGCCGGCTTTCGGCTTGCGACGGGTTTGGGCGGAACGCACAAAAGCTGATCCTATGGAAAAGCTCGCCCTGCTCTCGGTCAGTGACAAACGCGGCCTCGTGGAGTTCGCCACGGCCCTCGTCCAGCAGCACGGCTACAAGCTGCTGTCGACCGGTGGCACGGCCAAGCTCCTCGCCGAGGCCAAGCTGCCCGTGACCGAGGTCAGCTCGCACACCGGTTTCCCCGAGATGATGGAGGGCCGCGTGAAGACGCTGCACCCGAAGATCCATGGCGGCCTGCTCTGCCGCCGCGACAAGGCCGACCACCTCGCCGCGGCCAAGCAGCACGGCATCGACCTGATCGACCTCGTGGTCGTGAACCTTTATCCCTTCGAGCAGACCGTCGCCAAGCCGCACGTGGAGTTCGAGGAGGCGATCGAGAACATCGACATCGGCGGACCGTCCATGCTCCGCAGCGCCGCCAAGAACCATGAGAGCGTCACCGTGGTGTGCGACCCGGCCGACTACGGTGCCGTGCTCGCGGCCTTCGGCGAACCGGCCAGACTCGGCGAACTTCGCCGCCGGCTGGCCCTGAAGGTCTTCCAGCGCACCGGCGCCTACGACACGGCCATCGCCAAATATCTCGAGGGCCAGCAGGCCGAGCCCGATCTCGAGGCGCTCAGCGGTTTCCCGGCGAACTACAGCGTGTCGCTCAAGAAGGCCCAGAGCCTGCGCTACGGCGAGAACCCGCACCAGAAAGCCGCGCTCTACGGCACCTTCCACGAGCACTTCTCGCAGCTGCAGGGCAAGGAGCTCAGCTATAACAACATTCTCGATATCACCTCGGCCACCTACCTGATCGGCGAGTTCGAGCGCCCGACGGTCGCGATCCTCAAGCACACCAACCCCTGCGGGGTGGGCAGCGCGGACACCCTCATCGAGGCCTGGCACAAGGCCTACGCGACGGACCGGCAGGCGCCGTTCGGCGGCATCATCGTGGTCAACCAGACGCTGGGCCTGGACCTGGCGGAGCAGATCAAGGACATCTTCACCGAGGTGATCATCGCCCCGCGTTTCTCGGACGAGGCCCTGGCCATTTTTGCCAAGAAAAAGAACCTGCGCCTGATGATCGCCAAGGAAGGCATCGGCGCCGACGCCCTGCAGGAGGTGCGCTCCGTCGTCGGCGGCGTGCTCGTGCAGGACCGCGACCGCTCCATGGAGAAGCCGGCCGGCTGGAAGGTGGTCACCAAGCGCCAGCCGACCGCCGAAGAGATGGCGGCGATGCTGTTCGGCTGGAAGGTCGGCAAGCACGTGAAGTCGAACGCCATCGTGTATTGCCGCGGCGAGCAGACGCTTGGCATCGGCGCCGGCCAGATGGCCCGCGTGGACAGCTCGCGCATCGCGGTCTGGAAGGCCGGCGAAGCCAAGCTCGACCTGAAGGGGTCGGTCGTGGCCAGCGAGGCGCTGTTCCCTTTTGCCGACGGCCTGATCGCGGCGGCCGACGCCGGGGCGACCAGCGCCATCCAGCCGGGCGGTTCGGTGCGCGACGAGGAGGTCATCAAGGCTGCCGACGAGCGCGGCATGGCGATGGTCTTTACGGGCGTCCGGCACTTCAAGCACTAGGGCATTGGAGCCGGGTAGGGGCGCTTGCCCTCAAGCGCCCGGGCCGTTGAGGGCAACGGCCCCTACCATCTGCAAAGTAAATCTTGGCCGCGGAATGCGTGTGACTAGGCTGTGTGTCATGAAGAAGCCCCTGTTGCTTTTCGCCGCGAGCCTGACCCTCCTGCTTTCCGGCTGCTACACGGTGCCGGAGACGGGCCGCACCTCGATCATCCTGCCGGTGGTGAACGACGTGGCGCAGGGCGCCGCGGCCTTCGCGGAGATCAAGTCCAAGGAAAAGATCGCGAGCGACCCGGTGCAGAACGAGCGTGTGCGCCGCATCGGCCAGCGGATCGCGGCCGCCGTGGGCGATGCGCTGCCCGGCGCCCAATGGGAATTCGTGGTCTTCGACGCGCCGCAGACGGTCAACGCCTTCGCCCTGCCGGGCGGGAAGGTGGGCGTCTACACCGGCCTGCTCAACCTGTCCGCCTCGGACGACGAGGTCGCCATCGTGATGGGCCACGAAATCGCCCACGTGACGGCCCGGCACGGGGCCGAGCGCATCTCGCAGGGCGTGCTGGTTGCGCTGGGCGGCGTGGTGCTCGACGCCTCGACGCAGGGGAAGAAGAACCATGACCTGATGCTCGCGGGCTACGGGCTGGCGGCGGCCGGCGGCACGCTGGCTTTCTCGCGTTCGCATGAGAGCGAGGCCGACTACATCGGCATCCGTTATGCCGCGAAGGCGGGCTACAATCCCATGGCGGCGGTCTCCTTCTGGCAGAAAATGGCCAAGGCCAGCCCCGGCGGAAAATTGCCGGCGTTCCTCTCGACGCACCCCTCCCACGAGCGCCGCATCAGCGACCTGCAAGGCTGGATGCCGCAGGTGCTGCCGCTCTACGAGGCGGCGAAGCTGCGGTATCCGCGGTAATTGCAGGCCGGCCATCAGCCCCGCGTGGCGTAATCGCACTAATGGGGCCGGACCGCGGGACTGATAGTCCCGCCGCCATAAAAACTGCTAGCGCCGCGTCATAAACTGGGTCAACGTGCGGCATGTTTGACCCCGTTGAAAAGCTCAAGGAATACGTCCGCCAGGGCAGCGTCTCCGCCGACCCGCAGTTCAAGTCGGGCATGGAGGGCGCGCAGAAGTTCCTGACCGGCCTGCTGACCGAGATCGGGTTCAAGGTGGAGCTCGTGCCCACCGCGCTGCACCCGGTGCTGCTCGCCAAGCGCGGTGACAACCCGGCCTGGCCGCACGTCATCATCTACGGCCACTACGACGTCCAGCCGCCCGATCCGCTCGACAAGTGGGACACGCCGCCGTTCGAGCCGACGATCAAGGGCGAGCGCATCTACGGCCGCGGCACGGCCGACAACAAGGGCCCGCTGCTGGTGCACATCACCGCCGTCGCCCGCCTGCTGGAGAAGAACCCGAACCTGCCGCTGCGCCTGACCTTCGTCGTCGAGGGCGAGGAGGAGATCGGCAGCAAGAACTTCAAGAGCTTCCTCAAGGAGAACAAGGACAAGCTCCGCGGCGATTTCATCTACATGTCGGACAACGGCATCCTGTCGCCCGACCAGATGATCATCACCGTCGGCCTGCGCGGCATGCTGGCCTTCGAGGTCGAGCTGACGGGCCCGAGCTCCGACCTGCATTCCGGCATGCACGGCGGCGTGCTCATGAACCCGTTGCAGGCGCTGGCCGAGTTGTGCGCCTCGCTCCACACCCCGGACGGCCGGGTCAACATCCCGGGTTTCTACGACTCGGTCGTGCAGCCCGAGCCGTGGGAGCGCGAGCAGCTCGCCAAGGTCGGCCTCAAGGAGCACGACTACGCGGCCTTCCTCGGCATCAAGGAATTCCACACGCCCCCGGGTTACACCCCGTTCGAGGCCATCCGCTTCCTGCCGACGCTGGAGTTCAACGGCTTCAGCGGCGGCTACCAGGGCGAGGGGACCAAGACCGTCATCCCCAGCAAGGCCCGCGTGAAGATCACCTGCCGGCTCGTCCCGAACCAGACGCCGGACAACACCAAGGACATCGTCTTCAACGCCATCAAGGCGCGCTGCCCCAAGGGGGTGACGATGAAGATCACCCCGCAGCACAACGCGACGCCCTACGTCGTCATCCCGCCCGACCGCTCCAACACGCCGAAGAACCAGTCGCCCGCGCTGGCGAAGTGCTTCCGCGCCGTGGACAAGGCCGCGGCCGAGGTCTGGGGCAAGCCGCCGATCTATCTCCGCGAGGGCGGCAGTGTCGGCCTGCTCGCCGACCTGAAGGAAGTGCTCGGGCTCGACGCCGTGATGATGGGCCTGTTCCTCCCCGAGGACAACCTGCACGCCCCGAACGAGAGCTTCCACCTCGGCGTGATGAAGCGCGGCATCGAGACCTCCGAGCGCGTGCTGGCGGAACTGGCGAAGGGGTAGGGCACTTCTATCTCAAAAATGTAGGGTCGGCGCTCGTCGCCGTGCCTTGGCTCGTTGTAGGTTGCGCGCTTGCGCGCAACGTGGCGTGCGAGCACGCCACCTACAGGTAAGATCGCGGGATTGATGCTCCCGTCTACAAAACAAAAAGGCCGCGGATTTCTCCGCGGCCTTTGAGATTTAATCTGCCGGAGCTTACTGCTTGCGCAGCTCGACGAAGTCGACGCGGCGGTCCTTGCTCCAGTCGGCCTCGCTGCCGCCCTGCTTGGCGTCGGTCGAACCCTTCGAGAGGGTCTCGAGGCGGCGCGGGTCGGCGCCGAGGGACTCGAGGTAACGCTTCACGGAATTCGCGCGACGGTCACCGAGGCCGAGGTTGTATTCGGCGGTGCCGCGCCAGTCGCAGTGGCCGACGAGGACGAGATTCTTTTCCGGGTTGTCCTGCAGCCACTTCACGGCGTTCTGCAGCTTCGGGCGCTCGGCGGCGGCGACGGCGGCGCGATCGAGGCCGAAATAGACGGGCTCGACCACGCTCTGGTTTTCGTTGACCGGGGTGCCCTCGTTGCGGAGCGAGAGGGTGGTGTTCGGGTCCTCGGCGAAGGCGACCGCGTTGGGGTCGATGGTGTTCTGGCCCGTGGCGGGCAGCGTGGAGCCGTCACGCACCGGCTTCTTTTTGCAGCCGGAGAGGACGAGGGCGGAGAGGGCCAGCGTGAGGCCGAGGAGTTTGAAAACGTTCTTCATGGTGGGACGGTGAAAGGGAGCAGCCGCCGTTAAAGGTTAATCCCCAAGGGCGCGCAAGAACGAAACTGACGGCAGGCGAGGACTTTCAGTCGTTTCACCAGGTCTGGGCCCGGTGGTCGATCAGGCCGATTTCGAGGGCGTAACGGGTCAGGCTGGCGACGTCGTGCAGGTTGAGCTTCCGCATCAGGTTGGTGCGGTGGTTGTCCACGGTCTTGACGCTGATGCCGAGCTTCTGGGCGATCTCCTTGGTGCTGTTGCTCTCGGCCACCAGCTTGAGGATCTCGCGCTCGCGGTCGGTGAGGGTGTCGACCCCCGAGGCGGGGCTGTTGTTGGCCACCACGGTGCGGAGCAGGGCGGCCACGCCGGGGCCGAAATAGGTGCCGCCGTTGGCGATGGTCTCCAGGCCCTTCTTGAACTCGCCCAGGCCGGCCGTCTTCTCGACAAACCCGTGGGCGCCGGCCTCTAGCATCTCGCGGACGAGGGCGGGGCTTTCATAGGCGGAAAACACGAGCACGCGGGTGCTCTTGAGCTGCTTGCTGATGCGCCGCAGGATGTCGACGCCGCTCAGGCCGGGCAGGCGGGCATCGAGCACGAGCAGGTCGGGTTTCAGGTCCAGGCACAGCTGGCAGGCCTGCTGGCCGTCGCCACTTTCACCGACGATCTTGTAGGCGGGGTCGATCCGGAGGATTTCCGCCAGCATCTCCCGGATGGCGGTCTGGTCCTCGATGATGACGATGCGTTTGGCTGAGGTGGTGACAGTAGGCACGGTGGGGAGGAGGGGACGGCGTGGATGGAAACGGAACGGGCAAGACCTTTGTCCTTCCGGGAGAAAACTCAATCCCGATTAGGTAAAAAGGCCGTATGCAACCAATTGAAAAAGGCAGGCTGGTGGGGCGACTGGGATTCGAACCCAGAACCAAAAGCTTAAAAGGCTTCTGCTCTACCGTTGAGCTATCACCCCGTGCCAGACCCAAGGGACAGATGATTTTTCGCTTGGGCGGCATGGCAAGGATTATTTGCACCGCGACGACCCCCGGCCGGCCCGTCACAGGCCGGGATTGACCGCCGGCTCCGGGTTGGTGCAAGCTCCCGCCCCTCTACCGACTTTCGTGGGAACAATCCTCAAATTTCCGGATCAGAACGAACCTGATCCTATGACCGCCAAAGCTCAGGAAGTAGCCCTGGACCGGCTGTTGGTCGACCGCTTCAAAGGCGGCGACGCGACGGCGTTCGACCAACTGGTAACCCGGTATTGGGACCGCATCTACGCAATGACCAACCAGCTCCTGCGCAACCAGCAGGACGCCGAGGAGGTCACGCAGGACGCCTTCATCCGCGCCCACCGGGGCCTGGTGAATTTTCGCGGCGATTCCGCCTTCTCGACCTGGCTCTACCAGATCGCCACCAACCTCGCCCGCAACCGCTATTGGTATTGGTGGCGCCGCAAGCGCGACAAATCCATCTCGTTCGAGGCCCCCGTCAGCGGGGAGAACGACACCACGCTCGCCGAGCTCATCCCGGCCGAGCAGGAGACCCCGGAGGACGCGACCGTCACCCAGGAGTTCGTCAACCGCGTCGCCGAGTGCATGGAGGAGCTGAACGAGAAGCACCGCGAGATCCTGATCCTGCGCAACGTCCAGAACCTCGCCTACGAGGAGATCGCCGAGATCCTCGGCATCAGCGTCGGCACCGTCAAAAGCCGCATCGCCCGTGCCCGCGAAAGCCTGCGCGAGAAACTCGGCACCGAATTTCAGCCATGAAAGACAACCGTTTCATCGAACTGGTGAACCTCTACATCGACCGCCAGATCTCGGCCGAGGAAACCGCCGAGCTGGAGGCGGAGATCCAGGCCAGCCCGCAGCGCCGTGCCGTCTACCGCCAGTATTGCCAGCTGCACAGCGCCACCAAGCAGGTCTACGAGAGCTTCCGCGCCAACGCCGAGCCGCAGGCCCGCGTGCCCGCCGGCCGCGTCATCAGCGGCGACTTCGCCCGCCGGCCGCGCTCGAACTGGATCCATTACGCCGGCGGTATCGCCGCGGCGGCGTGCCTGGCCGTGGTCTTTGTCCGTTACAACACCGGCTCCGCGCCGGCCACCGGCGAACTCGCCGGGACGGTGACGACCCCGGCTGTGCAGGTGGCGACCGCCACACCGCCGGCTCCGGCGGCGGCCGAGCGGATCGCCGCGACGCCGGCGCCGGCGATGGTAGGCCTGAAGGACCATCTCTCCGCCGAGCCGGATTATGCCGCGATGCTCGCAGCCCTGCGCCGCGAGGAGCAGCGCGCGTTCGCCAACGGCGAGATCCAGCCCAGCCGGCTGCCGTCGCTCTTTGACGACGGTGTGTTTGACGCCCGCCAGTTCGCCCCGGCGAACAACCAACGGACCTTCCGCGGCAAGCAGGCGCCGGCGCAGCAGGCGGAATTCACCGCCTTCCAGTTCCAGCGCTGAGCCCTCGCGAAAATTTTGCCGCGACAAAGCCCGCCACCTCGGCGGGCTTTGTTTTTTGGGGGTGGAACCCGGCCTCTGGACGGGTTTTTGCGATGTTCGTCCTGGGAATTAGAAGCGCATCCTGAAAGCGCGTCCGGAGGCCGCGCTCCACCGTGGGCCGGTTCAACCCAGTGCTTTCTTGATCAGCGCCTCGACCGAGGCGCCGGCCCCGAGGGCCACCCACGCCTGCCGGACGGCCTTGTCCGCATCGGCGGCCTTGTAGCCCAAGGCGGTGAGCGCCAGCACGGCGTCGCGAATCTTGTTCTCGCCGGCCGGAGCGGCCGTGGCGGGAGCATCACCCTTGCCGGGCGCCACGTGCCCGAGGTCGGCCGGGTTGAGCTTGTCGCGCAATTCCATGACCAGGCGCTCGGCGGTCTTCTTGCCGATGCCCGGGCACTTGGCCAGCAGACCCACATCGCCGGCGATGATCGCGCCCTTCAGGCTGGCGAGGGAAAGCTTGCTCAGGACGCTCAGCGCCATCTTCGGGCCGACGCCGGTGACCTTCTCGACCAGCAAGCGGAAGAAGTCACGCTCCTCCTCGGTGGCAAAACCGTAAAGCGTCGCCGAGTCCTCGCGGTAGACGGCGAGGGTGTGCAGTTTCGCCGGCTGACCGGGCGAGGGGAGGCGCTCGGCGGTGGTGACGGGGATGTGAACCTCGTAGCCGAGACCGCCGGTTTCAATGACCGCCGTCAGCGGGGTCGCGGAGACGAGGGTGCCGGAAACACTGGTGATCATTTGAGGCCGAGCACGTCCTGCATGTCGTAGACGCCGGGCTTCTGCCGGACGACCCAGTGGGCCGCGCGGACGGCGCCGCGGGCAAAGATGCCGCGGTCGCTGGCCTTGTGGGTCAGCTCCAGGCGTTCGCCGAGGGCGGCGAACATCACGGTGTGCTCGCCGACGACATCGCCACCGCGCAGCGCATGCACGCCGACCTCGGTGGGCCGGCGTTCGCCGGTGATGCCGGAGCGCCCGTGCCGCAGGGCATCGGCGCTCAGTTTGCGCTCTTCCAGGATGATCTCGAGCAGGCGGGCGGCCGTGCCGCTGGGGGCGTCCTTCTTGAAACGGTGGTGCATCTCGACGACCTCGGCGTCGTAGTCGGAGCCCAGGACGGCGGCGGCGCGGCGGGTGAGGGCGAAGAGCAGGTTCACGCCGACCGAGAAGTTGCCGGCCCACACGCAGGGCACCCGGGCGGCGAGGGCGAGCAGTTTTTTCTTCTCCGCGGCGTCATGGCCGGTGGTGCCGATGACGACCGGCTTCTGCTGGGCAACCGCGAGTTCGAGCAACCGGCCGGTGCCGGAGTGGGCGCTGAAATCGATGATCACATCGCAACCGGCCAGGTGTGCGCCCGGGTTGTCGCCGGCGTCGGTGGCGGCACGGATGGCCGCGTCCATCTCGCCGGCCACGCCGGCGATGGTCTGGCCCATGCGACCTTTGGCCCCGTTGAGGAGGATCTGGAGCGGCATGGTGTCAGGCCTGGCGGAAGGCGGCCAGCGAGGCGAGGAGGGTCTTGCGGCTGGCCGCACTCAGCGCGCAGAGCGGCGGACGGACCTCCTCGGAGCTGATGAGCCCGGCCTCCAGCATCGCCAGCTTTACCGGCGCGGGGTTGGACTCGATGAAGATGCTCTTGAACACCGGGTAGAGCCGGCGGTGCAGCGCGCGGGCCTTCGGGTAGTCCTGGACGAGGGCGAGCGAGACGAGCTTGCCGACCTCCTTGGGGTAAAGGTTGCTCGCCACGCTGATGACACCCTGGGCGCCGACGGCCATGAAGGGCAGGGTGAGGCTGTCGTCACCGCTGAGCACCGTGATGTCGCTGCCGAGGGCCGCGATGATCTGGTCGACGCGATCGACGCTGCCGCCGGCCTCCTTGATGTGGGCGACGTGCGGATACTTCGCGCGGAGTCGCTCGATGACCGGCACGCCGATCTCCACGCCGCAGCGGCCCGGGATGGAATAGAGGATGATGGGCTTGTCCGTCACCTCGGCGATCTGGGAGAAGTGCAGGAAAAGGCCCTCCTGGGTCGGGCGGTTGTAGTAGGGCGCCACGAGCAGGAATGCATCGGCGCCGGCCGCGTCGGCCGCCTTGGTCATGTCGATGGCCTCGTGGGTGGAGTTGGAACCGGTGCCCGCGATGACCGGCACGCGGCCCTTGGCGGCGTCGATCGTGCAGCGGATGATGTCGAGGTGCTCCTCGTGGGTGACGGTGGGCGACTCGCCTGTGGTGCCGACCGGCACGAGGCCGCTGATGCCCGCCTTGATCTGGGCGGCGACCAGTTTCCGCAGGTCGTCATAGGCGACGGCGCCGCGCCGGAAGGGCGTGACGAGGGCGGTGTAGGTGCCGGTGAAGGAACGGGGACGATTCATAGGAAAGTTACCTTGAACGATGCAGCGAGAAGCTCTATCGAAAGCACAGCTTTAAGACCGGTTCACGCATAAAATTCCATGAGCACGACACTTCATACCGAAATTATCAACGATCTGCTTAAACTGGCCGTGGAAAGCGGCGCCAGCGACATCGTCATCAAGTCCGAGAAGCCCGGCTACCTGCGCCTGGGCGGCAAGCTCCGGCCGGTCGAGATGGACCCCATCACCTGCGACACGGCCCAGGCTTGGGTCGACGAGCATGTGCCGCGCATCTTCAAGCCCAAGTGGGACAAGGACGCGCAGGTGGACTTCGCCTATGCCGCCGACGACGTCGGCCGCTTCCGCGTGAACGCCTTCCACCAGCGCGGCCTGGTGAGCATCGTGCTGCGTCATATCAAGAGCCGCCCGCCCACCTTCGCGGACCTGAAGATCGAGCCGGACACCTTCATCAAGCTGGCGCAGGCCAAGGACGGCATCCTGCTCGTCTGCGGCGCCACCGGCTCCGGCAAGAGCTCAACGATGGCCGCCATGCTCAACTGGATCAACCAGAACATGGACAAGCATATCGTGACGATCGAGGATCCGATCGAATACACGTTCAGCGACGAGAAGTCCCTGTTCCAGCAGCGCGAGATCGGCCTCGACGTGCCGAGCTTCGAACTGGCGATCAAGTCCGTGCTGCGCCAGAATCCCGACATCATCCTGATCGGTGAAATGCGCGACCGGGAAACCTTCGAGACGGCCATCTCCGCCGCCGAAACGGGCCACTTGGTCATCTCGACCATGCACGCCGCCACGGTGAAGCAGTCGCTGACCCGCCTCTTCGAGTTCTTCCCGCCCGAGCAGATCGAGCAGGCCCGCCGGCAGATCGCCGGCACGCTCCGCGGCTTCATCTGCCAGAAACTCATCCCGGCCCTCGAGGGCGGCGGGCGCTTCGCGGCGCACGAGATCCTCATCGCCGACGCCACGGTCAGCAACCTCATCCTCGACGGCCACAACGACAAGATCCAGCAGCTCCTGGAATCCTCCAGCGAGCAGGGCTCGAAGTCCTTCAACAAGGACCTCTACCGCATGATCAAGGAGGGCAAGATCAGCAAGGCCGACGGCATGCGCTTCTCGCCAAACGCCCCGGCGCTGGAGATGAACCTGAAGGGCATTTTCTTCAAATCCTGACCCGGTTCCCGCCCGCGGTCCGCCCGGTTTCCGGGCGCCCGCGGCGTCGGAAATTTTAGGGCTTGGTTTTTGGACGGTGGACCGGTTTAACCCCACCTTTCATCTATGTCTCTCGCGCTTATTTTTGCCGGTCAGGGTGCCCAAAAGGTGGGCATGGGTAAGTCTCTGTTTGAGGGCTCGGCCGTGGCCAAGGCCCTCTACGACGAGGCTAACAGCGTGCTGGGCTGGGACTTGAAGAAAATCAGCTTCGAGGGCCCGGAGACCGAGCTGACCCAGACCAAGGTCTGCCAGCCGGCGCTTTTCGTCCACGGGTTGGCGGTCGTGGCCGCGCTCAAGGAGCAGGGCAAGCTGCCGGCGGTGAAATTCGCCATGGGCCTCAGCCTGGGCGAGGTCACGGCGCTGACCGCGGCGGGTGTCTTTGACTTCGCGACCGGCCTGAAGGTCGTCGCCGAGCGCGGCCGGCTGATGCAGCAGGCGTGCGAGAAGTCCGTCGGCGGCATGGCCGCCATCATCGGCGAGGAGCGCGCGCGGGTCGCGGAGCTTTGCGCCGAGTTTGGCATCGAGGCCGCCAATTTCAACGCCCCTGGCCAGATCATCGTCTCGGGCGAGAAAGCCAAGGTGGACGCGCTCGTCGCCGCCGTGAAGGACAAGGGCCTGAAGCGCGTCATGGCGCTGAATGTCGCCGGCGCCTACCACAGCCGCCTCATGGAGCCGGCGCGGGCCGAGTTCGCGGCCTACCTGGCCGGCATCACCTTCAACCGTCCGGCGTTCACCGTCTTCAGCAACACGACCGGCCAGGTCGTCAGCGAGCCCGTGCAGATCCGCGAGGCGCTCGTGAAGCAGGTCGTCTCGTCGGTCCTGTGGGAGGATTGCATGCGCGCCTGCGCGGCGGCCGGGGCCACCGAGTTCTGGGAGTGCGGCCCGGGCGGCGTGCTCGCCGGCCTGGCGCGGCGCACTGAGAAGGCGTGGGTCGTCAAGTCATTCGCAGAAGCCGCCGACACCACCGCCTGATGTCCGCCAAGCTCACACGCAATTTCTGCATCATCGCGCACGTCGACCACGGGAAGACGACGCTGTCCGACCGCCTGCTCGAATACACGAGCACGATCACGAAGCGCGAGATGACCGACCAGCATCTCGACGCGATGGACCTCGAGAAGGAGCGCGGCATCACGATCAAGATGCACCCGGTGGTCATGCACTACCCGGCCAAGGACGGGAAGACCTACAAGCTGCACCTCACCGACACGCCCGGCCACGTGGACTTCGCCTACGAGGTCTCGCGCTCGCTCGCGGCCTGCGAGGGCGCCTTGCTGCTCATCGACGCGGCGCAGGGCGTCGAGGCGCAGACCGTGGCCAACGCTCACCTGGCCGAGCAGCAGGGGCTCAAGATCATCCCGGTCATCAACAAGATCGACCTGCCCAGCGCGAACCTCGAGCTCTGCATGCGCCAGCTGGAGGACATCCTCACGATTCCCGCCGAGGAGGCCATCCTCGCCAGCGGCAAGTCGGGCATCGGCATCCAGGACATCCTGGAGGCGGTGGTGGCCCGCATCCCGGCGCCGCGCTGGACGGATTACCCGACGCTGCGCGCCCTGGTCTTTGATTCCAAGTATGACGCCTATCGCGGCGTGATTTCCTACGCCCGTGTCTTCTCCGGCACGATCAAGGCCGGGGAGATGATGGCCCTGATGAGCACGGGGCAACGCTCCGAGGTCAAGGAGGTCGGCGTGTTCCGGCCCGGCATGGAAAAGGTCGCGAGCCTCGGGCCGGGCGACGTCGGTTACGTCATCAGCAGCATCAAAAGCACCGATGACATCAAGATCGGCGACACCATCACCCACGCCAACAAGCCGGCGGAGGAGATGCTGCCCGGCTACAAGGAGGTCCGGCCGATGGTGTATTGCGGCCTCTATCCGCTCGAGTCCGACGATTACGAGAAGCTCAAGGTCGCCCTCGGCAAGCTGCGCCTGAACGACTCCGCGCTGGTTTATTCCTCGGAGAGCTCGGTCGCCCTCGGTTTCGGTTTCCGCTGCGGCTTCCTCGGCCTGCTGCACATGGAGGTCGTCCAGGAGCGCATCCGCCGCGAATACGACGTCGAGATCATCTCCACGTATCCGAGCGTCGTCTACAAGGTGAAGAAGCACAACGGGGACGTCATCGAGGTGGACAACCCCATCAACCTGCCGGACCCCGGCACGATCGAGGACATCTCCGAGCCGACCATCAAGGCGGCCATCCACATCCCGAACGAGTTCCTGGGCGACATGATGAACCTCATCATGGAAAAGCGGGGCAGCGTCGACCACACCGACACCCTGGACGGCGCCCGGGTCATGCTGACCTGCACGCTGCCGCTGAACGAGATCCTCGTCGATTTCAACGACCGGCTGAAGAGCATCACCCGCGGCTACGGCTCCATGGACTACGAGCTCGGCGAATACCGCGCCTCGGACCTCGTGCGCATGGACATCCTCGTGAACCAGGACCCCGTCGACGCCTTCGCCAGCATCGTGCACCGGACCAAGGCCGAGGGGCAGGGCAGGGCGCTCTGCGAGAAGCTGGCCGACATCATCCCGCCCCAGATGTTCAAGATCGCCGTCCAGGCCGCCATCGGCGGCAAGATCATCGCCCGCGACAACGTCCGCGAGATGCGCAAGGACGTTACCTCGAAGTGTTATGGCGGCGACATCTCCCGCAAACGAAAGTTGCTCGACAAGCAGAAGGAGGGCAAAAAGAAGATGAAACTTATCGGCAAGGTTTCGATCCCACCTGATGCCTTCATCCAGGTTTTGAAGACCAACAGCTAAATTCGCCCGAATCCCGTGTTCAGCTTCCTATACTCCCAGGAGAAGAAAATGCGGCAGAACGCCGCCAACTGGCTGGAAGTGGCGGACCGGGTCTACAAGTTCCGCCGTGACCAGCTGACGGACGTCCAGAACCAGCGCCTGCTGGGTGCGGCCACCGCGGTGAAGCTGCGGCTCAAGGAAAAGGCGGACGTCAGCAGGCTGAAGCTCGCCGTGGAGGCGCTGGAAGGCGTGCTGCGCGACACGGGCGGGCGGGTTTACCCGCAGTCGTCCCTCGTCGAAAACGTCGAGTTCTTCCTCGTGGCGGCCATCGTGATCCTCGGGCTGCGCGCGTATTTCATCCAGCCGTTCAAGATCCCGACGAATTCGATGTGGCCGAGTTATTACGGGATGACGGCCGAGGTTTTCCAACCGGGCGAGGAGCCCGGCGCCGCGCGCCGGCTGGCCCGGCTGCTGACCCTGGGGGCGAGCAATTACACCGTGAAGGCGCCGGCGGACGGCGAGGTGCTGATCCCGGTCTTCCTTTATGGCCGCGGTGGCGGCGCCGTGGCTTTCACACAAAAATCCGGTCGCAGCCTCGGTATTTTCCCGACCATGATGCGCGAATACACCTTCATGGTCGGCGGCCAGCCGGCGAAGGTCTCCGTGCCGGCCGATTTCCAAGGGGAGTTCGAACAGGTGCTGGATGAATCCTTCAAGGGCACGGCGCCGAGCTTCTACAGCGTGTTGCAAGACGGACTGGCCCGGCGGAACGAGCTTGAGCGCTCCACGATCCGGGACACCTCCGGGGCGCAGCCCGTGGAACGGACGGTTTACTGGGTGCCGGTCGGGAAAAGGGTGAAAAAGGGCGAATCCGTGATGTCGTTCGACATCCTGACGGGCGACCTGCTGTTCGTGGAGCGGATCAGCTACAATTTTGTCCAGCCCAAGGTCGGGTCGGGCTTTGTTTTCAAGACCGGCAACATCCGGAGCCCTGAGATGCAGGACGTGGCCGGGAACCAGATCAGCCAGTATTACGTAAAACGTCTGGTCGGCACGCCCGGCGACACGCTGGAGATCAAGGCGCCGGTGCTTTACCGCAACGGCAAGCCGATCGAAGGCGCGGACGCCTTCGGCAAGAACGCGCGCCGCGAAGGCAAATATCCGGGCTATACCAACAACACCGGCGGGCCGGTGATAGCCGACGGGGTTGTGGTCAGTGACGGAACTCTGCCGCCCGGCGGCACGGTCACGGTGCCGCCCAATTCATTTTTCGCGCTGGGGGATAACTCGCCCCGCAGCAAGGACAGCCGTTACTGGGGCTTCGTGCCCGAGAAGGACGTGGTCGGGCGCCCGTTATTTATCTATTTCCCGCTGACCAGCCGCTGGGGTCCGGCCCGCTAAGAACCTGTTTTGCCTGTTCTGCGTTAACTCTTTATGCCTCTATAACGCACAATATATATTATGTCTATAATATATATTGCCGTGATAGCAGGCACTTAAGTCAGTTCAGAAACACCTGTATCTCCCTGAGGCACTCCTGCCCTGCGTCCTCGATCACATAGTGCCCCGCATCCTCGAAATAGTCGGCCTGGGCGCCCGGCAGCAGCACTTTCCAGCGATTGTAGTAGTGCCGGTTGAAGCAGAAATCCTGACCTCCCCACAGAATCCGAACCGGATGGTCGCGCAGCTGGCCGAGCCTGGACTCGACCTCGGCCAGGGCCCGGTCGCTGGCACTGCCCTTGCCTGACGGAATATCGACCACGAACCGGTGCGTGGCGATCCGGTTGGCCCAATTGTTGTAGGGATAAATAAAAGCGTGTTTCACATCCGGCGCCAGCGGCCTGGTCACGGACATCCACGTGGCCGGCCAGGCAAAGCCGTTGAAACCGCGCACCAGCCACTCCCCGATGACCGGCGCCCGGCACAACCGGATGCGCCACGGGACCACGGTGTCGGCAAAGGCGGCCGTATTCAGGATTACCACCCGACCCAACTGCTCCGGCCTGGCCAGCGCGGTCCCCAGCCCGATCGGCCCGCCCCAGTCATGGACGATCAGATGGATTTTGCGCAGGTTGAGGCTGTCCAGGAGACCTCGCAGGTTCCTGATATGTTCGCCCAGCGTATAATGGAAGTCCTGCGGCTTGTCCGACAGCCCGCAACCGAGGTGATCCGGCACGATGCAGCGGATCTTCCCGCGCAGGCCCAGCACCAGGTTCCGGTAATAAAACGACCAGGTCGGGTTGCCGTGCACCATCACGACAGCCTCGTCGCCCGAGCCCTCGTCCAGATAACTCATCACGCCCCGCCCGGTATCGAACCGCTTCGGTTCGAAGGGATACAGGGTTTTAAGCCAAGCGGGCAGACTGGTGCTCATTGCCCGATTCTCCCGTAGGTTGCGTGCTTGCACGCAACGTGGCGCGCAAGCGTTCCACCTGCACCGTCGACGAACTCGTTTGGGGGTTGGGCGGCCATTGCGTTCACCACTCGACCGCCAGCATGAGGCTGTTGATGCCGCTGCCGATGCCTAGCAACGCGGCCTTGTGCCCGGGTTTAACCACGCCTTGGTCCACCGCCAGCGCGAGCGCAGTCGGCAACGCGGCGGAGCCCGTATTGCCCAGGGTCTCGAAGGTCGAATAGTCCTTCGCCAGGTCCAGCCCCACGGTCTCGTAGAGTTTCCGGCGATGCGTGCTGCCGACCTGGTGGCAGATGATATGGTCGGGCGTCGCCCGGTTCCAGCCGGTCTCCTGCTCGAACTTCTGCCAGGTCTCGCGGGCCACTTCCACGCCCGCGACGAGCAGCTGCTCCGAGTCGGTTTCCATTTGCAGGCCCTGGCCGGATGTATCGCCCTGGCATAGCTCACTGTGCTGCGTGGCCGATAGATACGCTCCCGCCAACAACCGGTGCTTCGGCCCGGCCGGCAGCAGGTCCTCGTGACACACGATCGCGGCCACGGCCCCCGACCCGATGGTCAGGTTGGCGAAGAACGGCTTGATCTCGTTCCGGTTCAGCGGCGCGGTCAGCAGGTGTTGCACGGTCTGCTCCACGAGCGGGCGGCCGTTCTCTCCCGCCACGACCATGCCGCACTTGATCTGGCCGGAATCGATCATGGCGCCGAGCGTCACGAGTCCGTTGAGAAAACCCAGGCATGCGTTCGACAGGTCGAAAATCTGACAATGCGCCCCCAGCCCGATCTGGTGGTGCGCGAATGACGCCGTCGCCGGCTCGAGCATGTCGCGTGACACCGCGCAGTGGATGAACGCCTCCACCTGCGCCGGCTTGAAGCCCGAGCGTTGCAACACGGCTTTCCCGGCCTTGGCGCTGGCGTCCGACGGCTTCGTGCCGGCCGGCCATTGGCGCCGCTCCTTGATGCCCGTCATGAGCTCCAGCCGGCCGGCCGGCAGCTTCAGGCGCTCATACAGGGGACGCAGACGTTCCTCGATCGCGGCGGAGGTCCAGGTCTCCTCCGGCAGCACCGTGGCCAGGGATTCAATGCAGGCGTGGGTGAATTTCATCGATGTAGGTCGCGTGCTTGCACGCGACGTGGCGCGCAAGCGCGCCACCTACAGGTTGTCCGTCTCATCGGGGCGTCTCTGGCCTCATGGCCAACCTTATGATGTCCTTGTCGAAGAAATTGGACCCCAGCCCGGCGTCGACGACCAGCGTCGTGCCGTTGAGGCCGCTGCTGCGCTCGCTGAGCAGGAACAGCGTGGCGTTGGCCACCTCCTGCGTGTCGAGGTTGCGCTTCCGGAAGGTCAGTTTCTCGGCGTAGATGTAGCTCTCGATGTAGCCCGGGATGCCGGCCGACGCGCTGGTCTTGAGCGGTCCCGCCCCGATCACGTTGAACCGCACCTCGCTGTCGGCGCTGAACGACTTGGCCAGGAACCGGCTGCTCGACTCCAGCGCCGCCTTGATCGGGCCCATGTAACCGTAGTTGTCCGGCGTTACCTGCAGCGACGAGATGCCGATGGTCACGACCGACGCGTTGCGCGCCAGATGCGGCTTCAAGGCATTACTGAGTTCAACCAATGAGAAGGCCGAGATGGCCGTGGCCTGCAGGAAATCCTTCCGCTTCGTGCCGTGGAACGGCTTGAAACCCTCGCTGTAGTTGGCGAAAGCAATCGAGTGCACGACGCCCTGCAGCGGCGCGAGCCCGGCCGCGGCGACCTCGGCCGCCAGCGTCTCACAGGCGCCCTCCTGCTCGACGTCGCAGATGAACGTGGGTTTGCCGGCCAGCAATGTCTCCAACGACTTCTTCCGGGCCTCGGAGCGGACGCTGTAGACGACGCGCGCGCCCTGCTCCTCGAGCGACTTCGCGATGAACCAGGCGACGCTCTTCCTGTTCGCGACGCCCATCACGAGGAAGGTCTTGCCGGAGACCTGGAGGAAATCGCTCATGTGGTGACCTGCCCCTCGGGTTTCTTCCAGGCGACGGAGAAATCGACGTTCAGCACGCGCTTGTCGCCGTTCCTGACGCTGCCGCTCATGAAATGGAAATCGCCCATCGTCTCCTTGCGGCGGACCTCGATGGTGACCGTGTCGCCCGGATAGACCGGCAGGCGGAAGCGCACATCGGTCACCTTGGTCAGGAGCGGCACCCCGCCCTGCCCGCCAGCTCCGCCGCCCAGCAGCTTGGCCATGAGCAGCGCGCCGGTTTGGAACACCGCCTCGCAGAGCAGCACGCCGGGCGTGATGGGCGCCCCGGGATAATGGCCTTGGTAGAAATACTCGTCGGCGCGCCAGGTGCGCTTCGCCACCAAAACCTCGCCGTCGTGCGAGACGATCTCGTCGACAAAGAGGAACGGCGGGCGGTGCGGGATGAGTTTTTCGACTTCGGTCATGGGAAAATCAGGCGGAGGCCACGGCGGCGCGTTTCCTGGCCGCGAGGGCCTTGTCGATCTGGTTGGCGACGATGACGCCGTAGTTGATGGTGCCGAGCCAGCCCGACATGATGATGCCGACCGAGCCGGCGTGGTAGAGCCCGGGCAGCTGTGCCGGCAGGTCCATGGAGACCTTGAGGCCCTCGAACTTGGTGCCGAACGACGTGCCGGCCCAGTGGCGGGTGTAGCGCTCGATGGTGCGCGGGGTCGCCGCCTCCATCCACTCGATCTTGCCGCGCACGCCGGGGATGTATTTTTCCAGCGAGGCGATCGACTCGTCGATCAGGCGCTGCTTCTCCGCCGCGTATTGCTCCGGCGTCAGCGCATTCCAGTCCTCATACCGCGCGTTGATGGAAACGACCACGGTGTAACGGTCCGAGCCCGGGCGCGTGTCGGGATAATACATCGAGAACGTCCGGCTGGTCGTGTGCAGGTCCACCAGCTTCTCGCTGGAGAACACCGGCTCGTCGGAAGTGAACACCAGGTCGCCGATGTGCGGCAGCGTCTCGCCCTTGCGGATGCCGAGGTAGACCTGGCAGGAGCTGCTGTTGACGCGCACCGCCTTGGTCTGGGCCGCGAACTCCGGGGCGAAGTTCTCCTCGCCGGCGAGCCGCAGCACGGTGCTCTTGATGTTCGCGTTGGAAAGCACCACGTCACAGCGGATGGTGCGGCCGTTGGCGACCACGCCGGTCACGTGCTTCTTGCCGTCGCGCGTCTCGGTCAGGATCTTCTCCACCACGACGTGCTTGCGGACCTCGACGCCGTTGGTCTTCAGCTCGGCGGCCATCTTCTTGATGAGCACGTCGCTGCCCCCCTGGAAGGTATAGACGCCCTTGCTCATGAAGTTGGAGAACACGATGCCGAAGGTGATGGCGGGGTCGTCCAGCGTGGAGCCGTTGGCGTAGGCAATCGGCTCCATCAGCAGGCGCTGCACGTCGTCGCGCCCCGGGAAATACCGGGCGAACATCTGGCCGGTCGTCTCGGGGTTGTTGTCGTAGAAGTTCATCGCCCGCAGGTCGGTGAAGAACCGCTCGACCGTCTCGGCGGGCACCTGGAACTTCTCCACGAGCTGGCGCGTGAAGTCCTCGCGGTCAAAGGTCGTGTCGATCGAGAACTGCGGATTGATGAAGCGCACGCCCTTCAGCTG
Organism: Lacunisphaera sp.; assembly: GCA_041909435.1. Classification (GTDB taxonomy): domain Bacteria; phylum Verrucomicrobiota; class Verrucomicrobiia; order Opitutales; family Opitutaceae; genus Lacunisphaera. Next base: position 23,838 of record JAYRDK010000014.1, read on the forward strand.
GACGATCGAGTCGGCGATGTCCTGGCTCCAGTATTTGCGGATGGACTTGATCATCCCGATCGGGAAACCGTGCAGCGAAATGTCGAAGATATGGCCGCCCTTCCGGGTGAACCAGGTGGCCAGGCCGCCGAGCTGGTAATGGTGCTCCAGCAGCAGGACCTTGTGGCCGCACTTGGCCAGGACGTTGGCGCCGGTCATGCCGCCCAAGCCGCTGCCAATCACCACGATGTCGTAGTGGTCTTCGATTCCTTTGAGCCAGTCGTAAGCCATGCGAGCCGCCCAATCAAGGTGCGCGAATTCCAAAGCGCAACGCGGAATTGTGGGGTCCTGCGGTAGGCCGAGTCGTCCCCGGCGAGCTTCGGCTCATCCGGAGGATTCGCCCTACCCCTTCCCCTGCAGCACATGGTAATTCGCCATCGAGATTCCGCTCAGCATGGCCCCGACGATGCCGAGGAAGCCCTGGTCCGTGCCGCACAGGTAGAGGTTCGACAGGTGCGTCCGGCCGTTCCGGATCTTCTGCGGCGCGCCGTAGATGGCGCCGTTGAAGTGCCCGGTGAACTTCTTGATCGTGCGCGGCGTGAACATGTCGGTCGTGAGCTGCGCCTTCACGAGCACGGCGTCGTCCACCGCCGGCAGGAAACGGCGCGCGCTGCGCACCGCCGCCTCGAACCAGCGTTTCTTGTCCGCCTGATACTGCTCCTCCGGCAGGTGCGCCCAGCGGTCGTAGTTGGCCAGGCAGGTGACGCGGAAAATGCCTTCCGGCAGCCGGCCGGTGCCGAAGTCGAAGTTGTTCGGCAGGCAGATGACACCGCTGCGGATGTCCACCTGCTCCCGCGCCTGCGCATACTCGAAGCGATCGGAGTCGTTGAAGAAGATAATCGTGTCGTCGCCCCACCCCCACTCCGCCGGCTGGCGGTTGAAGATGCTGATGGTCTCGATGAACGACAGCGCCCCGGTGTTGGCCTCGGCCTCGGCCGTGTGCGCCGGCGCGCAGAGCTTCATCGTCTCGGGGAAGCCGATCGAGGAAATGACGTGGCCGGCGGTGACCTCCGTGCCGTCGTCCAGGATCAGCCGCGCCGCGCGACCCTGCGCTTCGATGATCTGCTTCACGCCGCACTTCATGCGGCGCTCGCCACCGGCCGCACGGAACTTGTCGAGCAACACGCGGATGATGACCCGCACGCCGTCCAGCGGCCGGGCGAAACCCTCGAGGAAGAGCGCCTTGAACATGATGACGAACTGCCCGAACTCCATGTCCCGCTCCTGCGCACTGCCGTAATACATCACCGGGCAAAAGATCATGTCCGTCAGCAGCGGGTCACTGATGTGCCGGCCGACGACCTCGCGGGCCGAGAGCGGCTTCGCCTCGAGCGAGACGTCATCGTAGGTCTTCACCAGCCCGACCAGCTTGCGCCAGCCGTCCGCCTGGGCCGGGAACTTCGTCGCGACCTCCGCGTCGAGCACGGAGAAGTCGTTCGTGAACCGGAGGACGTGCTCCCCGCGCAGCCCGAAGGAGATCTTGGACTGTTTCTGCGGACAGAGGGCGAATTCCTCGCGCTCGATGCGCAGCTGGCGCAACAGCTTGCCGAGCGGCGTGCCCTTCACGCCGGGGGCCACGTAGTTCGTCATGGCGTGCAGGCCGACGTCGTATTTGCGGCCGCCGAGGCTGTAGAAGCTGTTCAAGCCGCCGGGGGCGTTGTGCCGCTCAAAGATGCAGACTTTCCGCCCGAAGTGCGCCAGCCGGATGCCGGCCGCCAGCCCGGACATGCCGGCGCCGATGATGGCTACGTCGTAATGGGAGGACTTCATGCGGTGGGCGCGAGGCTTCAGTTGTAGGGCGGGGTCGCCTGACCCCGCCAATAAAAAAGGCGGGATCAGCGATCCCGCCCTACAAATAAACATCCCGCGCCGCTCAGGCCTTGGCGGCGAACTTCGGGGTCAGGTATTCCGCGCAGCTCTCGAGCGAGGCGAGATGGGCATAATCGGCCTCGGGCACCTCGATGCCGTGGCGTTTGCGGAGCTCCATGACGATGTCGAGGAAGTCCATCGAATCCAGCTGCAGCTGGTCGCGGAGACGGATCTCAGGCTTGATCGCACTGAGGTCCTCGTCCGGGGCAATGTCGGAGATGATGTCGATAACCAGCTTCTTGCAGTCGTCTTTCGTCATGGTGTGTGGCGGGAGTTATGCGGCGAATCGTTTGATAATCAACGTGGAATTTATGCCCAGCATGCCGAAGGAATTGTTCAGGATGACGTCGATCTTGGCCCCGGTTTTCGGATGATTAATCACCAGGCCCGGTATATCACATTGCGGGTCAAGCTCATCGACATTGATGGTGGGGTGCACCACCCCGTCGTCGAAGCTTGGAAGATTTCCCGCCAATTCCAACGCCCCGGCGGCGCCCATGGCGTGACCGATGAAACTCTTGGTGTTGTTGATGTGCGGGGGCGTGCTCCGTCGCTTGAAGACCTCGGCGATGGCCTGGCATTCCTGGATGTCGCCCTGCGGCGTGGAGGTCGCGTGCGTGTTCACGAGGTCGATGTCCTCGATCGTCATGCCGGCATGGGCGATGGCCTTGCGGACGCACTCGGCCTGGCGCTCCGGGTTGGGCAACACGTAGTCGGTGGCGTCGGAATTGACGTGGTAGCCGGCGATCTCGCCATAGATCTTCGCGCCGCGGGTCTGGGCGTCCTCCAGCCGCTCCAGCGTGTAGATGCAGCCGCCCTCGGAGATGACGATGCCGTTGCGGGCCTTGTCGAACGGGCGGCTCGCCTTCTTCGGGTCCTCGTGCGCCGCGAGCGCGTTCTGGCTCTTGAAGCCGGCGAAGATGCCGAAGGTCTGCGGGCTCTCGCTGACGCCGCCGCCGAGCGCGAAGTCGATCTCGCCGAGGCGCAGCATCTGCGCGGCGTGGATCAGGCCCATGTTGCCGGCGGCGCAGGCGGCGCCGATCGTGTAGGCCGGGCCGGTGATGCCGAGGTTGAGGGACACCTCGCCCGCCGGGTTGTTGGCCACGGTCCGCGGGTTGTGGTGGTGCGTCCAGAACTTCGTGTCGTATTTGAACTGCGAGATGTTGTAGACCTCGTTCTCGGTCTCGACGTTGCCGTGTTCCGTGATGCCGAGGTAGATGCCCACGCGGCTGCGGTCCCGGCACTCGAGGTTCACGCCGGCGTCCGCCAGGGCCTCGCGGGCGCAGTAGATGCTGATGCCGCCGGCGCGCGTGCCGATGCGGACATCCTTCTTTTTCTGGTATTTCAGCGGGTCGAAGGTGCACATGCCGGCCGGGTGCCGGCCCATGAAGCGGACGTCCACGGTGGTGATGCCCGACACGCCGTTCAGGAGGTTCGCCCGGAATTCGGCCAGGCTGTTGCCGTTCGGGGCGGTGAGGCCGATGCCGGTGATGACGATGCGCGTTTGCTTCATGCGTGACTTCGAAAGGAGCAGATTTGCCTAGCCATCGGAAATTCAAAAGCAATAACTGTCTCAACCATGAAAGTGCTCGTCGCCGGCGGGGCCGGATACATCGGCAGTCATTGCGTCCGCCAGCTCATCGCCGCGGGCCACGAACCCGTCGTCCTCGACAACCTCGCCTACGGCCACCGCACCGCCGTGCCCGCCGGCGTGAAGTTCCTCAACGCGAACCTCGGCGATGCCGCGGCGCTCGACCGGATCTTCGCGGCCGACAAATACGACCTCGTGATGCACTTCGCCGCCTTCTGCTACGTCGGCGAGTCGGTGAAGACGCCGTTGAAGTATTACATCAACAACTGCTCCGCCACCTACACGCTCATCGAGACGATGATGCGACACGGCGTGATGAAGTTCGTCTTCTCCTCCACCTGCGCGACCTTCGGCGTGCCGGCGAAGCTCCCGCTCACCGAGGACATGCCGCAGGCCCCGATCAACCCCTACGGGCAGACCAAGCTCGACGTCGAGCACGCCCTCAAGGCGCTCGCCCACGGCCAGGGCCTGAGCTTCGCCGCCTTCCGCTATTTCAACGCCGCCGGCGCGGCCGAGGACGGCAGCATCGGCGAGGACCACGACCCCGAGACCCACCTCATCCCCCTCGCCATCTGGGCCGCGCAGGGCAAACGACCGGCGCTCGAGGTCTTCGGCACCGACTACCCCACCCCGGACGGCACCTGCCTGCGCGACTACGTCCACGTCGACGACCTGAGCCGCGCGCACATCGCCGCCTTCGACCACCTGGCCAAGCCCGGCACCGCCCTGTTCTACAACCTCGGCACCGGCCGGCCGACCTCCGTGCTGGAGGTCATCAAGGCGGTCGAGCAGGTCACCGGGCTCAAGGTGCCGGTGAAGTTCAGCCCGCGCCGCGAGGGCGACCCGCCGGCGCTGTTCGCCGATTCCTCCAAGGCGCAGCGCGAACTCGGCTGGAAGCCGAAGTTCATGACCATCGATTCACTCGTCGAGACCGCCTGGCGCTGGCACCAGGCCAGGCCGGGTGGCTACGGGGACCGGTGACCTGGTTGGAGGCGGGACCATCAGTCCCGCCTCTTTGATTGATGTAGGTGGCGTGCTCGCACGCCACGTTGCGCGCAAGCGCGCAACCTACACGAAGGCGGCAACCCAGGATGGCGGGACTGATGGTCCCGCCTCCAGACTGACTATTTCTTCTTCGCCGCCGGCTTCTTGGCCTTGGCGGCCGGAGCTACGGCGGGCGCGGCTGGTGCCGGCTCCGCGCCTGCCGCCGGCTTGCCGCCCGCGGCATCACGCGCCTCGAGCGCGGCTTTCACCGCCCCGAGCATGTCGGCGGGATGCGTGACCTTGAGCTGCGCGTAAAGCTGGTCGAAGAGCGCCTCGAGTCCCGCGGGTTCGCCGCCGGCCACGCCGCCGCGCACCTCGTCCGGGAGGTCCTTCGGCAGGATCGTGTCGCTCTGGGCGATGACGGCGCTGCGGTAGATCATGTTCTCCAGCTCCCGCACGTTGCCCGGCCAGCTGTGCCGGCACAGGAGGGCGAGCGCCTCGGGCGAGACCTTGCGGGCCTTGGTCTTTTTGCCCTTGGCCAGGCTCTGGATGAAATAGTCCACGATCTGCGGGATGTCCTCGACGCGCTCGCGCAGCGGCGGCAGCCGCAGGCGCACGACGTTGAGGCGGTAATACAGGTCCTCGCGGAATTCCTTGTCCTTCACCAGCGTCTCCAGGTCCTTGTTGGTCGCGGCGATGACGCGCACGTTGACCTTCAGCGTCTCGGAGCTGCCGACGCGCTGGATCTCGCCCTCCTGCAGGACGCGCAGGATCTTCGTCTGCGTGGCGGGCGTCATGTCACCGATCTCGTCGAGGAAGATGGTGCCGCCGTCGCACACCTCGAACTTGCCCAGCCGCTGCGCCGTCGCGCCGGTGAAGGCGCCGCGCTCGTGGCCGAAGAGCTCGCTCTCGATCAGGTTCTCGGGGATGGCCGAGCAGTTGACGGCCACGTAGGGGCGGCCGCCCCGGTGGCTGTGCCGGTGGATGCTGCGCGCGATGAGCTCCTTGCCGGTGCCGCTCTCGCCGGTGATCATCACCGTCACGTCGCTCGCGGCGACCTGGCCGATGACCTTGAAGACCTGCTGCATCGGCGCCGAGGTGCCGATGATGCCTTCCTTGTGGTCCTCGGAATTGATGACGGGCAACACGCCGCCCGCCGAGCGGATGTCGGCCTGGGTGCGCAGCGCGCTCTCGACCAGGGCCAGCAGCTTCGGCGGGTCGAAGGGTTTCACCACGTAGTCGAAGGCGCCGAACTTCATCGCCTCGATGGCGGTCTGCGCCGTGCCGTAGGCCGTCATCAGGATGACCAGCTGCTTCGGGTTCGCCGCGCGGATGTGCTGCAGGGTCTCGAGGCCGGTCATGCCGGTCATGCGGTTGTCGAGCAGGACGACGTCGGGCGGCTGTTTCTTCACCGCGGCCACGCCCTCCTCCCCGCTGGCGGCCTCCTGGACCTTGTATTGTCGCGACGAGAGCACGCGGTTCAGCGAATAGCGCACCTCCGTGTCGTCATCGACGACAAGAATGTGCGGAACTGGTGCGGTCTCGGACATGACTCAGTGGCGGATGGTCAAAATGATTAGCGCTTTGCGCAAAGCTCGTTCTACTTACCGCCCATGCTAGGGTGGTCAATTAACTTGTTTAAGGTCTTCGGCATCCAGCTCGCGGTGCACGCGAGCTTCGTGCTGCTGCTGGCTTATTGGGGTTATCAGGGCTGGCTGGAGGGCGGCGTGGTGGGCATGGCGTGGAGCGTGGGGTTGATCGTGCTGTTCTTCGTGTGCGTCATACTGCACGAACTGGGCCACTCGCTCACGGCGCGGCGTTATGGCATCAAGGTGCCGCGCATCATGCTGCTGCCCATCGGCGGTATGGCGGAGTTCGACCGTATCCCGCGCAAACCGTCGCAGGAACTGCTGATCACCGCGGCCGGGCCGGCCGTGAATTTCCTGCTCGTGGCCCTGCTGCTGCCGCTGGTCTGGCGTGATTTTTTCAACAGTGAGGGGGTGGAGGCCTACTCCCCCGCCGGGGTGGGCGTCCAGCTGCTCTATGCGAATTTCATCATGGGCGTCTTCAACCTCGTGCCTGTGTTCCCGATGGACGGCGGCCGCATCTTCCGGGCCCTGCTGGCCATGAAGCTCCCCTACCTGCGCGCCACCTGGTGGGCCGTGATGGTCGGCCGGGTGCTGGCCATCGGTTTCATCGCCTGGGGCCTCTACACGGACCGCCTCATGCTGGCCGTGCTGTTCACGTTCATCCTGTTTGCCGGCAACAACGAGTATCAGGTCGCCCTGCGCCGGGAGCAGGAGGAGGCTTATTGGCGGGAACTGGCCCGGCAGGCCGTGGCGGTGCCGCGTGACGGGCCGGATGAGCCGCCCCTTATCCTGCACGGGCGGAACTAAATGGACCGGACTCGAAATCCTCGAAAAATTCCTTGCGTTCGTCCGTCAAAAGCTACTTTTAGGCCCTTCTTTTAGTTCAGTTAGGGCTCTTAGCTCAGTTGGTAGAGCGCCTCAATGGCATTGAGGAGGTCATCAGTTCGAACCTGATAGGGTCCACCACTTTGAAAGCCACTCCCCGGAGTGGCTTTCGCCTTTTCAGGCCTCGTCCCGCATCTTGAACGTGACCGTCCAGGTGTCGGGCCGGCGGTTCGGGGTGGGCCCGATGGACCGCATGTTCCGGAAGGCCTCCAACACCGACTCGTCGAATTCCCGGTTGCCCGAGGACTTGACGATCCGCGGGTTGAGGATGGCCCCGCTGGCGGTGATGTCGAACCGCACCTTCGTCTCGAGCTGGTCGCTGACGCCCGGCGGCGGCTCGTGGGCGCGCTTCAATTCCTGGATGAGGAACGAAATATAGACGCTGAGCTGGTCGGCCTCCTCCCGGGTCAACGCCTTGCCGCCCTGCCCGCCCGTGGTGTTGGCCGTCGAGCCGCCCCGGACGCCCTTGAGGATGCCCTGGGTGTCGATTTTCGGCACGTTCGCGGCGCGGCGCGCGGTGCTGGCGGCGGATTGCTTGGGGGTCGGGTGCTTCTTGAGGTATTCCTGGTAGGACACCTTCGCGCTCTTGTTCATCTGCTTCGCGATGCTGTTGTCGACCTTCGCCTTGGTCGGTGGCGGCTTCACCGGCTCGGCCTTCACGGGCGGGGCCTTGGTCGACACCGTCTCCTTGCCCGGGGGCTCCGGCACGGCGGTGGTCTCCTCCACCTGCGGCTCGGCGGGCAGCTCGATCCGCGGCACGTTCATCTTCACCGGGTTGGGCGTGTTGCCCAGGGCGGGCGCTTCCAGGGCGTTCATGTCCGTCGCCTCGCCCGCCACCAGCTCGATGATCTTCGGGGCCGCATCCGTCGTGCGCGCCACGTAGATCGTGGTCACGAAGATGACCGCCGCCACGAACGCGTGGAGGATCAGCGAGGTGAGGAAGGCGCTGGAGGAATTCGGCCGCATCGCGTCATTTGGACTCGGTATCGAGGGATATACGCACGAGGTTGCGTTTCATTAGCTCGTCCATGATCCGCACGATCTGCTGGTATTGGAGCGTCATGTCGCCGCGCAGGCGGATGACCGGCGGCTTCGGGCGGGCGGCGAACTCGTCCAGGGCCTTGCCGAGCTCCGCGAAGGTGACGCGCCTGCTGCCGACATACAGGTGGGAGTTCTGGTCGATCGAGACGGTCTGAAAGTCGTCCTTGGGCGGCGTCTGGGGCTTCTTGCTCTCGCCGGGGAGGTTGAGGGGGATGGTCTGCTCCTGCTGGATGAGCGGCGTCGTGATCATGAAGATGATCAGCAGGGTGAACCCGAGGTCCACCATGTTGGTCACGTTCAGCTCCGCGACCGGGTGCAGCGAGCGTTGGCGGCGGAAGATCTTGGCCATGGCGCGTCCTTACTTGGCCTCGAGCTCGATGCGGTCGGCGAGCGTGCTCGCGTAGTTCTCGAGCTCGGTGATCATGGTCTTCACGTTTCCGAGCAGGATGTTGTAGCCGAAGACGGACGGGATCGCGACCACGAGGCCGGCGATGGTGGTCAGCAGCGCGGCGGAGACGCCGGGTGCGAGCGTGGCCAGCGTGGCGGAGCCCTGCTCGGCGATGGCGCCGAACGCCTCCATGATGCCCCACACCGTGCCGAAGAGGCCCATGAAGGGCGCGCCGGACACGAGCGAGGCGAGGATGATCATGCTGGCCTCGTAGCGCAGCGACTGGCGGGCCAGCGCGCGCTGGATGGCGTTCTCGGCGTGCTCGAGCCGCGCGCGCGGCGTGTCGTCGCCCTTCTCCTTGCCGATGGCCGCGGCGCGCCAGTAGGCCTCGAGCGCGTCGGCCAGCAGGTCGGCGTAGGGAATGTCGCGGCGGTTCTTCAGGTTCTCGGGCAGGTCGAGGATGTGCCGCTGCTCGCCGAGCCGGCGCTCGAAGGCGAAGTTCAGCTCCCGCAGCTTCTTCAGCTCGGAATATTTGCCCATCATCAGCGCCCAGGCGAAGATGCTGAAGACCGCCAGCAGGGCGATGACCGCCTGGCCGACGCGGTCGGTGATGAGGAAGACCTGCCAGACGTTCAGCGTGGCGAGGATGGGCGAAAAAAGGAGGCTGGGCATGTGGTTGGAGTGTTGGCGCGTTTGTCGCGGCCAATCAATGGGAATTCTCGCCTTTCGCGCGCCGGTTGCGGGCCAGCTCCCCGACCCGCGCGCCTGATTCTGGTTGCGCGCCGCCGCCAACCTTTTTTCGTGAGGGCTGACTTCCCCGTTCATGCCCACCCCGACCAAATCCGCCGGCAAGCTCATCTCCTTCGAGGGGTCCGAGGGCAGCGGCAAGTCCACCCAGATCGCCCGGCTGCTGGCCCACCTGCAGCAGGCCGGTCGTGAGATCGTCGCCACCCGCGAGCCGGGCGGGACCGACCTCGGGGAGCGCATCCGCGACATCCTCCTGCACAAGGACGAGGGCCAGGGCATGTGCGCCGAGGCCGAACTCCTGCTCTTCACCGCCGCCCGGGCCCAGCTGGTGCGCACGGTCATCGCCCCCGCCCTGCAACGCGGGGCGATCGTGGTCAGCGACCGCTACCTCGACTCCTCCACCGTCTACCAGGGCGCCGCCCGCAACCTCGCGCCGGGGCCGGTGGCCGCGGTCAACGCCTTTGCCGTGGGCGAGATCATGCCGCACCTGACCGTGGTCATCGATGTGCCGACCGAGGTCAGCCTCGCCCGCGTCCGCGCGCGTTCCGCCGGCCGGCCCGACCGCATCGAGCGCGAAGACGCGGCCTTTTTCCAGAAGGTCCGGGATGCCTACCTGCAACTGGGCCAGGACGCACCGCAACGGGTCATCGTCGTCGACGGGACGCAGTCGCCCGACGCCATCGACCGGCAGATCTGGGCCGAGGTCCAGCAACGCCTCGCCTGACGCCATGAGCGAAATCCTTCCCTGGCCCGCCGCCCTGTCCGGCACCCCCGCCGTCGCGGTCATCGAGCGGGCCATCGAGCGCTCGCGCCTCGCCAACAGCCTGCTCCTGCACGGCGAGAACCTCGGCACCCTCGCGACCGTTGCCCACGCCATCGCCGACCGCCTGCTGAACGACCCGCGGCACAAGGGCCAGCATTTCCCGCCGAAACAGCACCCGGACTTCTTCGCCCTCCGCCCGGCCGGCAAGATGCGGCAGATCTCCGCCGAGGTCACCCGCGACCTCATCGGCTCGATCCAGGTGTCGCCGCAGATCTCCCACCGCAAGGTCGCCGTCGTCTACGAGGCCGACCGCATGAACACCGCCGCGGCCAACATCTTTCTCAAGACCCTCGAGGAGCCGCCCGCCAGCACAACCATCCTGCTGCTGACCACCCGCCCCTACTCGCTCCTCGCCACCATCCGCAGCCGCTGCCTGCACTTCCGCTTCACCGACGCCGGCAGCGAGGCCCTCGCCGGCGCCGACGAGCCCACCCGCGCCCAGTGGCAGTCCGCCCTCGCCGACTATGCCGGCTGGCTGCAGCTGCTCACCGCCGGCGTCGTCGAGAAGCGCGCCGTGGCCGACCAGCTCATGGGCGTCTACGGCCTGATCACCCGCTTCAACGCCGTCCTCGCCGCCGCCACCGACCAGGCCTGGAAGCAGCAGAAGGAAAAGCTGCCCGACGACATCGACGATGACGAGCAGGCCGCCATCGAGACCGGCATCGCCAACGGCATCCGCCTGAAACTTTTCTCCGAGCTCGAGCACGCCACCCGCGACTTCGCCCAGCAACGCCTGCTCGAGGGCGACGACTCCGCCCGTCGCTCCCTCGTCGCCACCGTCGGCCAGCTGGAGCACGACATCGGACTGCTCCGCCTCAACCTGAACGAGGCCGCCGCGCTCGAGCACTTCCTGCTGTCGTCGCTGCGGCTGTGGGCCAAGCGGTAGGGCGCGGAGAGGTGGATCGTCTGTAGGTGGCGCGCTGGCGCGCCACGTTGCGTGCAAGCACGCAACCTGCACCGGCAAGCGCGACCCGCCCGTAAATCCGCTTTACTCGGCACGGGGTTGGCTGTGAGTGAGGTCCTTCCGTGACGAAACCCGCCGCAACCGCACCCAAGCTGACCCTGCTCGCGATCGCCTGGCCGATCTTCATCGAGCAGACGCTGCGCATTTTGATCGGGACGGTGGACACCTTCATGGTCAGCCACGTGTCCGACGGTGCGGTGGCCGCCCTGGGCATCGCGCATCAGTTCGTGGTGGTGGCGTTGATCGCCTTCAACTTCATCGGCATCGGCGCGAGCGTGATCATCAGCCACCACGTCGGCGCGGGCGACCGGGCCGGGGCCGAGAAGATCGTCACCACCTCCATCGCGGTGAACACCTGGATCGGTCTCCTCGCCAGCGTGGTCGCCTTCGTGTTCGCCGCGCCGCTGCTGCGGCTCATGCAGCTGCCCGAGGAACTGATGGATTACGCCCTGCCCTTCCTGACCATGATGGGCGGCACGCTGTTCATGGAGGCGATGAACACCTCGATCGGCGCCGCCCTGCGGGCCCATGGCCACACCCGGGATGCGATGGTGGTCACCGTTGTCCAGAACGTGCTCAATATCGCCGGCAACTGCGTGCTGCTCTTCGGCCTGTTCGGCGCCCCGCGCATGGGCGTGACCGGCGTGGCCCTGTCCAGCGTGGCGAGCCGGGTTGTCGCCACCATCATCCTCCTTGTCCTCCTCGACCGGCGCCTGCGGCTCAAGCTGCGGGCCGGCGATTTCTTCGAGCTGCCGCTCGCTAGGCTCGAGCGCATCCTGCACATCGGCCTGCCGGCCGCGGGCGAGAACATGAGCTGGTGGGTCTCCATGATGGTCATCACCAGCTTCGCGGCGCGTTTGGGCGGCGACAGCCTCGCCACCATGACCTACACGATGAACGTGCAGCGGCTCGTGATCCTGTTCAGCCTGGCGCTGGGCCTCGGCACGGAGATCCTCATCGGCCGGCTCATCGGCGCCGGCGACTTCGAGGAGGCCTACCGGCAGGTGCTGAAGAGCGTGCGCACCGGCCTGCTCATCGCGACCGGCGCCATCCTGCTGGTCGTCGCCTTCGCCGAGCCGTTGCTCGGACTGTTTTCCCACAACGCCACCATCATCGCCGGCGGCGTGTGGCTGCTGCGCCTGTCCATCCTCTACGAGCCGGGACGCGTCTTCAACATCGTCATCATCAATGCGCTCCGGGCGACCGGTGACGCGCGTTTCCCCCTGCAGATCGCGGCCTGCTCGCAATGGCTGTTCAGCGTCCCGTTGTGCTGGTTTTTCGGGATCACGCTGGGCTGGGGCCTGAGCGGCATCTGGATCGCGATAATGATCGAGGAGTGGCTGCGCGGGCTGATCATGTATCGCCGGTGGAAACGCCGCGACTGGCTCAAGTTCGCCCACCGCAGCCGTGACCAGGCCTCGGCCAACACGCTGCCGCTGATTCCGGAGAGTTGATGGTATTTGTGGGCCAGCGAGCTTGCTCGCGCCGAACGTGCGCCCGCCAGCGGGCCGCCCACCTCAAGCGCCGCCCAGCACCAGCCGCACGAACTCCTCCCGCTTGTCCATGTGCGGGTTGTGCCCCGAATCGGCGATCACCTCGATCTTCGCCGCCGGGAAATGCTGCCGGATCAACCCGTGGTCCCGTTCCTCCGCGTAACGGGAACGTCCCCCCAGGATGAACAGTGTCGGTCCGGCGAAACGATCTTCCGGCTGCAGGCTGTTCTTCTCCATCGCCGGCAAGGCCTCCGTCAGCACCGGCACGTTCACCTGCCAGCGCCAGCGGCCGTCCTCCTGCACCAGGTTGGTCGCGAGGAATTTCCTCATGCCGAGGTTGTCCACCCGGGCCTCGAAGCGCATCTCCGCCTCCTGCCGCGAACCCAGGCTGCCCAGGTCGAGCTCCGTCATGGCGAGAAACTCCCCGCGGTGCGCCACCCAGTAATAATCCTTCGGCGCAATGTCCACGACCACCAGCCGCTCCACCCGCTCCGGGTGCCGGCAGGCCAGCAGCATCGCGGTCTTGCCGCCCATGCTGTGCCCGGTGATCACCGCCTTGGCCAGGCCCTGCGCGTCCATCCACGCGATGATGTCGGTCATCATCACCGCATAGGACATCTCCGGGGCGTGGGGCGACTTGCCGTGGTTGCGCGCGTCGAGGGCGAACACATGGAAGTGCTTTGCGAGGTCGCGCCCCGTGCTCAGCCAGTTGCGGGACGAGCCCAGCAGCCCGTGCAGGACGATCATGGGCGGCTTCCCGGCGCCGCCGAGGTCGGTGTGATGAAGCTTAACGCTCACGCGTAAAGTAGTGGGTAGCGAGTAGCGGGTAGCGAGTAGATTTTGGTAGCCATGCTCCCCCTACTCGCTACTCACTACTCGCTACCCGCTACTACTATATGGCCGAAAAGCTCACGCCGATGATGCAGCAGTATTTCGAGGTCAAGCGCGGCCTCCCGGCGAACACGCTCCTGCTCTTCCGCCTCGGCGATTTCTACGAGATGTTCTTCGCGGACGCCGAGGTCGCCTCCCGCATCCTCGGCATCACCCTGACCAAACGCGGCGACACCCCGATGGCGGGCATCCCCCACCACGCGGCCGACAACTACGTCACCAAGCTCCTCGCCGCCGGCAAGAAGGTCGCCATCTGCGACCAGTCCGAGCCCGCCCAGGCCGGCAAGCTCGTGAAGCGCCAGCTCACCCGCATCCTCTCCCCCGGCACCACCCTCTCCGCCAACCAGCTCGACGCCGCCAAGAACCACTACCTTTGCGCCCTGTCCCTCGACAAGGCCGGCCTCCACGCCGCCTGGCTGGACCTCTCCACGGGCGAGTTCCGCATCGCGACCGACGCCCATCCCGAGAACCTCCTGCCCGTCCTGACCGCGCTCGACCCGGCCGAACTCGTGCTGGTCGAGGGCGACCTGGCCAAATGGCAGGCCGCCCCGCACGAGCAGCATGCCGTGCACGCCCTGCACCAGTTCTGCGCGCCGCGCCTTTCCTCCGAGCTGCCGGGCTACCACTTCGAGACCGGCGGCGGCGCCAAGACCGTGATGGACGCCCTCGGCGTGCTCAACCTGCAGGGCTTCGGCCTGGCCAACAACCATCCCGCGCTTGGTGCCGCCGGCGCCGTCGTCTATTACGCCACCGAGAACCTCTGCGCCAAGCCGCAGAACCTGCGCTCGCTCCAGGAATACCGCAGCACGCGCACCCTCCTCCTCGACCCGGCCACGCTCCGCAACCTCGAGATATTCGCGTCCATGCGCGGCACCCGCGCCGCCTCGCTGCTCGGCGCCATCGACCGTTGCACGACCGCCGCCGGCTCGCGGCTGCTCGAGCGCTGGCTCGCCGCCCCCACCCTCGACCTGCCCGAGATCGTCCGCCGCCAGACGGTCGTCGGCGAACTCATCGCCCAGCCGAGCGACCTCGCCGAGCTGCGCGAATTGCTCAACAAGGTCCGCGACATTCCGCGCATCCTCGGCCGGCTCCAGAACCGACTCCGCAACCCGCGCGAACTCGGCGGCGTGAAGGACACCCTCGCCCAGATCCCGGCCGTCATGGCCTGCCTCGACCTGCTCGACGCGCACCTCGTCGGTTCCCACGGCGGCGAGACGTCGAAGGTCCGCGCGCGCCTCACCGACCTGCCCAAGCTCCGCGAACTCCTCGCCGGCGGCCTGGCCGACGAGCTCCCCAACGACCTCGCCGACGGCAATTACATCCGCGCCGGCTACGACGCCGAGCTCGACCGCCTGCGCAGCCTCACCACCGACAACAAGTCGTGGCTCGCCGAGCTCGAGCGCAAGGAGCAGGAGCGCACCGGCATCAAGAGCCTCAAGGTCCGCTACACCTCCGTCTTCGGCTATTACATCGAGGTCACCAAGGCCAACCTCGCCAATGTGCCCGCCGACTACATCCGCAAGCAGACCACCGTCGGCGGCGAGCGCTATGTCACCGAGGACCTCAAGCTGAAGGAGAAGGAGATCTTCTCCGCCGAGGAGAAGTCCCTCGCCCGCGAGCTCGAGCTTTTCAACCAGCTGGTCGCCGCCGTGCTCGACGAGTCCATGACCCTGAGCCGCACGGCCGACGCCCTCGCCGAACTCGATGTCCTCGCCGGCTGGGCCGTGCTGGCGCGCGAGTGGGATTATTGCCGCCCGCAGCTTGACGACGGCGAGGTGCTCAACATCACCGACGGCCGCCACCCGGTCGTCGAGCAGATGATGAAGCAGGAGCGCCTCGGCTTGGCCGGCAGCTACACCTTTGTCCCGAACGACACGGCGCTCTCCGCCGACGACTCCCAGATCCTGCTGATCACCGGCCCCAACATGGCCGGCAAGTCCACCTACATCCGCCAGGTCGCGCTCATCACCCTGCTTGCGCAGGTCGGCTGCTGGGTGCCGGCCAAGGCCTGCCGCCTCGGGCTCGTCGACCGCATCTTCTCGCGCGTGGGTGCCAGCGACGACTTGGCCCGGGGCAACTCGACCTTCATGGTCGAGATGAACGAGACCGCCAACATCCTCAACAACACGACCGACCGCTCGCTCATCATCCTCGACGAGATCGGCCGCGGCACGTCGACCTACGACGGCCTGAGCATCGCCTGGGCCGTCGTCGAGCACCTGCACCGCTCCGCCGATCGCGGCCCGCGCACGCTGTTCGCCACGCACTACCAGGAACTCACCCAGCTGGACAAGCACCTGCCCCGGTTGAAGAACTACTCCGTCGCCGTGAAGGAGTGGAACGACGACATCGTCTTCGTCCGCCGCGTCGTCGAGGGTGCCGCCGACCGCAGCTACGGCATCCAGGTCGCGCGGCTGGCCGGCCTGCCGCTGTCCGTCATCGACCGGGCCAAGACCATCCTTACGCAGCTGGAGTCCGAGGACGTGAGCGTCACCCTCCCCGCCGCCCCGCAGGCCAAGCCGAAGAAGAAGATCACGGTGACGCCGGCGGATGATTCGCAGATGGATTTGTTGTAGGTGGATTTGGTCTTGCCGTCTGCTTTGTGGAGGGCCCAGCTCCAGCTGGGCCGCCTGCAATGCACGAATCCGAATCTGCCGCGCGCTCCAACCGCAAGCGTCCTGTTCACAAACCTGTGGTGGAATCTGGCAACCGTGCTGTCATCGTCTTTGTGACTGTCTGCACCAAGAGCCGAACGCCCGTGCTGGCAAACCAGGCGATGCACCAGTCCCTCCTTCAGGCTTGGCGCACCGCAGGCCACTGGCTGGTCGGTCGCTACGTCATCCTGCCGGATCACATCCACCTCTTTTGCGCTCCCGGCGTATATCCGGCCGAGCCTTTGCTGAACTGGATGAGATACTGGAAAAGTTTAGTGGCAAAGTCGACCGGTGCCGGGGCGGATGCGCTGTGGGAGAAGAATTTCTGGGACACACAGCTGCGCCAGGGCGACAGCTATACCGCCAAATGGGAGTATGTGCGAAATAATCCGCTTCGCCACGGACTGGTCTCCCGGGCCGATGACTGGCCGTATCGGGGAGAGTTGAATTTGCTCAGATGGCACGACTGACGCGGCCGAATCATGCGAAAGCAATCTTTTGCTAACTCGCGGCCCAGCTGGAGCTGGGCCCTCCACTAGAATCGGAGCCTGCCCTTGGAGGGCTCAGCTCCAGCTGAGCCGTCCCCCCTCAATACACCGCCGTGAACTCCCGCGGCAGCGGGGCGAGGGCCTTGAAGTCGTTGGCCTTGCCGGCAAAGGTGTAGCTGAAACCGGTCTCGAGCGAGTGCAGGAAGAGACGCTTGGTCTTGTGCAGCTTCGCGAATTCCCGGTTCAGGCCGAAGTTGCCGTAGGTCTGGTCGCCGATGATCGGCAGCTGGCGCTTGGCGCACTGCACGCGGAGCTGGTGGCTGCGGCCCGTGCGCGGCTCGAGCCGGATCAGCGAGGTCGAGAAGGTGCTCTGCGTGTGCTTCACGAGCTGGAAGACGGTCTGGGCGGGCACGTTGCCGATCGTCGCCGTGCGGATCTGGCCGCCTTTCTTCTGCACGGCGAGCTGGTCGTGCCAGTGCTCGAAATTCTTCTGCGGCCGGCCGAAGACCAGCGCCTGGTAGACCTTGTGCACCTGCTTCCTCGCGTAGTGGTCGCGCACCGCGATCGCCAGTTTCTCGCTGGCGGCGGTGAGGATCACGCCCGAGGTGGCGGAATCGAGCCGGTTGAGCAGCCAGAGCTTTCGCTCGGTGCCGTCGGCGGCCTTCCAGCTGAAGCACTGCGCCTCCTTGTCGTAACGGCAGGTCAGCAGCGAGCGCGCCTCGTCCTGCGAGTCATTCGGGTGCGAGAGCAGGCCCGCGGGCTTGTTGAAGGCGGCCAGGCCGTTGGCGTCGCGGGTGAGCGGCGTCACGCCCCCGCCCAGCGGCAGCGTCTCCCAGAAATCTCCCGGCAGCGCGCTCACTGATGGTAGAAACTGAAGGTCAGCTCCTGGGAGTCGCCGAGCACGGCGACCATCTGCTCCGTCCACTTGCGGTAGGGCTGCGGGTAGGTGATGGCGTTCTGACAGGAGAACACGCCCTGCTTGCCCGAGCCAAAATCCTCGACCTTGACGATCTCCGTCTCGCCCTTGGGGTTGATCCGGAAGGTGACGACCACGTGCGAGCCGCGCGGCGGGGAAACCCGGCTTTCGCGCAGGATGTTATACCAGGACATCTGCACGATCTCGATGAGCTCGTTCAGATATTCGCCGTATTCGCTCCAGCGCGCGTCCATGCCGAGGATGCCGATGTTGGTGACGCCCGAGGGACGGTTGGACAAAATGGTGGTGCGGTTCAGCGACACGGAGGACAGGCGCGGGCGCTCCTTGGGCTGGGCCCGCTGGGTCTGCGCGACGTTCACCAGGCCGCCGGTCGGATCCTTCGCGTCCGGGGCGCCCTCAAGCGCCTGGTCGGCGTGGTTCGTCGGATTCTTCGACTTGGCAATGTTGGTGGCGATGCCGTCCTCGGACAGGCCCTCGGTCTTGTCGAAGCCGGACAGCGGCACCTGCTCGGCGCGCGCCTTCTGCTCGGCGCGTTCCTGCGCGTCCTCCTGGGTCTTCTCCGGGGTCGTGACGTTCGGCAGCTGCGGCGGGGCCATGTCGCCGGAGACGATGGCCATGTCGTTCTTGATCTCGTCCTGCCCCTTCACGGTCGGCCGGTTCTCCGGATCCTTTTCCGTGGCGGCGACCTCCTGGGCGGACTGCTGGTTGCGGTTGCTGAAGTTGGTCGTCTTGTCGGGGATGTTCTCCGGGGCGGCGGTGTTGGTCTCGACGAAGCGGAACGGATCCTTCTCCTTTTCCGGCATCGCCGGCTGCGCCAGCTCGAAGTCGAAGGTCTTGCCCTTGTTCGCGCTCTGCACCGAGATGCCGCGGTGGCTGCCGGAGAACTTGTCGAAGGCGAACTGCGGCGATAGCCACACCAACAGCAGGTGGAACAGCACGGTGCAGGCCAGGCCGATGGCGATGGAATGGTCCGCGCTGTCCTTTTCAGGCACGCTGGGCGGTGGGTTGAGCTGGGCGGACCGGGTCGTCACTGGGTTGAAATCAACGCGTCAGACCCGCCCTAGTCAAAAGTTGTTTCATTTCTTCCACCGGCAGGCCCACAATATTTGTCAGCGACCCGGTAAAACCCGCCACAATGAGCTCGCCGTGCTCCTGGATGCCGTAGCCGCCGGCCTTGTCGAGGGTGTGCACCCGGCTCAGGTAAAGCTCGATGGTGGCCTCGTCGTAGGCCTTCATCGTCACCTCGCTGGCCACGCCTTGGTCGAGCTTAAGGCCGTCGCGCTGCCGGCGGATCGCCAGCCCGGTGAAGACGGTGTGCGTCCGCCCGCTCAGCATCCGCAGCATCGCCCGGGCCTCGGCGGCGTCCCGGGGCTTGTTCAGCACGGTGCGGTCGATGAAGACCGTGGTGTCGGCCCCGATGACCGTGGCGTCCGGATGCCGGGCGGACACCCAGTCGGCCTTCAGCGCGGCATTGTGCTTCACCATCTCGCGCGGATCGGCGTCCGGCGCCTCGTGCTCGACGACCTCGGCCGGGATGATGTCGAACGTCACGCCGAGCGAAGCGAGCAGTTCCTTCCGCCGGGGCGAGGCGGAGGCCAATATCAGTTGGGGTGCTTTTTTGTCGTCAGGCATACCGGGCTATGTGGTTGCAGTCCGGCGCTTTGCCGGCAAGTTGTCTAATCCTATTTTCCCATGCGCATCGGCCTGGCCCAGATCAACACCATCGTCGGCGACCTCGCCGGCAACTCCCGCCGCATCCTCGAGGCCTATCAGGCCCTCGTCGCCCAGGGCGCCGAACTGGTGATCTACCCGGAGCTGGTGGTCTCGGGCTACCCGCCACGCGACCTGCTCTTCAAGAGACGCTTCGTGGCCGACGTCGAAAAGGCCACCCGCGAGCTCGCCACCAAGATCGGCGCCGTGCCGGCCCTGATCGGCTACACCGAGGCGAATGCCACCGGCACCGGCCGCTCCGCCTTCAACTCCGCCGCCTTCTGCCATCAGGGCAAGATCCTCACCTCGGCCCGCAAGTGCCTTTTACCAACCTACGACGTGTTCGACGAGGACCGCTACTTCGAGCCGGCCTCCGCCCCCGTCGTGGTCGAGTTCGGCGGCCGCCGCATCGGCATCACGATCTGCGAGGACATCTGGACGCACGCCATGATCTCGACCCGCCGCCTCTATAATGGCGTCGAACCCGTCCGCCAGCTCGCCGCCCAGCGCTGCGACGTGATGGTCAACCTCTCCGCCAGCCCGTGGAATCACGGCAAGGGCGACGTCCGCCACAAGCTCGTGGCCGACACGGCCCGCCAGCTCGGCTGCCCGGTCGCCTACGTCAACGCCATCGGCGGCAACGACGAGCTCCTCTTTGACGGCCGCAGCGTGGTCTGCGACGCCCAGGGTCGGGTCATCGGCGGCCTCGCCGCCTTCCGCGAGCAGTTGCAGGTGGTGGAGGTAGGGCGAGTCGTCCCGACGAGCCGTTCCGCGAACGCGGCTCATCCGGAGGATTCGCCCTACCTCCACCCCACCTTCGATCAGCCCGACCTCGCCGACATCTACGACGCCCTCGTGCTCGGCGTCCGCGACTACGCCCAGAAGACCGGGTTCAAGAAGGCCCTGCTCGGCCTCTCCGGCGGCATCGACTCCGCGCTCACCGCCGTCATCGCCGCCGAGGCCCTCGGCCCGAAGAACGTCATCGGCGTCAGCCTGCCCTCCGTCATCTCCAGCCAGCACTCCAAGGACGACGCCCGCATCCTCGCGGCGAACCTCGGCATCGAGTTCCACACCCTCTCCATCGCCGACACCGTCGGCGCCGCCGAAAAGACCCTCGCCCCGATCTTCGCCGGGCGGCCGCGCGACATCGCCGAGGAAAACATCCAGGCCCGCGCCCGCGGCCTGCTGCTCATGGCGATCTCCAACAAGTTCGGCGCCCTGCTCCTCACCACCGGCAACAAGAGCGAGCTGGCCGTCGGCTATTGCACGCTTTACGGCGACATGTGCGGCGGCCTGGCGGTTATCAGCGACGTTTTCAAGATGCAGGTCTACGCCCTCTCCCGCTGGGTCAACCGGGACAAGGAGATCATCCCGGTCTCCAGCATCGACAAGGCGCCGAGCGCCGAGCTGCGCCCGGACCAGACCGACCAGGACAGCCTGCCTCCCTACGAGACGCTCGACGCCATCCTCAAGGGTTACGTCGAGGAAGGCCTCTCCCGCGCCGACCTTGTCGCGCAAGGTTTCGAGCAGGCCGTGGTCAATGACATCGTCCGCAAGGTCGACCTCAACGAATATAAGCGCAAGCAGGCCGCCCCCGGCCTGAAGATCACCCCCCTCGCCTTCGGCGTCGGCCGCCGCATCCCGATCGTGCAGAAATACGTGAGCTGAGTTTTTCTAGTCACCACTAATCCACACTAATGGGCCACTAATGGAGACGATAAATGAGCACAGTGACGGGACTGCATCAGCAGGAGGGCTATGATTTCATGGCCGCTGTTTTCGATGTCTATAACGAGATGGGCAATGGATTCCTCGAAGAAGTCTATCAGGAGAGTCTTGAGCTTGAGCTCAACCAGCGTCGCATCCCCTTTACCGCCAAGCCAAGGCTCACCCTGTTCTATAAGGGGCAACCGCTCAAAAAATACTACGAGGCTGACCTGATCGTGATTGGAGAAATCGTAGTGGAGCTTAAGGCTGTCAAAATCTTGGCCACAGAGCACGAGGCCCAGCTGATCAACTACCTAAAAGCCACTGGCAAACGTGTCGGTTATCTTGTCAATTTCGGATCATTCCCTCGCTTGGAATGGAAACGATTGGTTCTGTAATTAGTGTCACATTAGTGAGTATTAGTGGTTAAAAACATGTCTTCCTCCTCCGACCTCTTCGCCCGCGCCCAGCAGCTCATTCCTGGCGGCGTCAACTCCCCCGTCCGGGCCTTCCGCTCCGTCGGCGGCACGCCGTTCTTCACCAAGTCCGCGCAGGGCGCCACGCTCACCACGGCCGACGGCAAGGAGCTGATCGACTTCGTCTGCACCTGGGGCCCGGCCATCCACGGCCACAACCACCCGCGCATCAAGGCCGCCATCGCCGCCGCGCTGGACAAGGGCACTTCCTTCGGCACGCCGAACCCCTACGAGGTCGAGATGGCGGAGCTGATCGTCGACTTCTTCCCGTCGATCCAGAAGGTCCGCCTGTGCAGCAGCGGCACCGAGGCGACGATGTCCGCCATCCGCCTGGCCCGCGGTTTCACGAAGCGTGACAAGATCATCAAGTTCGCCGGCTGCTACCACGGCCACAGCGACTCCCTCCTCGTCGCGGCCGGCTCCGGTGCCCTCACCCACGGCAATCCCGACAGCGCCGGCGTGCCGGCGGCCTTCGCCCGCGAGACGGTCGTCCTGCCCTACAACGACACCGCCGCCCTCGATGCCGCCTTCGCGGCGAACCCCGGCCAGATCGCCTGCGTCATCCTCGAGCCCTACATCGGCAATGTCGGCTTCATCAAGCCCGACGCCGGCTACCTGCAGCATGTGCGAAAGGCCACCGCGGCGAACGGCACGATCCTCATCTTCGACGAGGTCATGACCGGATTCCGCATTTCCCGCGGCGGCGTGCAGGAGGTCGAGCGGATCGTGCCGGATCTGACCACCCTCGGCAAAATCATCGGTGGCGGCCTGCCGGTCGGCGCGTTCGGCGGCCGGGCCGACATCATGGACCACCTGGCCCCGCTCGGCCCGGTCTACCAGGCCGGCACGCTCAGCGGCAACCCGCTCGCCATGGCCGCGGGCATCGCCCAGCTGCGCCTGCTCGACGAGGTGAAGCCCTACGCGCGGCTCGACGCGCTCGGCCGGCAGGTCGTCACCGCCGCCGCCGCCGCCGCGAAGGCCAAGGGCATTCCGCTGCAGGCCCCGCAGGCGGGCTCGATGTTCAGCCTCTTCTTCACCCCGACCGCGGTCCGCGACATGCCCACGGCACTGACCTCGGACGCCAAGCTCTTCGGCCGCTTCTTCCACGCCTGTCTCGACGGCGGCGTCTACCTGCCCCCGAGCGCCTACGAATCCTGGTTTTTGAGCACCGCACACGAGGGTCCGGCCATTGCCCGGGCTTGCGAAGTCATCACCAAGGCAATTAAATCCCTCTAAGAAACCGGCCGGTCGGACCGTCGTCTAGATGCCAATGAAATCCAAGTCGCAACGCCGCAACGCCACCCTGCTGATTGGTCTGGCTTCGCTGCTTGGCTGCTTTGTGTTTTCAGCATCTCTCGCCGCCCAGCCGGCCGACGCCCCGGTCCTGCCGCTGGTCGAGCTGCAGCCGGGCATGAAGGGCGAGGTCTGGACCGTCTTCAAGGGCCGTGACCCCGAGCCCTTCGCCGTGCAGGTCACCGGCGTCCTCCGCAACGCCCTCGGCCCGGGCAAGAGCATGATCCTCTGCGAACTCACCGACCCGCGCGTCCAGGGCATGGGCGCCGTCGCCGGCATGAGCGGCAGTCCGCTCTACATCGGCGGCAAGCTCGCGGGCGTCCTCTCCTACCAGATTCAGCGCTTCGAAACCGTGCGTTACGCCGGCTTCACGCCGATCAGCGACATGCTGGAGATCAGCGCGCTCCCCGCCGGCAAGGACGGCCTTACGCCAACCCCGATCCCGATCAAGGGCGAGCGTCAGGGCGCCCGCGGTGCCGACGGCCTGGGCTCCGGTTTCAGCCCGATGACCCCGGCCTTCTCGCTCGGCGGCCTCTCGCCCGACGTCGCCGCGATGCTCGAGCCGCAGTTCAGCGCCCTCGGCCTGAATGTCACCGCCCTGGGCGGCAATGATTCCGGTTCCGACAATCCGCAATCCGCGGTCCCCAATCCCCCCTCCCTCCGCCCGGGCGGCGTCGTCGCGGTCGCGCTGGCCACGGGCGACATCAGCCTCGCCGGCACCGGCACCGTGTCCCATGTCGACGGTAACCGCATCCTCGCCTTCGGCCACCCGATGCTCTCGCTCGGCGCCACCGAGCTGCCGATGGCCTCCGCCGAGGTCGTCACCATCCTCCCGAGCCAGCTGAACTCCATCAAGGTCGCCAACACCGGCGGCATCATCGGCTCGTTCAGCCAGGACCGCCTCTCCGGCATCTACGGCGAAATTGGCCGCAAGGCCCCGATGGTCGCCGTCGACGTGGTTTTCCCGAACCGCAGCAACCGCAAGGCGCTCCACTTCGAGGTCGTCCGCCACGAGCAGCTCCTGCCCGCCATCGCCGCCACCGGCTTGGCGCAGGCGGTCATGGGCTCGAACGAGTCGGGCCTCGCCCGCGGTTTCAAGGTCACCACCACCGTGAACTTCCCCGGCACGGCCCCCGTCGAGATGAGCCAGCTCTACCCCGGCCCGCAGGGTTTCCGGCAGGGCCTCACCGAGTTCGTCGGCAACCTCTCGCTCTGGCTCTTCAACCCCTACGAACAGGTCTTCCCCGACCACATCCGCTTCAGCGTCGAGGACACGCCCGAGACTCCCTCCGGTTCGATCGAGCAGATGCTGGTGTCGCGCACCTCCGCCGCCCCGGGCGAGCGCGTGGACCTCACCGTCGGCTGGCGCGGCTTCCAGCGCGACGCCGAGAGCGAGCTCGTCAGCCTGGCCATCCCCGCGGACTGGGCCGGCAAGGAGCTCGAGGTCATCCTCACCACCGGCCCCGCGCTCGACGAGCTGACCGGCCGCTCGCACTCCGTGCCGATCGCCCAGCTGCGCAACTTCGAGGAATACATCTCCGCCCTGCGCGAGTTCCGCGAAACCGACGGCCTCTACCTCGCCGTGGTGGAGAAGGCCCGCCTCCTGACCGACCAGCGCGCCACCACGACCGACATGCCCGGGTCGCTCGAGCGCATCGCCCGCAGCGCCGACGAGGCGCGCTTCCAGCGCCGCGACGCCTTCACCCCGCTGTGGGAACAGCGCGTGCTGCCCGGCCGCCTCTTCAACATCATGGTCCGCCGGCCGCTGAACATCACGGATTGAGATGACTTCCGCCTGCTGGTGGGAGGGGCTTTATGCCCCGACAAAAAATCCGCGCATCCCCGGTATCGGGGCATAAAGCCCCTCCCACCCAATTCCTCTCAAGCAATTTACCTCCATGCCGTTTCGCTCATCGTCCTTTTCTGCGCTCTTTGCGCTCTTTGCAGCCAGCCTCCTGGCCGACCCGCTCACCAAGCAGCTCGAGATCGATTTCGGCCGCGACGTCGCCAGCCGCAACCTCAAGGGCCTCGCCACCCGCTCCGACGGCCGCATCCTCCCGGGGCCGGTCTTCACCGACCTCACCGGGCCGAGGATCGGCGACATCCTCTGGGTGATGAAGCCCGCCGGCCGCGACAAGTTCCTCGTTGGCACCGGTCCCGACGGCAAGGTCCAGGAGGTCACCTTCAATCCCAAGGACAGCACCTACACCGTGCGCGAGGTTGCCGACGTCGCCGAGACCCAGGCCATCGCCCTGCTGCCGCTGAAGGACGGCTCTCTCCTGATCGGCACCTCGCCGACCGGCGCGCTCTACCTGTTCAAGGACGGCAAGCCAATCGCCCGCGTGCCGCTGCCCGCCGATTCCGTGTTTGATTTTCTCCCCCAGCCGGACGGCAGCGTGCTCGCCGCCACCGGCAACCCGGGCAAGATCTACCGGGTCGACCTGAAGAAACTCGCGGCCGCCGGACTCATCGAGGGCAAGGCGGGCGACGACAAGCTGCTCGCCGACAAGGGCCTCACGCTCTTCGGCGAGATCCGCGACCGCAACGTCCGCAAGCTCGCCCGTCTCGCCGACGGCAGCGTCCTCGCCGGCTCCTCACCGAAAGGTAACGTCTATTCCTTCGACGCCACCGGCGGCTCGCCGCTCGTCCTGCAGGAGAACCGCGACGCCGAGGTCGTGGACCTGCTCCCGATGGACGACGGCAGCTTCTACGCCGCGCTCGTCTTCACCACCGAGTCGACGAGCCGCCTCAACCGCCCGGTCGACCCGAAGGCCGCCGACAGCAAGGACAAGCCGCCGGTCATCGAGGACAAGCCCGGCTTCACCGGCCGCTCCAGCGTCGTGCGGTTCCCCGCCGACGGTCTCCCCGAGGGCGTGCTCGCGCGGCCCAACGTCGCGCTCTACCGCCTCGCCCGCCACCACGGCTGGCTCCTGCTCACCGCCGGCGAGCAGGGCGACACCTTCGGCTACGATCCCGTGGCCCGGCGCTCACTGACCTTTGCCGGCAGCGCCTCCAGCCAGCTCAACGACATCGCCCCGCTCGGCGACGGCCGTTTCTTGCTGCTCCGCAACAACGCGCCCGGCCTCGCGCTGCTGACCTTCACCGCCGCCCCGGTGCGCGAACTAGAGACCAAACGCCTCGACCTCGGCGCCCCGGGCGGGCTCGGCTCCCTGCGCTTCGCGCGGATGCGCGGGGTGGAGCCCAAGGACCTCAAGGTCGAGGTGCGCACCAATTTCGGCAGCGACGAACTCGAGGGCTGGACCCCGTGGACCGACATGACCGTGCGCGACGGCGCCTTTTATGCCGAGGGCCTGCGCGGCCGCTACGCCAAGTTCCGCCTGCAGGTCGGCGCCGCCGCGGCGGACTTCCAGCTCGACAAGGCCACGCTCTTCCACCTGCCGCAGAACCGGCGCCCCATGCTCGCCGACTTCCGCATTTTCTCCCCCAATCTCGGCCTGCTCCCCGCCGGCGAACGCGCGCCGGCCGTCTCGGTCACCCTCGGCCAGATCCTCGCGCCAGGCCGCGACACCAAGGACGACAGCGACCGCCGCCGTGAAGCCCTGCTCGGCAGCCAGGTCGTGCCCCAGCCCGGCACGCAGATCGTCTACTGGTCCGTCAACGATCCCGACAGCGACAACATCACGCACACCTTCAGCATCCGGCCGGAGAACGCCGACACCTGGACCGACCTGGCCGTCAACACGCCCGACAACTACATCCAGTTCGAGACCGGCGGACTCGCCGAGGGACTCTACTTCACCCGCCTCGCGGTCAGCGAACAGGCACCACGCCCGGCCGCCCAGCGCCTGAGCTACACCTTCGAGACCGACAACCTGCTGGTCGACCGCACGCCGCCCGTGCTCGCCGCCCCGGTCGTCGCCCGCGCCGACGGTCTGCTGCGGATTACCGTGTCCGGCCGCGATGCCCTGTCGCTGCTCGAGGGCGCGGAATTTTCGCTCAACAACGGGCTGAAGTCCGCGGTGACCCATCCCGCCGACGGCATCCTCGACGGCCGGGAGGAAACCTTCGTGGCGGAGATTCCGGAGGCCCAGGCCGCCGGCGCGACCTCGGTCGAGGTCATCCTCTACGACCGCGCCGGCAACGCCGCCTCAACCCGGGTGCCGCTGAAGTGAGACGGGGATAACACAAAGCAGCGAAGCAGCTAAGTCAGCGTTGGGTTAAAAAGTCTTCGAATGCCGTCTCGTATGAGCGGCACGTTCAGATTGACCAACAGCCCGAGCTGCAATCCGGTTAGCTTGAGATAGGTGATGGTCTGTGCCCTGTGCACTGGCAGTAGCGCCTCAACCGCTTTGAGTTCTATTAGGACCTTCTCAGCGACAATGAAGTCGGCGCGAAAGCCCGCATCAAGACGTCTGGATCTGTAATTTAGAGGTATCGTCACCTCACGTGCATACCGTAGGCCTCGATGCTTGAATTCTTCCTCTAGGCAAGAGCCATAGGCACTTTCCAGCAGACCCGGTCCCAATTCGTTATGAAGGTGGAATAGTGCATCGACCGACTTGCGGGCGGCTTCTTCCACGTCTGGCGCGATATCCAGTTTTCGATTCATGGTGGTGGCGGCCCGTCACCATGAGATGGCTAATGAGAAAACGAGTGTCGATAGCTTAGCTTCTTAGCTGCTTTGTGTAAAATTCTCCGCCCTCAAGCCCGCGGGTGGGCCTTGGCGTAGATCTCCTTGAGCCGGGCCACGCTGGTGTGGGTGTAGACCTGCGTCGTGGTCAGGTTGGCGTGGCCGAGCAACTCCTGCACCGTGCGCAGGTCGGCGCCGGAGTTGAGCAGGTGCGTGGCAAAGGAATGCCGCAGCTTGTGCGGCGAGAGGTCCATCGGCAGGTCGGCCAGCGCCAGGTATTTCTTCACCAGCAGCTGCACCTCGCGCACCGTCATCCGCTTGCCGGACGCCGAGACCAGCACCGGATCGCCGGGGCCCGCGCCGTGCGCGAACTCATCGCGGCACTTCCGCAGCACCTTCATCGCCGTGGCCCCCAGCGGACAGATGCGCTCTTTGCGGCCCTTGCCGAGCACGCGGGCACTGCCGTCGCCGAAGTCGATCGAGTCGTAGTTCAGCGCCACCAGCTCGCTCACGCGGAGCCCGCCGCCGTAGAGCAATTCCAGCACCAGCCGGTCGCGCCACGCGTCGTGCACGCTGACGGCCTTGTTCTGCAGCAGCCTGAGCGGCCCGTCGAGCAGCGCGGCCACCTGCGCCTCGGTGAGGAACTTCGGCAGGCTTTTCTGCAGCTTCGGCAGCGGCACGCCGGCGAAGGGATTCCGCTCCAGCCGCCCGCGCTGCATCCAGTAGCGGTAGAAGGCGCGCAGGCCGGACACGTGGTTGTGCAGCGTCCGGCGGTCGAAGCGGCGCTGGGCCTCGATGACGAAGCTGCGCACGTCCCGGGCCGACAGCACGTCGAAGCCGCCCTCGCCGAGCTTGTTCTGGCGCAGCCAGACGAAGAAATCCCCGAACGCCTGCCCGTAGTTGCGCGCCGTGTAGGCGGAGTAACGCCGCTCCTTCCGCAGGTGGTCGAGGAACGGCTGCAGCCACGCGCCGGCGATGTCCGCCGGCAGGGGCTCGGGTTTTTTCTCCGCCTTCGGTTTCATGGTGGGGGCTGTTGCCCTCAACGGCCCGCGCGGCTCAAGGGCGGCTGGGGGCAACCGCCCCTACCCTCGTTTCGACTTCATTCATCACGCGGTCGCATTCCTTGCGCAGGGCGGACTCGGGATCGAGGCCGCGTTGCCGGCAGGCCGCGACCAGTTCGTAGAGCTGCCGGCCGGCCGCGGCCTCGGTCAGGCCGGCGGCGAGCCCGGCCACGCGGGATTCGTCCACCACGCCGGCCGCCGGCAGCTTCTGTTTCTCGATCCGCTTGGCGACCTCCTCGGCGAACATCAGGGCGGGCAGGCGCGGCGGCAGCTTCTTGAAGAGCGTGGACTCGGTCTTGCCGGCGGCGGCCTTCTCGCCGGCCTTCACCTTTTCCCAGACCTCGATGACCTCGGCGGAATTGTCGGCCTTGCCGGTGCCGAAGACGTGCGGGTGGCGGCGGACGAGCTTCTCGTTGATCTCGCGGGCCACGTCGTCGAAATTGAAATCCCCGCGCTCCGCCGCGAGCTGGGCATGGAAGACCACCTGGATGAGGACGTCGCCGAGCTCCTCGCGCATGTGCGGGATGTCGTTCCGGTCGATCGTGTCGAGGAGTTCGCTGCACTCGTCGATCAGGCAGCGGGTCAGCGTCTGGTGGGTCTGCTCGCGGTCCCACGGGCAGCCGTCGGGCGCGCGAAGCCGGGCCATGGTCCGGCGGAGTTCTTCGATCGGCGTCATGGCTGGAGGAATTACCACGGAACACGCGGAACACACGGAAAATCCGGGCAATTTGGTTTGGCTTCCGGGTTTCCCGTGTGTTCCGTGGTGGCCTGTATCCATGGACAAGCTGACCGAAATCATGGCCCACAAGCGCCGGGAGATCGCCCCGCTGCTGCGGCCCGTGTTCCCGGACGAACTGGCCGCGCTGAACCGCGAGCTCGCCCGGCCGCCCTCCTTCCGGTCCGCCCTGCGCCGGACGGACGGCCGGCTCGCGGTCATCTCGGAAATCAAGCGCCGCTCCCCGTCCGCCGGGGCGATCAAGGAAGACATCTCGGCCCTCGACCAGGCCCACCGCTACCGCGCCGCCGGCGCCGCCGCCCTGTCCATCCTGACCGACGGGAAATTCTTCGGCGGCCGCCTCGAGGACCTGCAGGAGGTGACTGGTGATTTCGCCGCCCAGGGCCCCGCCCTGCCCTGCTTGCGCAAGGATTTCATGGTGCACCCGGTCCAGGTGCTGCAGGCCCGCCTCGCCGGCGCCAGCGCCATCCTCATCATCGTCCGCGCCCTCACCGACGAGGAGATCGAGGCCCTGCACCACGCCGCCACGGCCGCCGGCCTCGACGCCCTCTTTGAGATCCACAACGAGGACGAACTCGCCCGGGCCGTCCGCCACGGCGCGAAGATCATCGGCGTGAACAACCGCGACCTCGCCATATTCAAGACCGACCTCGGCCTGTCCGAGCGGCTGATCCCGCTTTTCCCGAAGAACGTCATCGCCGTCAGCGAGAGCGGCATCGCCACCGCCGCCGACGCCGCGCGCGTCAAGGCCGCCGGCGCGCACGCCGTGCTGGTCGGCGAGTCCCTGATGCGGGCCGACGACCCGGCCGCCGTCATCCGCAGCTTCCACTCGGTATGAGCCTGCCGCTCACGCCCAAGACCACGCGCGACCTGCTGGCCCAGCTGGGGCATGAGCCGAAGCGGTTCCTCGGGCAGAATTTCCTCGTCGACGGCAACATCGTCCGCAAGTCCCTCGAACTCGGCGGCGTCACGGCCGGCGACACCGTCGTCGAGATCGGCCCCGGCCTGGGCACGCTGACCAACGCCCTGCTCGACGCCGGCGCGGAGGTCTGGGCCATCGAGCGCGACTACGGCCTGCACCAGCATCTCGCCGCCACGCTGGCGGCCACCAACCCGCGCCTTCACCTGATGGAGGGCGACGGCGTCGAGCACCCGCTGGCCGGCCTGCCCGCCGACCGCACCGGTTCCTTCAAGATCGTCGCCAACCTGCCCTACGCCATCGCCACGCCGTGGCTCGACGGCGTGCTTTCGGGCCCGCTGCCCGACCGCATGGTGCTGATGCTCCAGCAGGAGGCCGCCCAGCGTTACGTCGCCCAACCGGGCTCCAAGACCTTCGGCGCAATCTCCATCACCCTGCAGGCCGCCTACGCCGTCGCGCCGGGCCACAAGGTCGACGGCTCCTGCTTCTACCCGCAGCCGGACATCGAGTCCTACCTGCTCCACCTGACGCGCCTGCCTGATCCCTTTGTTTTCCCCGCGGCCGTCAAGACCGTCATCCGCGCGTGCTTCCAGCAGCGCCGGAAACAGATCGGCGGTCTCCTGCGCCACAAGCTCCCCGACGGCGGCGCGGCCTGGCTCGCGGAACTGTCGGCCGCCGGCCTCGGCCCGCACACCCGGCCCGAGCAGATTCCCGTGGCACTCTGGCGGCGGCTGACGGTCTGAGCGGGCGCCGCTTGAAAATCATCCCCGTCTCGCTAGTTTCCGGTCCCATGTTCCGCCTGTCCCTGCTCCTCGTCGCCGGCGCCCTGGCCCCGGCCGTCGTGTCCGCCCAGAGCCCGACGCTGGCGGGCCGGCTCGAGGGCGACACCTATTTCTCCGCCACCGGTGAGTTCAGTCTGCCCCTGCCCGTGCTCCGCGAGCTGGGCGGCACGGTCAGCGATACGGAGAATGTCGTCACTTTCGCCGACAGCTACAGCACCCACATCAGCATCGCCTGCTTTCCGCAGGACGCCCTGCAGCGGTGGGAACTCGATACGCGCGGCCTGCGGGATTACCTGCTGTATTTTTTCACTGACTTCGTGCTCGCGGATTTCGACCGCCGGTTTCCCGGCTCGAAGGTCGAGAGCGCCCGCTTCGTCCCCGAGCTGCACGACGGCTCCCTCATCACCTACGCCGAGCTGCCCGGCGGCTCGCACTTCGAGCCCAAGGAGGGCGTCCTCGGCGCCGCTCCGCCCAAGCGCGTCACCGCCAAGCGCGGCACGCTCCTCTTTGTCCGCAACCGCCACGTCTACGTCCTGAGCACCGAGCTCGCCGAGCGGGCCACGCAGCGCAGTTCCTACGAATCCACGCCCGAGAAGGAAAACGCCCTGCTGACCGCGCGGCTGACCGAGCTGGCCAACCGGCTGGTCTTCCCGGCACCCCGGCCGCGCTCGCCCTGAGCCCCGCGCATGTTCGAGTCCTACGAGGAAGTCATCCAGGGCGAGACCGCCAGCCGCCGCGCCCCGCCGGCCGCCCATGAGATCCTCGTCGGCCGCCTGCACCGCCTGGTCGCCGGCGCCTTGCCGCCGGACGCCGCCTTGCAGCTCCTGCCGCGCCGCGCCAGCCTGCAACTCGCCGATGATTGCATCGTGCGGCCGGACCTCACCGTGGTCCGCACCGACCCGGACCTGGCCGGCCCCGCCCGGCTCTATCTCGTCGCGGAGGTCCTCCTGCCGGGCGACCATCACATCGACACCGTCGTCAAGAAGGAGCTCTGGGCCGCCCTCCGCCTGCCTCGGCTCTGGATGGTCGACCCGCGCTACCTCAACGTCGAGGTCTACGGCCTCGGCGAATTCGGCTTCACCCTCACCGACATCCTCGCCCACCACCACCCGCTGACCGACCCGCGCCTGCCGGGACTTGGTTGCAGTATGGACGAGCTCTTCGCTAAGGTCTGATTTTCATCCCCCACCCTATGCTCCGCCTCCTCGTCCTCATGTCCGTCCTCACCCTGTCCGCCCAGGCCTTTGACCTGGTCAACCCCAAGCCGCCCGTTGCCGCCAAGAAGCCCAAGGATGTCACCGTCCATGAGGACAGGCGCATCGACGACTACTTCTGGCTGCGCGAGAAGGGCTCGCCCGAGGTCGTCGGCTACCTCGAGCAGGAGAACGCCTACACCGAGGCCGTCCTCGCCCCCGCGAAGGAACTGCGCGCCGCGCTCTACGCGGAGATGGTCGGCCGCATCAAGGAGGACGACTCGTCCGCGCCCGTGGTTTTCAAGGGCTACGCCTACTACACCCGCACCGAGAAGGACCGGCAGTATGCCATCTATTGCCGCAAGCCGGTTGGAGGAGGGACGCCCTCGTCCCTCAACGCGCGGGGTGAGGGCACCCCGCCTCCAGGGTCCGAGGAGATACTCCTCGACCTGAACAAGATGATCGGCACGAACACTTACATCTCGGTCGGCGCCTACAAGGTCAGCGACGACGGCGTGCGCCTGGCCTACTCGATCGACTGGACCGGCTACCGCCAATACGAGGTCTTCGTCATGGACCTCGCCACCAAGGCGCTCGTCCCGCAAAAGATCGGCAAGGTCTCCGACCTCGACTGGGGTGCGGGCCACGACGTCATCTATTACGTCACCGAGAACGAGGCCAAGCGCTCGGACAAGATCCACCGCTGGACGCTCAGCACCGGGAAATACGAGCTGGTCTACGAGGACAAGGACGAGCTCTACAACGTCGACGTCTTCCGCACCCGCGACGGCAAGTTCATGGTCTGCCACAGCGAGAGCAAACTGACCTCCGAGTCGCTCGTCCTGCCCGCCGACAGCCCCGGCCTCGCGCTGCGCAGCCTGCTCGGCCGCACCGAGAACGTGAAATACTTCACCGAGCACCGCGACGGCCGTTTCTACTACGCCACGAACCATGGCGGCGCCAAAAACTACAAGGTCGCCTCCGCCCCCGACACGGCGCCCGCCGATCTCACCGACCTCATCCCGCACAACCCGGCCATCAAGGTCGAGGGCCTCGACATGTTCGCCACGCACCTGGTCGTCGAGGAGCGTGAGAACGGCCTGCCGCAGCTGCGGGTCTATGATTTCGCGACCGGCAAGTCGAAGCGCCTGGAGATGCCCGAGGCCGCCTACGAGGTTTCCACCGGCGGCAACTGGAGCTACGACGCCACCGCCGTGCGCCTCAACTACCAGTCGCTCGTCCGCCCCCTGACCACCTACACGGCCGACCTCGCGACGGGCGCGTTCACGCTGATCAAGCAGACCGAGGTGCTCGGCGGCTTTGACGCGAAGCACTACAAATCCGAACGCCTCTGGGCCACGGCCCGCGACGGCACGAAGATCCCCCTGTCCGTCGTCTACCGCGCCGACCTCGACCGCACCAAGCCGCAGCCGCTCTGGCTCTACGGCTACGGTTCCTACGGCATCAGCATGCCGGTGGCGTTCAATGCTTCCCGCCTCAGCCTGCTCGACCGCGGCCTGGTCTACGTGATCGCCCACATCCGCGGCGGCGGCGAGCTTGGCGAGGAATGGCGCGAGGCCGGCCGCATGGACAAGAAGATGAATACGTTCAACGACTTCGTGGACTGCGGCCAGTGGCTCGTCGACCAGGGCTGGACCACGCCAAAGCAGCTGGTGACCTCCGGTGGCAGCGCCGGCGGACTCCTCATGGGCGCCGTGCTCAACCAGCGGCCCGACCTTTTCCAGGCCGCGCTGATCCAAGTGCCCTTCGTGGACGTCCTCAACACCATGCTCGACGCCACCCTGCCGCTCACCACCGAGGAATACATCGAGTGGGGCAACCCGAACAACAAGACGGAGTATGGCTGGATGCGCGCCTACAGCCCCTACGACAACCTCAAGACCGCCAACTACCCGCACGTCATGGTCAACGTCTCCTACAACGACAGCCAGGTGCCGTATTGGGAGGGCGCCAAATACCTCGCCAAGTTGCGCACCCTCGACACCGGCCGCAGCGCCACGCTGCTTTATTCCACGATGGGCGCCGGCCACGGCGGCGTCGCCGGCCGCTACGACGCCCTCAACGACACGGCGCGCAATTACGCATTTTTCCTGCAGGCGCTCGGTCTGAACAAATAAATGGAGGCGGGGCCATCAGCCCCGCGAGGCAGCAGCTACAAACATCCAAATCCGCGGGGCTAACGTCCCCACCTCCACCCCACCAATCCCCCATGAAACCTTCGCTTCTTCGCTTCTTCGTGTTTTCCACCGCCTTGGTCGCGGCGGCCCAAGCCGCCGACCGCCCGCACGGCCTCGTCATCCACGGTGGCGCCGGGGTCATCGAGCGCGCCTCCATGAGCCCGGAGCGCGAGGCCGAGTATCGGGCCCGTCTCACCGAGGCGCTCAACGCCGGCTACGCGGTCCTTGACCGCGGCGGCGCCGCCCTCGAGGCCGTCACCGCCGCCATCAACATCATGGAGGACTCCCCGCTCTTCAACGCCGGCAAGGGCGCCGTCTTCAACGCCGATGGCATCTGCGAACTCGACGCTTCCATCATGGACGGCCGCACCCAGGCCGCTGGCGCCATCGCGGGCGTGCATCATATCAGGAACCCCATCAACCTCGCGCGCGACGTCATGCTGAAGTCCCCGCATGTGATGATGGCCGGCGCAGGCGCCGAGAAGTTCGCCCAATCCCTCGGCTACGAGCTGGTGCCGAACGAGTATTTCCAGACCGACTGGCGCCGCGAGCAGCTGAGGCAGGCGAAGGAGAAGGACGGCAAGGAACGCACCGCCGCCGTGCCCGTGGATTATTTCACCCGCACGCTCCGCTGGGGCACCGTCGGCTGCGTGGCGCTGGATAAGGCCGGCAACCTCGCCGCCGGCACCTCCACCGGCGGCATGACCAACAAGAAATACGGCCGCATTGGCGACGCTCCCATCATCGGGGCCGGCACCTACGCCAGCAACGCCACCTGCGCCGTCAGCGCCACCGGCTGGGGCGAGTATTTCATCCGCGTCGGCGTCGCCCGCGACATCGCCGCCCAGATGGAATACAAGGGCACGCCGCTTCGCGAGGCCGCGGCCGCGACCATGGCCAAGGTCGGCCAGCTCGGCGGCGACGGCGGCGTCATCGCCCTCGACACACAGGGCAACATCGCCATGGAATTCAACTCCCCCGGCATGTATCGCGCCGCCCGGTTCTCGCACCGCCCCGCCTTTGTCGCCATCTACGGCGATGAAATCACCCCATGATCCCGCAAAAACCACCCGCCGGCCCGGTCCTCGGCTCCACCGTCTTCGACTGGACGAGGCTGCCCGCCACCCCGACCAAGGTCGGCGAGATCAGGCCCTATTTCGACGCCGCCACGCGCACGCTCGACCGCCTTGAGTCCCACGTGACCACGCTCAATCCCGGCGAGATTTCCCACGCCGCGCACGCCCACGCCGACGAGGAACTGGTCATCGTCCGCGAGGGCACCCTCGAGGCCACGATCAACGGCGTGCCGCACGTCGCCGGCGCGGGCTCGGTGTTCTTCTTCGCCTCCCACGACCTCCACGGCCTGCGCAACCCCGGCGCCGTCCGCACGAGCTACCACGTCATCCGCATCTTCCCGCGGGACCTCGCCAAATGAGTGCAATTTTGCATGGTGGGCAGCCTGCTTGCAGGCGCATCTCAGGCGCGAGCAAGCTCGCTGGCCCACGAACTGAAATTTCGATCCTCGCCCCGCAATGAACAAACGCGACCTCCTGGCCCGCATCATCGCCCAGCTCGCCGGTGAGCTGGAGCAGATCACCAAGGCCGCCCTCGCCACCCACGCCGAGGCGACGGATGAGGAGAACAAGGCCGAGGACAAATACGACACCCGCGGCCTCGAGGCCTCCTACCTCGCCCACGGCCAGTCCAAGGCCGCCGAGGAGGCCGCCCAGGCCGTCGCGCAGTTCCAGGCCCTGCCCGTCCGCGATTTCGGCGCCGGCGAGCCCATCAGCCTCGGCGCCCTGGTGCGGCTCGAGGGTCGCGGCGGCAGCCACTATTTCATCGGCCCGCGCGCCGGCGGCACCGAGGTCGAAACCGGCGGCGACCCGGTGCTGGTCATCACCCCGCAATCCCCCCTGGGCCGCCAGTTGATGGGCCGCAAGCAGGGCGATACCCTCCAACTCGACCTCGGCGGCCAACGCAGCGAATTCCGCGTGTCGTCGGTGGCCTAAAACGGAACACCAAGAAGCAAAGCAGCCAAGGACGTAGCCGACTGACTGGTTGCACTTTGCTGCTTAGCTGCTTTGTGTGATTCCTTAATTATGCCGACCACTTACGAGACCCTCCGCGCCGACATTGTCACCGCCATGAAGGCCCGCGACACGGCCACCGCCACCGCGCTCCGCACCATGGACGCCGCCATCCAGCGCGCCGCGATGGACTCCAGCAAGCCGATCGACGAGGCCCTCGTCATCGCCACCTTCCGCAAGGCCGTGAAGAACCTCACCGACGCCCGCACCGAGTTCGAGAAGGGCGGCCGCGCCGACCTCGTCGCCGCCAACAACGCGGAGCTCGCCATCCTCGAGAAATACCTGCCCAAGGGCCTCGACGCCGCGAAGCTCGAGGCGCTGGTCGCCGAGGTCATCGCCGCCACCGGCGCCACCTCGAAGAAGGAGATGGGCAAGGTCATCGGCGCCCTCAAGCAGCGCCCCGAGGCCGGCCTCATCGACTTCGGCGCCGCGAGCAAACTCGTCCAGGCAAAGCTGCCCTGAGGTGGGCGGCCTGCTCGCAGGCGCACTTGGCGCGCACAAGCTCGCTGGCCTACCCGTCCCCTGTCATCTGACCTCCGTCCTCTGTAATGTCCCTCATCGATCCGCTCTTCTCCGTCGGTTTTCTCCGGAAAACCATCTGGAAACTGTGGTATCCGTTCCTGACGCGCCGGCTGGTCGACGAGGAGGTGCTGTTCCTCAACTACGCGTTCGAGACCGAGCCGCCCGTTGGCCTGACGCTCGACCCGGCCGACGAGCCGAACCGCGCCTGCATCCAGCTCTACCACCACGTCGCCACCCAGGTTGACCTGAAGGGCAAACGCGTCCTTGAGGTCAGCTGCGGCCACGGCGGCGGCGCGTCGTTCCTCACCCGCACCCTCCAGCCGGCCCGCTACACCGGCCTCGATCTCAATCCCACCGGCATCAGGTTCTGCCAGCGCCGCCATCAGGTCGCGGGCCTGGACTTTGTGCAGGGCGACGCGGAGAACCTGCCCTTCCCCGACGCGACGTTCGATGCCGTGATCAATGTCGAGGCCTCGCACTGCTACCCGGATTTTCCCCGTTTCCTCGCCCAGGTGGCCCGCGTGCTCAAGCCGGCCGGGCATTTCTGCTACGCCGATTTCCGCTTCGACGAAGGCCTGGCCGACTGGGAGCAGGCGCTCGCCGGCGCGCCGCTGAGGCAGATCAAGGCCCGCGTCATCAACGCCGAGGTGCTGCGCGGCATGGACCGCAACTCCGAGCGCTCGCAGAAGCTCCTGGTGCGGCACCTGCCGCAGTTCATGCACTCCCTCGGCCGCGACTTCGCCGGCATCCAGGGCTCGCGCATCTACAACGCCTTGAAGGAAGACCGGCTGTCGTATCGGTCGTATTGTTTCCGGAAGGATTGATTGGCGTCGTGTTGCTCCATCCTCACGGTGCCGCCCAGTTGAGCAGCGCGAGGAAGATGCCCACGATCGCCGCCGACAGCGAGCAGCAGGCGATGAAGCCGATGGCGTCGACCCGGTCCCACTTGCAGAATTCCCACCACGAGTTGCGGCCGAAAAGCTTGGTGTCGTCGAAGCGACCGGGGTTGCGCTGCGTCTCGGCCATGGCGGCGGACTCGAGCTCCGGCGTGTCGCCGACCGGCGTCTTCATCTT
Source organism: Lacunisphaera sp. (assembly GCA_041909435.1). Classification (GTDB taxonomy): domain Bacteria; phylum Verrucomicrobiota; class Verrucomicrobiia; order Opitutales; family Opitutaceae; genus Lacunisphaera. The sequence continues at coordinate 61,570 of JAYRDK010000014.1, forward strand.
GCCGTAGAAGAAAGCCACGCGGGCCGGGTCCGTCGGCCGGGTGACCAGGCTCACGAGGATCAGCGTCGCGAACGGGAACAACGCGTCGAAGAAGAACTGCAGTGTGAACCGCTGGGTCGGGTTCAGGGCGACGACGTCGACGCCCAACCGGCCGACGATCCAGGCCTCGAAATTGAACCGGTTGGTGCGCGTGGGGGCGGCGATGTAGGGGCTCGTCAGATCGTTGGCGTCCCGGTGGACGACCTTGGAGAAATAAACGCCCGTCCCGGGCTTGGTGCTCGGCTGGGCCAGCTCGGCGCTGGTCGCGATCGCGTCGAACTTCGAGGCCGTCCAGGGGACCACGAGGATGACCAGCGTGGACAGCACCACGCAGGCCCAGACGGCCGGTGCCGTGACGCGCCGCCACCAGTAGGTCAGGAGCACGGCGGCGCCGAAGGGGATGTTCACCGTGAGGACGATGTTCACGATGTCGTAGAAGCTGCCCATCATCGTCGCGGCCACCGTGCCGAGCACGAGCACCACCACGATGGTCCAGCGCGCGTAGAGCACGCCCTGGGCCTGCGAGATGTCCGGCCAGATCTGGCGGTAGACGTTGCGCACGAAGAGCGAGGAGATGGCGAGGGCCTTGGCGGCCAGGGTGGACATCGTGCCGGCGAGCACGCCGGCGAGCATGAGGCCGATCAGGCCGGGGCCGAGCAGCTGGTTGGACATCGTGCCCCAGACCGCGTCGGGATCGGAGAGGCCGCCCGCGCCGAACATCGCGACGGCGATCAGGCCGGCGAAGGCCCACATGATGATCATGAGGCGCTTCAGGTAGGTGCCCGACACGCCGGAGCGGGCCGCGAACTCGTTCTTGGCCGAGCCGCAGATGCCCATGTTGTGGCTGAGGCCGCCGTTCTGCACGATGCTCACGAGCAGGATGCCGACGAGGCTCCACACCGTGAACTGCGCGCCGCCGGCCGCTCCGAAGAGGTTGAACATCTCCTTCGGCACCTTCTCCGCCAGCGCCCCCCACCCGCCGACGGCGCTGAGGCCCGTCGGGATCAGCAGCAGGGAGAACACGATGATGAGCACGCTCTGCAACCCCTCGTTCACCGCCGCCGCGGCCATGCCGCCGAGCACGATGTAGGTGCCGA
>JAYRDK010000015.1:0-62548 GCA_041909435.1 Lacunisphaera sp.
GTCAGTATTTTTCGCCCCTCCCTCAGGCCGGTGCGCCCGTAACCTGTTCTCCGGCCCCGCGTCGTCCCCCCAGACCCCACTGGTTTTGCCGCACCCCACCCCCGCCATGAATAAACTGTCGTGCCTGACCGGCCTGCTGTTCGCCTGCGCCTTGACCGTGCGCGCGACCGAGACAACCGCCCTGCCTTCCGACTGGATCGATCCCGACACCGGGCATCGCATCATCCGCCTTTCGCCCGACACCGGCGGCACCAGCCTCTATTTCCATCAGCGCGGCTATACACCCGAGGGCGACAAGCTCGTCATCCGCGCGAACGGCGGCATCGCCACCGTGGACCTGAGCACGCTCGGCACCTCCACGCCCAGGGTGGAGCTCATCCTTGCCGGAAAAAGCGCCATCGCCACCGCCTGGCGCACCCGCGAAGCCTATTATGTGGACCGCGACAAGCGCGCCCTGATGGCCGTGCACCTCGACACCAAGGCCGTGCGCGAGGTCGTGAAGCTCCCGGCCCAGGCCACCGGCGGGCAATTCGCGCTGAATTGCGACGAGTCGCTCCTCGTCGGCATCGGTCCGGATCCCGACGGCAAAACGATCCCGCGCACGCCGCCGCCCGACGGCATGGGCGGCACCCTCGAGGAGAACTGGGCTCGCGGCACGCCGAAGATGATCTTCACGATCAACGTGAAATCCGGTGAGTTCAAAGTCATCCACCGCGAGAACGACTGGACCAACCACCTCCAGTGCTCGCCCACCGACCCGAACCAGATCCTCTTCTGCCACGAGGGCCCGTGGCATTTCAACGACCGCACCTGGACCGTCCGCGCCGACGACGGCCAGCCCGCCCGCCTCCTCCACGACCGCACGATGAACATGGAGATCCAGGGCCACGAGTTCTTCAGCCACGACGGCCAGACCGTCTGGTATGACCTGCAGACCCCGCGCAGCACCGTCTTCTGGCTCGCCGGCATCAACCTCCGGACCGGCCGCCGCACCTGGTATAACCTGAAGCGCGAGGAATGGTCCGTGCACTACAACATCTCGCCCGACGGAAAACTCTTCGCCGGCGACGGCGGTTACCCGGGCAGCGTCGCCGCCCGCGGCCCCGACGGCGAGACCATCGACCCGCCCGCCCAGGGCCAGTGGATCTACCTCTTCCGCCCCGTCATGGTGAAGGGCAATTCCTTCCGCGACCAACGCGACCTGATCGACACCGGCTACCTCAAGGCCGAACGCCTAGCCAGCATGGCGAAGCACAACTACAGCAAGACCACCGGCGTCGAGCCTAACCTCACCTTCACGCCCGACGGCAAATGGATCATCTTCAGCGGCAACTTCCACAGCCCGCAGGTCGACGGCAAGCACGTCACCCACGTCTACGCCGTCGAACTCGCCAAATCGAAATGACCTGACGTCACCCAACTAAGGTGGGAGGGGCTTTATGCCCCGACTCATCGCGTTCGTTCCAGTCGGGACGTAAAGTCCCTCCCACCCCAGGACAAAATTCATGCGCTCCTTCGTTAGTCCTCTCATCTTACTCGTGCCGCTCGTCGCGCTGGCACAGCCCGCGCCGCGCGCGACCTATAATTTCAACCCCGGCTGGAGGCTGACCGTCGGCGACCCCGCCGGCGCCGAGGCCCCGGATTTCGATGACTCCGCGTGGAAACCCGTCACGCTGCCGCGCGCCTGGAACGAGGACGATGCCTTCAGGCAGGACATCAAGGACCACTCCACCGGCATAGCGTGGTATCGCAAGAGCTTTCAATTGCCGGCCGGCAGCAAGGGGCAGAAGGTTTTCCTCGAGTTCGAGGGCGTGCGCCACGGCGCCGTGTTCTATATCAACGGCCAGAAAATCGGCCGCCACGAAAACGGCGTGATGGCCGTCGGCTTCGACGTCAGCGCCCTGGTCAAGCCCGCGCCCGGGACCAACGTCCTCGCCGTGCGCACGGACAACTCCTGGGACTACCGCGAGGAGGTGTCCGGCCAGCGCTTCCAGTGGGCGGACAAAAACTTCAACGCCAACTACGGCGGCATCCCGAAGAACGTCCGCCTGCACCTGACCAACGCGCTGCACCAGACGCTGCCCCTTTACTCCCACCTCGGCACGACCGGCGTCTACATCTACGCGACCGACTTCGACCTCGCCGGCCGCAGCGCCGTGATCCACGCCGAGTCCGAGGTGCGCTTCGAGCCGCGCGAGGAGCGCAGGTTCACCTACGACGTCACGATCGAGGACATGGACGGCAAGGTCGTGAAGCAGTTCACCGGCGGCGAGTTCACCGCGCCGGGCCGCGGCCGCGTGTTCGCCAAGGCGGCCGCGAAGGTCGACGGCCTCAACTTCTGGAGCTGGGGCTACGGCTATCTCTACACCGTCACCACCACGCTCAAGGTGAACGGCGAGGTCGTGGACTCGGTCCGCACGCGCACCGGTTTCCGCAAGCTCGGCTACCGGGACGGCACCGTCACGCTCAACGACCGCCCGATCCAGATCAAGGGTTACGCCCAGCGCACCTCCAACGAGTGGCCGGCCGTCGGCCTGTCCGTCCCGCCGTGGCTGAGCGATTACAGCAACGGCCTGATGGTCGAGAGCGGCGCCAACACCGTGCGCTGGATGCACGTCACGCCGTGGAAACAGGACGTCGAGTCCTGCGACCGCGTCGGCCTCATGCAGCTCATGCCCGCCGGCGACGCCGAGAACGACGCCCAGGGCCGCACCTGGGCCATGCGGGTGGAACTGATGCGCGACGCCATCATCTACAACCGCAACAACCCGAGCATCGTCTTCTACGAGGGCGGCAACAAGGGCATCGACGAGGAGCACATGCGCGACCTCGTCCGGATCCGCGACCAATACGACCCGCACGGCGGCCGCGCCATGGGCGCCCGCGAGATGCTCGACAGCAAGGTCTCCGAGTGGGGCGGCGAGATGCTCTACATCAACAAGAGCGCCGGCCAGCCGCTCTTCCAGACCGAGTATTCCCGCGACGAGGGCCTGCGCAAATATTGGGACGAGTTCTCCCCGCCCTTCCACCAGGACGGCGACGGCCCGCTCTACAGCGGCCAGCCCGCCCGCGTCTACAACCGCAACCAGGACTCCCACGCCATCGAGAATGTCGTCCGCTGGTTTGACTACTGGCGCGAGCGCCCCGGCACCGGCGCCCGCGTCAACGCCGGTGGCCTGAACATCATCTTTTCCGACACCAACACCCACCACCGCGGCGCGGAGAACTACCGGCGCAGCGGCGAGGTCGACGCCATGCGCATCCCGAAGGACGGCTTCTTCGCCCATCAGGTGATGTGGGACGGCTGGGTCGACATCGGGCAACCCCGCGCCCACCTCATCGGCCACTGGAACTATGCGCCCGGCACCAGGAAGAACGTCTACGTCGTGAGCACCGCCGACCAGGTCGAGCTTTTCCTCAACGGCCAATCGCTCGGCCGCGGCAAACCAGGCAGCCGCTTCCTCCATACCTTCGAGAACATCGGGTGGCAGCCGGGCACGCTGCGCGCCGTCGGCCGCGACGCTGCCGGCAAGGAAACCTGCTCCGCCGAACTCCGGACGGCCGGCGAGCCGGTCGCCCTGCGCCTCAAGGCCATCACCGACCCCGCCGGCTTCAAGGCCGACGCCGCCGATCTCGCGCTTGTCGAGGTTGAGGTGATCGACGCCCAGGGCCAGCGCTGCCCGACCGCGCTGAACCTGGTCGACTTCGACCTCACCGGTCCCGCCGAGTGGCGCGGCGGCATCGCGCAGGGTCCGGACAATTACATCCTCGCGAAAAGCCTCCCCGTGGAGTGCGGCGTCAACCGCGTGCTCGTCCGCTCCACCACGACCGCCGGCAAGATCGTCGTGATCGCAAAGGCCGCCGGCCTGAAGGACGCCGTGGTCGAGCTTGCCACCCAGCCCGTTGAAGTCACCGCCGGCCTGGCGGCGGTCCATCCCGCCGACGGCATCGCTCCTTATCTCAAGCGCGGCCCGACGCCGTCCGGCCCCTCGTTCAAGCGCACCCGCCTCGCCGTGCCCGTCGCCCGGGCCAGCGCCGCTGACGGCAACGATCCCAAGCTCGCCTTTGACGACAACGAGACGACCGCGTGGATCGGCCGGCAGCCGGTCACCTTCGAGTTCGGGCGCGAGGCCCGGTTCTCCGAGGTGACGGTGAAGACCGGCGGATTCCGCGCCCGCAGCTACCCGATCAAGATCAGCGTGGACGGCCGCGAGGTCTGGCGCGGAGCCACGGCCCGAAGTCTCGGCTACATCACCCTGTCCTTCAAACCCACCTCCGGCCGCTCGGTGAAGATCGAGGTGCTGGGTGGCAGCGAGGCCAGGGATGCCTTCGGCGGCATCCGCGAACTGGAGGACCAGCGCAACGCCACCACCGGCGAGGAAAAGGTCGGCGCCGGCGCACTGTCGCTGGCCGAGATCGAATTCTACGAACCCGCCCCATGAAGCATCTGTTCTGCCTCCTGTTCTCCGTCCTCAGTCCTCTGGCCGCCCTGGCCCAGACGCCCGGCCCCGCGCCGCTCTCCATGGATCCGCCGGAGCGGCCGGGCGTGATCAACCCGGCGCTGCCGACGATCTTCATCGCCAGCGACTCGACCGCCGCCCGCGCCAAGGAACCCCAGCAGGGTTGGGGCGTGCCCTTCGCCGATTATTTCGACCTGACCAAGGTAAATGTCTCGAACCGCGCGCTCGGCGGACGCAGTTCGCGCACCTTCATCACCCAAGGCTGGTGGGACAAGCTCCTCGCCGACCTGAAGGCCGGCGACCATGTGCTGATCCAGTTCGGCCATAACGATTCCAGCCCGGTCAACGAGGAGGAGTCGGTGCCGCCCGCCAGCCGGCGCTCCCGCGGCGTGATCCGTTCGCTCGGCGAGGAGACCGTGGAGATCGTGAACATTCTCACGAAGCAGCCCGAGACCATCCATACCTACGGCTGGTATATGCGAAAAATGATCGCCGACGTGCAGGCGAAGGGCGCCACGCCCATCGTGCTCTCGATCACCGTCCGCAACTCCTGGCAGGACGGCAAGGTGGACCGCATCGGCGGCCCGTGGCGCGAGTTCTCCCGGCAGATCGCCGCGACCGCCGACATCGCCTACATCGACCTGAGCCGCCTCATCGCCGACGAATACCAGCGGCTCGGCCAGGACAAGGTGCAGGAGTTCTTCCCGCGCGACGCCACCCACACCGGTCTCGCCGGCGCGGATCTCAACGCCTCGCTCGTCGTCTCCGGCCTCAAGGGCATGCGGCGCGGGCCGTTCACGGCCTGGCTCTCGCCGAAGGGCGAGGCCGTCGCGCCCGACCGCATCGGCTACCTCAACCTGCCCGAGCCGGCGGACCCGAAACTTCCCTCCATCATCCTCGTCGGCGACTCGCTGGTCCGCAACGGCCGCGGCGACGGCGGCGGCGGCCAGTGGGGCTGGGGCGATTCGCTGGGCAACTTCTTCGATCCCGCCAAGGTCAACATCGTCAACCGCGCCGTCGGCGGCCTGAGCAGCCGCACCTACCTCACGCAAGGCCACTGGGAGCGCGCCCTCACGCTCACGAAGCCCGGCGATTTCGTCATCATCCAGCTCGGCCACAACGACAGCAGTCCGGTCAACGAGGACGCGTCGACTCCGCCCCAATCGGTCCGCGCCCGCGGCACCCTCAAGGGCACCGGCGAAGAAGTCGAGGAGGTCGCCAGCAACATCCTCACCAAACAACCCGAGACCGTGCACACCTACGGCTGGTATATCCGCAAATTCGTCCGCGAGGCCAGGGCCGCCGGCGCCACGCCCATCGTGACCTCGCTTACCCCGCGCAAGACCTGGAAAGATGGCAAGATCGCCCGCAGCGGGCCCGACGGCTACGGCGGCTGGGCGCGCCAGGTCGCGGAGCAGGAAGGTATCGCCTTTATCGATACCAACGAACTCATCGCCTCGCGTTACGAGGCCCTCGGTGCCGACAAACTCGACTCGCTCTTCGGCGACGCCAACCTGCACACCAGCAAAGCCGGCGCCGACCTCAACGCCGAGGTCATCGCCGCCGAGCTGCGCAAGCTGCCGGGGCTCGAGCGATTCGTGGTTGTTCCTGCCCTGAGGTAGGGCGCGGACTCCGCTCCGCGCGAGGTGGAACCCGGCCTCCGGAGGGGTTGGTCGGGCTAACCCTCCGGATGCGCCGCGGCTCGTCGTGACGACTCGCCCTACCTAAAGGATTGCCGCCCGCGCACACCGCAGCTTGAGTCCGCCACGACGGGCCGTCGCAACATGGACAACAAAATCCGCTGGCTCCTGACCGAGATCGACCGCTGGAAGGCGGAGGGCCTCGTGTCGCCGGAACTCGGCGACCGCATCCGCGCCCGCTACGACCAGCCACCGGCCGCCCCCGCCGCCGGCGCCGTGCCCTGGGGTCTCCTCGTCTTCGCAACCGCCGGCGCCATCGTCATCGGCCTCGGCGTCATTTTGCTCTTCGCCTACAACTGGGACGAGATCCCGAAGGCCGGGAAGCTCGCGCTCGTTTTCCTCGCCATCATCGGCGCCCACGCCGCCAGCCTGCGCCTGCTGGCCAAGGAAGGCTGGCAACCGAAGCTCGGCGAGGCCCTCGCCGCCCTTGGCACCATGTTCTACGGCGCCGGCATCTGGCTCGTCGCCCAGATCTACAATATCGACGAGCATTATCCCAACGGCTTCCTCTTCTGGGCCCTCGGCGCGCTCGCCATGGCCTGGGCCCTCCGCTCCACCGCCAACGGCCTGCTGGCCGTAGTGCTGGTGGTCATCTGGGGCAGTTGCGAGGCCTTCGACTTCCGCGCCCCGCAATACTGGTCCATCCTCCTCATCGCCGGCGGCCTCGTCCCGCTGGCCTGGTTGCAGCGCTCGGCCCTCCTGCTGGCGGCCGCCCTGGCTTCCATCCAGTTCCTGCTCGCCGTCAACATCGTCCACTGGGGCAGCGGCGCCCACGCCTTCACGGCCAGTCTCGCGCTGGGCGTGCTGCTCGTCGCCGCCGCCCGCCTGACCCAGGCGGAGCGGCCGGACTACGGCCATGGCGCCGGCGTGATGACCTTCTTTGGCTTCGGCGCCTTCCTCGTCTGCGCCTACCTGCTCTCGTTCAAGGGCGCGGCCAGCGACCTGCTTGACTGGACGCGCCGTTACGGGCCGCAACCCGCGCTCGCCTCCACCTTCGGCTGGACCCTCTTCGCCACCGGCCTGGCCGGCTGGGGGTGGATCGCCCGCCGCAGCCTGCTGCAAAAGGAAATGGAGATTCACCGCGAGGACTGGCTGCTGCCCATCGCGCTGGTCTATTGCTTCGGCGTCGGCGGGCTGGGCGCGCGCGACTGGGCGCTGCTGGTCTCCTGGTCCTTCAACCTCATGCTGCTCGGCCTCGCCATCATGTGGATGTGGCGCGGCTGCCAGCTGAGCCGGCTGGGCCCGACCGTGCTGGGCTCGCTGCTGCTGAGCGTCGTGGTGCTGGCGCGCTACTTCGACCTGTTCCAGAGCCTGGCCTCGCGCGGCCTGGCCTTCATCATCCTCGGCATCATCTTCGTCGCCGAGGCGATGTTTTATAGGAAAATGCGGCAGACCAAGGGAGGTGACGCATGAAGACCCGGCTCGCCCTCCTCGTCGCCGCGCTGCAGGTGCTCGTCCTCGCCTTCATGGCCGGCCAGCGCGAATGGATTGCCCGCACCGGCACGCCGCTCGTGCTGCGCACCGCGCCGATCGATCCCAACGACCCGATGCGCGGCGCCTATGTGCGCCTGAACTACGAGATCGGCTTCGCGCCGGCCGCCCTGTGCCGCGGCGAGACGGTCAACTGGACAAAATCCACCGACTATCGCGAGCAGCGCAGTGTGCGCGATCGGGTCGTCTACGCCGCCCTCGCGATCGACCCGCACGGCATCGCCGGGCTCGCCTCGCTCAGCGACACGCCGCCGGACCACGGACCCTACCTCAGAGGGCGCGTGCAAACCGCCGACGCCGCCGGCATCCAGGTGCGTTACGGCATCGAGGCCCTGTTCATGTCGAAAAAGGCCGCGATCCGCACCGAGGCCATGGCCCTCAACGAAAAGGTCGGCGCCCCGATGAACGTGCGCGTCGCCGTCGGTTCCTCCGGCCTCTCCGTGCTGAAGGACTTCGAGTGGGAGCCGCTCGGCATCACCATCACCCTCGACCGCCCGCCGCGGCCGGAACGCCCGCCCGGCCAGCCCTGGCAGCCGACGCCGCTCACGGGCCTGACCGTCACCCTGCACAACTACGGCGACAAGCACGTCGCCATCGTGAACCTGCCCGACGGCCGGTCCTTCAACCTCGTGCCGAACGACCGTTTCCAAGGCATGCATTACCGCTGGGCCGGCCGTGATGCCATCCGTGTCGCCGGGCCGACGGCCGCCGACATCCTCGTCCTCAAGCCCGGCACGAAGCACGAGGTGCATATCGACCTGACGCAGCCCGAGTGGTGGATCGTCGACACCAACAAGCCCGACTCCGAGCAGATCCCGTTCCAGAAGGTCCCGCAACAGGACACCTGGTCCACCAGCTTCCGCCTCGAATACGCCCCGCCCACCGCCGACGCCGTCCGCGGCCTCCCCCACGCCGACCTCATCCGCCACGCGCCGCTGCGGTCAAGGGCATTTAATGCAAATCAGGGTGTGGATTGAGCCCAATAGCTGAAATGACAGCTAACTCGATCCGTCTCTACCGATTCCTGAGTGCGAGTGCATTTAAGAAATCAATTTCATCATGGTCACTACGCGTTGGAAGAATTCACGAACTCAACGATCCATTCGAGTGGAGATTCGGCTTAGAAAACGTGCGCCCAGATGCAGAACAAATGGCCCAAGATTACCTTGCTCACGTAGTTGGTAAGTTGAGTGCTCAATTTGGCGTCTTTTGCTTCTCTGCCTCAGCAGAGGATCCTGTGCTTTGGTCTCACTATGCAGATAAGCACACAGGCGTTGCGATAGAAGTGGATTACCTCTTATCGACTATCCACAAAGTAGAATACACAGACTCGCGCCCTACTATTGACGCAAATCGAGTCAATGATCCCGTCTACATCTCGAATACCGCAGGTGTATCAGTTCAGAAGCTGGTAACAACAAAATCGCTCGGCTGGTCATACGAGAAAGAGTGGCGCGGATATGTAAATATCTCTGAGTGTGAACTGCGGGACGGACATTACTTTAAAGCAATACCAAGTGACTTTGTTACACGCGTAATCCTCGGTGCGAGATGCACACTAGACTCTGCTGAAATCAGCAGTGAGATATCAAAACATACCACCGAAAGCATCCCTGTATCAAAAGCCCGTTACTCCATTAAGAAATATACGGTCGAATGGTGAAATTCGGCTCAAATCCGAAGCCGGCGAACTCCAGATCTAACAAGCGCAGATAGGCCTACTACACACCTGACCGGCGAGGAAAACGCAAATGAGGTGAACCAGTGTGATTATTTTCCGATCAACTCGCGCCACTCAGCATCGGCCAAGGGGAAGACCGGCCGCGTGTAGGCATTGAGCGTCCATTCCGGCGCGGTGCCGGTTGCGCTGGTGCGGATCAGGTTGTAGCGGCGGGGCTGAAACCAGCTGCGGGGCAGAATCTCCGACCCCAGCAGGGTTTCGCCAGGCGCCAGCTTGCCGTTTGCCAGCGTGGGCTCCGGCTCGAGCGCGTTGTCGACGTGCAGCCGCAAAACCGGACCGCCGACATATTTCTCGAAGTCCGCGATGTAGCGCCCGCGTCCCTCGTGCTGGATGGAATGGGGATACAGGTTCCAACCGCGGTAACCGAACGGCGCGAGTTCAAGTTCAGCCGGCGCGAGCCGGCCCGCGCGCAGCGCCTGCTCGTGCAGCCGCACCAGGCCGTGGTTATCGGCGAGCATGTGCCTCGTCGTCACCACGAACGACTGGTGAAATGCGAATATCCCCACCAGCACGAGCCATCCGGCCCACCGCAACCCGGGCCGGTTCGCCGGTTCACCTGCTTCGGGACTGACGCTGAAAAAACCCAGCACCGCGACATCGAGGAGATAGTAGTCCCACACTGCGTTCCGCAGCGCCAAAAGCCCCGCCATGGCCGCCAGCGCCAGCACATAAGGCCGCCGCACCCGGAATCCGCCCCACCACCAGCCGGCGAGCGCGAGGCCATAAATCAGCGCCAGGTAACCCGAGCCGCGCATCCCCTGCAGCATGCCATGCTCCATCCCCATCCACTGGCGCACGTCGGTCACCCACAGCACCAGAATGGCAAGGCATGCCGTGATCACGGTGCCTACCGGTCGGAAGCCAGGCGCCGTCGGCGGAGTCGTCACCCGCAGGACAAAACCGCCGAGCCCCATCGCCGTGGCGCCCACCGCGAGCGCGAGACCGACATGCCCGAGGCCCCGCGACCATTCGACCTGCGTTAAAATTCCCGGCTGCATCACGGTCTGCGCGTTGGTCCGGTTCATGCCCTGTCCGATGACCCAATAAACCAGGCCGCCGCCAACCGCGATCAGCGCCAGCCGTCCGACTGTCCGGCCCCACCCGGCCTCCGGGTTGGCGAGCATCAGGCCCGCCGGCAGCGCCAGCCAGAGCAATGCGCTCTGCCGGCTTGCCAGCGCCACCAGCCACGCCGCGGTGAAACACCACCAGCGTCCGCGCTCGGCGGCCTTGATCGCAGCGAGCAGGCAAAAGACATACAGCGGCACGGCGCCGAACTCGGCGACCTTCCACAGCAGCGTGGGAAAAGTCAGCCCGGCCAGGCTCCAGACCACCGCCAGCCCGACCGGCACCTGCCGGCGATGCAGCAGCATGGCGGACAACCCCACGATACCTCCCGCCAGCAGCGCCTGCAGCCCGTAGGTCGCGAACCGGATGCTCCCCGTGACCTTGAAGATCCCGGCCGACAGCACCGACAAGGACGCCGCCCACGGCTCCAGCCAGTCGTCAGTCCACGGCCGGCCGTGTTGCAGCGTTTCGACGATGGAGCGCAAGTAGCCGAAGTCGTCGTTGAGGACGATGACCGTGGACGGCAGGTTCAGCCACACGGCCACCGCCGTCAGGAACACGGTGACCGCGATGACCGGTTCCGTGCGGCAGAATATTCCGGTGCTGCTCGCGCTCTTCATCGCTGCACCGGACCGCTCAGCTCAGGTCGCGGAAGGAACCGAACTCGGGATCGAACAACCGCCGGTAGGTGCGGACGACCATGCCGTCGGTCTGGCCGGCGAGGAAGTCGCAGATGCGGCGGGCCTTCCCGTCCTGCGTCTTCTCGGCCTCGATCAGGCGGCTGACGTTGGCCGGCAGGATGCGGATGACACGCTCGTTGCGCTCGGCGTAGTTCTCCCAGATGGCGTTGTAGAGGGCGTTGATGACCGTGCGCGCCTTATATTCGAGCTGCTCGAGCTGCGGGCTCTCGAAGATGATGTCGTTGGCCATCTTCTTGAAGAAGTCCGCCTCGCTGCGCGCCGCCGGGTCGATGACGAGGTCGAATTTGTAGCGGTTCGTCTTTTCCGCCATGAAGTTGTCGCGCGGCTTGAGCCGGCAGGCCTGGATGAAGGCGCCGATCTTCTTGGAGAAGGTGTTCTCGAGCCGGTCGCGGCGGATGGCGTCGAACAGGTTGTCGAGGTGCCGCTGCTCGGCGGCGCCGATGGTCTCGCCGTCCGCCCAGCGCTCGACGCGCTCGACCGTGAGAAAGCCGGCGCGCACGCCGTCCACGATGTCGTTGAGCGAGTAGGCCGCGTCGTCGGCCCAGTCCATGATCTGGCACTCGACGCTCTTGAAGTCGTTGAGCGTGTCGCCGCGCATCAGGGCGCCGGGGATCTTGGCGCCGCCGAAGACCCACTCGCGCACCGGCGCCTGGCCGTCGTAGATGAAGTGGTTGAGCGGCGGCGTGGCGAACTCGGTATAGAGCTTCTTGTATTTGAGCACGCCGTCGAGCAGCGCGCGCGTGGGCTGCATGCCCTTCACGCCGGACTCGTTCTGGTAGATCGTCTCGCAGAGCAGGTGCAGCGTCTGCGCATTGCCCTCGAAGCCGCCGCGGCGTTTCATCAGCTCCTGCAGCGTGCGCTCGCCGGAATGGCCGAAGGGTGGATGCCCCATGTCGTGCGCCAGGCTGCTGGCCTCGACGAGGTCGGAATCGATGTAGAAATCATCGGTCAGCGGGTCGCCGCGGCTGCGGAGGTAGTGGCAGATGGACCGGCCGATCTGGGCGACCTCCATCGTGTGCGTGAGGCGGGTGCGGTAGAAGTCGTATTCGCCGCTGAGGAAGACCTGGGTCTTCGACTGGAGCTTGCGGAAGGCGTGCGCGTGGATGATCCGGTCGCGGTCGATCTGGAACGGGCTGCGGTAGTCGGTCTTCCGGGCGGTGCCCCACTCCTGCAGGTCGAAGGCGTTGTAGAAGCGATTCTGCGGCATGTTAGGATCGGTGGAGGTTGCGCGCTGGCGCGCCACGTTGCCCGCCCATCCTTCGCTCAGAGCTGCGGAGGGCACAGCAAGCGGGCAACCTACGGGGAAGAGACGTGGAATGGCCGGATGGCATATTCGTTTCGACAGAAGCAGGTGATTTCGCAGGATGCCAGCCTTATGCCACGCTCCCTTCCCCTCGTGTTCCTGGCCGCCCTTTGCCTCGCGTTCGCCCCCGCTCTCCGTTGCGCCGAGACGGCCCCGGCCAAGTCCCTCATCACCGCCGCCGACCTGCTGAACGTCTGTCAGCTCGAGACCCCCGCCCTTTCCCCCGACGGCCGGTGGGTCGTCTATGTAGTGCGTTCGATTGAGGCCAAGTCCGGGGTGAAGGATGACTGGCAATACCAGACCCAGCTCTGGCTCGCCGCCACCGACGGCAAGACCCCGCCGCGTCCGCTGACCTTCGGCACCGCCCGCAATTCCAGCCCGGTCTGGTCGCCGTCCGGCGACCGCATCGCATTCGTGCGCAGCATGGAGAAGGAGAAGCCGCAGGTTTACATCCTGTCCCTCGCCGGCGGCGAGGCCATGCCGCTGACCAGGCTCGACACCGGCGCCGGCAGCCCGCGCTGGTCACCCGACGGCACGAAGATCCTCTTCACCACCTCCCTCTCCCACGCGCAGGTGCGGGCCGCGCTCGAAAAGGCGGAGAAGGAATCCGCGCCCGCCTGGAGCCAGGAGAAGCCCAAGCGCGCCTGGAACGACACCGCCAACTGGGGCAACAAGGACGCAAAAAAGACGGACGTGTCCCCCGTAGCCTTGGCGAAGGAGGACGGTTCCCTCCAGGAAATCCGCGACTGGCTCGCGAAAAACGAGGCCGACGGCAACCCGCGCGTGATGAACCGCCTCAACTTCCTCGCCGAGGGCGATCTTGCCGTGGAGCCGACCTACAGCCGTTTCTACACCGTCGCCGCCACCGATGGCGCCGAGCCCGTGGCGATCAACCTCGGTTACGAGGGTTTTGCCGGCGCCGAGTGGCTGGCCGACGGCCAGGGCATCGTCTGCTCCGGCCCGCGCGATCTGAAGGTCCACCCGGACCGCGACCGCCTCAGCAGCCTCTACACGATCGATCTCGCCACCGGCACCGCCAAGGTGCTGCTCGAGGAACCCGGTGCAAATTACGACAGCCCGCTGCCCTCGCCCGACGGCAAGTGGATCGCCTACACGGTGCGCCTCGGCGGCGAATTCACCTTCGAGCAGGTGATGGTCGCCGTGGTCCCCGCCGCGGGCGGCACACCCAAGGTGCTCACCACCGACCTCGACCGCAGCGCCAGCGGCCTGAAGTGGTCACCCGACGGCAAGTTTATCCTGTTCACCGCCGCCGACCGCGGCCGTTTCCCGCTCTACCGCGTGTCCCCCGACCAGCCCGGTGCGGACAAGCTCACGCACCAGGTCGAATGGGGCATCCGGGATTACGCCATCGGCAATGACGTGCTCGTGCAGGTCGTGACCAACCCCGGCAATCCCGCGGAACTCTACACCGGCACACGCGACGGCAAGATCGCGCGGCCGCTCACCACCCACAACAGCGCCTGGCTGCAGGACAAACAACTCAGCCCCTACACCGGCCACCGGCTGGTGCAGGCCGATGGCATCACGGTCGATTACTGGACGATCAAGCCGGCGAACTTCGACCCGGCGAAAAAATACCCTCTGCTCGTGCAGATCCACGGCGGACCGACCGCCATGTGGGGCCCGGGTGAGCAGAGCATGTGGCACGAGTTCCAGTTCTACGCGGCGCGCGGCTACGTCGTGATGTTTGCCAACCCGCGCGGCTCGGGCGGTTACGGCAGGGATTTCCAGCGCGCCAACTTCAAGGACTGGGGCGTCGGCCCGGCGGGCGACGTGCTCGCCGCGGCGTCGTTCATCGCCAAGGAGCCCTACGTCGATGCGAACCGTCAGGTGCTGACCGGCGGCTCCTACGGCGGCTACCTGACCGCGTGGATCGTCGGCCACGACCACCGCTTCAAGGCCGCCGTCGCCCAGCGCGGCGTCTACGACCTCGCCACCTTCTACGGCGAGGGCAACGCCTGGTTCCTCGTGCCGCTCTACTGGGGCGGTTATCCCTGGCAGCCCGAGGTGCGCGCCCTGCTCAACTTTGAGTCGCCCCTGACCTACGTGGACAAGATCAGGACCCCGCTGCTCATCCAGCACGGCGACGTGGATTTCCGCACCGGCGTCATCCAGAGCCAGGTCCTCTACAAGAGCCTGAAGCAGCTCGGCCGCGACGTGGAATACGTGCGCTACCCCCGCGCCACCCACGAGCTCAGCCGCAGCGGCGAACCGAAGCAGCGCCTCGACACCCTAGTGCGCTACGAGGAGTTCTTCCGCCGCTACATCGGGGAGAACTGAGCGGATCAACCTGGAGGGCTCGCGTCCCTGCGAGCCGTTGCCTTCAGGCTGAGCGGCCCGCAGGGACGCGGGCCCTCCGCCCTGTGGGCCAGCGAGCTTGCTCGCGCCAGATTGCGCCCGCCAGCGGGCCGCCCACAGGTGAGCCGAATACCCTGCCCGATTAACGTCCTTGTCCGGCAGGGCCGCCGCTGACTGCTTGCCGTCATGCTTGCCGCCACCATAGTCCCCGTCATGCCCCATGTGCTCTTCCCGACCAAATTCGGCACCTGCGGCATCGCGTGGAACGACACCGGCCTGACCGGCTTCCAGCTCCCCGAGGAGACCGACGCCCTCACGGAACAGCACCTCGCCCGCAAGGCGCGCAGCCTGCTCGCCACCGAGCCGCCGCCCGACTGGGTGCAGGGCGTGATCGACCGCGTGCAGCAGCACCTCGACGGCAAATTGCAGGACTTCGCCGGCACGGTGCTCGACTGGTCGCGCGTCACGGATTTCCAGCAGGCGGTCTACCTGCAGGCCCAGGCCATCAAGCCCGGCTACAAGAAAAGCTACGGCGAGATCGCCAAACTGATGGCCCTCGGCAATGAGGCGGCGCGCGCCGTCGGCGTGGCCCTCGCCACCAATCCCTGGCCGCTCCTCGTGCCCTGTCACCGCGTGGTGTCGGCCGGCGACAAGATGACCGGCTTCTCGGCCCCCGGCGGCGTCCGCACCAAGACCCGCCTGCTCGCGCTGGAAGGCGCGGAGTTGCTGTCGGAATGAAGTTGGTAATCGTGGGCCAGCGAGCTAGCTCGCGCTCTTCTTTCCCGAAGCGCGAGCAAGCTCGCTGGCCCACAAAGAGCCGCCACCAATGAAACCCCGCTACCAATTCGACCCCGCCGCCGCGCTGGCCCACCTGCGCGCCAGCGACGCCGAACTCGGCGCGCTCATCGACCGCATCGGCCCCTTCGCCATGGAGATGAAGGCGGCCGACAGCCTGTTCGAGGCGATGCTGCGCTCCATCGTCTACCAGCAGTTGCACGGCAAGGCCGCGGCCACGATCCACGGGCGCGTGCTGGCCGAGTTGGACTGGCACGGCGGCCCGACCCCCGAGGCGCTGATGAAGGCCACGGATGCCGCGCTGCGCGGCGCCGGGTTGTCCGGCAACAAGCTGCTCGCCGTGCGCGACCTGGCCCTGAAATGCCGCGAGGGCACCGTGCCTTCGTTGCCAGACGCCCGCCGGCTGCCCGACGAGGAGCTAGTCACCCGCCTGACCGAGGTGCGCGGGATCGGACCTTGGACGGTGCACATGCTGCTGATCTTCTATCTCGGCCGGCCCGACGTGATGCCCACGGGGGACTTCGCCATCCGGCTGGGGTTCAAACAGCTCTATCGCAAGCGCAAGGACCCCACCCCGGAGGCGATCCTCAAGCACGCACGCCGGTGGCAACCCTACCGCTCGGTCGCGAGCTGGTATCTGTGGCGTTCGCTCGACAGCGGCTGAGAAATCCGCTTAATCCCCCGGGAATCTCCTCCCGCATGCTCTCCAGCGCTGCCCCCTTTGCCCCGGCCGAGACTTATGAGCAGGACAGTGTCGGCCGGTTGATGGAGCAACCCATCGCGGTCTTCCCGCCCCACCTGAGCGTCGGCGAGGCCACCGAGCAGATCCGGGAGCTGGCCACCAACCGCCTCTTCACCTACGGCTACATCACCGACGCCACCGGTGTCCTGCTCGGCGTGGTGACGATGCGCGACCTGCTGCTGCACCAGAAGGCGGACAAGCTGGAGGACTTCATGCTGCGGCAGCCTTTCTCGCTCCGGCCGGAGATGGACCTGATGGAGGCCATGCGCCTGACGGTGAACAAGCACTACCCCTCCTACCCCGTGTGCGACGGCAGGGGCGTGCTCATCGGCATCGTGCGCGGCTCCCGGATCTTCGAGCAACAGGCCATCGAGATCAGCGCCCAGGCCGGTGCGATGGTGGGTGTCGAGAAGGAGGAGCGCATGAGCACGCCGTTCCGCCGCAGCCTGATATTCCGCCATCCGTGGCTGCAGTTCAACCTTCTCACCGCCTTTGTCGCCGCCGCGGTCGTCGGGTTTTTCGAGCACACGATCGAGCGGATCGTCGTGCTGGCCGTCTTCCTGCCCGTGCTCGCGGGCCAGTCGGGCAACACCGGCTGCCAGGCGATGGCGGTGGCGCTGCGCGGCCTCACGCTGGGCGAACTCAAGCCGGGCGACGCGCGGCGGCATGTCTTCAAGGAAGGCATGCTGGGCCTGGCCAATGGCGCGCTGGTCGGCCTGAGCGCGGGCGTCGGCATGTTCGTTTACGCCAGCATCAAGCACACCCCCGAATCGCCACTCGTGCTGAGCGCCATCGTCCTGCTCGCCATGACCGGCAGCTGTTTTCTCAGCGGCCTCTCCGGCGTGCTGGTTCCCGTCACTTTGAAGAAGCTTGGTTTCGACCCGGCGACGGCCTCGAGCATCTTCCTGACCACCGCGACCGACGTGGCGAGCATGGGTCTTTTTCTCGGCCTGGCCACCTGGTGGCTGGGGTGAGGGTCCGGGTTTTGGCGGCGGGGCATCAGCCCCGCCTCCATTTCAGGAAGCCTGATTAATCATAACGGCGTAAACCTTCGGGATTGTTTCCCGGGGTCCGGTGCCTAGGTTGGCGGCAACCAATCTCATTCATGTCCACCACCATGCGCGCCATCGTCAAGCCCACCGCCGGTCCCGGCCTGATCATGACCAAGGTCCCGGTCCCCCGCCCGGGCGTCAACGATGTGCTGATCAAGATCAGGAAGACCTCCATCTGCGGCACCGACGTGCACATCAACAAGTGGGACAAGTGGGCCGCCCGCACGATCAAGCCGCCGCTGGTCATCGGCCATGAATACGTCGGCACGGTCGAGGATGTCGGCCACGGCGTCACCGGCTTCACCAAGGGCCAGATCGTCACCGGCGAAGGCCACATTGTCTGCGGCCATTGCCGCAACTGCCTGGCGGGCCGACGCCACCTCTGCCCCAACACGGTCGGGGTCGGCGTGAACCGCGACGGCGCGTTCGCCGACTACGTCTCCATTCCCGCCAGCAACGTCTGGAAGGTGCCCGCCGGCATGGATCTCGATGTCGTCTCCTGCTTCGATCCGCTCGGCAACGCCGTGCACACGACGCTCTCGTTCGACATGGTCGGCGAGGACGTCCTCATCACCGGCGCCGGCCCCATCGGCTGCATGGCCATCGCCGTGGCCAAGCACGCCGGCGCGCGCAAGGTCGTCATCACGGACATCAACGACGGGCGCCTCGAGCTCGCGAAAAAATTCGGCCCCACCCGCACGGTCAATGTCGCCCGCGAGAACCTGAGCGATGTCTGGCACAAGGAACTCGGCATGACGGAGGGCTTCGACGTCGGCCTCGAGATGTCCGGCAGCTCCGCCGCCCTGAACCAGATGATCGACAACATGATCATGGGCGGCCGCATCGCCCTGCTCGGCGTGCACCCGGGCGAGGCCCAGGTCGACTGGAACAAGATCGTCTTCAAGATGCTGCACCTGAAGGGCATTTACGGGCGCGAGATGTTCGAGACCTGGTATAAGATGACCGCGCTCGTCCAGGGCGGCATGGACATCACCCCGGTGATCACGCACCGCATGCCCGTCGACAACTTCCAGGAAGGCTTCGAGCTCATGGGCGCCGGCAAATCCGGCAAGATCGTGCTGAACTGGGAATAAACCTCACACCACGAAGCAAAGAAGCTAAGCCCCAAACCTGCCGTCTTACTTTGCTTCTTAGCTTCTTCGTGTAATTCCCCATGAATTCCGCCTACACTGCCCATCTGAAAAAGACCCTCGGTGAGATCGAGGCCGCCGGGCTCTACAAGCGCGAGCGCATCATCACCACGCACCAGACCGCGCATATCGCCGTGGCGTCCGGCCAGCAGGTGCTGAACCTCTGCGCCAACAACTACCTCGGCCTCGCCGACAATCCCGAACTCATCGCCGCCGCGCGCGAGTCGCTCGACCGCTGGGGCTACGGCCTGGCCTCGGTGCGTTTCATCTGCGGCACCCAGCAGATCCACAAGGATCTCGAGGCGGCCATGTCCCGCTTCCTCGGCACCGACGACACCATCCTCTACTCGTCCTGCTTCGACGCCAACGGCGGCCTGTTCGAGACGCTGCTCGGCGCGGAGGACGCCGTCATCTCCGACGAGCTGAACCACGCCTCGATCATCGACGGCGTGCGCCTCTGCAAGGCGCAGCGCTACCGTTACAAGAACAACAACCTCGAGGACCTCGAGGCGAAGCTGAAGGAAGCCGACGCCGCCAAGGCGCGCTTCAAGCTCATCGCCACCGACGGCGTGTTCTCGATGGACGGCTACATCGCCAACCTGCAGGACATCTGCGACCTCGCCGACAAATACGGCGCGCTCGTGATGGTGGACGACTCCCACTCCGTCGGCTTCATGGGCAAGACCGGACGCGGCACGCACGAGCACTGCGGCGTCATGGGCCGCGTGGACGTCTTCACCGGCACGCTCGGCAAGGCCCTCGGCGGCGCCACCGGCGGCTACACCAGCGGACGGAAGGAGATCATCGACCTCCTCCGCCAGCGTTCGCGCCCCTACCTGTTCTCCAACACCATCGCCCCGAGCGTCGCCGCCGCGTCGATCAAGTGCCTCGAGCTGCTCAGCCGCTCGACCGAACTGCGCGACAAGCTCGAGGCCAACACGAAGTTCTTCCGCGAGGGCCTGACCAAGGCCGGCCTCACGATCCGCCCCGGCTCCCACCCCATCGTGCCCGTCATGCTCGGCGACGCCGCGCTCTCCCAGAAGGTCGCCGCCCGCATGCTGGAGAAGGGCGTTTACGTCATCGGCTTCTTTTATCCCGTCGTGCCGCAGGGCATGGCCCGCATCCGCACGCAGGTGTCCGCCGCCCACAGCCGGGAGGACCTCGAGTTCGCCATCAAGGCCTTTGCCGAGGTCAAGGCGGAGTTTGGCTTGTGAGCCCCAAGGTCTCGGCCAAGCTGAGACCGGTAGGGGCGCCTGCCCTCAGGCGCCCGGGCCGTTGAGGGCAACGGTCCCTACCCATACCGCATGAAAATGTCACCCACCCCCGCCCAACTCCGGAAGCTCAAGGCCGCCGCCAGGACCGCGGCCGGCCGGGCCTACGCACCCTACTCCAAGTTCACCGTCGGTGCCGCCATCCTCACCTCGACCGGGAAAATCTATTCCGGCTGCAACGTCGAGAACGCGTCCTACGGGCTGACCAACTGCGCCGAGCGCACCGCCATTTTCAGCGCCGTGGCCGCCGGCGAAAAAAAGCTGAAGCTGGCCTGCGTCGTCGTCTACACCCCGACCAAGACCGCCACCGCACCCTGCGGCGCCTGCCGCCAGGTCATCTACGAGTTCGGCCCCACCGCCCGCGTGATCTCCACCTGCGACGGGCGCCAGGAAGTCGACGTCTCGATCGACGCGCTCCTGCCCGGCGCCTTCGGCCCGGCGGATCTGAAGTGATTTCCCTGTAGGGTCGCCGCTTGCGGCGACCTCGTGCATCAGGTCGGCGCAAGCGCCGACCCTACAACAAACCCAATGTCGCCCCTCGTCCTTCGGCTTTTCCTTCTGACTGGGCTCGTCGTTGCCGGGTTCGCCGCCGAGCCCACCCCGCGCTGGTTCAAGGGCAACCTGCACACGCATTCGCTCTGGAGCGACGGCAAGGATTACCCGGAGATGATCGCCGACCGCTACAAACAGGCCGGCTACCACTTCCTGGCCATGTCCGACCACAACGTGCTCGCCGAGGGCACGCGGTGGCTGGAATTGAAACCGCCGGCCGTGGTCGCCGGCACCGTGGTCCAGCCGGGCGGCGGCGCCGTGCTGGACCGTTACATCGCGCGCTTCGGCCCCGCCTGGGTCGAACGGCGCGAGCGAGCCGGAAAAAAGGAAGTGCGGCTCAAGCCCCTCGCCGAATACCGCACCCTGTTGGAGGAGCCCGGACGTTTTCTGCTGATCCCGGGCGCCGAGATCACCGCCAAATGGGCCCGACCGGCAACCGCCGCCGAGCCGGAACGCGGCGGACCGGTGCACCTGAACCACACGAACCCGGTCAGCCGGGTCGTGCCCGTCACGGCCGATAACGCCCTGGAGATCATGCAGCGGGCCGTGGACGCCGTCATCGCGCAGCGGGCGCAGACCGGCCAGCCCATGCTGGTCCATCTCAACCATCCCAACTACATCTGGGGCGTCACCGCGGAGGAACTGCTGCAGGTCCGCGGGGAGCAATTCTTCGAGGTCTACAGCGGGCATCCCCTCGTGCACAATGGCGGCGATGCCACCCGCCTGGGCACCGATGAGATCTGGGACGTGGTCCTCACCCGCCGGCTGGCCGAATTGAAGTCGGAGGTGATGTATGGCATCGGCTCCGACGACGCCCACGATTACGACCAGTTCATGCCCGGCAAAAGCAACCCGTTCCGCGGGTGGATCATGGTCCGCGCGACCCACCTGACCCCGGAGTCGATCATCCGGGCGATGGAAGCCGGTGATTTCTACGCCAGCTCGGGCGTGACGCTCACGGAGGTCACCCGCACGAACCGGACCCTGGCCCTGGAAATCCAGGCCGAGCCGGGCGTCACCTACACGACCCGGTTCATCGGCACGCGCCGCGGTTACGATCCCGCCAGCCAGCTCCTCGGGCCGGCCCCCGGCAGCAAGACGCTCCCGCACCGCCGCTACAGCAAGGACGTCGGCGCGATCCTGGCCGAGGTGAAGGGTCGCAGCGCATCCTACACGCTCACGGGCGACGAGATCTACGTGCGGGCCAAAATCATTTCCTCGAAGGAAAAGGCCAACCCCGGCACGGCCGGCGAGGTGGAATGCGCGTGGACGCAGCCGCTGGTGAACGAGATCAAGCGGTAGGCGGCCTGCTTGGAGGCGCAAAGCCCGCGCGAGCAAGCCCGCTGGCCCACGCCAACCGGCGCCCACCTACAGCGATTCCGTGAACTTCCGGAACTCGTCCCAGTAGCGCGGACCGGTGAAATCCCCGAGCCCCGTGTGCGGGCCGCCCTCGACGAAAAGCTTCTGCTTACGGGCCGTGACCGCCGCGTAGAGTTTCTCGCCATGCCAGAACGGCACCGTGTTGTCCGCCGTGCCATGGATGACGAACACCGGCAGTTTCAGCTCCGGCACCTTGGCAATGTTCACGAACTTGTCGCCCGGGAAGACCGGGACGACCGTCATGACCCGGTAGGCGCTGACAAAGGCGCCCTGCAACACAAGCCCGGCCGCCGGCCGTTGCCGGGCAACCTCGACGCCCGGGCCTCCGCCCAGCGAGTAGCCGAAGATGATGATGCGGTCCGCCGGCACGCCCAGCTTGGTGCGCACATGGTCATAGGCCAGCACGGCATCAGCCGCCACGTTTGCCTCGGTGGGGACGCCCTCGCTGCGGCCATAGCGCCGGTAATCGATCGCAAAGACCGCGTAACCCTCGGCCACAAACTGCGGCAGGTAGTCGTTGAGGCTGCCCAGGTCCTCGTAATTGCCGTGCAGGTAAAGCAGCGTGTATTTCGCCTTCGGGTTCGCCCAGTGGCGGGCGGCGAGCTTCACGCCGTCGGGCGCGGTCAGCTGGACGTAATCGGGCCCGAGCTCGTATTTCACCGGCGGCCGCGGGAAAATCATCGCGAGCGACAGGAAATGCGCCCCCACCGCCAGCAATACATAAGCGATACCGAACAGGATCAGGAGACGGCCGGCACTAAGCGCGAGTTCGGACATCTTGAGCATGCCGCGAACCTCTCACCGTCCCGCCAGCAGGTCGCAGGCGAGCTTCACCACCTGGTCGCGCGGGATCTCCCGCTCGGCGCGGTCGGCGAGGTCGCGGAGCTTGACGACGCCCTTGGCCAGCTCGTCGCCGCCGTAGATCAGGGCGAGCTTGGCACCGGACTCGGAGGCGGCCTTGAACTGCTTGCCGAAGGCCAGGTCCTTGAAGGGATATTCGACCCGGAGGCCGGCCGCGCGCAGCGCCTGGATGTCGGCAAAGGCCGCCGGGCGCTCCGTCGCGCCGCCGATGACGACGTAGACCTGCGGCGCGGTCCCGTGCGCCGGGGCCAGCCCGCGCTGCTCGATGAGCAGGCCGGTGGTCACATCGCCGATGGCGAAACCCACCGCCGGCAGGTCGGCGTAACCGAGCTTCTTGATGAGATCGTTGTAGCGCCCGCCGCCGGCCAGCGCGCGCAGGTCACCCTTCCGGTCAAAAGCCTCGAAGACAAAACCCGTGTAATAGGCCAGGCCGCGCACGACGCTGAGATCGACCGCGATGAAATCCGCCAGGCCCATCGCCGACACGCCACCCAGCACCTTGCGCCAGTCGGCAAGGCGGGCGGTGAGTTTTTCGGAATTGAACGGCGCCAGCGCCGCCTCGAGGTCGGCGAGGCTCTTGATTTTCAGGAAGGCCAGCACCTTGTCCTTTCGGTCGGCCGGCATGGCGCCGTGCGCCTCGGTGTAGACCTTGAACGCGTCATCGCCGGCCTTCTCGTAGCGGTCGATGGCGGTCAGCACGCTGCGCGCCTGCGCATCGTTGAAACCCAGCGCCTCCAGGTAGAAAAACCACAGGTCGCGGTCGCTCAGCCGCACATAAAAATCGTCCTTGGTCAGGCCGAAACCGGCCAGGCACTGGATGAGCAGGGCGATGAGCTCGATCTCGGCCTCCGGGCCGGCCTCGCCGAAGATATCGGCGTTAAATTGATGGAAAGCCCGCAACCGGCCCTTCTGGGCACGCTCGTAGCGGTAGAACTCGGCGATGCTGAACCACTTGATCGGCCGCTTCAGCGCGCCGGCCTTCTCGCCGACCATCCGGCAGACCGTCGGCGTCATCTCGGGCCGCAGGGAGACCTCGCGACCGCCCTTGTCCGTGAAACTGAAGAGCTGGGCCTCTATCTCGTCACCTGACTTGGTCTTGTAGAGTTCGAGCGGCTCCAGGACGGGTGCATCGTATTCCTGAAAGCCAAAGGTGGTGGCTGCCGAACGCCAGTTACGGAAGATGTGCTGACGGCGGGAAAAGTCTTCCGGATAGAAATCCCGGAAGCCCGGAAGCGACTGAAAGCCGGCCATGCCTCGCTGCGACTGGACGCGCGCTCAGGCCGAGGCCGGAGGCGGCGGGTTGCTGCGCAATTTCTCGAGGCTGAGCTGCTTGATCTTCTGCTTGAGAATCTTGCCCGACTTGAACTTCACCACGGCACGCTCCGGGATGACGACTTCGGTCTCGGGTTTGTTCGGGTTGCGGCCCACGCGGGCCTTGCGGACCTGCACCTCGAGCACGCCGAAGTTGCGGAGCTCGACGTTGCGGCCGGCTGCAAGTGCATCCATGACAATATCGAGCGTCATTTGCACCGTGTCCTGGATTTGTTTCTGCGGGAAGCCGGTCTTCTCGTAGATTTCCAGGACGATCTCACGTTTGGTCAGGTTGGTCGACATGGCGGGGCGTGGGTTGAAATTTAGGATGCCTTGATTCTTACAACCGCAAATAATTCACTACCCTGTGCTTGCGTCAACCGCAAAGCCGCACAAAGCCTAAGGCTTAACCATGCCCGATCCGAAGGCCGTAAACAGCATGTTTGCCCGCATTGCGGGGCGTTATGACGTGGCCAACCACCTCCTGAGCGGAGGGGTGGACTATTGGTGGCGCCAGCGCCTCGTCCGGGTGGTCCACGACGCCCATCCCGGGGCCGTCCTGGATCTCGCCACGGGCAGCGGGGACGTGGCCTTTGCCCTGGCGGACGGCCTGCCCGCCGGCACCTACTTAACCGGCATGGATTTCTGCCAGCCGATGCTGGATGAAGCTGTAAAAAAACGCTCCGGCAGCCCCCGCTGGACCAAGATCGAGTTCCGTCAAGGTGACGGCATGGCCCTGCCCCTGCCCGACCGCTCTTATGATGCGGTTACGATTTCCTTCGGCCTGCGCAACATGGCCGACCGGCACAAGGCCCTGTCCGAGATGCGCCGCGTGCTCCGGCCGGGCGGCCGGCTGTTCGTGCTGGAGTTCTCCCAGCCCTTTTTCTGGTTCCGCCCGTTCTATTACGCCTACCTGAAATTCGTGCTGCCGGTGGTTGCCGGCGTCGTGACCGGCGACAAGTCGGCCTACGAATACCTGTGCGGCTCGATCGAGCTGTTCCCGGACCGGGCCGGCATCTCCGCGGAGATCCTCCGCGCCGGGTTCAGCTCAGTCAGCGCAATCCCGCTGACCTTCGGCATCGTCGCGCTGCACGAGGCCCAGGTGTAGGTTGCGCGCTTGCACGCCACCTACAAACCGCATCTCAGTTGAACGACTTCCCGCAGCCGCAGGTGCTCTGGGCATTGGGGTTCTTGATCTCAAATCCCTTCCCGTGGAGCCCGTCGTCAAAGTCGATGCTGCAGCCGTTAAGGTAAGCGAGGCTCGTCGGATCGACCAGCACCTGCACGCCCTCGCTCTCGAAAACCTGGTCGTCCGTCTTGGCGACGTCGAAGGACATGCCGTATTCGAAGCCCGAGCAGCCGCCGCTCTCGACGAAGACGCGCAGCTGCTTCGTCGGGTCGGCCTGCGCGGCGCGCATGCTCTGCACCTGGCGGGCGGCGCGGTTGGAAAGCGTGATCATGCGCGCAACCTAGGCCTCAGGCCCCGCCTGTCAACCGGCCCTTCCGCCCCGCCGCACCCGGCTAAAGCAGGAACCGTGCAAATTTAGCGGATGAGTTCTTGCCACACGCTGGACCGGCGGTTTTTGTCGGGTCGTGGCCACGCAAGCCCTCAAGCATATCTTCAACGAACTCCAATACGAGCTGACCAACAAGCTTGCCGAGGGCGGCATGGGCCTCGTCTACGAGGCCGTGCAGAAGGGCACGGGCAATTTCCGCAAGGTCGTCGCCATCAAGCTCATTCGCGAGGAGTATTCCAGCATCCCCGAATTCCAGAAGAATTTCATCGGCGAGGCCCGCCTCGTGGCCGACCTGATCCACACCAACATCGTCCAGACCTACCACCTCGGCCAGATCGGCGGGCAGTATTTCATGACGATGGAATTCGTCCGGGGCGTCAACCTCGAGCAGTTCATCGACCGCCACCTCGAGCTGGGCCGGCAGGTGCCGGTGGACATGGCCGTCTTCATCGCCTCCCGCGTCTGCCGCGGCCTCAGCTACGCCCACACCAAGCGCGACGCCGACGGCCGCCTGCTCGGCATCGTCCACCGCGACGTCAACCCGAAGAACGTCATGCTCGCCATCGAGGGCGACGTGAAGCTCACGGACTTCGGCATCGCGAAGGCCCTGGACCTGATGTATAACGAGGAAGGCAAGGTGATCCCGGGCAAGGACGAGTATCTCTCGCCCGAGGGCGCCAGCTACGCCGTCACCGACGGCCGCTCCGACCTCTTCCCGCTGGGCATCGTCCTGACCGAGATCCTGCTCGGCAAAAACATCTTCCGCGGCGCCACGCGCGTCGAGTCCCGCCGCAACATCCTGACCCTGCCCATCCCGCAGTTCAGCACGCTGCGCGCCGACATCGACCCCAAGCTCGAGGCCATCCTGCACAAGGCCCTCGAGCGCGACCGCGAGAAGCGCTACCAGTCCGCCTTCGAGATGCTCACCGACCTGGAGATGTATCTCTACAGCGACCGCTACGGCCCGACCAACGAGAAGCTGGCCGTCTACCTCGCCGAAGTTTTCCCGCCCGCCAAAACCGGCTCAACCCCCGCCGTCCCGACCTCCGCCCTACCCCGCGTGTCCACGCTCGAAAGCCAGAGGTAACCCCTTGCGCCCATGAGCGGCCCCGGACTCAACCAAGGCTTCCACCAGAGGCAGACGCAGCAGCTTGTGCTGGCGCCGCAGATGCGGCAGTCGCTCAAGATCCTGCAGGTCGCCGCCCTCGACCTCCGCGCCACGGTCCAGGAGGAGCTGCAGTCCAACCCGACGCTCGAGGAGCTGCCGATGGACGACGTGAGCCTCGACAAGGAGGCCACCAGCGGCGACCAGGGCGACGCGCCCGAGAGCGACCCGCGCGAGCAGCTGGACTTCTCGAAGGACTTCCAGGTGCTCGAGAAGATCGGCCAGGACTGGAAGGACCACATGTCCGACACCGGCGGCGTGCGCCAGACCTCGAGCGAGGAGGATGAGCGCCGCCAGCATTTCTTCGACTCACTCACCACCGAGACCTCGCTGCAGGAGCACCTGATGGGCCAGGCCGAGCAGTCCGACTGCCCGCCGGACGTGCTCGCGGCGCTGCGTTTCCTCGTCGGCAGCCTCGACGACCGCGGCTACCTCACGTCCACCCTCTCCGACCTCGCGCTGCTCGCCAACCTGCCCCTGGCGACCATGCAGGAGGCGGCGAAGCTGCTGCAGACCTTCGAGCCCGCCGGCATCGGCGCCGAGACGCTCTCCGGCTGCCTGCTCATCCAGCTCGCGCAGAAGGGCCGGGAAAAATCCGTGGCGGCGCGCATCATCCGCGATCATTTCGAGCTGCTCGTCCGCCGCCGCATCCCCGACCTCGCCCGGAAGACCGGCCTGGCGCCCGACGTCATCCAGGAGGCCATCGAGGAGATCGGCACGCTCGACCCGGCGCCCGGCCGGCGGTTCGCCGACGACGCCAACCGCGTCGTCGTGCCCGACGTCACGGTCGAGGAGGACGGCGGCGAGTGGAAGATCATCCTCAACCACGACTACATCCCGCGCCTGCGGCTCAGCAACACCTACAAGGACCTCATCGCGAAGGGCCGGCTGAGCAAGCAGGAGAGCGACTACCTCCGCGAGAAGCTGCGCTCGGGGAAGTTCATCATCAACGCCATCGAGCAGCGGCAGCGCACGATCGAGCGCATCACCCGCGAGATCATCAGGCACCAGGGCGAGTTCTTCGCCGAGGGCGTCGCCAAGCTGAAGCCGCTCACGATGACCCAGATCGCCGACATCATCGGCGTGCACGAGACGACCGTCAGCCGCGCGCTCGCGAACAAATATATCAAGACCCCGCATGGCGTCTTTGAGATGAAATATTTCTTCACCTCCGGCTACCAGTCGGAGGCCGGCGAATCGGTGGCCAACACCAGCGTGAAGGAGATGATCGCCGACATCATCGCCGGCGAGGACCCGGGCAAGCCGCTGAGCGACCAGGAAATCGTCGGCCTGCTGGAGGCCAAGGGCCTCAAGATCGCCCGCCGCACCGTCGCCAAATACCGCGAGGAGCTCGGCCTGCTGCCGAGCAACCTGCGCCGGCGGTATGACTGAACGCGTGTCTTTGCGGGCCGCCTGCTTGCAGGCGCGTCAACCCGCCGCCTGCGCAAGCAGGCCCGCCGCCCACCCGGGCAATCTCAGGCCGGCCGCGCCGCGACCGTCTGGTCGTGGAGCTTGGCGGCTTCCATCACCGTCTTGACGAGCTCGGGCAGGGACACCGGCTTGAGCAGGTAGCGGTAAAGCGCGGCCTCGTTCACGCTGCGCAGCAGCATCTCGGGCTTCATGTAGCCGGTCACGAGCACCCGCTGCATATCCGGATATTCCTCCCGGGCATCGACGAGGAAGCTCAGGCCGTTGCCGCCGGGCATCAGGTGGTCGCACACGACGACCTTGAAGGATTTCTTGTGCAGGATGTAGCCGGCCTCGCGGGTGCTGGTGGCCAGCACGCACTCGAAATGCGGTGCAAGCGCCTCGGCGAAGAGCTCGATCAGCGGTTTTTCGTCATCGATCAGCAGCACCGCACCCAGCTTGGGTTTGGTCGCGGTCGGTTCGGAGGTTGGGGCGGTCGACACACCCCAGAGGGTGCTTCACGCCCCCGGCTTGGCAAACTCAAATCGCAGGGACCGGCCCCCGGTCCGCTTTAGGTTTGCGTGCCCGGAGACGTCGTATTTTTTTGGCAGGCACTGGCATGGACAATCCTGATTTCTACGCCGCCGCGCGGGATGGCAGCCTCCGCACCCTGCCCCCCGCGGCCTTGACCACCGAGGCCCTGACCCGGCCGAACGCCTCGGGCAACACCCCGCTGCACATCGCCGCCAAATACGGCCACCTCGGCCAGGTGCCCGCGACCATCCTCACCCACGAAAACCTGCTCCGCAAAAACGACGCGGGCTACACCCCGCTCCACCTGGCGGCCCGCCACGGTCACCTCGACCAGATCCCGGCCGCGTTCCTCACGCGCGAGAATCTCCTGGTCCGCTCCAACAGCGGCTACACCCCGCTGCATCAGGCCGCCTGCGGCGGATCCCTCGACCAGCTGCCGGCCGGCCTGCTCACGGCCGAACTGGTCCTGACCAAGACCGACACCGGCAACACGCTGCTCCACGAGGCCGCCGAACACGGCACGCTCGACCGCTTCCCGGCGGTCTTCCTCACGCAGGAAACGCTCACCACCGCCAACATCAGCGGCGAAACCGTCCTGCATGTCGCCGTCTTCAACGGCCACCTCGACCAGGTGCCCCGCGCCCAGCTCACGGCCGGCAACCTGCTCACCAAGACCTCGAACCACGACACCTGCCTGCACGCCGCGGCGATCGCCGGCCACCTCGACCAGATCCCGCCCGAGGTGCTCACCCACGACAACCTCGTGCTCCCGAGCAAATCCGGCCACACGCCCATCCACGCCGCCGCCGAGTCCGGTTTCCTCGGCCAGATTCCGCGCGACCGCCTCACCGTCGACCTGCTCATCAGCCGCAACGATTTTGGCGACACGCCGCTGCACGCCGCCGCCGTCGAGGGGCACCTCAAGGACATCCCGCGCGAGTTCCTGAACCGCGCCACGCTGCTCATCCGCAATTACAACGGCGGCACGCCGATCGGCGCCGCGATCCGCTACGGTCACGCCAGCCAGCTGCCCGAGGAGTTCATCCCCAAGCCGCCCAGCGCCTTGGACAAGCTGCTCTACCGCCTCGGGGTCTCCCGGCCGCCTTTCGGCTAGACCACGCCGGCCGGTTGTGACACAGCCCCGGGTTGTCTCTGGCCCGAAAGGTGCCTCAGCTGACCCTTCCACCTTTACCGCATGAACACCACCATCACCGCCATCACCGCGCGCGAAATCATCGATTCCCGCGGCAATCCCACCGTCGAGGTCGACGTCAAGCTCGCCAACGGCGCCTTCGGCCGCGCCGCCGTGCCCTCGGGCGCCTCCACCGGCGAACACGAGGCCATCGAGCTCCGCGACGGGGACAAGAACCGCTACGGCGGCAAGGGCACCCTCAAGGCCGTCGCCAACGTGAAGGGCAAGATCGCCCCGGCGCTCCTCGGCTTCGACGCCTTCGACCAGCTCGGCGTCGACCGCGCCATGCTCAGGCTCGACGGCACCGCCACCAAGTCGAAGCTCGGCGCCAACGCCATCCTCGGCGTCTCCCTCGCCACCGCCAAGGCCGCCGCCGCCGCGTCCGGCGTCCCGCTCTACAAATACCTCGGCGGCCCGAACGCCAAGGTCCTGCCCGTGCCGCTCATGAACATCATGAACGGCGGCGCCCACTCCGACGCCCCGATCGACTTCCAGGAATTCATGATCGTGCCGAAGAACTTCGACACTTTCGCCGAGGCCCTCCGCGCCGGCGCCGAGGTCTTCCACTCCCTGAAGAAGGTCCTCAAGGCCAAGGGCCTCCAGACCGCCGTCGGCGACGAGGGCGGCTTCGCCCCGAACCTCGCCTCCACCACCGACGCCCTCGACGCCATCGCCGAGGCCGTGAAGGGCGCCGGCTACAAGCTTGGCAAGGACATCTTCCTCGCCCTCGACGTCGCCTCCTCCGAGTTCTACGTCAAGGAGTCCAAGACCTACGTCTTCAAGAAGTCCGACCAGCGCTCCTTCACCGGCGACCAGTTCGTCGGCTACTACAAGGAGCTCTGCGCCAAATACCCGATCGTCTCGATCGAGGACGGCTGCGCCGAGAACGACTGGGCGACCTGGAAGAAGCTCACCGACGCCATCGGCGGCAAGGTGCAGCTCGTGGGCGACGATCTCTTCGTCACGAACGTCGAGTTCCTCAAGAAGGGCATCGCCACCGGCACCGCCAACTCGATCCTCGTCAAGGTCAACCAGATCGGCTCCCTCACCGAAACCCTCGATTCCATCGAGCTCGCGCAAAAGAACAAATACACGACCATCATCTCGCACCGCTCGGGCGAGACCGAGGACGTGACCATCGCCGACATCGCCGTCGCCACGAACGCGGGCCAGATCAAGACCGGCTCCGCCTCCCGCACCGACCGCGTCGCCAAATACAACCAGCTCCTCCGGATCGAGGAGGAACTCGGGGCCAGCGCCATCTACGGCGGCCGCATCTAAGGCTTGCCCGCGGCACGACCCCTGCTATCACCACAGCCTACGAAGCCGACCTGACACCAAGCTTCGCAACACACACACCGGGAAAGGCCGGGCCGCAAGGTCCGGCCTTTTCTATTGGCGAAACCGCCGCCGCTGGCAAACGTCTGCCCTGACCCGCCAACCCTTCACCCCCCCCCCCCCCCGGGACCCCCGCCATCTTCCTCCGCCGCGCCGCCCTGCTTCTGACCGCCAGCCTGGCGGTTTCACTCCCGGCGGCCGAAGCCACCAGGCCGGAACCCGCCCAGCCCGCCCCGGCCAAGGAACCGGCCCCGGCCGCGGAGACCACCCCCGCGGACAAGGAGGTGCTCGCCCTCCCCAAGGTCGAGGTCACCTCGGCCCGCGTGAAGCAGATCGACAACGAGCTCAAGAAAATCGACAAGCAGATCGCCCGCGAGAAGAAGAAGCTGAAGTCCACCGACCTCGACAAGTCGCTCAACAGCGACAAGGTCTCGACCGCCGCCGCCATCTTCGGCGGCAACTCCGCCTCGCACATGGCCGCCGTCGCCGCCTCGCGCGTGAACCTGCTCGAGAGCGAGCGCAATCTGCTCGAGCGCCTCAAGTTTCCCCGCACCGAGGAGGACCAGGCCATGATCGAGAAGGAACTGGTGAACCTCCGCACCACCCGCCGGAACCTGGACGACGCCGCCAAGCAGCGGTGAGGTGATTTCACGGCGAGGTCGCCGTGGAATCAGTTTCATTGGAGCGCGGGCGACCCCGCCCGCGAACGGCTCACTCCACCCGCAGGATATACCCGCGCAGGTATTCGCTCTCCGGCATCGTCACCAGCACCGGATGGTCGGGCGGCTGGTGGCAATACTCCAGCACGTGCACCCGCTTCTTCGCGTCGGCCGCGGCCTCGGCCAGCACCTCGCGCAGCTGCGCGTCCTGCATGTGGTGCGAGCAGGTGTAGGTCGCCAGCACGCCGCCGGCGGAAAGTGACTTCATCGCGCGCAGGTTGAGCTCCTTGTAGCCGCGCAGCGCACCCTCGAGCGCGGACTTGGATTTCGCGAAGGGCGGCGGGTCGAGGATGATCAGGTCCCACGCCGGCGCGGCCTCGCGCTGCGCCGTGAACCAGTCGAAGACGTTCGCGCCGGTGAACTCGGCCTTCAGCCCGTTGCGGTCGGCGTTCTTCTTCGCCTGCCCGACCGCGTCAAACGCGCTGTCGAGCCCGAGCACGCTGGCGGCCCCGGCCCGGGCGCAATGCAGCGCGAACGAACCTTGGTTGCAGAACGCATCGAGCACCCGCCGGCCGGCGGCATATTTCGCCACGACGGCATGCTGCTGCCGCTGGTCGAGGTAGAACCCCGTCTTCTGTCCGCCCTGCAGGTCGAGCCAGTAGTCCAGGCCGTCGATCTTCACCCAGCGCGGCTCCCAGGCCGCGCCCGAGCGCGTGTGCACCTCCGCGGGCAGGCCCTCCAGCTTCCGGATGTTGGCGTCGTTGCGGAAAATGATCTCCTTCGCCCCGGTCAGGCCCGCCAGCAGGTCGCTGAGGACCGCGCTGCGTTTGTCCATCGCGAGCGTCTGGACCTGCACGACCAGCGTGTCCCCGAACTGGTCGGCCACCACGCCCGGCAGGTCGTCGGATTCGGACCAGACCAGGCGCTTGAAGTCGCCCAGCCCGGCGCGCCGCGCCACGGCCTTCTCCAGCGCCGCGCGCAGGTAGGCCTCGTCGAGCGCGACCCGGTCGCGGCTCAGCCGTCGCCAGACGATCTGGGACTTGCTGTTATAGATGCCGGTGCCGAGGAAACGCCCGGTGCGGTCGCGGCATTCCACCACCTCGCCGTCGTGGGCGGCGGGCAGCAATGCCTCGCACTCGTTGGCGAACACCCACGGGTGGCCCGTGAGCACGCGGGAAGTGGCATTGGGCTTGAGCTTCAGGCTGGCAGACATGCCCGGACTCTCCGGGGGTTTGCCCGGGCTTAGAAGCTCAAAATCAGGCCACGGCCTTGCGGCGGTCCGGCTGGTCGCGCGGCGGGATGCCGCCGGTCTGCTGGCGACGGTCCGTGAAGGCGTCGTAGTAGATCAGCTTGGGGGCCTTGTTGGCCCGCCGGTCCGCGTGGGATTTGTCCACCGCGGTCTCGTAACGGTCCAGCAGCGTAAGCAGACCGAGCGCCAGAGCGGCAAAGCCAAGGATGATGGAAACGAGAAGCATGGGAGGAGGAGGTTGGCTTACTGTAGCCTTCTTTCCCGTCCGCGCCCATCCGGCCAGCACCGTAACCTGTCCTAAGGAAACCCCGTAGTGTAAAAAACGACCCGCCGGCCCGCGCACCCGTTCCGGTCTTCAGAAAAGGCTTTCCCTCCGTGCCTTTGGGGCTTTGCGTGACCCCTTCATGTCCACGCCCGCCCAGGAAATCGCCCGCCGCCGCACCTTTGCGATCATCTCGCACCCCGATGCGGGCAAGACGACCCTGACCGAGAAGTTCCTGCTCTACGGCAACGCCATCCACCTCGCCGGCGCCGTCAAGGACCGCAAAAACCAGCGCGCCACCGCCTCCGACTGGATGGAACTCGAGAAACAGCGCGGCATCTCGATCAGCTCGACCGTCCTCCAGTTCGACTACGCCGGCTGCGCCGTCAACCTGCTCGACACCCCCGGCCACAAGGATTTCTCCGAGGACACCTACCGCGTGCTCACGGCGGTGGACGCCGCCCTCATGGTCATCGACGCCGCCAAGGGCGTCGAGACCCAGACCCGCAAGCTCTTCGAGGTCTGCCGTCGCCGCGGCGTCCCGATCTTCACGTTCATGAACAAGTGCGACCGGCCCACGCGCAGCCCGATCGACCTCCTCGACGAACTCGAGAACGTCCTCGGCCTGCAGTCGTCGCCCGTCATCTGGCCCCTCGGCAACGGCCCGTCCTTCAAGGGCGTGTTCGACCGCCGCGCCAAGGAGGTCCACCTCTTCGAGCGCGTCCCGGGCGGCAAGTTCCAGGCGCCGGTCAACGTCACCTCGCTCGATGACGACGCCGTGCGCGGCAAGCTCGACGACTACACCTTCAACGAGGTGAAGGACCAGCTCGAGATGCTCGACGGCGCCGGCCACCCCTTCGACCTCAAGGCCGTGCAGGCCGGCCGGCAGACCCCCGTCTATTTCGGCTCGGCCGTGAACAATTTCGGCATCCAGCTCCTGCTCGACGGTTTCCTCAAGGACTCCGTGCCGCCCGCGCCGCGCAAGTCCGTCACGATCACCGTGCCGGGCTTTCCGCAGCCGACCACCGCCCGCGAGGTGCCGGTCGACGACCCGAAATTCTCCGGCTTCATCTTCAAGATCCAGGCCAACATGGACGCGAAGCACCGCGACCGCATCGCCTTCTGCCGCGTGTGCTCGGGCAAGTTCGAGCGCGACATGGTCGTCACCCACCAGCGCACCGGCAAGTCCGTCCGCCTCTCCTCCTCCCACAAGCTCTTCGGCCGCGAGCGCGAGACCGTGGACGAGGCGTGGCCGGGCGATGTCATCGGCCTCGTCGGCCACAGCGAGTTCGGCATCGGCGACACGCTCACGCAGGACCGCACGATCTGCTACGACGAGATCCCGCGCTTCCCGTCCGAGGTCTTCAGTTACATCTCCAACCCGAACACCGGCGACTCCAAGAAATACCGCGCCGGCCTCGAGCAGCTCCTGCAGGAGGGCGTGGTCCAGTCCTTCACCGCCAAGAGCGCCCCGTCCGGCGCCACGCTGCTCGCCGCCGTCGGCCCGCTGCAGTTCGAGGTCGTGCAATGGCGCCTCCAGAGCGAATACGGCGCCGAGTCGCGCCTGACGCCCGCGCCCTGGACGATGCTCCGCTGGGTCGAGCCGCACCCGCTGCTCAAGGATCCCTCGCGCCTCATCGTCGCCACGGGCGTCAGCTTCGGCGCCGACAAGTTCGAGAACCCCGTCGTGCTCTTCCCGAACGAGTGGACCATGCGCTACTTCCAGGAAAAGAACCCGGAGTTGAAGCTGCACGCGCTGCCGCTGGAGCAGGTTTGAGGGCCGGCGGCGCGCCGTTCAGCGCGCCCGTCCGAGCAGAATGAAGCCATCATTCCGGTGAAGTTCCCGCCATGATTCCCCCGCCGGCTTGTCGGTTGGCCGGATGAGAATGTAGTCGATCCGGTCGAACCCCGCCCAGGTTTCACCCCGCCGGTGCCAGCCCGTTATTTCCCGCCAGCGCAACCGGACATCGGGCGTATTGGCCAGGTGCCCGATATAGGGCCGCACGCCCGTGTAGGTCGCGGAAAGATAACTCACCCTGGCATCGGCGCACAGCAGCACGCCGTCGAGCCGGGCGGCATCCATCCAGGCAAACATCTCGCGCAGCGCCGGCTCGAGCAGGTGGTTGCCCTGTTCACCGTCCGTCCAGGTCCGGCCGAGGAAGGCCGCGTTGTCGAATACGCACAACGCGCCGGCCACCACCAGGAGACCGCGTGCCCACCAGCGCCGGGCGGAGGCCGCCAACGCCGCTGCCGCAGCCTGGATTTGCGGCAGTGCGATGAGCCAGAACGGCAGCCAGTTGTAACCCCGCCCAAAGTGGATGGGCTGGTGGGGGGAAATGAACCAGTCGTGTTTCATGAGCCCGATGGTCACGCATCCCGCCACGAGCAGGAACCGCTCGCGGTCGTCCAGCCGCCACTGCCGGGCCTTGAACCGCCAGGCCGCCAGCGCGGCGACGGGGCCGGTGGACAACAACAGGAAGGGCAGCGAGGTGTTCCAGGCGTTCGCCCATCCGGCCTGCAGCTGCCGGTGGGTCGGGAAAAGGTTCAGGAACCAGAAATAATAGGCCGCGAACAGGGCGAGCATCAGCCCGACCAGCGCGGCCCGACCGAGCGCTGGCGCCGTCCGGTCGCGCAGGGCCAGATAGCCCGTCCAGGCGCCAAGGATGGCCAGGTGCTGCGCTCCGCTGAAGGGATGCGTGGCCGCCAGGGCGGCGGCACCACCCAGCGCCAGGCCCCAGCGCCCGCGCAGCACCCCGAGCCAGATCAGGGCCGCGAGCACGTGATAAACCGATTCCGTGGGCAGCACGAAATTGCGTCCCCAGTTCGCAAACCACCAGCCGGCGGGATAATCGATGATGAAAAGATCCTCCCAGGCCGGCCGGCCCGTTCCCAGGCTGTAACCGACCGCGCCCAGGCACAGCGCGCCGCCGCCCCACATCGTCAGGAGGAAGAGCAGGTTTCGGCCGCGCGGATCCGGCAGCACCGCCCCGACCAGGCGCCACGTCAGCCAGCTGCCCAGCAGGGCGGCGACCAATCCCGTGGCGACATAGAAGACCCCGGGATCGCAGTGCAGCACCTTGATGCCAAAACCAAACCACCAGGTCAGCCAGTGGAAATAAATCGCCGGCGCGGCCGGATCCGGATCGTAGGGATTCGGGTGGGAAAAACCGTTGCCCCGCTCGAATGTCTCCCGCCCGTTGGCGGCATAATAAGGCGCATCGTAACCCAGGAATCCCGTGGCTTCCGCCCCGCCGACTGTCAGGTGGTGCCAAAGGCCGAGCTGAAACGGCAGGACCGCGATCAAAATCAGGGCCCAGCGCACAACCGGCGAACCGCCCGGGGTCAGCGCGCGTGTCTCAACCATGACGGAAATGGCGGATCCCCAGCATCGCGGCGATGCAGACAAGATGAATCCCGGTCTTCAAGGAAGAAGCCGGCCAAGGGGGTGCGTCCCGCCGCGGACTTGATATGTCACACCGCCCGGGTTGACCGGGCGGCCGGTTCGGGCAGGTTGTCCGGCATGAAAGCCCGCCTGCTGCTTGTCCTGCTCGGATTGGTCTGTGTCGCCATTCTGCCGGCCGCGGAGCCGGCGGTCAAACCGCCCGTCCTCGTCACCGTGCATGGCGCCTGGGCCGGTGGCTGGCATTTCAAGAAACTCGCGCCGCTGCTCGAGGCCCGGGGCTGGCAGGTTCATCGCCCGTCCTTGAGCGGCCTGGGCGAGCATTTCAACACCGCCCGGGCCGACATCGGCCTCGCGACACACATCGACGACATCGTGAATTACATCCTCTTCGAGGACCTGCACGATGTCATCCTCCTCGGTCACAGCTACGGCGGCATGGTGATCACCGGCGTGGCCGACCGGATCCCCGAGCGCATCGCCCGGCTGGTCTACCTCGACGCCCGGCTGCCGGTCGACGGCGAGAGCCTGCTGGGCACACAGCCGGCCGGCGGCCCCTTGCTCGCGGCCAAGGCCCAGGACGGTTTTATCGCGCCCTGGTGGGTGCGGCCCGGCAAACCCCTCCCCATCGACGTGCCCCAGCCGCTCAAGACGCTCACCGACCCGATCACCCTCAAGAATCCCGCCGCCGCCAGGATACCGGGGACCTACATCCTCACGGTCGAAAAGGGCGCCAAGCCGGAAGACGACGATTTCTTTCCTTCCGCCGAACGCGCCCGCGCCCGCGGCTGGCCGGTGCTGCTGATGGAGGGCGACCACAACCCCCACTGGCGCCAGCCGGAGGCGCTGGCCCGGCTCATCCTCGAGATCCGTTAACCGCACCCGATGCGCCCGCGCCTGGAAAAAACCCTTGGCCGGGCCCGGCCCGTGCACCGCCACCAGTGGCTGTGGGAACCGCTGGAGGCCGAGCCGGGTTTTGTGCTCCGCACCATGTTCGGCGCCAAGGCCGTCTACCTCGACGGCAAGCTGATGCTCTGCTTCTGCGCCGGCGAGGAACCGTGGCGCGGGATGCTGGTGAGCACCGATCACGCCCGCCATGCCGCGCTGCAGGCGGAGTTCCCCGGGCTCACGCCCCACCCGATCCTGCCGAAGTGGCTGTATCTGCCGGAAACCGCCGACCGTTTCGAGCGCCTCGCCGTCCGCCTCGTCGCGCTTGCCCGCCGGCGCGATCCGCGGATCGGCGTCGTGCCGGCACCCAGAAAACGACCCGCTCCCGGGCCGGCGGCCCGGCGGAAAAGGGCCGCCGGAAAAAATCCGCCGGCGCGGCCCATGTAGGTCCCGCGCCGGTTACCTTTCCTTCTCGGTGGAGGTCGCCTGCTGGATGCCCGCGTTTGACGATTCCACCCGCCCCGGGCTGAGGTCGGCGCCGGACGACGGCGAAGAGGAACGCTCCGGGGGCGGGCTGTAGGAACGCCCGCCGGAACTGCTGTTGCCCGGCTCCGACCGGGTGTAACCGCCGCGATGCTCCGACCGCTCGCGGGCCCAGCGCTCGGGGTTGGCGGTGCGCGGCGGATAGGCGTTGGCCCGCGCCTGGTCGGCATCGGTGCGCGGTGGGTGGGTCCAGCGCGTGCGCGTGCCGGGCGGGTGATCGGGCTTGTCGTCCGGCCTGTTCGGTTGGTTCGGCCGGCCGTGGTCATACCGCGGCGGCACCGGACGCGAGTAACCGCCGTAGTTGTAGTCAAAGGGATCGTAGTAACCCCACCGCGAGAAACCAGAATAGGCCGGGTTGTAGTAGCCGTTGCGGTAATAGTCGTAGGGATAGTAGTCGTCGCGGCCGGGATAGGCGGCGAGCACGGTGTAGGTCTGCGCCGGAAGGTTGCCGATGCGCACGACCGCCCACTGCGGTTCGTCCTCGGGATTGGCGGACGGAAAAGTGACCTTCACGTAATACAGCTGGTTGCTCCTGAGGCCCTGGCTGTGCAGGTAGTTGATCACCGCTTCCCGCAGTTCGACGAGCTGCGCGGGGGTCAGTTCCTTCTCGGTGGAGCTCTCCACCACCGTGAATTCCGCCACCGGCTCCACCCGTGGGGCACGCGTTGTGCGGGAACTGCATCCGGTGAGCAACAAGGCCGCGCCCAGCACAGTCGCGGCCGAAAGATAACGCACGATGGTCTTCATGGGATGAACTCCAGGGGTATGGGTTGAACCAGCTGCCCCGAACCTAGCCGCCGGTCACCGGCTCGCAAGGGCCTTCTGCCCCGCCGGAGGGGCGGTTCATGTCTTTTGCTTTGTCTGGCCGGCGGCATCCGGCAATGTGCTGGCATGCGCTTCTCCCCTGTCCCCGCCCTTCTCCTGGCCACGGGTCTCGCCGCGGGCCTGTCGGCCGCGCCCCCGCCGGATTCCGTCGAAACCAAGGTCCTCCCCCTCGTCGTCGTCAAGGCCGCGCGCCTCGTCGAGCCGGTCACCGGGCGCGTCCTGACCGACCAGGCGGTGGTCATCGCGGGGGATCGCGTGCAGGCCGTGGTCGCCGCCGCCGACCTCGGCCGGGTGGTGCCCGCCGGCACCAGCGCGCGGGTCGTCGACCTGGGCAACGCCACCCTGCTGCCAGGGCTCATCGACTGCCACACCCACGTCACCGGCCAGCCGGAGAATTTCTACGAGGACCTCTTCCGCCGGAGCCCGATCGACGAGGCGATCACGGCGCACCTCTACGCCCGCCGCACGCTGGAGGCGGGCTTCACGACCATCCGCAACGTCGGCGCGGGCAACTACCTCGACTTCGCCCTCCGCCGCGCCATCGAGGCCGGCAAGATTCCGGGCCCGCGCATGCAGGCCAGCGGCCCCTCCCTCAGCGCCACCGGCGGCCACGGCGACCTCAACGGCATGTCGCCCTACCTGCGCTTTGAAGGCGACATCGGCGGCGTGGCGGACGGGGTCGACGCCATCCGCAAGCGGATCCGGGAAAACATCAAGTATGGCGCCGACGTCATCAAGATCCTCGCCACCGCCGGCGTGCTCTCCGAGGAGGAGTCCGTCGGCGCGCCGCAATATTCATTTGAGGAGATGAAGGCGGCCGTGGACGAGGCCGCCATGTGGGGCCGGAAGGTCGCCGCCCACGCCCACGGCACCGAGGGCATCAAGCGCGCCATCCGCGCCGGCGTCGCCTCCGTCGAGCACTGCAGCTTCATCGACGACGAGGGCATCGCCCTCGCCAAGGAACATGGCACCTGGCTGGTCTTCGACATCTACAACGACGACTACATCCTGGCCGAGTTCGGGCGCATGGGTTACCCGGAGAAGATCCTGGAAAAGGAACGCCTCGTCGGCCGCACGCAGCGCGAGAACTTCGCGAAGGCCGTCAAGGCCGGCGCGAAGATCGCCTACGGCACCGACTCCGGCGTCTATCCGCACGGCTGGAACGGCCGGCAGTTCTTCCACATGGTCAAATGGGGCATGACGCCCATGCAGACCATCCAGTCCGCCACCGTGCACGCGGCCGACCTGCTTGGCTGGAATGACAAGGTCGGCCGGCTCGCGCCCGGCTATTACGCCGACCTCATCGCCGTGGCCGGCGACCCGCTTGCCGACGTCACCGTGCTGGAACAGGTGGGCTTCGTCATGAAGGGCGGGGTTATCGTTAAGAATGCCCTGACCGGCGAGCCGGCGGACCGGATGGAGTGAGGAAGCAGTCCCTTGGAGGGCCCAGCTCCAGCTGAGCCCTCCTCTAAGGCCTCAATGCCCGAGCACGATCAGCAGCCCGCCGAGCAGCGTGAACAGCGCACCCAGCAGCCCGGCCTCATAACGTTCGAAATTCTTCACCTCGAACCGCTCGAGCCCGACCAGCGTCAGCCACGTGAAGATCATCATGCCGGCCAGCGTCGCCACCGCGAGGATCAGGCTGAGCACCACGAAGCCCCGCCAGCCGAACTGCACGCCGGACAGGTAGACCGGCAGGAAGCCCTCGCAGGGTGACAGCGTCAGCATCACGAAAAGGCCGCTGATCGCCGCCCAGTCGCCGGCCTTGGTTTCCACCAGCCGGCTGTCCTTCAGCTCCTCGTCCCAGTGGCTGTGCTCGTGTTCGTGGCCACAGTGCTCGCTCGGATGATGGTGCGCCCCAAGCACGTGGTGGTGCACCACGCCGCCGCGCCACTGCCGCCAGAAATAATACAGGCCGATCGTCAGCAGGATCCCGCCCGCGATCCACGGGAAGAGCCGCCCGAGTTTTTCATCGAGCTGGAACCCGAACCACGCGATCCCCAGCCCGAGCAGGCCCGTCAGAGCCACGTGCCCCAGCCCGGCCAGTGCGGCCACGGCCAGGGTCTTGGGCCGGCTCCAGCCGCGCGCCCGCGACACCAGCACGAACGGCAGCCAGTGCGTCGGGATCGCCGCATGGAAGAACGCCACGGTAAAACCGGTGGCGGCGACGGTGGTAAGCACGGCGGAGTTCATGGCGGATTGGCGAGAAAAGACGGGGCTCCCAGCCCTGTCGACCCCGAACACTACCAAAGTCGTCAAGGGGCATAAGCCTGCCGCGGAACGCAATAAACGCCGATAATCGGACAACCCGCACCGAGCTTTTTCGTGTATTTCTCGGTAGCTTTGTGACTATCTCGACCCTGCCTTCCGCCCATGCCACCCGACCTCAACGCCGTCAGCTCCTACCTGCTCGCCCTGCAGGATGACATCTGCGGCGCCCTGACGCGCGAGGACGGTGGCGCCGGATTCCAGGAGGACCGCTGGTCCCGCCCGGAAGGCGGCGGCGGACGGTCCCGCGTCCTGACCAATGGCGCCGTTTTCGAAAAGGCCGGGGTCGGTTTCTCCCATGTCTCGGGCAAATCCCTCCCCCCTTCCGCCACCGCGACGCGGCCCGAGCTGGCCGGCAAGCCGTTCCACGCCATGGGCGTCTCGCTGGTCATCCATCCGCGCAATCCCTATGTGCCGACCAGCCACGCCAACGTGCGGTTCTTCATCGCCGGCGAGGGCGACCAGGCCGTCTGGTGGTTCGGCGGCGGCTTCGACCTGACGCCCTACTACGGCTTCGAGGAGGACGCCGTCCACTGGCACCGCACCGCCAAGGCCGCCTGCGACCCGCACGGCGCCGGGCTTTATCCGAAGTTCAAGCAGTGGTGCGACGACTACTTCTTCATCAGGCACCGCGGCGAGCCGCGCGGCATCGGCGGG
Organism: Lacunisphaera sp.; assembly: GCA_041909435.1. GTDB lineage: Bacteria > Verrucomicrobiota > Verrucomicrobiia > Opitutales > Opitutaceae > Lacunisphaera. The sequence continues at coordinate 41,800 of JAYRDK010000015.1, forward strand.
CTGTTCTTCGACGACTTCAACGCCCCGGGTTTCGCCGGCGCCTTCAAGTTTCTGCGCAGCGTGGGCGACGCCTTCGTGCCGGCCTACCTGCCGATCGTGCAAAAGCGCAAGACCACGCCCTTCGGCGAGCGCGAGCGCGACTTCCAGCTCTACCGGCGCGGCCGCTACGTCGAGTTCAACCTCGTCCAGGACCGCGGCACGATCTTCGGCCTCCAGAGCGGCGGCCGCACCGAGTCGATCCTCATGTCCCTCCCGCCGCTCGTCGCCTGGCGCTACGACTGGAAACCCGAGCCCGGCACCCCCGAGGCCCGGCTCTACGAACACTTCCTCAAGCCCCGCGACTGGGCCAACCATCCCTCATGACCTCCCGCGAACGTTTCCTTGCCGCCGCTTCCTGCCAGCCTCTCGACCGCCCGCCGGTCTGGATCATGCGCCAGGCCGGGCGCTACCTGCCGGAGTATCGCGCGCTCAAGGCCAAGTCGTCCTTCCTTGAGATGGTGCGCACGCCCGAGCTGGCCGCCGAGGTGACCTTGCAGCCGCTGCGGCGCTTCGCCCTCGATGCGGCGATCATCTTCTCCGACATCCTCGTCATCCCCGAGGCGCTTGGCCAGGGCTACAAGTTCCGCGACGCGGGCGGCATCGAGATGGATTTCCGGCTGGAAACCAAGGCCCAGCTCGACCGCCTCAATCCCGTGGGCGTCGCCGCCCGGCTCGATTACGTCGGCCAGGCGCTCAAGCGCGTGAAGACGGAGCTCAAGGGCGAGAAGGCGCTGCTCGGTTTCGGCGGATCGCCGTGGACGCTCGGCACCTACATGCTGGAGGGCGGCAGCGCCGACGAGTTCCAGCGCAGCAAGGCCGTCTTCTATTCCGACCGGCCGCTGTTCAACGCCCTGATGGAAAAGCTCACCGCCGCCCTCATCGAGTATTTCCAGATGCAGATCCGCGCCGGGGCCGACGCCATCCAGATCTTTGACTCGTGGGGCGGCATTCTCGCCGGACAGGACTACGAGGCGGCTTCGCTGCGCTGGATCCGCGACATCATCGCCGCGCTGCCGAAGGGTTTTCCCGTCATCCTCTACGCCAAGGGCACGCCCTCACAGTTCACCGACCAGGCCTTCAGCGGCGCGAGCGTGCTGGGCGTGGACTGGACCGTGGACCTCGGCGTGGTCCGCAAGTTCGTGCCGGGCAACATCGCCCTCCAGGGCAACCTCGACCCCGTGCTGATGAACACCACGCCGGAGATCGTGCGGCACGAAGTGACGCGTTTGTTGGAAACCATGCGCGGCTCCAACGGTCACATCTTCAATCTCGGCCACGGCATCATGCCGCAGGCCAAGATCGAATGCGTCGAGGCCCTCGTGGATACCGTCACCCGCTGGAAAAACTGAGATGCCGTCCGCCGGCCCCAAGTCCATCGCGGTCGTCGGCGGCGGCCTCACCGGCCTGACCGCCGCCTGGCGGCTGCAGCGCGCCGGTCACCGGGTCACGGTCTTTGAAAAGGCGCCGCAGGTCGGCGGCGCCATCATTTCCCTCGCGCGCGACGGCTGGCTGATCGAGGGCGGCCCCAATTCCCTGCAGGAAACCCCCGAGGTCGCCGCGCTCATCGCCGAGCTCGGCCTCTGCGACCAGCGGGCGCTCGTGAGCCCCGCGGCGAAGAAGCGTTTCATCGTCCGCGGCGGCCGGCCCGTCATGGTGCCGCTCTCCCCCGCCGGCCTGCTGACGTCGCCGCTATTCTCCGTCGGCGCCCGGCTGCGCGTGCTGGCCGAGCTGTTCTCCCGGCCGCGCGTGCGCACGACCGATGTCAACCTGGCCGCCTTCGTTGCCTCCCACTTCGGCCGCGAGATCGTCGACTACGGGCTGAACCCGTTCGTCGGCGGCATCTATGCCGGCGATCCCGACAAACTCTCCGCGCGCTACTCCTTTCCCGGCCTCTGGCAGCTCGAACGCTCGCACGGCTCGCTGCTGCGCGGCTTCCGCGCCCAGGCCGCCGAGCGCCGCGCCCGTGGCGAGACGAGCGGGGTCGTGCCGATCATCTCGTTCCGGCACGGCCTGCAGACCCTGCCGCTGGCCCTCGCCGCCGCCCTGCCGGCCGGCACCGTGCAGACCGACGCGACCGTCACGAGCCTCATCCCGGGCCAACCGTGGAAACTCATCTGGACGCGCGCCGACTCGGTGCAAACCACGGAGTTCGACGCCGTCGTGCTGGCGCTGCCGGCCGCCGGCCTCGCCGCGCTCGTCTTCAGCACGCTCGGCGAGCGCAGCCTGGCCTCGCTCGACCACATCCCGCAGCCGCCGGTCAGCTCGCTGTTCCTCGGCTTCAGGCGCGAACAGGTGGCCCATCCGCTCGACGGCTTCGGCGCGCTCGTGCCGGCCCGCGAGCAACGGAGCATCCTCGGCGTGCTGTTCTCGTCGTCCCTCTTCGCGGGCCGGGCGCCGGACGGTCATGTGGCGCTGACGGTGTTCGCCGGCGGCATGCGCCAGCCGGAGACCGGGCGGCTCGACACCGCCACCCTGCTCGCGCGGGTGCAGCCGGACCTGCGCGACCTGCTCGGCGTGACGGGCGACCCGGTGTTCACGCACCACACCTTCTGGCCCAAGGCCATTCCCCAATACAATCTCGGCCACGAGCGCTTTTTGGAGCCCTTGACCCGCATCGAGACCAAGCATCCGGGCCTCTTCATCGGCAGCAACGCCCGCGACGGCATTTCGCTCCCGGATTGCCTCAAATCCGGCGCCGAGGCCGCCCGGAAAGCGGGCGAATTCGTGGCCAAACTGTGAGGCTGGGTGTTTGCCTTGGTGGGAGGGGCTTTATGCCCCGACTTCGTTGCAGTGTGGGGGCATAAAGCCCCGGCCACCACACGATCCACCACCAGATAAAAGACAGGGGGTTTCGCTCTGAAATCAGCCGCCGCAAGACCGGCCATTTATCGCGGTCTCGCCACTTGACTCCCCTCCTCCGCCGGGTAGTTTCCGGCCCCCTATTTCCGATGGCGACCGAACTCAAAGACACCCTCCTGCTCCCCAAGACAGATTTCCCCATGCGGGCGGGTCTGGCCCAGCGCGAACCGGGCCGGGTGACCCACTGGGAGAAGCTCGATCTTTACAACCGGATCCAGGCCAAGCGCGCCAACAGCCCCAAGGGCGCCTTCGTCCTCCATGACGGCCCGCCGTTCACCAACGGCGACGTCCACATCGGCACCGCGCTGAACAAGACGCTCAAGGACATCGTCAACCGCTACAAGTCCATGCAGGGCTTCCGCACGCCCTACGTGCCGGGCTGGGACTGCCACGGCCTGCCGATCGAGCAGAAGGTCAGCAAGGAGATCAAGGAGCAGAACCTCACGCTCACCACGGCACAGATGCGCGCGAAGTGCGACGAATTTTCCGAGAGCTGGATCGCCAAGCAGACCGCACAGTTCAAGCGCGTCGGCGTCCTCGCCGACTGGAAGAACGAATACAAGACCAAGGCTCCGGCCTTCGAGGCCGACATCCTCCGCACCTTCGCCGCGTTCGTCGAGCAGGGCCTCGTCTACCGCAGCAAGAAGCCGGTCTATTGGTCCATCCCCTTCGAGACCGCACTCGCCGAGGCGGAGATCGAATACAAGGATCACGTCTCCATCGCCATCTGGGTGAAATTCCTCGTGCCCGTCACCGAGGCCCAGAAGTTCGGCCTGCCGACCGACAAACCGCTCTACATCGTCATCTGGACGACCACCCCTTGGACGATTCCCGCCAATCTCGCTATCGCGCTGCATCCCGAGGTTGAATACTCCGTCGCCGACACCGGCGCCGAGCGCCTGATCGTCGCCTCCGCCCTGCTCGGCTCGGTTACGACCGCCGCGAAGATCGAACCGCAGCCGTCCGTCGTCATGACGCTCCCCGGCGCCAAGCTGGAAAAGCTGCAGGCCCGCCATCCCTTCATCGACCGCGCCTCGCCCGTCGTGCTCGCCGACTATGTCACGACCGACAGCGGCACCGGCGCCGTGCACACCGCGCCCGGCCATGGCGCGGAGGATTACCAGACCGGCCTCAAATACGGCCTCGAGATCTACTGCCCGGTCGGCGACGACGGCAAATACCTCGACGACGGCCGCGTGCCCGCCGACCTCGTCGGCCTGACCACGCTCGAGACGGTCGAGGATCTCGCCGCCAAGAAGCCCGCCCCCGCCAATCTCGGCGTGCTCAAGAAGCTCGCCGACGCCGGCGCGCTGCTCGCGAAGGCCAAGTATCCGCACAGCTACCCGCACTGCTGGCGCTCCAAGACCCCGATCATCTTCCGCGCCGTCGACCAGTGGTTCGTGTCCCTCGACAAGGCCGGCCACCGCCAGGTCGCGCTCAAGGAGATCACCAAGATCGCGGAACACCAGGGCTGGATCCCCGCCTGGGGCGAGGCCCGCATCCGCGGCGCCGTCGAGTCGCGTCCCGACTGGTGCATCAGCCGCCAGCGTTCCTGGGGCGTGCCGATCATCGCTTTCTACGGCCCGGACAAGAAGCCCTACCTCGACGCCGGTGTCGTCCGAGCCGTCGCCGACAAGATTGCGACCAAGGGCAGCAATTTCTGGTATGACGCCAAGCCCGCCGAGATCCTCGTCGGCGTGACACTCCCCGCCGGCTGGCCGGCGGCCGAGTCCCTTACCTGCGGCCGCGACACGCTCGACGTGTGGATCGACTCCGGCTCCACCCAGGCCGCCGTCCTCAAGCGCGGCCAGGGCGGCACCGCGTGGCCCGCCGACCTCTATCTCGAGGGCAGCGACCAGCACCGCGGCTGGTTCCAGTCCTCCCTCTGGAACAGCGTCATCGCCTTCGGCGCCGCGCCCTACAAGGCCGTCCTCACCCACGGCTTCATCGTCGACAAGAACCGCCAGAAGATCTCCAAGAGCTCCACCTACCAGAAGCCCCAGACGGCCGACGCCTATATCGCCCAACACGGCGCCGACGTCATCCGCCTCTGGATCGCCTCGCAGGATTTCCGCGACGACATCCCGGTCGACGACGAGATCCTCAAGCACGTCGGCGAGGCCTACCGCCTCTTCCGCAACACCCTCCGCTTCCAGCTCTCCACCCTCTTCGATTTCGACGCCGCCCAACACGCCGTGCCGGTTGAAAAGATGGACGCGCTCGACCGCTGGGCGTTGCACAAGACCCATGCGCTTATCGAGGAGTGCACGAAGGCCTATGACGCCTATGAGTTCCATCGCGTCTACCAGCTCTGCAACCAGTTCTGCTCGGTGACGCTGTCGGCCACCTACCACGACATCCTGAAGGACCGCCTCTACACGCTCGGCGCCGCCCATCCGCTGCGCCGCTCGTCGCAGACCGCCATCGCCGCCATCTTCGACGCCCTGGTCAAGATCCTGGCCCCCTTCATCACCTTCACGGCCGACGAGGCCTGGAGCTATGCGAAGACCGGCCAGGAATACTCCAACGAGTCCGTCCACCTGCAGGACTGGCCGGTCGCGCCGGCGGCTTGGCGCAGCACGGAGATCGAGACCGATTTCGCCACCCTGTTCCAGCTGCGCGCCAAGGTCACCGAGACGCTCGAACCCCTCCGTCAGGCCGGCACCATCGGCAAGTCGCTGGACGCCGTCGTGACCCTCGGCGGCGCGGATGCCGCCGCCTCGCGGGTGCTGGAAAAACACCGCGGATTTCTACCCGAACTCTTTATCGTCTCGGATGTCAGTCTTGCCGCCGGCACCGGTGCGGCGCCCAGCGCCCGCCACGCCACGGAAGCCGGCCACACCCGCTGCCCGCGCTGCTGGCGCTGGGTGCCGAAAGTTGTTCACACGCCGCACGGAGAAGTTTGCCCTCGGTGCGTAGAAGCCCTTAACTCCTGACCCGATCCCTTTATGGCCACGAAGAAAAAGACCCACGCGAAGAAGCCCGCCCCCGCCAAGAAAGCCCCGGCCCACAAGCCGGCCGCGAAGGCAGCGGCCAAACCCGTGGCCGCCAAGCCCGCCCCCAAGGCCGCCGCCCCCGCGGCGAAACCCGCACCGGCCGCGAAAGGCAAGGCCTCGTCCGTCGCCGACCTGAAGCGCCTGCTCCTCGAGCGCAAGGCCGCCCCCAAGGCCATCGCCTTCAGCCTCGATGAGGTCCGCGAGATCGCCAAGAAGAACGAGAAGCAGGTGGAGAGCGCCGCGAAGAACGGCAAGAACGGCAAGCCCGGCGCCACCACCAAGCACACCACTTTGGCCGCCGACCTCGCCAAGCCGCACAAGCCGCACCACGTCAAGACCGCCTCGCTGGCCGACATCCTCGGCTTCAACCCGGCCAAGGGCAAGAAGGCCCCGGCCGCCATGGTCGACGAGTCCGAGGTCCCCGAGAAATTCCGCCGCTACTACCGCCTGCTCCTCGAGCTGCGCAACCACGTGCTCACCCAGCTGGGCGAGCACACCGAGGAGACCTTGCTCAAGTCCGCCAAGGACGACTCCGGCGACCTCTCCGGCTACGGCCAGCACATGGCCGACGCGGGCACCGACACCTTTGACCGCGACTTCGCCCTCAGCCTCGTCTCCAACGAGCAGGAGGCCCTCGCCGAGATCGAGGCCGCCATCAAGCGCGTCCATGCCGGCACCTACGGCATCTGCGAGACCACGCAGAAGCCGATCGCCAAGGAGCGCCTGCTCGCCGTCCCCTTCACGCGCTACTCGACCGAGGCCAAGAAGGAGGTCGAGCGCCACTCCCACCGCTCCATCGAGCGCGGCGGCCTGTTCGGCGACGGCGCCGAGGAGGAAGGCGGCAAGATCTCCGACGGCGGCGACGACGAGTGATGAGATTTTTGATTTTTGATTCCGGATTTTCGATTGTCGGCTGAGTCAGCCCCAAACGGACACTTCCCCGTGGAATCGAAAATCGAGAATCCAAAATCGAGAATCCTGCGCCTCCTCGCCTACCGGCGGCTCTGGGTGCTGGCCGTCATCGTCTTCGGGCTCGACCAGCTGACCAAGTCCTGGATCAACGCCCGCATGCCGCTGGGCACCTACGGCCCCGGCGCGAGCATCGAGATCATCCGGGACTTCTTCTACCTGGTGCACGTCGGCAACACCGGGGCCGCGTGGAGCATGTTCGCCGGCGCCGGCGTCTGGCTGGCCCTGCTCGGGCTCTGCACGCTGACGGCCATCTTCTTCTGGCGCCGCCAGCTCGGCCTGCGCTCCCCGTCCGCCCAGGCCGCCTTCGGCCTGCTCTGCGGCGGCATCGTCGGCAACCTCGTGGACCGGCTCGTCCACGGCCACGTCATCGACTTCCTCGACTTCCACTTCGGCGGCTACATCTACCCGACCTTCAACGTCGCCGACATCGGCATCTGCCTCGGTGTCTTCTGGTATGTGCTCTGGTCGTTGCGGCAGCCCGCAACGACCAGCGAAACCTGAAAGCTGAAACCTGAGACCTGAGGATTCCCGCGACCGAAACTTCCGGTCTCAGGTTTCAAGTTTCAGGTCTCTGTAGCGCCATCGGCGCTACTCGACGTTCGCCACCTGCTCCTTGATCCGCTCGAGCTCGTTCTTGAACTCGATCACCCGTTGCGAGATCGCCAGGTCGTTGGCCTTGCTGCCGATGGTGTGGATCTCGCGCCCGATCTCCTGCAAAATGAACTCCGCCTTGCGGCCGATTTCGCCTTCCGCGCGCAGCAGCTCCTTGAGCTGAGACAGATGGTGACGCAGCCGGGTGATTTCCTCCGTGATGTCGGAACGGTCGGCAAACAGGGCCACTTCCTTCAGCACGCGCTCGTCGTTCACGTCCAGCCCGAGCCCGGCCGCGCGGAGGCGCTGCAGGAGCAGCTCCTTGTAGGTGCCGCTGATCTGCGGCGCGCGGTGCGCGATCGTCTCGACCGCCGCGTGCAACTTCTCCAACCGGCCGAGGAAATCGATCAGGAGCGCCTCGCCTTCCTTCGCCCGCATCGCGCCCAAGCCGCGCAGGGCCTGACCGAGCGTCTTGAGCAGCAGGGCCGAGGTCTCGCCATCGGCCGGCAGCTTGGCGCCCGAGCGTTGAGCGCTGGCGATCTGCCAGAGCAGTTCGCCCGTCACCTCGAAGTTGATGTGCTTGGCCCGGGCGAACCTGGTGAGTTGTTCCAGTGTCGCCGCCAGGGCGTCCTGATCCCACTCGGCCGTCGCGCTGGCCTGGCCGGCCACCTCGACCGCCACGTGGACCTTGCCGCGCTGCACGAGCTTGCGCACGGCGTCGCCGACGGCCGGCTCGAAGGCCTGCCACTCGTCGGGCAGGGACATGGAGAGGTCGAGGCCGCGGCGGTTCACCGAGTTGACCTGCACGGTCAGGGTCTGGTTGCCGAGGGTGGCCGTCGCGCGGCCGTAACCGGTCATGGAATTCATATTTGGGCGCCGAGAATCTTGGCCACGGTCTGGACATCCTTGTCGCCGCGGCCGGAGAGATTGATCAGGACGATCTTGTCCTTGGCCAGCGCCTTGGCGCGCTTCAGCCCGTGGACGATGGCATGGGTGGATTCGAGCGCCGGGATGATGCCTTCGTGGCGCGAACACAGCTGGAAGGCCTCCATCACCTCGTCATCCGTCGCGTAGGCGAACTCGATCCGGCCGGTTTCGCGGTAATACGCGTGCTCCGGCCCGATGGCGGCATAGTCGAGACCGGCCGAGACGGAGTGCGTCAGCTCGATCTGGCCGTCGGAATTCTGGAGGATGTAGGTCTTGCTGCCCTGCAGCACGCCGAGCTTGCCGCCCTCGAAGCGCGCCGCGTGCTCGCCGCGCCTGATGCCCCGGCCGCCGGCCTCGACGCCGATCAGCTTCACGGCCTTGTCATTCAGGAACTCGTAGAAACAGCCGATGGCGTTGCTGCCGCCCCCGACGCAGGCGACCATCTCGTCAGGCAGCCGGCCCTCGCGGGCCATGATCTGCCCGCGGAGCTCCTGGCCGATGACGCGGTGAAAATCACGGACCATCATCGGATACGGGTGCGAGCCGAGCGCCGAGCCGAGGATGTAATGCGTGCCGCGGACATTGGTCACCCAGTCGCGCATCGCCTCGTTGACGGCGTCCTTGAGCGTCTTCTGGCCGGCCTCGACGGCCGTGACCTTGGCGCCCATCAGGCGCATCCGGAAGACGTTCAGGGCCTGCCGCTCCATGTCGACGGCGCCCATGTAGACGGTGCAATCGAGGCCGAACTTGGCGCAGACCGCGGCCGTGGCCACGCCGTGCTGGCCGGCGCCGGTCTCGGCGATGATGCGCTTCTTGCCCATGCGCCTGGCCAGCAGGGCCTGGCCGAGGGCGTTGTTGATCTTGTGGGCGCCGGTGTGGAGCAGGTCCTCGCGCTTGAAATAGATCTTCGCCCCGCCGCAGTGCTGCGTCAGCCGCTCGGCGAAATACAGCTCCGTCGGCCGGCCGGCGAACTCCTGGAGGTGGTGCCGCAACTCCGTCTGAAAAGCCGGATCAGACCGGGCCTGTTCGTAGGCCGCCGTCAGCTCGGCCAGGGCGGTCATGAGCGTTTCCGGCACAAAAACCCCGCCGTAACGGCCGAAATGCCCCGTGGCATCGGGCAGCTGGTCAGGGGTGGCATGGGTGGGCTTGGCGGCGACGGACATGGGCTGACAGGACTAGGTGGCGTCAGCCCGAACGCAAACGCCTTTTGCCCGGCGGGCTCAGCCCCGGCCGGCCGACGCTCTGGGCGCGGCGGGCGTGGGCTGCGGCGTCACCCGCCACAGCAGGGCCAGGATCACATCCCGGGGCAGCGTCATCACGTTCAGCAGATGGGCGACCGAGTCCGGCGCCAGCAGGTCCCGGCTGGCATAGTTGAGCCTCTTGACGGCGGGATAAACCGCGGTGCCGTGCTGCCGCCCATGGGTTTGCCAGAACTCCGCCTCGCCCGGCACGTCACAGACGATGCCGGCGACCCAGAGCGCGGCGCCGTCAACGGCCGCCTCCAGGCCGGCGTCCTGCCGCAGGCGCACCACCAACTCACGGTAAAGATCCACGTCCGCATGCGTGATCAGAAAGGCCGTCATCCGCTCGACGCGGGGCGGACTCAGCGGCAGTCGGAGCAAGGAGCGGAAATAGGCCTGCGCGAGCACGCGATCGTGCGCCAGCAGCGCAACCGCGACCTGGGTGAGGCGCTGCTCGAACTCGCCCATAAGCGCCCCCTGGGCATTGAGCAGGAGCTGGGCCTCGTCCACGGCGCCCAGGCCGGCCAGGCGCTCGATCTGATACTGGGCGTAAGCCGCGTTGAACGGCCCGGCGAATTTCCGGTGGAGCACGGCCAGCGCCGCGATCTCGTCCCCGGCGCGCAGATCGAGCTCGGCCCGCAGCAATTGTTGCGCGTGCGGCGCCAGGGCATTGATCGCCGCGGCCTGTTGCTGGCGGAAGGCGGCCGCCTCCCCCACGCGCATCGACCGCACGGCCAGCAGCGCGGAGCGGACCCAGACCACCGCCCGGGCCGGGTCGGCCGCGGCCATGGTCACGCTGAACTCCCCCAGTTTGCCCATGCGGTCGAGCGACAGCAGCGTATCGTGGTAGACCACGGCCGTGCGCGACCGGTTGCCCGGGTGGTTCCGCCAAAGGCTCGTGAACAGGTCGTCGGAGAAGAGATAGCTGCGCTGGAACATCGAGATCTGGGCCAGCATGAGTGCCGCGTCATAATTCGCGGGATCCAGCTCCCGCGCCGTCGTGAGCAGGAGGTGAGCCTCGGGCAGCCGGCCGTCGGCAAAGGCCGCCATGGCCCGGCGGAACAGGTGGGCGGACTGCACCGGCTTGATCTCGTGCCACTTTCCCGGCCAGGCCACCTGCCGCCATCCCACCGGGGCGCCGCCCGTGATCCGCAGACCCGCAAACACCGCCAGCGTGCCCGCAAGGTAGAGCGCCAGCAGGGAAGTTCCGATCCACGCGAACACCCGGCCCCAGAACGGCCGCACCCCGGAGGCCTGCACCGAACAGCGCCAGCCCTCCGGCGTCGCGGTCAGCAGCGGGCAGATCCTTTGGAACCGCGCAGGATCGTGCCAGTGCAACACGGCGTCGCACCGCACGCGCCCCGGGATGCTGTCATCGCTCTCGTTCTGGCAGGGGCACCGGCCGCGGCGATCCCGCCACACGTAGGCGGATTTCCGCAGGTTCCAGTAGAACAGGCCGCCGACAAAATGCCCCGTGTCAGCCAGCCAGTTGAGCAGACGCTGCAGCATCGCCGCGCCGGGTCAGCCGCAGGCCGGCGTCACCCGCTTCCGGCGCCAGTAGGCCACCACGCCGGCGGCCAGCAGAAACATGCCGACCTGCGCATAGGTCGCGGGTTCGGGCACCACGCCCCAGGCGTTGGCCGGTCCGGTGATCGCACCCAGCTCCGCCCACGTGAGCGTCGAGCTGGTGTTGCCGGTGGTGCCGAAAAGATCCTGGTTCAGCGCGTTCGCCTGGGTGGAGGTGAAGGCGATATACGACATCCGCGTGTCGTAGGTCATGTCAAAGGTGGTGAACGGCGTGTAGGCGCGGACCGCCGCCTGCAGGTTGGCGAAGCTCACGGCAAAGGACATGAACATGTCCGGGGTGCCATTCAGCATGGAACCGTCATTGGTCTGCACGACGTCATACGTGGTATTGGTTACCAGGTTGATCGCGGTCTGGGTCGGGAAGGTCCAGCTCGTGGTGCTCGGGCCCGTGTTGGCACCGGTGCCGGGGTCGCCAAACATGAGGGTGCGCGTGCGGTTGTTCGCGTTGCCGGAGCTTTCCGACATCATCATGATCAGGTCGAGCGCCCCGTCGCCGTTCACATCCATGCCGATACCGAGGTTGCCGCCGTTGCCCCAGCGGTCGTCGCCGTCATACTTGTCCATGCGCGCCCGGAAAAGCAGGCTATCCACACCGCCGATCGTGCCGGCTTTCTGGTAGAACCCGGCGGAGGACAGATCGCTGGCAAAGTCGTCGGCACCCTGCCCCGTCTGCTGGTCCGGAGTGGCGTCAGACATGTAGGTTAGATCCGCCTTCTGCCAAGTGTTCCAACCGGTGGTGTCCGTGACGCTCACCGCCACCTGCGCCTGCACCAAGCCAGCGATAAAAAAGCTCATCGCGAGCAACCCGCCTTTTGTCGGGCAGGTGAAGAAACGTTGCGGGTTGCTGAATCGATCCATCCCCTATAACAAAAGGGATTATCACCCAGATGAGAAAACAGATTATGCCCATGTCCTTTTGCCCTATAAACAGGGCCTTATTTCCCTACTACGAACGTTTAACTGTCAGGAGAGTATAGTCGTCTCTGAGTCCCGTTGAACCCGCAAACCGTTCCACGGCAGTAAGAATCGAGTCATTGATCTCCTTGGCCGAGCCTGTGTGTCCGGACCGCAGCGCATCAGCCAGCCGGGCCCCGCCGAATTCCTTCTCCTCGGCATTGGGTGCCTCGGTGAGACCGTCGGTATAAAGCACCAACGTCGAGCCCGGGGCAAAGTCCAGCGTCTTGTCCTCGATCGCGGAGTCAAAGAGCTCCGGATCCACCAGCCCGACCGGCATGCCCTCGGAGCCCACATACTCGCTGAGATAGACGCCGGTGGACGCGTCCCGCCGGGACAACAGCGTCAGCTCATGGCCGGCCCGCGCCACGGTCACCTGGTTTTTCCCCGCGTCCACCACGGCGTAGCTCATCGTGATGAACATGCCCTCCCGCATGTCGCCCGCCAGCGAGCGGTTGAGTTCCGCCAGCACGCGCGCGGGCGAGGTGTGCAGCGGCGCGATCTGCCGCAGGGTCGTCCGGCAGATGGCCATGAGCAGCGAGGCGGACACCCCCTTGCCCGAGACATCGGCCACCGCCACGCCGACCCGGTCGAAGCCGAGCCGGAAAACGTCGTAAAGGTCGCCGCTGACCTTCTGGGCGGCGAGGTAGCGGGCATCAATGTCGAGCCCCGGCACCACGGGCATGGCGCGCGGCAGCAGCATCTGCTGCACGTCGCTGGCCAGCGCGAGGTCGAGATCGAGCCGCTGCTTGTCCACGAGCAGCGCGAGGAAGTCGGCGTTGTGCACCGCCAGACCGGCCTGCTCCGCCAGCGCCGCCACCAGCGAGTAGTCCGTCGCGGTGAACGGCAGGCCGTCGGACGCGTTGCAGACGCATAGCACGCCGATGAGCCGCTGGCGCACCGTGATGGGCGCGGCGATGACCGAGCGCACCGTCAGGGCCTCGTCCTCATGCTTCACGATGCGCGGGTCGGCGGCGGCGTTGGTGATCAGCTCGCCCCGGCCGGTCGCGGCCACCCGCCCGACCACCCCCTCGCCCACCGGAAACGATTCCGACTTCAACACCTGCTCGAGGAACCTGGCGCGCGAACCGAGTTTCATCCGCTGCGTGTCCGCGATCGGACGGTGCGGCGGGAACAGGCCCTCGACCGCCACGCCGCGCATCATGTTGTCCGCGCCCTTCTCGAAGATGCAGGCGCTCAGCGCGCCGGTGCTCAGGATGGCCGCGTGCACGATGCGCTGGAACAGCTCCTCGCGCGGCAGCCGCTCGCCCACCGCATCGACCATGGTGTGCATGTAATCGAGCACGATCTGACGCTCCTCCATCAGCGCCTGCTTCTCCTCCTCCAGCCGCGCCGCCTCCCGCCGGGCCCGCCAGTAGAGGGCGTAGACCAGGAGGGCGCCGAGAAACCCGCCGAGGATGAAGGGCAGCATGTGAGAAAAGTCTGAAGTTTGAGGTCAAATGCCGAGTCGAAATCCCGGTCGGGTTGCCTGGAGGCGGGACTATCAGTCCCGCGAGGCATCGCTGTCGATACCGCTATCCCGCGGGACTGATGGTCCCGCCTCCACCGGTCAGCGTCCTTCCACCCGGTTGCGCAGGAAGGCCAGCACGTCCTGGAACTTGGCCGCGTTGGCCGCGTCGGCATTCACCAGGTTCTCGTGGGCTTCCAGCACCAGCCGGGCGCTCTCGATCTCGTCCCGGGCCTTGCCGTCCAGGGCCTGGCCACCGTCCTTGAAATTCAGCGGGAAATCACCGGCATCCACCGTGGCGAGGCGGTGCAGGCCGAGGTTGCGGATCAATTCCAGGTTGCGCTCGCCCACCCGCGCGAGCGTCAGGGTGCCCGGCGGTGTCTGCCGGCGGAGCTCCAGCGCCGCCCCGGCCAGCACACCGAGAAAGGTGCTGTCCATGCTGGTGCAGGCGGCGAAATCGATCACGAAGCGCGTCTTGGCCTGCCGGATCATCTCGGCCACGAAATCCTTCAGGCTGCCGCTGTTGGCAAACGACGCCCGGCCCTCGATGCGCACGACCACCGGGTCGGCGTAGGCGTCGACGAGGAAGGTCGGTTTGTTCGGGTCGGGCATGGAACGAAACAGGTAATGGGTTATAGGTGATGGGTCATGGGCTGGTTCCTATCACCCATAACCCATGACCAATGACCTCGGTTACCCGGTTCAGTTCGCCGCCACGATCTGGCGCAGCACGTAGGGCAGGATGCCGCCGTGCTGGTAGTAATCGATCTCGATGGGCGTATCGATGCGGCAGCGCACCGGCACGTTCTCGACCGACCCGTCCTTGCGGGTGACCTTGAGCGTGAGGTCCTGCTGCGGCTTGATCGCCGCGGTAAGGCCGACGACGTCGTAGGTCTCGGTGCCGTCAAGCTTGAGCGTCTGCGCCGTCGTGCCCTCCTTGAACTGCAGGGGCAGCACGCCCATGCCGACGAGGTTGGACCGGTGGATGCGCTCGAAGCTCTGCGCCACGACGACCTTCACGCCCAGCAGGTTGGTGCCCTTGGCGGCCCAGTCGCGCGAGGAGCCGGTGCCGTATTCCTGGCCGGCGATGACGATCAGCGGCACGCCCTTGGCCTGGTAGGCCATCGAGGCGTCGTAGATCGAGGTCTCGGCGCCGTCCGGCCCGAGCGTGTTGCCGCCTTCCTTGCCGCCGAGCATCAGGTTCTTGATGCGGACGTTGGCGAAGGTGCCGCGGGTCATGACGCGGTCATTGCCGCGGCGGGAACCGTAGGAGTTGAAGTCCTCGAAGCTCACCGCGTTATCGAGCAGGTATTTGCCCGCGGGGGACGACTTCTTGATGGCGCCGGCCGGGGAGATGTGGTCGGTCGTCACCGAGTCGCCGAAGATGCCGAGGGCGCGCGCGCCGTTGATCGGCTGGATGGTGCCGGGCTTCAGCGAGAAGTTCGTGAAGAACGGCGGCTCCTGGATGTAGGTCGACTTGGCGTCGAAGGCGTAGACGTTGCCCGTGGTCGAGGGGATCTCGTTCCACTTCGGGTTCTGCGCCGCGAAGTCGGTGTAAAGCCGGCGGAACACCTCGGGTTTGAGCGCGGCGGCCATCTGGTCGCGGACCTCCTTCAGCGTCGGCCAGATATCCTTCAGCATGACCGGCTTCCCGTCCTTGCCGGTGCCGATCGGGTCGGCCGACATGTCGATGTCGACGCGGCCGGCGAGCGCGAAGGCGACGA
Source organism: Lacunisphaera sp. (assembly GCA_041909435.1). Lineage (GTDB taxonomy): Bacteria > Verrucomicrobiota > Verrucomicrobiia > Opitutales > Opitutaceae > Lacunisphaera. Next base: position 57,158 of record JAYRDK010000015.1, read on the forward strand.
CCAGCGGCGGGGACATGAGGAAGTTCGACTTGATGTTCTGGTGGACGCGGGCCTCGAAGTTGCGGTTGCCCGAGAGCACGGAGGCGGCGACGAGGTCGTTCTTCACGACGGCTTCCTCGATCGGCGCCGCGAGCGGGCCGGAGTTGCCGATGCAGGTCGTGCAGCCGTAGCCGACGGTCTGGAACCCGAGCTGGTCGAGGTAGGGCGAGAGGCCGGTCTTGTCGAGGTAGTCGGTGACGACGCGCGAGCCGGGGGCCAGCGAGGACTTCACGATGGGGTTCACCTTGAGGCCCTTCTCGACGGCCTTCTTGGCCAGGAGGCCGGCCGCGAGCATGACGCTCGGGTTGGAGGTGTTGGTGCAGCTCGTGATGGCGGCGATCAGCACGGAGCCGTGGCCGACCTTGGTGCCGTTGACCTGGGCGCTGACGGTCGAGAACTCCGCGGCGTTCTTGCCAAAGCCGTTTTCGGTGACGGGCTTCGCGAACGCGCCGACGAAGGTCTCCTTCATCTTCGGCAGCTCGATGCGGTCCTGCGGGCGCTTCGGGCCGGCGACGCTCGGGACGACGGTCGCGAGGTCGAGGTCCACCACCTGCGAGTAGTCGATGGCGCCCTTCTGCGGGATGCCCCACAGGCCCTGCGCCTTGTAATAGGCCTCGTAGGTGGCGATGTGCTTCTCGTCGCGGCCGGTGGCGCGAAGGTAGTTGGTCGCCTCGGCGTCGATCGGGAAGAAGCCCATGGTCGCGCCGTATTCCGGCGCCATGTTGGCGATGGTCGCGCGGTCGACGACCGGCAGCGCGGCGGCGCCGGGGCCGAAGAACTCGACGAACTTGCCGACGACCTTGGCCTTGCGCATCAGCTGCGTGACGGTCAGCGCGAGGTCGGTGGCGGTCACGCCCTCGCGGAGCGCGCCGGTCAGGTGCACGCCGACGACGTCGGGCGTGAGGAAATAGACGGGCTGGCCCAGCATGCCGGCCTCGGCCTCGATGCCGCCGACGCCCCAGCCCACGATGCCGATGCCGTTGATCATCGTCGTGTGCGAGTCGGTGCCCACGAGCGTGTCGGGATAATAGACGTCGCCCTGGTTGAGCACGCCCTTGGCGAGATACTCGAGGTTCACCTGGTGGACGATGCCGATGCCCGGGGGGACGACCTTGAAGGTGTCGAAAGCCTGCATGCCCCACTTCAGGAACTGGTAACGCTCGCGGTTGCGGCTGAACTCGAGGTCGAGGTTCTTCTTGAGCGCCTCGGCGTTGCCGGCGAAGTCCACCTGGACGGAGTGGTCGACGACGAGGTCAACGGGCACGAGCGGCTCGATGATCTTCGGGTTCTTGCCGAGCTTGGCCACGGCCGAGCGCATGGCGGCGAGGTCGACCAGCAGCGGCACGCCGGTGAAGTCCTGCAGCACGATGCGCGCGACCACGAAGGGGATCTCCGCGGTGCGGGCCTCGGTGGGCTTCCAGCTGGCGAGCTCCTTAATATTGGCTTCCAGCACGCGCTTGCCGTCGCAGTTGCGCAGCACGGCCTCGAGGACGAGGCGGATGCTCACCGGCAGGCGGGCGACGCCGGGGAACTGCTTGGTCAGCTCGGGCAGCGAGTAGAATTTCTTGCCGCCCTCGAAGGTCTGGAGGGTGTTGAAGGGGTTCGGGAGGCTCATGGTGGTGACTTTGGATGGGTGGGCGGCGAGCTTGCTCGCGCATCAGGAGGGAGGACGGGCGCGGCGCGAGCGAGCTCGCCGGCCCACGGATTACTTGGCGAGCGCGGCCTTGACGGCGTTGAAGTTGGGCAGGTCCTTCGGCGTCGCGGTCTGCTCGGCGTATTTGACGATGCCATCGGTGCCGATGACGAACGCGGCGCGGGCCGAGGTGTCGCCAACACCGGCGAGCATCGGGAAAAGGACATCGTAAGCCTTGGTGACGGTCTTGTTCAGGTCGCTGGCCAGCGTGACGGTGATCTTGTTGGCCTTGGCCCAGGCTTCCTGGGTGAAGGGGCTGTCCACGCTGACCGCAATGACGTCGGCGCCGAGGCCGGAGTAGCCGCTGAGGCCGTTGGAGATGTCGCACATCTCCTGGGTGCAGACGCCGGTGTAGGCCAGGGGGAAGAACAGCAGCACGGTCTGCTTCTTGCCGAAATTGTCGCTCAGCTTGACGTCCTTGAGGCCGTCCGCGGTCTTGGTCTTGAGGGTGAAATCGGGGGCTTTGGAACCAACGGCGATGGGCATAAATGAGGAGGTTTGAGGGCTGGATTGGGCGGGACGGGGACCGTCACGCGGAGGTCAATCAGTAGAGCCGCCACCGCTGCCCGGGCAACCCATTTCAGGCAGGTATGACCCTGCTTACTAAATTCGCATCACACCCCATTAGCAGAGCTGTAGGGTTGGCGCTTGTGCCGACCTAGCGCACGAGGTCGCCGCAAGCGGCGACCCTGCATTCTCCCCTTGCCTACCACGCCGGGTCTCCTGTGTCCTAGGCTTCCTCCGGACCCTATGAGCGACATCCTCTCCGAACTCGAATGGCGCGGCCTCTACGCCGACTGCACCGACCGCGAAGCCCTCGCCAAGCGCCTCGCGGAGGGCCCGACCACGCTTTATTGCGGCTTCGACCCCACCGCCGACTCGCTCCATGTCGGCAACCTCGTGCCGCTTTTCGCCCTGCGCCGCTTCCAGCAATACGGGCACCTGCCCATCGCCCTCGCCGGCGGCGCCACCGGCATGGTCGGCGACCCCTCCGGCAAGTCCGACGAGCGCAACCTGCTCACGCCCGCCCAGCTCCAGCACAACCTCGACTGCATCAAGCCCCAGCTCGCCCGCTTCCTCGACTTTTCCGGCGCCAAGAACCCCGCCCGCCTCGTCAACAACTACGACTGGACCGGCGCGGTCACCTTCCTCGAGTTTCTCCGCGACACCGGCAAGCACATCACCGTGAACTCCATGATCGCGAAGGACTCCGTCCGCTCGCGCATGGAGGACCGCAGCACCGGCATCAGCTTCACCGAGTTCAGCTACATGCTGCTCCAGGGTTTCGATTTCCAGCACCTGCGCAAAACCTTCAACTGCGAGCTGCAGGTCGGCGCCACCGACCAGTGGGGCAACATCACCGTCGGCACCGAGCTCACCCGCAAGAAACTCGGCGCCACCGTCTGGGGCCTCGTCTTCCCGCTGCTCACCAAGTCCGACGGCTCGAAATACGGCAAGACCGCCACCGGCACCGTCTGGCTCGATCCGAAGAAGACCAGCCCCTACCGCTTCTACCAGTTCTTCGTGAACGCCGACGACGCCGACGTCGTCAAGCTGCTCAAGACGCTCACCTTCCTCACGCAGCCTGAGATCGCCGCGCTCGAGGCCGAGCTCAAGGCCAACCCCGGCGCCCGCGCCGCGCAGAAGGCCCTGGCGAAGGAAATGACCGTGCTCGTCCACGGATCCGACGCCCTTGCCGCCGCGCTCAAGGCCAGCGAGATCCTCTTCGGCGGCTCGCTCGACGGCATCACCGAGGACATCTTCAACGACGTCGCCGGCGAAGTCCCGACCAAGGATCTTGAGAAAGCGAAGCTTGACGGTGCCGGCCTCCCCATCGCCGACCTGATCGTCCACTCCGGCCTGGAAACCTCGAAGGGCGCCGCCCGCAAGGCCCTCGAGGCCGGCGGCATCTACCTGAACAACGTCCGCGTCCCCGACCACACCCGCAGCGTCACGAGCACCGACCTCCTCTTCGGCAAGTATCTCCTCCTCCGCAAGGGCAAGAAGAGCTACGCGGTGCTGACGGCCCGTTAGCAGCCCTTCGGCGGCTGCCAGAGTTCGATGCGGTTGCCCTCGCCGTCCTTGATCCAGGCGAACTGGCCGTATTCGGATTTCTCAATGCCCTTCGGGTCGATCCACACCTTTTCTTTCTTCAGGGCGGCGATCGTCTTTTTCAGGTCGGCCACGCGGTAATTCACCATGTGCCCCTGCTTGCCGGATCCGAAATATTTCGTGTCGGACGGAAAGGGACTCCACACGGTCGAGCCTTTCTTTTTCGGACTCTTCGCGTCGCGCCAGGGAAACGCGCATCCACCCCAGGCCTCGACCGGCAGGCCCAGGTGCTTTTTATACCAGCCACCCAGTTTCGTGGCGTCCTTGGCCTTGAAGAAAATACCACCGATGCCGGTCACGCGCGTTTTTTTCATGCCGAGGAATTAACCACAGAACACACGGAATACACGGAAAATTCCCCGTCTTCTTCCGTGTATGCCGTGTGTTCCGTGGTTTGCTATCCTCAGGGTTGAATCCGCTTGTAGGGAAATTCGACCCGCCGGGTCTGCCCGTCCTTGCCGGGACCCTCGATCGCCGCGAGCAGGGAACCGTCGGGCCGGAGCGTGTAACTGATCTTCTGCGGAAAATCGTGCTGGGGGTTCTCGAACACCGCCTCGGTGGCCGACAGCGACACGATCTGGAACGCCGCCTCCTTCTGGCCGGACGGCAGCGCGATGAAATACAGCGCCCCGCCCGGACCCTCGCGGATTTGCGTGAACTCGTGCTCGACCACCTTGCCACGCGCGATGGTCCGCGACATGCCGAGCATCACGCCCGCTGCGGGCGCCATCCACTGCTCATCGACCACGCGGCCGCCCTTCTCCATCCGCCAGTGGCCCGCGAGCCAGCCGAGCTGGTTGATGGCGACCGCCGCCGTGGCCTTGCCCGGTGCCGGCGCATCGGCCGCGAACAAAACCACCGGCAGAAGCAGGAGAACGAGCATCCGTTTCATGTCCGGTCATTAACCACGGATTTCACGGATTATCACGGATAAATTCCGGTCTGTAGGGCGGGATCGCTGATCCCGCCTTTTCACCCGAGGCGGGGGCAGCGACCCCGCCCTACAGCATTCAATCCGCGGACACTCACCCCTTCGTCGTCAGCTTCAGGCCGACGATGCCGGCCACGATCAGCAACATGCACAGCAGCCGCGCCACCGTGGCGGGTTCCTTGAACAGGATCATGCCGAGGATCGCCGTGCCCACGGCGCCGATGCCGGTCCAGATGGCGTAGCTGGTCCCGAGCGGCAGCCCGCGCACCGCCTGCGCCAGACACCAGAAGCTCGCGAGCATCAGCAGCACCGTGACGATGCTCGGTTTCAGCTTCGTGAAGCCGTCCGCGTATTTCAGGCCGATGGCCCAGGCGATCTCAAGGAGACCGGCGATGATCAACCATATCCAGGACATGCGCCCATTAGCCACGGATCGCGCCGCGAGGCACGGCTAATTTTCCGCCCCGTCTGCGGCCTAGTGAGTGTTTCCAAACCTCCGGAAGGATTAACCACTGATTAGCTGTGTTGGGTGGCAAGGATTAGTTCGTGGGTGTGGGCGATCTGGTTGAGACGGAGGAGGAGCTTGCGCATGACCGCGGTGATGGCGATGCGGTGA